>NZ_JBIVXY010000009.1:0-102130 GCF_044769485.1 Kitasatospora sp. NPDC090308 | reverse complement strand
GCTCGGCCTGCTCAGGCTCCGCCCGCCCGGGCTCGGGCTTCTCGTCGTGGGCCGGGACGGGCGCGTGCCACGGGGCGTCGGACGACTGGGTGCGGGCGGCGCGGCGCGGGGGCTCGGGCTGTTCGGCCGGGGTTCCGGGGGTCGCCTGGCTGACGGAGCCCTCGCCGACGCTGCGGGTGCGGCGCGGGCGGTCGGCGCGGACCGGCGGGGTCTCGGGGGCGGCGCCGGCGGCCGGGGCGGCCTGGCTCGCGGAGCCCGTCTCGACGCTGCGGGTGCGGCGCGGGCGGTCGACGCCGGCGGCCGCGCCGGCCCGCGCGCCGCGGGCGGGGCGTTCGGCGACCGGCGGCAGGGTGCCCTTGAGCGGGCCCCACTCGTTCGGGTCGGGGACGCCGGCGGGCTGCATCTTGCGCCGGGCCGGGCCGCCGTGGTCGGCGGACTCGCCGGGCTCCTTGGCGCCGGGCCAGTCCTTGGCGACCCGGGCGGCCAGCACGAAGTCCTTGCGCAGCGGGTGGCCCTCGAAGCCGTCCGGCAGCAGCAGGGTGACGGGGTGCGGGTGGCCCGGGAACTCGATGCCGAACATCTCCAGGGTCTCCCGCTCGTGCCAGGCGGCACCGGCGTACACCCCGACGGCGGTGGGCAGCGCGGCCTTCTCGCGCGGCACCCGGGTGCGCAGCAGCAGCCGGCGCACGCCGCCGGGCTCGCCGACGGCGGCCAGGTGCGCGCAGACCGCGAAGCCCCGGTCGAGGTCGTCGACGGCGCTCAGCCAGTCCAGGAAGGCCAGGCCGAGGGTGTCGCGGGCGGCGGTGAGCGCCTCGATCCAGTGCTCGGCGGGCACGTCGACGGTGAGCAGGTCGTACGCCTCGGCGGCGGTCGCCCAGGGGCCGACGGCCGCGGCGGTGCGCTCGGCGGGGGTCGGCTCCGGTGCCTGCTCGGGCGCCCCGGAGGTGTCCGAGGTGTCCGGGGTGTCCGGGGTGTCCGGGGTGTCGGTCACTGCCCCTCCTCCCCGGGCGCGGTGCGCAGCGGGCGGCCCAGCGCGGCGGCGGGCGCGCTGTAGCGCTGCGGCACGTCCTCGGCGGCGATCTTCTCCTGGAGCTTGAGGATGCCCTGGAGCAGCGCCTCGGGCCGGGGCGGGCAGCCGGGCACGTAGACGTCGACCGGGATGATCTGGTCGACGCCCTTGGTGACGGAGTACGAGTCCCAGTACGGGCCGCCGGAGTTGGCGCAGGCGCCGAAGGAGATGACGTACTTCGGTTCGGGCATCTGCTCGTACAGGCGCTTGACGGCGGGGGCCATCTTGTCGGTGACGGTGCCCGAGACGATCATCAGGTCGGCCTGCCGGGGGCCGGGCGCGAACGGGATGACACCCATCCGGATGAAGTCGTGCTTGGCCATCGACGCGGCGATGAACTCGATCGCGCAGCAGGCCAGTCCGAAGTTGAAGCACCAGAGGCTGTAGCGGCGGCCCCAGTTGAGCACCACCTTGACCGGGTCCGGGGCGAGCCGGGCCAGCGGGCCGAGGCGGCGCTGCTCGACGGCGGCGCCGGGGCGGGCCGGGTCGGGGATGCCGAGCGGGACGGGGCCGGAGCCGGGCGTCCCGTGCGAGTGCGTCACGTCCATTCCAGAACGCCCTTCTTCCAGGCGTAGAGCAGTCCGACCGCGAGGAATCCGATGAAGACGAACATCTCCACCAGCGTGGCCGCCCCGAAGCCGGCGGCGGCGAACACCGTGGCCCACGGGAACAGGTAGATCGCGTCGACCGCGAAGATCACGTAGAGGAAGGCGTAGACGTAGTACCGGATCTGGGTGTGCGCCCAGCCCTCGCCGACCGGGTCGACCCCGCACTCGTAGGCGAGCAGCTTCTCGGGGGTGTCGACCACCGGTCGCAGCAGGCGGTTCGCGGTGAAGGCCACCACGACGAAGAGGACGCCGATGACCGCCAGCAGACCGATCGCCGCGTAGGCGTCGAAGTAGCCGCTGCCGGCGGCGGGGTCGGCAGCGAGCGGCTGCCACTCCATGGGTCACGCCCTTCTTCTTTGCCCGTCCATAACCATCGCTATCGCGGGAGTCTATGTGTACCGCTCGTTTACTCCGCCACCTGCCCGTCCTGCAAGACGTCCGGTGGACTCCCCGCGGACACCGGCGGAATTCCGTCCACGACCGCTCCGGGGCCGGTCCGGGCCCTGGGTGCAGGTCGGGGGGTGGGGATAACCCCCGGAAGAAGACGGTGTGCAGCACCATGGCGGGGGGCGGTCGCCGAACGGGATGCTGGTGATCGACGAAGCACGGCGAGACCACCAGGAGAGGGCGCCGACCATGGAGGACGAGGCGAAGCGCCCGTCGTTGTACGGGGCACGGCTGTGGCGGGAGGTGCGGAACTCGCTGCTGAACCTGCCGATCGGGGTGGCCGGGTTCGCCGTGACGGCGGTGCTGCTGACGGCCGGGCTGGGCCTGGCGGTGACGGTGATCGGGCTGCCGCTGCTGGCCTTCGGGCTGGGCTGCTGCCGCCAGTTCGGGCGGCTGGCCCGGGTCCGGGCGCGGGCCGAGCTGGGCAGCGCGGTCGCCGAGCCGGAGCCGCTGCGCCCGCGCCGGGCCGGGCTGGCCGGCCGGGTGACGGCCTCGCTGGCCGACGGGCTGGGCTGGCGCTCGGCGCTGTACTGCGTGGTGCTGCTGATCTGGGGGATCCTCGGCTTCACGCTGACGCTGGTGCTGCTGGTGGTCGGCTGGCCGGTGCTGCCCTGGGCGATGCGGGCGATCGGCGCGGTCTCCCGGTGGCTGGTGGAGGTGCTGCTGGCGCCGGGCGCGCTGGCCGAGCGGGTCCGCGAGCTGGAGGACGACCGGGGCGTGGTGGTCGACACCGCCGCGGCCGACCTGCGCCGGATCGAACGGGACCTGCACGACGGCGCGCAGGCCCGGCTGGTCGCGCTGGCGATGGACCTGGGCCTGGCCAAGGAGAAGCTGACGGAGGACCCGGCGGCGGCCCGGCAGATGGTCGACGCGGCGCACGGCGAGGTCAAGCTGGCCCTGCGGGAGCTGCGCGACCTGGCCCGCGGCATCCACCCCGCGGTGCTCACCGACCGCGGGCTGGACGCGGCGCTCTCCTCGGTCGCGGCCCGCTGCACGCTGCCCGGCGGCGTCCGGGTGCACGTCGAGCTGGGCGGCGAGCGGCCGGACTCCGCGGTCGAGGGCATCGCCTACTTCACCGTCAGCGAGCTGCTGACCAACGCCTCCAAGCACTCCGGCGCCCGCAGCGCCTCGGTGGACGTCTGGCGCCAGGACGACCGGCTGATGCTGACGGTGCGGGACGACGGCCGCGGCGGGGCCCGGGTGCACCCCGGCGGCGGGCTGGCCGGCCTGGTCGAGCGCGCCGAGTCGGTGGACGGCGTGTTCGTGGTGGAGAGCCCGGCGGAGGGGCCGACCGCGGTGACGGTCGAGCTGCCCTGGCACACCCGGGCCGGCCACAGGGGCTGAGCGACGCCGCCCCCGGCCGGGCGGGCCGGGCCGGGGGCGGGACGTGGACGGGCCCGGAGTGCCGCCTCCCTTGCGCGGTACGGCACTCCGGGCCCGGGTCTGTCGGGCGGGCTACAGCGTCCCGAGGGTGACCTCCGCGCTCTTGTCCTGCCCGTCCCGCTGGTAGCCGACGGTGACCTTGGCGCCGGGGCTCTGCGAGGCCAGCGCGGTGGTCAGCGCGGAGGGGCTGGTGATCGCGGTGTCGCCGACCTTGGTGATCACGTCGCCCGTCTGGAGGCCGGCCGAGGCGGCCGGGCCGCCGTCGACCACCGAGACCACCGCGGCGCCGGCCGGCTGGAAGTTCGCGTCGAAGTACGGGCGGACGGTCACCCCGAGCGCGGCCCGGCCGGAGTTGCTGACCTTGCCGTCCTTGATCAGCTGGCCGGCGATGCTCGTCACGGTGGCGGAGGGGATGGCGAAGCCGATGCCGGGCGCGGCCGAGCCGTTCAGCTCCGGGTCGACGGCGGTGAGCGTGTTGATCCCGATCACCTGGCTGGAGAGGTTGACCAGCGCGCCGCCGCTGTTGCCGGGGTTGATCGCGGCCGAGGTCTGCACCATGTTGCCGATGGTGGCGCCCGGCGAGTCGGTGGTCTTGGGCTCGCTGACCGTCCGCCCGACCGCCGAGACGATGCCCTGGGTGACGCTGCTGGACAGGCCGAGCGGGCTGCCCATCGCCAGCGTGATCTGCCCGACCGCGACCTTGGCGCTGTCCGCGAAGGCGGCGGGCTTGAGGCCGCCGGGCGGGTTGTTGAGCCTGATCACCGCCAGGTCGGAGTCCGGGTAGCTGCCGACCAGCGCGGCGTCCAGCGGCTTGGTGCTGTTGGCCAGCGTCACGGTGAAGGTGGTGGCGGTGCCGACCACGTGCGCGTTGGTGACGATGTCGCCCTTGTCGTCGAAGACGATCCCGGAGCCGAGGCTGTCCCCGGCGGTGATCTGCACCACCGAGGGCAGCACCTGGGAGATCACCTGCTGGTAGTCCTGCTCCAGCTGGTTGCTGCTGGAGGGGGCGGGCGCGGACGAGGACGAGGAACTGCTGGCCGCCGCGGTGGAGCTGGAGCCGGAGCCGGAGCTGGAGCAGCCGGTCAGCAGCAGCGCCGCCGAGGCGAGCGCCGCCACGGGTCCGAGCCACAGCTTGGGCCCGGTCGGCCGGGGGCCGGCCGGGATCGGGCGGGTCGGTTCCTTCTTGGGGCGCACGGCGGCCACCTCCGGTCGCTGGACAGAGCTTTGTCACTATTTCACCGATATGTCCGAATGCCCGTGCGGACACACCACGGCACCGGGAAAAGGCCGCGTCTAGGATCGGGCCATGACCTGGTTGATCACCGGCGGTGCCGGTTACATCGGCGGACACGTAGTCAAGGAACTGGCCGGGGCGGGCGAGCCGGTGGTCGTCCTGGACGACCTGAGCAGCGGTTCGGCCGACCGCCTGCCCGCCGGGGTCCCCCTGGTGGAGGGCTCCACCCTGGACCGGCCGCTGCTGGACAAGGTGATCGCCGAGCACGGGGTGACCGGCATCCTGCACATCGCCGCCAAGAAGCAGGTCGGCGAGTCGGTCAGCGAGCCGCTGCACTACTACCGGGAGAACGTCGAGGGCCTGCGCCTGGTCCTGGAGGCCGCGGCGGCCGGCGGCGTGCGCCGGATCCTGCTCTCCTCCTCCGCCGCCGTCTACGGCATGCCGGACGTCGACCTGGTCACCGAGTCCACCCCGTGCGCGCCGATCAACCCGTACGGCGAGACCAAGCTGATCGGCGAGTGGCTGCTGAACGCCTCCGCCACCGCCTACGGGATGTCCACCGTGGCGCTGCGCTACTTCAACGTGGCGGGCGCGGCCACCCCGGAGCTGTCCGACGAGGGCGTCACCAACCTGGTCCCGATGGTGTTCGAGCGGCTGGCGGCCGGCCGGGCCCCGCTGGTCTTCGGCGCCGACTACCCGACCCCGGACGGCACCTGCGTCCGGGACTTCATCCACGTCTCGGACATCGCCTCCGCCCACCTGGCGGCGGTCCGCCGACTGAACGCGGCCGGGCCGGACGAGCGGGTCAACCTGACCCTGAACATCGGCCGCGGCGAGGGCGTCTCGGTGCGGGAGATGCTCGCCGAGATCGCCGAGGTCACCGGCATCGACACGGCTGCCGAGATCGCCCCGCGCCGCCCCGGCGACCCGGCCCGGGTGGTGGCCGCCGCCGACCTGATCCGGCGGGAGCTCGGCTGGAGCGCCCGGTACGACGTGCGCGAGATGGTCGCCTCCGCCTGGGCCGGCTGGCAGCACCGCCACCCGTAGCCCCGGGCCCGCGCGAACCGGCCCCGGACCTCGCCGCGAGGTCCGGGGCCGTACCGTTTCGCCGCGCTACTGCGGGACGGCGGTGCCGTAGAAGGAGTCCAGCGCGTACACGCAGCGGTCCTTGGAGCCGACGAAGACCCGGCCGCCGACCGCGACCGGGGAGCCGGTCAGCTCGCCCTTGGTGCCCAGCTCCCAGCGCAGCCGGCCGGTGGCCAGCTCCAGGGTGTGCAGCGAGTGGTCGCGGCTGCCCAGGTGCACCAGGCCCTCGGCGACCGCCGGGGAGCCGACCAGGTCGCCCCGGGTGGTGTAGCGCCAGCGCTCGCGGCCGCCGGCCGCCTCGAAGGCGAACAGGGTGTCGCCGGAGCCCAGCAGCACCGTCCCGTCCGCGACCACGGCCGGCTCGGCGCCCTGCCGGGCGGCGGTGGCGGCCCGCCAGCGGCCGTGCCCGGTGGCGGCGTCCAGCGCGTACAGGGTGCCGAGGTAGTCGGCGACGTACACCGCCCGGCCGTCCACCGCGGGCGGGGTGAACAGCGCCACCGGCGCGTCGAAGCGCCAGCGCTCGGCGCCGGTGGCGGCGTCCAGCGCGTGCACCCGCTGACCGGACGTCACGTACAGCACGCCGCCCTGCTCGACCGGCCGGGAGGGCACCTTGCCGCCCAGCGGCACCGACCAGCGCACCCCGCCGCCGCGCGGGTCGACGCAGTGCAGCCGGCCGCCGCCCTGGTAGTAGGCGGCGCCGCCGACCAGCGCCGGGCCGGACTGCGGGTTCTCGTACTCCTGCTGGGCGTCGTCGGCCCGCCACAGCTCGGCGCCGGTGGCCGCCGCGCGCAGCTGCACGCCGCCGCCGCGCACCCCGCAGCACAGCACGCCGTCGGCGGCGTCCAGCGCGTACACCCAGCCGTCCAGCGAGTGCCGCCAGCGCTCGGTGCCGTCGGCGGCGTCCACCGTGTACAGGTGCGGGCCGTCGGCGGCGTGCACCCGGCCGGCGTCGACGGCCAGCGCCCAGGCCACGTCCCGGGTCTTCCAGCGGCGCTCGCCGGAGCCGATGTCCAGCGCGTGCACCTCGAAGCTGGAGGCGAACAGGACGCCGTCGGCGACCACCGGGGTGCCCCACACGTCGTTCGACATCCGGAACCGCCAGGGCCGCCAGCGCGCGGCGGGCTGCGGCGGGGCGGCGGACGGCGCGGAGCTGCGGCGCACCCAGTCGGTGCCGACCGGGGCGGGCGTCGGCGCGGCCGGTTCGGCCCGCGGCCCGGGCCCTATCGGCACGTGCGCGCCGGGCAGCCGGATCTCGC
Organism: Kitasatospora sp. NPDC090308; assembly: GCF_044769485.1. Lineage (NCBI taxonomy): Bacteria > Bacillati > Actinomycetota > Actinomycetes > Kitasatosporales > Streptomycetaceae > Kitasatospora > Kitasatospora sp. NPDC090308. The sequence goes on along the minus strand of NZ_JBIVXY010000009.1, from coordinate 95,047 downwards.
CGTCGCCGCCCGGGTCGCCGACCGGCGGCCGCCGGTGCGGGCGCACCCGCTCGGTGACCACCTCGGCCTCGGAGACCGGCCCGGCGGCGCCGACCGGGGCCGGGGCGCCCGGCAGCGGCGGCGGCCCGACCGGCTGGGCCGGCAGCGCCAGCTGGGGCTGCGGCCGGGCCGGGGGCTGCTGGGCGCTGACGGGACGTCTGCTGCTGCGCTTGGCCTCGATCAGGTCGAGCGCGGCGGGCGGCAGCCAGTCCCCGGCCTCGCCGGAGGCGTCGGCCCGGGAGAACAGGTGCGGGGCCAGCTCGGCCTGGATCTGGGCGGGCGTGGGCCGGTGCTCGGGCGTGGGCCGCATGCAGGCCCGGACCAGGTCGACCAGCTCGACCGGCAGCCCGGACAGGTCGGGCTGGTCGCGCAGCAGCTGGAACACCGTCTCGACCGGGTTGGAGCCGCGGTAGGGCGGGTGCCCGGTGGCGCAGAACACCACCAGCGAGCCGAGCGAGAACACGTCGCTGGCGCCGGTGACGCTGCGGCTGTCCCGGGCCTGCTCGGGCGACATGTAGGCGGGCGTGCCGACCGCGACGTTGGTCATGGTCAGCCGGGTGCTGGAGACCCCGGCGGCGATGCCGAAGTCGATCACCCGGGGCCCGTCCTCGACCACCAGCACGTTGGACGGCTTGAGGTCCCGGTGGACCAGGCCCGCGGCGTGGATGGACTGGAGCGCCTCGGCGATGCCCGCGGTCAGCCAGCGCACCGCGTCGGCGGGCAGCGGCCCGCAGTCGGTGACCAGGTCCTCCAGCGAGGGCGCGGGCACGTACGCGGTGGCCAGCCACGGGACGGCCGCGTCGGCGTCGGCGTCCACCACGGCGGCGGTGTAGAAGCCGCCCACCGTCTTGGCGGCGGCGATCTCGCGGGCGAAGCGGACCCGGAACAGGTTGTCCTCGGCCAGCTCGGTGCGGACGGTCTTGATGGCCACCCGGCGTCCCGAGGCCGACCGGGCCAGGTACACCAGGCCCATGCCGCCCGCGCCGAGCCGGGCCAGCACTTCGAAGGGCCCGATCCGCCTCGGATCGTGCGCCGTCAGCTGGTCCACTCCTCAGCCACCTCCCCTTCCGCCAACGCCCCCCGGCGGTGGCGCCCCCCGATTCTCCAATGCCCGCCGCCCGGGAGCCAATCTCCCCCGCCCGGGACACGCCCCCGGGTACCGGAGCCGCCCGCTCCGGGTCCGCCCGCCGGACCGCCCCGGGCCCGCCCGCGGGGCCCCGGCGGACCCCCCTCAGCTGACTTGTCGTCACGCTGTGGGGTCATCAGCACACGGGGGGGCAACAACTCAAGCGGAAATGGCACGGTTTCCCCCCTCACCCGGACTAATAGTCGCACTACCGATTAGCGCCAAGATCTCACCGCTGTAAGCTGACGGCATGACAGGACAAGTTCGCACCGTCGACGGTCGCGTCGCCGGGCGGCGCGGACAGGAGACGCGGCAGAAGCTGCTCGACTGCCTCCGCGAGATGCTCAGCACGTCGCCGTACCGGGACGTCAAGGTCATCGACGTCGCCCGTATGGCGGGTACCTCCCCCGCGACCTTCTACCAGTACTTCCCGGATGTCGAGGGCGCAGTCCTTGAGATCGCCGAGGAAATGGCCGAGGACAGCGGCGGGCTCAAAGAGCTCGTCGATGGAAAGCCCTGGGCGGGAAAGTCCGGCTTCACCACTTCCGAAGAACTGGTGGACGGATTCCTCGCCTTCTGGCGCAAGAATGACGCCATTCTCCGAGTGGTCACGCTCGGTGCTGCCGAAGGGGACAAGCGGTTCTTCAAGATCCGCATGAAGGTCCTCAACTCGGTGGCGGCCCCGCTCGCCGAAGCGGTGCGCAACAACCAGGGCAAGACCGACAAGTCGGTCGAACCGTCGGCGGTCGCCGGCGCCCTGGTGTCGTTGCTGGCCGCGGCGGCCGAGCACGGCAAGGCGTTCACTTCGTGGGGCGTGAAGGTCAAGGACCTCAAGCCCAACCTGGCGCTCCAGGTGTACCTGGGAGTCACCGGAAAGAAGCCGCCGAAGTAAGACTCCAGCCCACTGGCGCTCGGCCCCGGTTCCTGTCCGGGTGTGTCGGATGCGGCCGTGCCTCGGGGGAGGTTCGCCGACGTACCGCGGAGCGCCGTCCTGCAACGGACGCGAGGGGCGGCCGGGAGGATTTCCTCCCGGCCGCCCCTCCGTGCTGTCCGCACCGCCGGGCTGTCCGCCCCGCCGGGCCCGGCACCGCCGCCCGGAGGCGACGCACCGCTCGGGCGCACCGCTCAGGGGCAGCGCACGACCTGCCCGGCGTAGGCCAGGCCGCCGCCGAAGCCGAACAGCAGCACCGGGTCGCCGGTGTGCAGCTCGCCGCGCTCGACCAGCTTGGAGAGGGCGAGCGGGATGGAGGCGGCGGAGGTGTTGCCGGAGTCGACCACGTCGCGGGCGACCACCGCGTCCTCGGCCAGGCCGAGCTTGCCGGCGATGGCGTCGATGATCCGCAGGTTGGCCTGGTGGGCGACGAAGCCGCGCAGCTCGGACGGCTCGATCCCGGCCTTCTCGCACGCCTTGCGGGCCAGCGGGGCGACCTGGGTGGTGGCCCAGCGGAAGACCGTCTGGCCCTGCTGGCTGATCACCGGCTTCCAGCCGCTGATCGCCACCGCCTCGCCCTTCTCCGGCTCGGAGCCCCAGACCACCGGGCCGACGCCGGCCCGCTCGTCCGGGACGGCCTCCAGCACCGCGGCGCCCGCGCCGTCGCCGAAGATCACGCAGGTGGTGCGGTCGGTCCAGTCGATGATGTCGGACATCCGCTCCACGCCGACCACCAGTGCCCGGGTCGCGGCGCCGGCCCGGATCGCGTGGTCGGCGGTGGCCAGCGCGTACGAGAAGCCCGAGCAGGCGGTGTTCAGCTCGTACGCGGCGGGGGCCGGGATGCCCAGCCGGGCGGCGACGGCGGCGGCGGTGTTGGGGCTGCGCTCGACGGCGGTGCAGGTGGCGACGGCGACCAGGTCGATCCGGTCGGCCGTCACGCCCGCGTTGGCCAGCGCCTTCTCGGCGGCGCCCACCGCGAGGTCGACCAGGGTCTCGTCCTCCGCGATGTGCCGGGTGCGGATGCCGACCCGGGAGCGGATCCACTCGTCGTCGGTGTCGACCAGCGCCGAGAGATCGTCGTTGCTCAGGACCTTCGGCGGCTGGTGGTGGCCCAGCGCCATGATGCGGGAGGCGGTCATACAGCCACTCAACCGGGTTACCGGCGAGTCGGGAGGTGACGCCCTGACACAGGATCGGGTGCCGGAAGCTGTAGGTCCCTCACAACCGGCCCGTGGTCAGGCGGCCAGCGACTGGGCGTCACCCATCATGATCATCGGGTGCAGCGCCGGGTCCAGGGTCCTGATCAGCTCGACCATGTGGTCCTCGGTCAGCGAGACGCAGCCGTGGGTGGGGCCGCCGTGGTCGAGGTGCAGCCAGATGCCGCCGCCCTTGGCCGCGCCCTCCGGGTAGGTGGTGTCGAGCGGGGACTTGCCCTCCACCCGGTTGTAGTTGATCGCCACCACGTAGTCGAAGGAGCCGGCCAGCGGTTCGTTGTTGAAGCCGCGTCCGGCCATCACGAAGTTCTTGTTCTCGTCGTAGGGCAGCTTGGAGCCGGGGTCGGCCTTGCGGCCGCCGGCGTCGGTGAGCGAGAACAGGCCGATCGGGCTGCGCAGGTCGCCGGAGCGGTGGTCGGCGGTCCAGCCCTTGTAGGCGTTGTGGGCGGGCCAGGTCTGGCCGGCCTGCCAGCTGCCGTCGTCGCCGCGGGTCCACAGCGTGACGGTGTTGTCCGAGGAGTCCTTGCCCTGGCCGCTGGCGACCAGCAGCTGGCGGGTCTCGGCGGGGACCTTGGCCATCCAGTCGGCGCCGATGCCCGGGATGGCGGTGATCCGCTCCCGGTCGGAGCGGTCCGCGGCGGGGGCCTCGGTGTGCTGCCCGGCGTCGGCGGCCTGCATCGGGACGACCTCGGGCGCATGGTCGGGGGCGGCGCTGGCGGTCTCGCTCTGGAAGCCCCGGCCCGGGCCGACGCTGAACCAGCCGGCCGCGAGGGCCAGCAGGGTCGCGGTGCCGACGGTGAGCTTGCGGACCCGGCGCTGCTTCGGCTTGCGGCGGCTGCGGCGGGCGGCGGCTCGGCCCTGGGGCTGCTCGGCCTCGTCCCGGCCGGTCGGCGCGGCGGCCGGGCGGCGGTGCGAGGAGACGCGATGGGAACCGGACATGCGAACGATCCTCCCAGACCGCGGGGACGAGGTGGAACCCGGGCCGTGTGATGAGCCTGTGAGCATACGCGCCCAGGAAACGTTTCTTCGGCTTCCCGACTGCCCCGGTGGTGCGTCTTCACCCCGTGCGCCGCCCGGAAAAGCTCCGCGCCCGGTGGCCGGAAACCGGTCACCGGGCGCGTGGTCCGAACGGGTGGTCAGAGGCGCATCGCCTGCGGGGTCTCCCGGCGGGCCAGGTCCGGCCCGTCGTACTCGCGGATGACCTCGTAGCGGGTGTTGCGCTCGACCGGGCGGAAGCCGGCGTCCCGGATCAGGCCGAGCAGGTCGTCGCGGCCCAGCTTGTTCGGGGTGCCGAAGTTGTCCGCGTCGTGGGTGATCTTGTACTCGACCACCGAGCCGTCCATGTCGTCCGCGCCGTGGCTGAGCGCCAGCTGGGCGGTGGTGACGCCGTGCATCACCCAGAACACCTTGACGTGCGGGACGTTGTCGAACAGCAGGCGGGACACCGCGAAGGTCTTCAGCGCCTCGGCGCCGGTGGCCATCTCGGTGCGCGCCATCAGGCGGTTGCGGACCTTGCCGTCCTTGGAGTCGTGGAAGTCGTGCTGGTAGCGCAGCGGGATGAAGACCTGGAAGCCGCCGGTCTCGTCCTGCAGCTCGCGCAGCCGCAGCACGTGGTCGACCCGGTGGCGGGGCTCCTCGATGTGGCCGTAGAGCATGGTGGCCGGGGTCTTGAGGCCCTTCTCGTGCGCCAGGCGGTGGATCCGCGACCAGTCCTCCCAGTGGGTGTCGTGGTCGACGATGTGCTGGCGGACCTCCCAGTCGAAGATCTCCGCGCCGCCGCCGGTCAGCGACTCCAGGCCGGCCTCGATCAGCTCGTCCAGGATCTCGCTCGCGCTCAGGCCGCTGATCCGCTCGAACCAGTGGATCTCGGTGGCGGTGAACGCCTTCAGCGAGACGTTCGGCAGCGCGGCCTTCAACTCCTTGAGCGAGCGCGGGTAGTAGCGCCACGGCAGGGTCGGGTGCAGGCCGTTGACGATGTGCAGCTCGGTCAGCGACTCCGACTCCATCGCCTTGGCGAGCCGGACGGCCTCCTCGATCCGCATCGTGTACGCGTCCTTCTCGCCCGGCTTGCGCTGGAACGAGCAGTACGCGCAGGAGGCGCTGCACACGTTGGTCATGTTCAGGTGGCGGTTGACGTTGAAGTGGACGACGTCGCCGTTCTTCCGCGTCCGCACGTGGTGCGCCAGGCCGCCCAGCCAGGCCAGGTCGTCGCTCGCGTAGAGCGCGATCCCGTCCTCGCGGGTCAGCCGCTCACCGGCGTAGACCTTCGCCTCCAGCTCGCGCTTGAGCCCTGCGTCCATGCGGTGCTCCGCCTCCTCGGGACTTCGATTCGTTGCCGGGACCGAGACTACGCCTAGGCGGCGAGCAGTTCGGCCAGCAGGGCGGGGTCGAGGTTGCCGCCGCTGACGACCGCGGCGAACACCCGTCCGCCCAGCTCACCGGCCCGGTGGAAGTAGGCGGCCGGGGCGACCGCGCCGGAGGGCTCGGCGACCAGCCGGCCGCGGCGGGCCAGCAGGGCGACGGTGGCGCGGATCTCGTCCTCGGAGACGGTGACGATGTCGTCCACGTAGGCGGTGAGGTGCTCGAACGGCAGGACGCCCACCGACGTGGTGCGCAGGCCGTCGGCGATGGTGCGGTAGGTGTCGGCGACCGGCCAGGCGGTGCGGACGCCCTCGCGCAGGCTCTGCCGGGCGTCCGCCGCCAGCTCCGGCTCCACGCCGACCACCCGGACGCCCGGGCAGGCCAGCTTGAGCGCGGCGGCCGTCCCGGAGATCAGCCCGCCGCCGGAGACCGGCACCAGCACGGTGTCCAGCTCGTCCGGGGCGTCCTCGGCGATCTCCAGGCCGACCGTGCCCTGGCCCGCGATGATGTACGGGTCGTCGTAGGGCGGCACCCAGACGTAGCCGTGCGCGGCGGCCAGCTCGGCCGGGACGGTGTCGCGCTCCTCGGCGGTCACGACCACCACCTCGGCGCCGAACGCGCGGGTGTTCTCGATCTTCACGGCGGGCGAGGTGTCGGGCATCACGATCACCGCCTTGATGCCGAGCCGCCGGGCCGCGTAGGCCACCGCCTGGGCGTGGTTGCCGCTGGACTGGGCGACCACTCCCCTGGCCCGCTCCTCGCCGGTGAGCGCGGCCAGCCGGTTCATCGCCCCGCGGATCTTGAACGCCCCGGTCGGCTGGAGGCTCTCCGGCTTCAGCCAGAGCCGCCGGCCGCCGTCCGCCGCCCACGGGCAGGGCAGCAGCGGGGTGCGCACCGCCGTGCCGGCGATCCGGCGTTGGGCGGCGCGCAGGTCTTCCAGGTCGACCAGGGTCACGGCGGGGGCTCCTCGACGGCTGACGGCGGGTGGGAGGAGCTTATTCGGCGAGGTGGAGCGGGAGTTCGCTGACCCGGTTCTCCCACTTGGTGGAGAGCACCACCGTGGTCCGGGTGCGCGCCACCCCCTTGGTGCCGGACAGCCGCTTGACCACCGACTCCAGGCCCTCCACGTCCGGCACCCGGACCTTGAGCATGTACGAGTCGTCGCCCGCGATGAACCAGCAGTCCTCGACCTCCGGGAGGTCCTTCAGCCGGTGCGAGACGTCGTCGTGGTCGGCCGCGTCGGTGAGCTGGAGGCCGATCAGGGCCGTCACCCCGTAGCCGAGCGTCGCCGGGTTGACCGTCGCCCGGTAGCCGGTGATCACGCCGGCCTGCTCCAGCCGGTTGATCCGGTCCGTCACGCTCGGGCCGGACAGGCCCACCAGGCGGCCCAGCTCGGCGTACGAGGCGCGGCCGTTCTCCCGGAGTGCCTGGATGAGCTGTCTGTCCACAGAGTCCATTGCCTGCCGCGTCCTTCCGAACCTCACCAGAACCACAGATCATTATCCGGAATCCAAGGCGCTGCGCGCCGCTCAACCCGGGTATCCCAGAGAACATACTCTCCCGTCACGTGCCCGCTCACTCACCCCGGCGCGGCCGTGTTCCGGGGCGGTCCTCCGGGGTGCTCGCGGCCTCGCCCAGGGCGCCCGACCAGCGGCGGTACAGCGTGTGCGGGACGGCCACCGCGTCCAGCACCCGGCCGGCCACGAAGTCCACCAGCTCGCGGGCCGTCGAGCCCCCCGCGTAGAAGCCGGGGGACGCCGGGAGGACGACCGCGCCCTGCTCGTCCAGCGCCACCAGGTGGCGCAGCGTGCTGCCGGTCAGCGGGGTCTCGCGCAGGCACAGCACCAGCGGGCGGCGCTCCTTGAGCGTGACGGACGCGGTGCGCTGGAGCAGGTCCTTGGACAGGCCCAGCGCGATGCCGGCCGCGGCGCCGGTGGTGGCCGGGACGACCAGCATGCCCTTCGCGGGGTACGAGCCGGAGGACGGGCCCGCGGCGAAGTCCCCGGCCGGCCAGTGGCGGACGTCGTGCAGCCGCGACTCGTCGGTGCCGAGCCAGGCGGCCAGGTCGGCGCGCCAGTGCGCGTCGCGGAAGGAGACGCCCGTCTCGTCCAGGATGGTCAGCCGCGCCGCCCGGCTGACGATCAGGTCGACGGGCTCCCCGGCGTCCAGCAGCGCGCGGATCACCGAGGCGGCGTAGGGGGTGCCGCTGGCGCCGGACACGCCGACGACCCAGGGCTTGCGGGTGGGGCTCATGGTTCCCATTGTGGGGCGTGCGGTCCGGGCGGCCAGGGCGCGCGGCGGTCCGGGTTCCCGCCCCGGCCCGGGCGGCGGCGCGGGCCCGCCGGTTCCCGGGGAGCAGCCGGTCGGCGGGTTTTCGGGTCAGAATGGCCGCATGGCAGCGGAGTTGGTGGACCTGACGCATCCGGTGGTGTCCGGGATGCCGGTGTATCCGGGGGACCCGGGCGTCGAGTTGCGGGCGGCGTTGACGGTGGCGGACGAGGGGGTGAACGTGCTGGCGGTGCACCTGGGGTCGCAGACCGGGACGCACGTGGACGCGCCCTACCACCTGGACGTGCGGTGGCCGACCCTGGACGGGCTGCCGCTGGAGCTGTTCACCGGGCCCGCGGTGGTGGTGGACCTGCGGGGGCTGTCGGCCCGGGCGGTGGTGACGGCGGAGCACCTCGCGCCGGCGCTCGCGGTCTCGGGGCCGGGGACGGTGCTGCTGCTGGCGACGGGGTGGCCGCGGTACTGGGGGACGGACCGGTACTTCGCGCACCCGTACCTGGCCCGGGAGGCGGCGGAGGCCATCGTCGCGGCGGGGGTCCGGACGGTGGGGATCGACGCGCTGTCGGTGGACCCGACGCCGGACCCGGGGCCGCTGGACCCGGAGATAGCGAGCCTGCTGGCCGAGTTGGCGGACGAGCACGACCCGGAGCCGGAGCAGGCGACGCTGGTGGCGCACCGGGTGCTGCTGGGACCGGAGGGCGGCGGGGTGATCGCGGAGAACCTGACGGACCTGTCGGCGCTGCTGGCGGCGCAGGAGGCCGGCCGGCCGGTGGAGGTGTCGCTGTTCCCGCTGCGGCTGACGGCGGCGGACGGGGCGCCGGTGCGGGCGGTGGCCCGGATCGGGTGAGCGGGCGCCAACGGGGCACCCGCTTCCGGGACTTGGTCTAGACCATCCCGGGAGCGCCCCGCTAGGCTCCCGCCATGTCTGAGATCGTCGGTGTGGTCGAGCGCCTGTGGCGCTACCCCGTGAAGTCCACGGGCGGCGAACTGCTCGACTCCGTCGAGGTCGAGGAGCGCGGCCTGGTCGGCGACCGGCTGTACGCGGTGCGCGACGGGGCCGGGAAGTTCGGGTCGGGGAAGAACACCCGGCGCTTCCGGCGGATGGACGGCCTGCTGCGGTTGAGCTCCCGGCTGGGCTCGCGGATCGACGGCCCGGAGCTGTTCGACCCGCTGGGGATGGCGGTGCCCGACCCGGACGCCTTCCTGCGCGCCTACCTGGAGCAGGAGGACGTGGCGCTGGCCCGCGAGGACACGGTGTCGCACTTCGACGAGCTGCCGGTGAGCGTGCTGACCACCGCCACCCTGGACTGGGTCGCGCAGGCGGTGCCCTCGGCGGTGGTGGACGAGCGCCGGTTCCGGCCGAACGTGCTGCTGCGCACCCCGCCGGGGACGCCGCCGTTCAGCGAGGACAAGTGGTTCGGCCGGGAGGGCCGGGTGGAGGGCGGGGCGCGGCTGGCGTTCGTCCGGGCCAGCGTGCGGTGCGCGATGGTCGGGGCGGCCCAGCCCGGGCTGCCGCACGCCCCGGAGATCCTGAAGACCATCGCGCACGAGCGGGACACCGAGCTGGCCGCGCTGGCCACGGTGTCGCGGCCGGGCCCGCTGCGGATCGGGGACGCGCTCGCGCTGGTGTGACGGCCGGCGCGGGGCGGGACCCGGGCCGGGGCCGGGGCCGCGCGGGTGGCGGGGCCGCGCGGGCGGCGGGCCCGGGGCGGGTGGCGGGCCCGGGGCGGGTGGCGGGCTCAGGACGGGTGGCGGGCGACCAGGCAGAACGGGTGGCCGGCCGGGTCGGTGCAGACCGTCCAGCGCTCGTGCCGGTCCTTGGCCTCGGCGCCGAGGGCGACCGCCCCGGCCTCGGCGGCGGCGAGGTCGTCGACCTCGATGTCGAGGTGCAGCTGCTGCGGATGGGCGGGGTCGGGCCAGATCGGCGGGCGGTAGTCCTCGACCCGCTGGAAGGCGAGCACCCGGCCGTCGGGCAGGTGCACGGTGGACCAGTCCTCGTCCAGCGACCAGCGCGGGTCGGGCCGGTCGGCCTCGCCGCCGAGCAGGGCGGCGTAGAACTGGGCCAGGCCCGCCGGGTAGTGGCAGTCCAGCACCACGCACTGCAGTGTGCCGATCATCGTGTTCCCCGTTCCGCTCGTGGTGGCCCCCGCCTCCCAGCATGGCGCACCGGCGCGGCGGGTGGCGGTTCATCCGGCGGGGGGGGTGCCCACGGGCCGTCGGGTGGCGTGCCGGTGCGGCGACGGGAACCGGTCCGCTGCCGCACGAGGGCGTACCGGCAAGGGAGTTCGGGGCGACGCGGACCCGCCGCTCCCGGGCCCCCGTTCTCCGTCCTGCGTCCTGCGTCCTCCGCTCCGCCCGGCTCAGAGGTCGAGGTCGCCGCCGGGGAGGTGGCGGGTGGGGACGTCGGGGAGGGTGTGGCGGAGCAGGGGGCGAGCGTCGCGGGGGGGTGGGCGGGGTGGGGCCCGGGCCGATGGCGAGGACGCCGGGGAGCCGGGCGTCGCCGGTCCGGCCGAGCGCGTCCAACCGGGCGGCGAACCGGTCGAGTTCGGGCAGCAGCGGGGTGCCGAGGGCGGCGCCGGGCGCGTCCGCGTCCGGGGCGCCACCGGAACGGGCGTGCCAGAGCGCGGCGTTCGGGCCGAGGCCGTTCTCCACCACGGCCGCGTGCATCCGGTGGGTGTCGGTCCGCACGTGGTGCGGCCGGACCCACTTGGCCGCCCGCCGCCCGAACCCGGCCCGGTCGAACCCGGCCGCGGTGCGGACCACGTAGCCCTCCTGGCGCTCCGGGTCGGGCTTCAGCGCGCGGATCGCCCGCTCGTCGTACCGGCCGCGCCGCAGCACCCGGGGCGTCGGCGCGCCGAGGCGGCGCAGGAAGCGGACGGTGGCGTCCCGGTCCGGGCAGCGGTCCTCGGCCGTCCAGACCGAGAAGCCGTAGAACCAGCCGTCCAGGTCGGTGCAGGCCGGCGAGTGCCGGGCGTGCAGGTTCTCCCCGCAGATCCGCCGGCCCGCCGGGACGCGCGGGGCGATCCGGCCCTGGAGCCCCTTCATCCAGGCCCGGGACGGGTGGTGCCCGGAGTCGGGCGAGCGGGCGTGCACCCCGTCCGCGTACAGCACGGTGTTCTCGCCGTCGAGCTTCTCGGTGACCACCACCTCGGCCCCGGCCGGCGAACTTGCCCGGACGCACGGCAGGGGCGCGCGGAGTGCCTCCGCGCGCCCCTGCCGGTACGGCCGTCAGACCGTCAGACCGTCAGACCGCGGCTGACCAGGTCGATCAGCGCGAAGACGAACAGCGAGATGCCCACGAAGCCGTTGGTGGAGAAGAACGCCCGGTTCAGCCGGGACAGGTCGTGCGGCTTGACGATGGTGTGCTCGTAGACGAACGCGCCGGCCACCACCGCGAGTCCGCACCAGAAGAACGCGCCCGCGTCGGTCAGCACCGCGTACCAGGCCAGCAGGGCGGTGGTGAGGGCGTGGCAGACCCGGGCGCCGGTGATCGCGGCGGGGACGCCGAAGCGGGCCGGGACGGAGCGGACGCCCGTGCCGCGGTCGGCCGCGACGTCCTGGCAGGCGTAGATCAGGTCGAAGCCGCCGATCCAGATGCCGACCGCGAGGCCGAGCACCACCGCCTCCCAGGACCAGCTGCCGGTGACGGCCAGCCAGGCGCCGATCGGGCCCATCGCCTGGGCCAGGCCCAGGATCGCCTGCGGGAAGTCGGTGAACCGCTTGCCGTACGGGTAGACCACCATCGGGACGACGGCGACCGGCGCCAGCAGCAGGCAGAGCGGGTTGAGCAGCGCCGCCGAGCCGAGGAAGACCACCAGGGCGATCGCCGAGCCGATGTACGCGGTGCGCAGCGAGACCGCGCCGGTGACGAGTTCGCGGTTGGCGGTGCGCGGGTTCCGGGCGTCGATCTCGCGGTCGATGATCCGGTTGGCGGCCATCGCGAAGGTGCGCAGGCCGACCATGCAGACGGTGACCAGCAGCAGTTCGCCCCAGTGCACCGACTTGTCGGCGAGGAACATCGCGGTCAGCGCGGCGGTGTAGGCGAAGGGCAGCGCGAAGACCGAGTGCTCGATGGCGACCAGGCGCAGGAAGGCCCTGGTCCGGCTCGGCGGAGCCTCGAAAGCGGCAGTGGTCACAGTCCGCACTCCGGCTGACCCCCGCGGGTGCGGGGAAGGTCTTCCTGTACCTGGTCCGTGTTCGGCAGGCTGTCGGTTCTCACAGTCCGTACTCCTTCCAGCGGCGGGTGACCCGGGCGGCGGTCTCCGGGTCGGAGGCGACCATCTCGGGCCAGCCGCCGTCGCGGGTGTAGCCCTCCTCGGGGAGCTTGCGGGTGGCGTCGATGCCCGCCTTGCCGCCCCAGAACTGCTGGTAGGAGGCGTGGTCGAGGTGGTCGACCGGGCCCTCGACGACCGAGAGGTCCCGGCTGTAGTCGACGTTGCCCAGGGCCCGCCAGGCGACCTCCTGGTAGTCGTGGACGTCGCAGTCGGCGTCCACCACGACGATCAGCTTGGTGAGCGACATCATGTGGGCGCCCCAGATGGCGTGCATGACCTTCTGCGCGTGCTTCGGGTACTTCTTGTCGATCGAGACGATCACGCAGTTGTGGAAGCCGCCGGCCTCGGGCAGGTCGTAGTCGACGATGTCCGGGATGATCACCTTGAGCAGCGGCAGGAAGAAGCGCTCGGTGAACTTGCCGAGCGGCCCGTCCTCGGTGGGCGGCCGGCCGACCACGATGGACTGCAGGACCGGGCGGCGGCGCATCGTCACGCAGTCGATGGTCAGCGCCGGGAACGGCTCCTGCGGGGTGTAGAAGCCGGTGTGGTCGCCGAACGGGCCCTCGGGGAGCAGCTCGCCGGGCTCCAGCCAGCCCTCCAGCACCACCTCGGCGTCGGCCGGGACCTGGAGCGGGACGGTCTTGCAGTCGACCATCCGGACCCGCTCCCCCGCGACGAACCCGGCGAACAGGTACTCGTCGATGTCGCCGGGCAGCGGCGCGGTGGCGGCGTAGGTGACCGCGGGCGGGCAGCCGAAGGCGATCGCCACCGGCAGCTTCTCGCCGCGCCGGGCGGCCACCGCGGCGTGGTTGCGGCTGTCCTTGTGGATCTGCCAGTGCATGCCGATGGTGCGCCGGTCGTGCCGCTGGAGCCGGTACAGGCCGAGGTTGCGGACGCCGGAGTCCGGGTCCTTGGTGTGGGTGAGGCCGAGGTTGAAGAAGGAGCCGCCGTCCAGCGGCCAGGTGAACAGCGCGGGCAGCGCCTCCAGGTCGACGTCCTCGCCGGTGAGCACCACCTCGTGGACGGGCGCGTCGGCGGACTTCACGTTCCGCGGCGGGACGTGCGCCATCGAGGCGAGCTTGCCGAACGCCTCCCGGAAGCCGGTGAAGCCCTGCGGCAGTTCGGGCTTGAGCAGGCCGCCGATCTTCTCGGCGATGTCGTCGGGCGACTTCAGGCCGAGCGCCTTGGACAGCCGCCGCTCGGTGCCGAAGACGTTCATGGCCAGCGGCATCGCCGAGCCCTTGACGTTCTCGAAGAGCAGCGCGGGGCCCTTGGCCTTCTGCACCCGGTCGACGATCTCGCCGACCTCCAGGTGGGGGTCGACCTCGACCTTGATCCGTTTCAGGTCGCCTTCCCGCTCCAGCGCCCGGAGGAAGGAACGGAGATCGTCGTATGCCATACCTGTCAGTATCCGGTACGGGCTACCCTTGGCCCGCCAAGGGTCCTGTCCGAACCTGCTCCGGAGTTCTGCGCTGTGCTGAGAGTCGTGCCCGTGGTCGCGCTGCTGGCCCTGTGGGTCTGGGCGTTCATCGACTGCCTGACCACCCCCGAGGACGAGGTCCGCCACCTGCCGAAGGTGGTGTGGGTGATCGTCGTGCTGCTCTTCCCGCTGGTCGGCTCGATCGCCTGGCTGGTGGCCGGCCGCGACCGCGCCCGCCGCCGGGCGTCCTGGCCGTCCGGCCCGGCCGCCGGGTCCCCCTCGTACGGGAGCGCCGGGCGTCCGCTCGCCCCGGACGACGACCCGGAGTTCCTGGCCTCGCTGAAGCGCGGCAACGAGCGGCACGAGGACATGCTCAAGCAGTGGGAGGCGGACCTGCGCCGCCGCGAGGAGGAGCTGCGCCGGGGCGAGGACCGCCCCGGGGACGGCGACCGCCCCAGGCCCTGATCCCGTCTTTTGGCGCATCCCTACCATCCGGACTTGATCCGGAGCCCGAGCACCCGGCCGCCGGCCCCCGTGCGCCCCTGTCGGCGCGCGGCGGACCGGCGGCCTTCGTGCGGTCCCGATCTCGCCGCTGACCTGCCGGTTCGACCCTCCGGCCACCCCCGTCCCCGGACCGGCCCCGGTACCCGTCCCGGACGGTCCGGCGGGAGGCCCGTGCGCCCCCTTCTGTCGGGCCTGTACAGCGATCGGCTCCCGACCTTGTACGGATTCGACGCCGAAAGCCGGGCGCACTGACTCGTACTGTCGTAGCAGTAGAGGTGTTCGCTGCCCCACGCGAGCTTGGAGTGGTTCGAAATGACGGTCCTGCACGATGCGCCGGTCGGCGGCGAGGCCACGGCCGATGCCCGTAGTCGGGTCGCCGAACTGCACGAGCTGCGCGAGCAGGTCCGCCGCGGCCCGAGCGAGAAGGCCACCGAGGCCCAGCACGCCAAGGGCAAGCTGACCGCCCGCGAGCGGATCGAGCTGCTGCTGGACGAGGGCTCCTTCCACGAGGTGGAGCCGCTGCGCCGGCACCGCGCCCAGGGCTTCGGCCTGGAGGCCCGCAAGCCGCACACCGACGGCGTGATCGTCGGCTGGGGCACCGTCCACGGCCGCACCGTCTTCACCTACGCCCACGACTTCCGGATCTTCGGCGGCGCGCTCGGCGAGGCCCACGCGCAGAAGATCCACAAGATCATGGACATGGCCATCGCGGCCGGCGCCCCGCTGGTCTCGCTCAACGACGGCGCCGGCGCCCGCATCCAGGAGGGCGTCACCGCGCTGGCCGGCTACGGCGGCATCTTCCAGCGCAACACCCGCGCCTCCGGCGTGATCCCGCAGATCTCCGTGATGCTCGGCCCGTGCGCCGGCGGCGCGGCCTACAGCCCGGCGCTGACCGACTTCGTGTTCATGGTCCGCGAGACCTCGCAGATGTTCATCACCGGCCCGGACGTGGTCCAGGCCGTCACCGGCGAGAAGATCACCCAGAACGGCCTGGGCGGCGCCGACGTCCACTCCTCGGTCTCCGGCGTCTCGCACTTCGTCTACGACGACGAGCAGTCCTGCATCGAGGAGGTCCGCTACCTCCTGTCGCTGCTGCCGCAGAACAACCGCGAGATGCCGCCGTCGGTCGCCAACGACGACCCGGTCGAGCGCCGCAACGACTCGCTGCTCGACCTCGTCCCCGCCGACGGCAACCGCCCGTACGACATGCGCAAGGTCATCGAGGAGATCGTCGACCACGGCGAGTACCTGGAGGTCCACGAGCGCTGGGCCACCAACGTGATCTGCGCGCTGGCCCGCGTCGACGGCCACGTGGTCGGCATCATCGCCAACCAGCCGCAGTCGCTGGCCGGCGTCCTGGACATCAACGCCTCCGAGAAGTCCGCGCGCTTCGTCCAGATGTGCGACGCGTTCAACGTCCCGCTGGTCACCATGCTCGACGTGCCCGGCTTCCTGCCCGGCGTCGACCAGGAGCACGACGGCATCATCCGGCACGGCGCCAAGCTGCTGTACGCGTACTGCAACGCCACCGTCCCGCGGATCCAGCTGATCCTGCGCAAGGCGTACGGCGGCGCGTACATCGTGATGGACTCCCGCTCCATCGGCGCCGACCTCTCCTTCGCCTGGCCCACCAACGAGATCGCCGTGATGGGCGCCGAGGGCGCCGCCAACGTCATCTTCCGCCGCGACATCAACGGGGCCGAGGACCCGGAGGCGATGCGCGCGCAGAAGATCAAGGAATACAAGAGCGAACTGATGCACCCGTACTACGCGGCCGAGCGCGGCCTCGTCGACGACGTCATCGACCCGGCCGAGACCCGCGCCGTGCTCGCCTCCTCGCTCGCCATGCTCCGCACCAAGCACGCCGACCTGCCCAGCCGCAAGCACGGCAACCCGCCGATGTAACGGGCGGTCAAGCGCGCCGAAACCTTTCAGAATCAAGCTTGGGGGAGAACAGGAACCATGAGCGAACCTCTCGTCCGCATCGTCCGCGGCTCGCTGAACGCCGAGGAACTGGCCGCGCTGACCGCGGTCCTGGCCGCCCGGGCCGCGGTGGCCGCCGCCACCGCCGCCGCCCCGGCCGTCGAGCCGATCGCCACCTGGTCGCGCGTCGAGCGCCGCCCGGCCTACTTCTCCCCGGTCAGCTGGCAGCAGGCCGCGTGAGGCACGACGAGGGGCCCGGAGGACCGGCGGGACGCACCCGCCCGGTCCTCCGGGCCCCTCGTCGTCGCTACGCGGCCGCCAGCGCGGGCGGGCGGCCGGCGTGCATGGTGGTCAGGTTGGCCGCCAGCCGCTGCGGGTCCTGGGCGAGCCAGAGCCGGACGGCGGCCCCCAGCATGATGCAGGAGGAGCCGAGCCGGACGCCGGTGGACTGGGCGATCCGGGCGGTGGCGATGGTGAGCAGGTCGGCCAGCTCGGTGGGGAGCCAGACGGTGAGCGCGCAGGGCGCCGGGGTGGTGATGGCGGCGAGCAGCCGGTAGGCGTCCGCCGCGCAGTGCAGCGTGGGCAGGACGTCCAGCAGCCCGTCGGCGACGACTTCGGAGACGTCGCTGTGATGGCCCTGGGCGAGCCGTCGCAGCAGCGTGCGTTCCGCTGCGGTGATTCGGACGGTCATGATGACCTCGTCGCACTCCATGGTGCGGCCCTCCTCGCGGCTTTGTGGTGCGTGGTTGGGGGTGGGGCGGACGGGCGTCAGACGCCGGCGTAGGAGTGCTTGCCGGTGATGAAGATGTTGACGCCGTAGAAGTTGAACAGCCAGCAGGCGAAGGCGAGCAGGGCCAGGTAGGCGGCCTTGCGCCCGCGCCAGCCGGCGGTGGCCCGGGCGTGCAGGTAGGCGGCGTAGGCGACCCAGGTGATGAACGACCAGGTCTCCTTCGGGTCCCACTCCCAGTACTTGCCCCAGGCGGCCTCGGCCCAGATCGCGCCCGCGATGATGGTGAACGTCCAGAGCGGGAAGATCACCGCGTTGATCCGGTAGGAGAGCTTGTCCAGGGTGCCGGAGGCGGGCAGCCGCTCCATCAGGCTGGCGGCGCGGACGGTGAGGCCGGCCGCGACCCGGTGCTCGTAGCGGTCCTTGAGCAGGTAGGTGGCGGTGGCGACGAACGCGGCGAAGAACGCGCCGCCGCAGATCGTCGCGGTGGAGACGTGGATGCCGAGCCAGTAGGAGTGCAGGGCGGGGACGAGCTGCTCGGAGTCGGTGTAGAGCACGCTGACCGCGATGCCCAGGATCAGCAGCGCGACGACGGTCACCGGCAGGCCGAGCCAGCGGACGTTCTTCCCGGCGACGAGCAGGATGACGTACGCGCCGACCATCATCAGGGCGAAGGCGCACGAGAACTCGTACATGTTGCCCCACGGCCAGCGCATCACGGACAGGCCGCGGGTGATCACGCTGCCGGCGTGCAGGAGCAGGCCGAGGACGGTCAGCGAGACCGCGATCCGGCCGGCCAGGTCGGCCTTCTCGCTGGTGCCGGCCGGGCCGGTGCCGTCGGCGGGGACGTCGTCGCCGCGGCCGCTGGTGACCGTGGTGGCGCCGGCGTCGGCGAGGGCGGTGCGGGTGAGGGTGGTGGTGCCCCCGCCCTGGGCCGCGACCGTGACGGTGACCTTGCGCACGCCCTTGGCCGCGTCCGCGGCCTCGGCGACCGTCTCGGCGAGGGTGCTCTGCTGCGCGGAGCGGACGGCGACGCCGCCCTTGGCGCCGAACGTCCACTCGAAGATCTGGGCGAACATGGCCAGGGTGTAGACCGTCATCGCCGAGTAGATGAGGTAGTTGGAGAGGTTGGCCAACTGGGTGTCGACCTGCGCGAGCAGCACCGTCTACTCCTTGGTTTCCGGGGCGGTGGGAACGGCAGCGGCCGGGGAGTCGGCTGCGGCGGGTGCGTGGTCTTCGGGGCGGTCGGAACGGTCGGGGCGGTCGGAGCCGTCCGGGCGGTCGGAGCCGTCCGGTTCGGCCGGCCGGGTCGGCTCGTCGGTCGCCGGGGCGTCCTCCTGGAGGTCGACGGCGAGTTCGGCGAGCTCCTCCGCGGTGCGGGCGGACTCGCTGCGGCCCAGCCCGGCGACCTCGACCAGGGTGCGGCCGTCGGCGCCGGCGGTGGCCCGGACCCAGATCCGGCGGCGCTGGATGAACAGCGAGCCGATCAGGCCGAGGACCGCGCCGACCGCGCCGAGCAGCGCGAGCGTGTTGCCGGGGCGGTGCGAGACGGTGAAGTTGGCCCACTGCTGGTAGCCGTCGAAGGTCAGGGTGCCGTAGCCGTCGGGCAGCTCCCAGCCCTCGCCGACCTTGAGGATCGCGGTGGCGGGCGCGCCGTTGACCTGGAGCTGGGTCATCGCCTTGTCGTCGAGCTCGTACACGTTCTGCGGCAGGCCGCTGTCGGTGCGCAGGTCGCCGGCGTAGACGTTGAGCACCAGGCGGGGGTCGGCGGCGGCCGGGAAGACCGAGATCGGGCCGGTGCCGGTGAAGTCGGCCGCCGCGGTGGGCAGGAAGAAGCCCTTGAAGGCGAGCTGGGTCTTGTCGCCCCGGGCGTCGGTGCCGTAGTCGTTGACCTTGATCACGCCGGGCGAGGTGACGTTGGAGTCCCGGGGCAGGAACGGCGTCGGGCCGCGGTAGACGACCTCGTTCTTCGCGTTCCGGACGGTGACCACCGGGGCGAAGCCGTGCGCGGTCAGGAAGACCTTGGAACCGCCCACCTCCAGCGGGTGGTTGACCTCGATCCGGGCGTTCTTCTGCTTGCCGGAGTCGGTGCCGTCCCAGTAGCGGACGTTGGCGACGAACTCCTTGGCGGTGCCGGCCGCCGGGCCCTGGGTCTGGTAGTCGGCGGTGAAGCCGTCCAGTTTGAAGCCGAAGGCGTCCAGGTCGTCGACGCCGTAGAACGCCGAGCCGGTGAAGTCGTCGAGCTGGGTGGTGGTGTTGGAGTAGCCCTGGCCCTCCAGCACGATCTTGGTGCCGGAGCCGCTGAACAGGCTGGCCCAGGCGAAACCGGCCAGCAGGGCGAACAGCGCGAAGTGGAACAGCAGGTTGCCGACCTCGCGCAGGTAGCCCTTCTCGGCGGCCACCGAGCCGGGGCCGGCGGCGGCCCGGAAGCCGCGCTTGCGCAGCAGCCGGTGCGCGGCGGCGTTGACCGCCGCCGGGGCGGCGTCGGTGTGCCAGGCCGCGTAGACCGGCATCCGGGTCAGGTTGCGCGGGGCGGCGGGCGGCTGGGCGCGCAGCACGCCGACGAACTGCCAGGTGCGCGGCAGGATGCAGCCGGCCAGCGAGACGAACAGCAGGATGTAGATCGCCGAGAACCACACCGAGCTGTACACGTCGAACAGTTGGAGCTTCTCGAAGAGCGGCGCCACGCCCTTGTGGGTGTTCTTCCACTCCGCGACCTTGAACGCGTTGGTGTTCTGCGGCACCAGCG
This sequence comes from Kitasatospora sp. NPDC090308, assembly GCF_044769485.1. NCBI lineage: Bacteria > Bacillati > Actinomycetota > Actinomycetes > Kitasatosporales > Streptomycetaceae > Kitasatospora > Kitasatospora sp. NPDC090308. Next base: position 75,493 of record NZ_JBIVXY010000009.1, on the reverse strand, counting down.
AGCCGGGGATGGCCGCCAGCGAGAGCAGGAACAGCAGCAGCAGGGCGACCCGCATCGAGGTCAGCTGGCGCCAGAACCAGCGCAGCCAGCCGAGCACGCCCATGCCGACCGGGGCGGTGTCGTTCTCCTCGGGCGCGGTGCTGAGCCGTTCGACGTCGGGGTCCTGCGCGGCGTCGGCCGGCTGGGGGCTGGTCTTGGTGTCGCTCACGGTCAGATTCCGATCGAGAAGTCCTGGGTGAGGTACTGGAGCTGGTTGACCAGCGCGTCCCACACCCCCGTCACCAGGGCCAGGCCGACGGCGACGAGCATGCCGCCGCCGATCCGCATCACCCACTGGTAGTGCTGCTTGACCCACCCGAAGGCGCCCAGCGCCTTGCGGAACGCCAGGGCGGCCAGGACGAACGGTACGCCGAGGCCGAGGCAGTAGACGGCCATCAGCAGTGCGCCGCGCCCGGCGTCGGCGTCGGCCTGGCTGAGGGCCAGCGCCTGGATGGCGCCCATGGTCGGGCCGATGCACGGCGTCCAGCCGAGGCCGAACACCACGCCGAGCAGCGGGGCGCCGGCCAGGCCGATCGCCGGGCGGCGGTGCGAGCGCAGTTCGCGCACCGTGAAGCCGGGCAGCAGGCCCATGAAGGCCAGGCCCATCAGCACGGTGAGCGCGCCCATCACGATCGAGATGACCCGCCGGTGCTCCTGCAGGGACTGGCCGAAGGAGCCGAACAGCGCGCCGCCGGAGACGAACACCGCGGCGAAGCCGAGCACGAACAGCAGCGAGCCCCCCAGCATCCGGCCGCGCCGGGCGCCCCGGGCGTCGGAGAGGTCGGCGGCGGAGAAGCCGGTGACGTAGCTGAGGTAGCCGGGCACCAGCGGCAGCACGCACGGCGAGAAGAACGAGACCAGCCCGGCGGCCAGCGCGATCGGCAGCGCGAGCACCAGCGCGCCGCTGCCGACCGTCTCGTTGTACCCGGCGTCCGCAGCCGCCAGCAGGGCGCTCACTTCGACTCCGCCAGCACCGGGTCGACCATCTTCTGCAGGTCCTCGGCGGACATCGCGCGCATCGCCCGGGCGGCCAGCCGCCCGTCCCGGTCGACCACGATGGTGGTCGGGATGGACTGCGGGTTGAGGCTGCCCTTGGGGAACTTGAGGATCTCGGCGCCGTCCGGGTCGTAGATGCTCGGGTAGGTCACCCCGAAGTTCTTCTCGAACGCGACGGCGTTGGCGGGGTCGGTGTCCCGGGTGTTGATGCCGAGGAACTGGACCTGGTCGCCGTACTTCTCGCTGGTCTCCTGGAGGCCCTTGGCCTCGGCCCGGCAGGGGCTGCACCAGGAGCCCCAGATGTTGAGGACGACCACCTTGCCGCGGTAGTCGGAGAGCTTGAGGGCGCCGCCGCCGTCCAGCGAGGTGCCGGTGACGTCGGGCGCGGCGACCCGCTTGGCGGGGGCGGCGGTGGCGACGCCGCCCTTGCCGGTGACGAAGCCGACCCCGCCGCCGCTGCTGCCGGAGCTGGAGCACCCGGCGAGGGCCAGGGCGGTGGCCGCGCCGAGGGCGGCGGTGAGGCGGAGGCGGCGGCTGGACGTCCGTGACATGTGAAAAGTTTCGCATGGCTCTTCGGCCCGTTTTAGGGGGGTCCGGCCTTGTCGGCCGGACCCCTCGTGACCTGCGCGTTCTCCGCTTATGATCGTCTTAATTCGGGCATATCACCGGCCGCCGCCGCTTACCCCGCGGGGAGCGGCGCGGGCGCCGCCCGCGCCGGCCGCGGGCCGGTGCGGGCTACGCGCCGAAGCTCTTCCCGACCGGCTTGTCGCCCTTCTTGCCCTTGCCCACCAGGTGGGCCGGCAGCAGGTCCCGGGCCGGCTCGCGGTAGCCGATCGAGACGATCCGGTCGCCCTCGTAGGTGAAGCTGGTCAGCGAGGCCAGCGAGCACTGCCGGCGGCGCGGGTCGTGCCACAGCCGGCGGCGCTCCGCGAACGAGCGCAGGATCCAGATCGGCAGCTGGTGGCTGACGCACACCGCCTCGTGCCCGCGCGCGGCGTCCCGGGCCGCCGCGAGGGCGCCCATCATCCGGACCGCCTGGTCGATGTACGGCTCGCCCCAGGACGGCTGGAACGGGTTGGTCAGGTACTTCCAGTACCCGGGGTTGCGCAGCGAGCCGTCGCCGACGCCGAAGGTCTTGCCCTCGAAGACGTTCTCCGCCTCGATCAGCCGCGGGTCGGCCGCCACCTGGAGGCCGTGCGCCTTGGCGATCGGCTCGGCGGTCTCCTGCGCCCGCTCCAGCGGCGAGGCCACCACGTACGTGACGTCCCGGTCCTTCAGGTGCTCGGCGACCCGCTCGGCCATCTCCCGGCCCAGGTCGGAGAGGTGGTAGTCGGGCAGGCGGCCGTAGAGCACGCCCTCCGGGTTGTGCACCTCGCCGTGCCGCATCACGTGGACGACGGTGATGTCCTTCTTGTCAGTCACTTGGGCTCCTCGGTGGCCTCGGCGGCGGCGCGGGCGGCCGCGGGCAGGGCGGCGGCGATCCGCTCGACCGCGCGCTCGTCGTGCGCGGCCGAGACGAACCAGGACTCGAAGGCCGACGGCGGCAGGTAGACGCCCTGGCTCAGCATCGAGTGGAAGAACGGGTTGAAGCGGAACGCCTGCTGGGCGCGCGCCTCGTCGTAGTTCGTGACCTGCTGCTCGGTGAAGAAGACCGAGAACATGTTGCCCGCGGTCTGCAGCCGGTGCGCCACGCCCTCCTTGGCGAGCGCCGCGGTGACCAGGCCGGAGACCTCGGCGGCGACCGCGTCGACCTTCGCGTACACCTCGTCGGTGCAGTGCCGCAGCTGGGTCAGGCCCGCGGCGGTGGCGACCGGGTTCCCGGAGAGCGTGCCCGCCTGGTAGACCGGGCCGGCCGGGGCGAGGTGCGCCATCACGTCGGCGCGACCGCCGAAGGCCGCGGCGGGGAAGCCGCCGCCCATCACCTTGCCGAAGGTCAGCAGGTCCGGCGCCCAGCCCTCCCGGGCGGCCTCCAGCCCGTACCAGCCGGCCTTGGAGACCCGGAAGCCGGTCATCACCTCGTCGGAGACGAACAGCGCGCCGTCGGCCCGGCAGAGCTCGGCCAGGCCGTGGTTGAAGCCGGGCAGCGGCGGGACGACGCCCATGTTGCCGGGCGAGGCCTCGGTGATCACGCAGGCGATCTCGCCGGGATGGGCGGCGAACGCGGCGCGCACCGCGTCCAGGTCGTTGTACGGCAGCACGATGGTGTCGCCGGCCTGGGCGCCGGTCACGCCGGGGGTGTCGGGCAGGCCGAAGGTGGCGACGCCGGAGCCGGCCGCGGCCAGCAGGGCGTCCACGTGGCCGTGGTAGCAGCCGGCGAACTTGACCACCTTGGCGCGGCCAGTGAAGCCGCGGGCCAGCCGGATCGCCGACATGGTCGCCTCGGTGCCGCTGGAGACCAGCCGGACCTGCTCGACCGGGGCGATCCGGGAGACGATCTCCTCCGCCAGCTCCACCTCGCCCTGCCCGGGCGTCCCGAACGAGGTGCCGAGGGCCACCGCCCGCCGGACCGCCTCGACCACCGCCGGGTGGGCATGGCCGAGCAGCATCGGGCCCCAGGAGCAGACCAGGTCCACGTACTCGCGGCCGTCGGCGTCGGTCAGGTACGGGCCGGTGCCGGACACCATGAAGCGGGGCGTGCCGCCGACCGCGCGGAAGGCCCGCACCGGCGAGTTGACCCCGCCGGGGGTGACGGCCAGGGCGCGGTCGAACAGCGACTGGGACTGGGGGGCTTCGTACGGGTAGCTCATCTGCTCGCTCATCCGTTGGGTGCTGGGAGCGGCCGGGAACCGCCCTTACCCGCACATGGTCTCAAATCGTGTCCTGGCGTTCTGCATGTCGGGCCCGATCATCTGGAACGATGATCCGTGTGCTGCTCCCCTCACCGGCTGTGCCGAAGGTAAGGTCGAGTGACGCGCGCTCGTGTAGCACGCCAAACAGACGGGTAAGGGGCATGTTCGGAGGGACACCGAGCATGCGGGGGTCTGTCGATTCCGGCGAGTTCCGGTGAGGATGGTCCAGTGTCCGAGAGGCAGGACGGTTTCGACGAGGGCGCGGGCCACGGCCGCAGGCCCGGCGAGACCGGCGGGGGTACGGGTACCGGCAGGGGAAGGAGGGGCGAGGGCAGAGTGGGGGTCACCTACAAGTACTTCGGCGCTCCGGACCGTGCGACCGCCGCCAGGGTTCCCACCGCCCTCGGCCCCGGCGGCCTCGGGCTCGACGCCGGGGAGCTCGGCGCCCTCGGCCGGCTCGGCGACCTGATGGAGACCAGCGGCTCCGTCAACGGCCACCTCTCCACCAAGATCAAGCCCGAGACCATGAGCGCGATGGTCCTCACCGGCATCCAGGGCGTGCCGCTGCACCACGTCCCACCGCTCGAACTGGTCGTCCTGCACCCCGACTACGCGGTGGTCCAACTCCCGCACACCGTCGTGGAACCGCTCCGCAAGGCCGACGAGACCGAGCTCGGCGCCGCCGCCTTCATCTGGTCCACCGTCCCCGACCGCCGCGGCCCGCGGGACGCCTTCGTCATCTACCAGATGCTCCACGAGTGGCAGGACTTCGCCAGCCGCCTGCACGAGGCCGGCCACCAGCTCTACTGCCTGGTCTGGCCCTGACCCTCAGGGCACCGGCCGGTAGCCGACGCCGCGCACCGTCTCGATGACGCAGCGGGCCCGGGCCGCCGGTCCGGGCGCTCCAGGGCGCTGAACTCCGTTGCGGTCAGCCGCAGTCGGGCCTTCCCGACGCCGCACCCCCGGGCCGCCACCGTTCGACCGGTGCTGCCGGGCGCCGCTCCGGAACGGTGGACGGGCGCGGTGGTTTTCCACAGACCTGTGGACAACTGTTCGGGTTTTCCACCGGCGGTGGCGGGCGGGTCGTTCAGGCGTCGAAGTCGTACTCCAGGATGTAGGAGGCCGAGTCGAGCACCATCTCGTTGACCTCCACCGCCTGGCCGTCCTCGGCGAAGGCGATCCGGTGCACCAGGAAGACGGGGGTGCCGGGGGCCAGGGCCAGGCGTTCGGCCTCGTCGCCGGCGGGCATCCGGGAGCGGATCTGCTCCTGGAAGTGCACCGGCTTGTGGCCGAGTTCGGCGAGCCGGGCGTAGGTGCCGCCGGGGCCGGTGTCCGGGTCGGTGATCCGGGTGCCGGCGACCAGGGCGGCGGGGAGGTAGGAGTCGGAGACCAGCACCGGCTTGCCGTCCAGGACGAAGCGGCGGCTGCGCACGCAGGCCGGTTCGCCGCCCTTGAGGCCGAGCACGGCGGCGATCTGCTCGGGCGCCTTCCGCTCGGTGACGCTCAGCTGGTCCACCGTCAGTTCGCGGGCCGCTATGTCGGCCGACCAGACCGAGGCGCCGCCGCCCCAGGTGCGGCCGGACAGCCGCTGGATGCCGCGCCGCCTTATCGGCCGGAACTCCCGGACGAAGACGCCGACACCGCGGCGGGCCTCCGCTATCCCCTCGCCCTGGAGCACCCCGAGCGCCTGACGGGCCGTCATCCTGGCCACGCCGTACGTCGCCATCAGGTCGTTCTCGCCGGGGAGCCGGTCGCCGGGGCGGTAGCGGCCGGTGTCGATCTCGCGCTTGAGGTCCTCGGCGATCCGCTGGTACTTGGGCTGCGTGACGCGCGGGTGACTGTTCATGGCGGCGGACTTCCTTCCCCTCTCTAGACATCCTACGCAGGGCCGGGACCCTGACGCATTGACATCTCTAGAGATTTCAGCTTGTCTAGAGATGTTGGGATCTGACATACCCTCATATCGGCTGCCGAGTCTCCGCCCATCGGGCGAAACCGCGTGAGGAGCCCGCCATGTCCGTCCACCGTCGATGGTTCTCACTGCCCCGCGAGCCCGCCACCGTCGCCGCCGGACGCCGCCGGGTCCGCGACCTCCTCACCACCTGGAACACCCCGCTCGACGAGGACACCCGCTTCACCCTCGACCTCGTCACCTCCGAACTCCTCGGCAACGCCGTCCGCCACGCCACCGGCCCCGCCGTCACCGTCGGCGTGCACGCCGACCCGCTGCACCACCGCGCCGTCATCGAGGTCTACGACTCCTCCCCCGTCCTCCCCGGCCTCGCCCCCGGCCGCCCCGCCGACGACGAGGAGTCCGGGCGCGGCCTGCTGCTGATCGCCGAACTCGCCCTCGCGCACGGGGTGGTGCGCAAGCGCGGCGGCAAGTGGGTCTGGGCCGAGATCGCCCTCCCGGGCGCGGCCTCCCGCCCGGCCGGGGGCACCGCCGACGGCGCGCCGCGCCCGGCGCCGTCCGGCAAGATCGCGCCCTGGGCGATGACCTGCCAGTGAACCCGGCGGGCCCGGCGAGCCCGGTGCACCCGGTGCACGGGGCGTCAGGCCGTCAGCGCGCGGTGCAGCTCCTCGGTGCCGCGGCCCAGTGACCGCGCCGCCAGCCAGGCCGCCGCGCCCGCGCCGTTCCCGGCGGGGCGGAGCGGGGCGTCCGGCCAGCGGGCGGCGAGCAGCGGGCGGAGCCGGGCGGCCAGCGGCGTCGGGGTGCTGAGCAGCCCGCCGGCCAGCACGATCGGGAGGGCGCAACCGCGGGCGCGGAGCAGGCCGAGCGTGTCGAGCAGGTGGTCGGCGGCCCGGGCGACCAGGGTGAGGGCCGTCGGGTCGCCCGCCCCGGCCCGCTCCAGGACGACGGGGGCGAGCCGGGCCAGCCGGGTCGGGGCCTGCCCGTGGACGGCGGTGATCAGCGCCGAACGGAGGTCGTCGCCCGAGCCGCCCAGGCCCTCCCGGCCTTCCGGGCCGACCGGGCCGACCGGGCCGGTCAGCGCCCCGGCGACCGCCGCGGCCAGGCCGGTGAGCGGCTCGTCCCGGTCGATGGCGGTCAGGGTGGCGGAGACGGCCTCGCGGCCGAGCCAGACGCCCGAGCCCCGGTCGCCCAGCAACCAGCCGTGCCCGTCCGCGGTGCGGGTCAGCTCGTGGCCGCGGACCTCGGCGGCCATCCCGCCCGTCCCGCTGAGCACCACGTTCCCGTCCGGCGCGGAGGTGCCCGCGGCGTGCGCCAGCAGGACGTCGCTGACCAGCACGGGGTGCGCGCCCAGCCCGAGCGCGTCCCACAGCCCGCCGAACGCGGGCCGCGCCACCAGTCCGCCCGCCAGCCCGATCACCCCCGCCGCCACCCGCCCCGGGTCCAGCCCGGCCAGCGCGGCCCGCACGGTGTCCCCGATCTCCTTCGCCGCGACCTCCGGCCCGTGCGCGACCGGGTTCCCCCCGGCCCCGCGGGCGGCACCCAGCACCCGCCCGTCCAGGTCGGCGACCAGCACCCGGGTACTGGTGCCCCCGACGTCCAACCCCAACACCAGCCGCGCACCGGCCACCGCGCACCTCCAGGCAGATCGACGGCTCACATGCTCCCACCTGCGGCCCGGCCGCGTTCCCGGCCCCCGGGGGCGGGTAATCCGGTTGACCCGGCGGCCAGGACGAAGGGGTGGGAGAGACACCGAAGAGGCAGGTCAGGGCCCGCTACGACGAGGAGACGGTGACGGTCCACCAGGCGTTCCGGCCGGAGATCGCGGAGCCCGCCGCCGCGGCGGGGCGGTTCCCGGCGGCGTTCGACACCGGGCGGACGACGTGGGTGAAGCCGTCGTTCCGCTGGCTGCTGCACCGCAGCGACTGGGCCCGCGCCGGGGGCCAGGAGCGGGTGCTGGGGGTGGTGATCCGCCGGGAGGGGTTCGACGCCGCGCTGGCGGCGGCGGTGCTGAGCTCGTACCGGCGCGGGGTGCACGCCTCGAAGGCGCAGTGGCAGCGGGAGCTGCGGCGCGGCGCGGCCCGGGTGCAGTGGGACCCGGAGCGGGACCTGCACCTGCGGCCGCTGGACCACCGCTCGCTCCAGCTCGGGCTGGGCGGGGAGCTGGTGCGGCGGTACGTCGGGGAGTGGCTGGTGCGGATCGAGGACCTGACGCCGCTGGTCCGGGAGTTGCACGCGACGCGGGACGCGGGGCTGCTGCCGCCGGAGCGGCCGTACCCGGTGGCTCCGGGTACGGCCGTCCGGCTGGGCATGCCCTGAGGGGCTTGCTGAGGGGCTTGCTGAGGGGCTTGCTGCGGGGCTCGCTGAGGGCCCGTCAGCCGTGCAGGTAGACGATGCCGAGCTTGGTGAGCTGCCAGTGCTGGGCGGCGGAGCCGTTGTCGGCGGCGAGCTGGACCAGGTGGTTGCCCTGGGCGTCGGTCTGGGTGGTGGCGGTGGCGAGCTTGGTCGGGTCCTGGGAGTCGGCGAGCTTGTAGCTGCCGTCGCCGACGGGCTGGAGCAGCCAGTGCTGGTTGCCGCCGCCGTTGCAGCGCCACTGCTCGATCTTGGCGCCGGGGGCGGTGGAGGCGCCGGCCACGTCGAGGCACATGTCGCGGTTGCCGCTGAAGTCGAGCTCGTAGGAGCCGCCGGCCTTGGCCTCGAACACGAAGGACTGGTTGAGCCCGCCGGTGGCCGGATAGGTGAGTGCGGTGCGGCCGTTGGTGGAGTCGCCGTAGCTGCCGCCGCCGGACAGGTCGAGCGCCCGGCCGTCGGACTGGTTGGTGAGCTGGTACCAGGCGCCGTCCTCGGGGGTGTCGGGGAACGGCTTGCCGGGGGTGAGCGGGGTGATCGAGGTGGTGTTCTGCTGGTCGAGCGAGCAGAACGCCTGGCCGAGCGCGGCCTGCTGGTAGAACTGCCGCAGGCAGGCGGCCTCGGCGGCGTACCCGGCGACCCGCAGGTGGTACGACTGGCGGACGTTGTTCATGCACAGGCCGGGGATGGAGATCGGGCTGTCGCAGCCGTTGCGGGTCTTCTCGGACAGGTCGATCACGTCGCCGTTGGTGTACTCGTACGGCGAGCTGGTCCACTCGGCGCAGACCTCGTGGCCGAAGGCGACCCGGCGCTGGTCGAGGTAGCGCACGCCGGGGACGCCGGCGGCGGCTTCGCGCAGGGCGTCGCTGAGGGTGGGGACGACCCAGTTGTGGCCCCAGGCGAGGTCCTCGGGGAAGGCCGGGCAGCCGTCGGCGACCTTGCCGGCGTAGTCGTTGCGCCGGATGTCGGGGGTGATCGGGTTGAAGTACGACTGGTAGACCAGCTGGTACGAGTCGTCCGCGTAGCCGGCCGCCCGCATGGTGTTGCGGACGCTGGTGAGCGCGGCGGTCACCTTGGGCTTGACGCCGGCGGCGCGGCGGGTGATCTCGGCGCTGCCGATGGTGTCCCGGCAGCCCTGGGACTGCGGGATCGGGAAGTACTGGGCGAGGCAGTCCATCATGATGTTCGCGAACTCGAAGTCGTCGTTCGCGCCGATCGTGACGACCACCATCTTGACGTCGTACTGGCGTGCGGTCGCGGCGAGTTGGACGTCCTGCTTGGGTTCGCCGAAGTCGCCGCTGCCGGGGCCGGTGATCTTCGCCAGCTCGGGGTCGCTGACCAGGTCGCCGGTCTGCGCGCCGGAGCAGGCCAGGTCGACCGGGGTGACGCCGGGCAGTTGGGTCACGAATATCTCGGACCTGGTGGAGCGGTGGCAGTAGTTGGTGGGGGTGTCGGTGCCGGGGACGTAGTCGTCGCCGGTGTCGGTGCCGGCGCCTTCGCCGGAGATCGCGCTGTCGCCGAGCGCGACGATCGCGGCGGGCTTGCCCGGGTTCCCGGACGCGGCACTGGCGTCGGCGGTGCCGAGCCCGGCGCCGAGGCCGAGGGCGGCGAGCAGGGCGGCGGTGGCGAGCAGCGCGGGCGGGCGGCGGCGGGCGGCCCTCCCGAGGGGTGTCCTGGACACTCATGACTCCTTGCGAGGGTGGGGGATCGCCCGGCGGCTGCCGGGCGGCGCGGAGCACGGGGACCGGGCGGGGGCCCGGAGAACATGAGGCAGGCTCACATGCTAGGTACTGACAGGTAACACAACAAGACTCGCGACAGCATGACGACGCGTCAGCGACCGCGCCCGGCACCGCGTCCGGCACCGCTCCGGGCGCGGACCCGGGCCCGGAAAAGCGGACGAGCCGCCGCCCGCACCCCGCCAGGAGGGTGTGGACGGCGGCTCGGCCGACGGGCCGTGCGTCAGCCGACGTTGGCGCAGGAGTTGCCGAACGCCGGGTTCAGGGCGCCGATGACGTCGATCGAGTTGCCGCACAGGTTGACCGGGATGTGCACCGGCACCTGGATCTCGTTGCCGGAGGCGACACCGGGGGAACCGGCGGCGACACCCTCGGCGCCGCTGCTCGCCATGGCGGAGCCCGCACCGGCGGCGACGATGCCCACGACAGCGGCGCCGACGGCGGCGGCCTTCTTGATGCTCATTGAGTCTCCTCGATAAATCAGATCTTCCAATTGCCGCGCCGGGGGCTGCCGAAGGAAGCACACGGGACGTGCACCAGGCCAACGAAGCCACCCCGGGGCAGTTGCGGACGCCCCCGAACAATCACCCACTCGGCCTAATCCGCGCATTCGGGTGATCGGGGAATCCGCCCGTTTCCCCGGCCGCGCCGGCTCGTTCTTCCTCACGAACACCGCTCCACAGGCAGCCCCGTGCCGCCCTGGACGCGCCGCCAAACGACCGCCCCCAGCCGTGAGTGGGCAGCCGTCGGCGCACCCCGACGCGGCACGCGTCGCCCAAGCCACGGGCGACACGAGGGTGTTGGGCCGCGTGAGTGACATTCACGGCGCATCCGGAAAACCGCGGGTGATGATGCGATCGCCCGGCACCCGACCATCCACAGTCGGGCAGAACGTGAGGAAGAAAGCTATGCGCAACTTCAAGAAGGCCGCGGTCCTGTCCGTCGCCGCCGCCGGTATGGTCCTCGGCTCGGCCGGTCTGGCCAACGCCTCGGCCGGTGCCGAGGGCGTCGCCGCGGGCTCCCCCGGCGTGCTCTCCGGCAACCTGATCCAGGTCCCGGTCCACGTCCCGGTCAACGTCTGCGGCAACACCGTGAACGTGATCGGCCTGCTGAACCCGGCGTTCGGCAACTCCTGCGCCAACGTCGGCTGAACTGCCTGACGCAGCGCCCGCGCCGCACCGCACGGTCCCGTGCGGTGCGGCGCACCAACTCCCTGTGTGATCTAGGAGATCAACCCCCATGCAGAACGTGAAGAAGGCCGCCGTCCTGTCGGCCGCCGCGGCCGGCCTGGTGCTCGGCTCGGCCGGTCTGGCCAACGCCTCGGCCGGTGCCGAGGGCGTCGCCGCCAACTCCCCCGGCGTGCTCTCCGGCAACGCCGTGCAGGTCCCGGTGCACGTCCCGGTGAACGTCTGCGGCAACTCGATCAACGTGATCGGCCTGCTGAACCCGGCGTTCGGCAACTCCTGCGCCAACGTGGACCTGCCGGCCGAGCACCACGAGCACCACGAGCACCACGAGCCGCCGGTCGACGAAGACTGCTGACCAGCCCCCGCTGATCGGCAACCCCGTGCAGACCGCCCCTCGGCCCAGTGGCCGGGGGGCCGCGCGCGTTTCCCCTGGAGCACCGTTCCACTCACCCCGAAGGATTGGCCGATGACCCGGAAGACCACCGGCGCCGTGGCCGCGCTCGGCGCCGCCGTGCTGCTCGGCGGCGTCACCGCCCAGGCCTCGCACGCCGAGACCGAACCGCTCGGCGGGCTGCCCGCGCCCACCACCCACCTGCAGAACACCGACGCCCAGCAGGCCCTCGGCGGCACCACCGGTGCGCTCGGCTACGCGGTCGCCCCGCTGAAGGAGCTGCGGCTCGACCCGTGGGCCGGGTCCGGCGCGGACGTGCTGAACAACGGCGTCGCGGTCGTCCCCGACAACGGCGTCGCCCCGGTCGGCACCGCCCCGCTCACCGCCCCGCTGTCCGGCGGCGGCGGCGCGAAGGACCTCCCGCTGGCCGGCCCGCTGCTCGGCGCGCTGCCGGGCTGAGCCGGTACGCCGAGCACCCGGCACGCCGACCGGCGCGTGCGCCGACGGCCCGGGCCCCCGACGGGGCCCGGGCCGTTCGCGTGCCGCCGGGTCAGACCCGGCTCTGGTCCAGCGCGCCGGTGAGGGTGCCCACCGGGTCGGCCTGGTTCATCATCTCGCCGGTGGTGGCGGTGGTGGTGGCGGCCAGGTTCCGCACCGAGTCGGTGACCGAGAGCTGGTCCTGCTCGCCGCCGAGCGAGGCGCTCGCTCCCGGGACGGCCTGCACCGGCGCGGTCACCAGGTGCGGGTCGACCTTGTCCAGGCTCAGCGCGGCGTCGGTGATCTGCCCGCCCTGCCCCTCGACGAAGGAGACCGGCTGCCCCAGGCCCAGCGCCGGGCCGGCCAGGTTGAGCGGGGCGGCCGGGGCGTCCAGGCCGAGGGTGCCCAGCTCGGCGCCGCGGTCGGCCTCGGGCAGCGGCAGCGCCGCGGCCAGCGAGGGGCCCTCCTTGCCGCCGCCGATCGACGGCAGCACCTGGTCCGGGACCGGGTGGGTGCTGCTCTGGCCGTTGTCGGTGGAGGCCGACAGCGGCGAGGCCGGGATCGCGCCGTGGATCCCGCCGCCGTCCGGCAGCAGCGGGAGCGGGGAGGCGGCCGTGCTGAGCGGGATGCTGAACGGCACCTCCTGGCCGGCCGTGGCGTTCTCGATCGCGGCCACCTCGGCCGGGGTCTTCGGAGCCGCCTGGGCCACGCCCTGCGCCGCCGCCACGCCGGCGCCGACCGCCAGCAGCAGGGCGCCGGTCGCCCGCTTGGAGAGCTTCATGCTGTTCGCCGTTCGTTCGGGGAGTTCGGGAAATCGGTTCGAGTGCCCGGTGGGCACCCTGGCGAACGAGCCAGCTCCCCCGCGGATAGCGGGTGTTGACCGGAACGGCTGAATAGTCCGATCTCCGCATCGTCAACAATCCGACCGGCGCGCGGGTAAAACGGTGGCCAATGACGAATTTCCCGCAGACCCCGTAACTTTCCGTGCCGCCATTCTTTGATCCCGACGACGACGGGGCAGCACCCCTCGAACAGCATTTCAGAGAGGTATCTCCACCATGCTCAAGAAGACTTTCGCTACCGTCGGCCTGGCCGCCGCAGCGCTGGCCGCGGTGTCCACCCCCGCCGTCGCCATCGGCAACGCGGACGGTTCGGCCGGCTCGATCCAGGGCAACGGCGGCACCAACGCCACCGGCACCTGGGGCAACCACAGCCCGAACTTCCACTTCGCCGACAACCCGAACATCTGCCTCCCGGAGATCCACAACATCGGTGTCGCCGTGCTCGGCGTGGCCGTCCCGGTCGAGGTCGACGCGCTCAACAACCAGCCCAAGCAGACCTGCGTGGTCGGCCAGGGCACCCTCGGCAGCGGCGACGGCGGCGTCTCCCACCTGGTCGGCTGACCCACCGTCGCTGCCCCCGGCGCGGAGCCCCACGCTCCGCGCGGCACGACCCGCCCGGTCCGCTCCCCCGGCCCGGCGGTCAGGACCCGGCGCGAGCCACGCGCCGGGCCGCTGCTCCACTCCATCAGATCCGAAAAGGAATAACCCAATGATCAAGAAGGCTCTCGCCGCCGCCGGCGTCGCCGCCGCCGGTCTCGCCACGATCGCCTCCCCGGCGATGGCCATCGGCGACGCGGACGGCGCCGCCACCTCCATCCAGGGCAGCGGCGGCACCAACGCCACCGGCACCTCGGGCAACCACAGCCCGAACTTCCACACCCTGGACAACCCGAACCTCTGCCTCCCCGAGGTGCACAACATCGCCGTCGCCGTCATCGGCGTCGCGGTGCCGATCGAGGCCGACGTCCTGGACAACAAGCCGACGCAGACCTGCGTCGTCGGCCAGAACACCGTGGGCAGCGGCGACGGTGGCGTCAGCCACCTGATCGGCTGACCTTCCGGTCGCGACCGACCGCCGGGTCCGGGGGAGCGATCCCGCGGGCCCGGCGGTTCCATGTCTCCGGCCGCTCCCGGAAACCCGGCCGTCCGCGGCGCGATCGGGTGATCGGAGCGTCGGTGGGCGCGTGCAGCGCCGCTCCAGCCGCACCGCTGTGTTCCCGTAGAAACCACTCCCCCGACGCAGAGAGGAACCTCCCCATGAAGAGCAAGCTGGGCAAGGTCGTCGTCACCTCGGTCGCCGCCCTGGCGCTGGCCGGTATCGCCGCCCCCGCGTACGCGCACGTCGCCGTCGGCGGCGGCCAGGAAGGCGTGGCCAGCGCCGACGAGCCCTTCGTCGCCGGTCACTGGGCGGGCTTCGCCGAGACCTCCCACATCTTCACCGCAGGCGGCGGCTACGGCTGGGCCACCTCCACCGCCGTCGGCGGCGGCGAGGGCGGCATCGTCGCCATCCACTGACCCCGCGTCAGTGCCCCGGGGCGCGGCGGCCGTTCACGGCCGCCGCGCCCTTCGGCGTCCCCGCCGGGCCGGGTACGGAGGGGGAGGCGGTCGTGGAGGAGATTCCGACGCTGTTCGAGCGGGACGGCGCCTTCCGGGGGGTGGACCGCCCGCGCGCCGGGTGCGCCCGGGTGTTCGCCGGGGAGGGCGCGGCGCCCGGGGAGCCGGACGGCACGGACGTCCGACCGACCGTCCGCTCGGGGCAGCTGGTGCGGGTGGAGGGGCGCCGCGACCCGAGCGCCGCGCAGAAGCGGGCGGGCGTCGTCGACGGCCGGTACGCCGACACCGCCGAGGACGCCGCCGAGGACCGCTGGGTCCTGGCCGCCGCCCGGGGCGCCGACGCGTGCGGCCGGCCGGGCGGCGAGCACCCGGGCGAGGCGCTCGGCCCGCGGATCCAGGGCAACCCGCTGGAGCTGGACGGGCACCTGTGCCTGCCGTTCGACCGGGAGGCGCCGGTGCACGAGGGAGCGCCGCGCGACCACGCGGGGCCGCGGGCGTACCCGGCGGGGCCGGAGCGCCGGTTCGCGCCGGGCGCGCTCGCCGAGGGCGTCGTCTTCCACCACCCGGACGGGCGGCGCGCCGAGGTCGAGCGGAAGGGCTTCCCGGAGTCCGACCGCGCCCGGCGCGCCCCGCGCGCGGTCGGAGTCGCGCGGCCGGGTCAGCCCAGCATCCGGGCGGCCTCGACCGCCCAGTAGGTGAGGATCTGCTCGGCGCCGGCCCGGCGGATCGAGGTGAGTGTCTCCAGGACGGTCCGCTCGCGGTCGATCCAGCCGTTGGCCGCGGCGGCCTCGACCATCGCGTACTCGCCGGAGACCTGGTAGGCGGAGACCGGCACCGGGGAGGCGTCGGCGACCTGGCGCAGGATGTCCAGGTAGGCCATGGCGGGCTTGACCATCACCAGGTCGGCGCCCTCGGCGATGTCCTGCTCCAGCTCGCGCAGCGCCTCGCGGGCGTTGGCCGGGTCCTGCTGGTAGGTCTTGCGGTCGCCCTTGAGCGAGGAGCCGACGGCCTCCCGGAACGGGCCGAAGAACGCCGAGGCGTACTTGGCGGTGTAGGCGAGGATGCCGGTGTCCCGGTGGCCGGCCGCGTCCAGCGCCCTGCGGATCACCGCGACCTGACCGTCCATCATCCCGGACGGGCCGACCAGGTGGACGCCCGCGTCGGCCTGGACCACGGCCATCTCGGCGTAGCGCTCCAGGGTGGCGTCGTTGTCGACCGAGCCGTCCTCGGCGAGCACGCCGCAGTGGCCGTGGTCGGTGTACTCGTCCAGGCAGAGGTCGGACATCACGACCAGCTGGTCGCCGACCTCGGAGACCACGTCGCGGATGGCCAGCTGGAGGATGCCCCGGGGGTTGGTGCCCTCGGAGCCGACCGCGTCCTGCACCTCGGGGACGCCGAACAGCATGAGGCCGCCGATCCCGGCCTCGGCGGCCTCGACGGCGGCCCGGCGCAGGGTGTCCCGGGTGTGCTGGACGACGCCCGGCATCGAGGTGATCGGCTTCGGCTCGGTGATGCCCTCGCGGACGAACGCCGGGAGGATCAGCTCGGCCGGGTGCAGCCGGGTCTCGGCGACCAGGCGGCGCATCGCCGGGGTGGAGCGCAGTCGGCGCGGGCGGACGGACGGGAATTCGGCGGACACTTCGAAGGCTCCCTGAGTCACGGAAGAACGCGGCGGGGGGAGGCCGCGGCCTCCCCCCGCCGGAGGGTCAGCGCGCCTTGCGGCGCGAGCCGGGGCGGCGTTCGCTCGGCCGGTAGACCGGCTCGCCCGCCGCGGTGGCGGCGTCCCGGCGGGTGGCCCCGAAGTCGGCCAGCGCCTGGGCGAGCGCGGACGCGGACGGGGCCGGGGCCATCACGTCGACCCGCAGGCCGTGCTCCTCCGCCGTCTTGGCGGTGGCCGGGCCGATGCAGGCGATGACGGTCACGTTGTGCGGCTTGCCGGCGATGCCGACCAGGTTCCGGACGGTCGAGGACGAGGTGAACAGCACCGCGTCGAAGCCGCCGCCCTTGATCGCCTCCCGGGTCTCGGCCGGCGGCGGCGAGGCGCGCACCGTGCGGTACGCGGTCACGTCGTCGACCTCCCAGCCGAGCTCGACCAGGCCGGCCACCAGGGTCTCGGTGGCGATGTCGGCGCGCGGCAGCAGCACCCGGTCGATCGGGTCGAACACCGGGTCGTACGGCGGCCAGTCCTCCAGCAGCCCGGCCGCGGACTGCTCGCCGGAGGGCACCAGGTCGGGCTTGACGCCGAAGTCGACCAGCGCCTGGGCGGTGGTCTCGCCGACCGCCGCGACCTTGATCCCGGCGAACGCCCGGGCGTCCAGGCCGTACTCCTCGAACTTCTCCCGGACGGCCTTGACGGCGTTGACCGAGGTGAAGGCGATCCACTCGTAGCGGCCGGTGACCAGGCCCTTGATGGCCCGCTCCATCTGCTGCGGGGTGCGCGGCGGCTCGACCGCGATGGTCGGCACCTCCTGCGGCACCGCGCCGTACGAGCGCAGCTGGTCGGACAGGCCGTGGGCCTGCTCCTTGGTGCGCGGGACGAGGACGTTCCAGCCGAACAGCGGCTTGGTCTCGAACCACGAGTGCGAGGCGCGGTGGGCGACCTGCTCGCCCACCACGGCTATCACCGAGGTCGCCGGGTCCACGGGGGCGGAGACCGGCGAGGGCAGCACCCGGGCGGCCTTCAGGTCGGCGGCGATGGCGGCCAGCGTGGAGGTGAAGGTGCGCTGCCGGGTGGTGGTGCCGGAGAGCGTCGCGGAGAGCGCCGCGTCGGGCTTGCGGCCGTGCGCCACCAGGGAGTTGGCGGTGGCGGGCAGCTGGCCCAGGGTGGTGCGCACCACCAGGGTGGTCTCCGGCGAGCCCAGGTCGACGACCTGGCCGGCCAGCAGCGCCTCGGCGTCCACGAAGCGGACGTCCGCGCCCTGGCCGCCGCGCAGCGGCACGCCCGCGTAGGCGGGCACGCCGACCGACTGGGCGACGCCGGGGACGACCTCGAAGGGCACGCCGGCCTGGGCGCAGCGCAGCATCTCCTGGGCGGCGCAGCCGTCCAGACCGGGGTCGCCGTCGACGGTGCGGACCAGGTGGCGGCCGGCCCGGACCGCGTCGGCGGCCAGGTCGGCGAGCTCCCGGCCGGCGTCGGCCGGGTCGAGGACCTGGACGCCGCTGGGGCAGTGGGTGCGGACCGCGGCGGCGGTCAGCGGGTCGGCGACCAGGACGTCGGCGGTGCCGAGCACGTCGACGGCGCGCAGGGTGAGCAGTCCGGGGTCGCCGGGGCCGGCGCCGAGGAAGGTGCAGCGCCCTGCGGGCGGGTGGAATCCGGCGGCGGTCATCGGGCGCGCTCCCCCATCAGGTCGGCCGCTCCGGTGTCGAGCAGCCTGGTGGCCAGGGCGCGGCCCAGGGCCGCGGCCTGCTCCTCGGCGGTCTCGTCGGGGACGAGGGGGCCGTTGGCGGACATCTTGAGCAGTTCGGTGCCGTCGGTGGTGCCGACCACGCCGTCCAGGCGCAGCTCGGTGCCGGTCCAGCCGGCCAGTGCGGCGACCGGGGCGGAGCAGCCCGCCTCCAGGGTGGCCAGCAGGGCGCGCTCGGCGACCACGGCGGCCCGGGTGGGGCGGTGGTCGAGCCGGGCCAGCACGGCGGCCAGGGTCGGGTCGACGCACTCGACGGCGAGCGCGCCCTGCCCGGGGGCGGGGAGCATCAGCGCGGGGTCGAGGTGCTCGGTGATCTCGGCGGAGCGGCCGAGCCGGTTGAGTCCGGCGGTGGCCAGCACCACGGCGTCGAGTTCGCCGGAGCGGACGTAGCCGATCCGGGTGTCGACGTTGCCGCGGATCGGCACGGTCTCCAGGTCGGCGCCGCGGGCGCGGGCCCAGGCGTTCAGCTGGGCCATCCGGCGCGGGGAGCCGGTGCCGATCCGGACGGTGCGGCCGGCGCTCCCGCCGACCAGCCCGGCCAGGTCCAGGCCGTCGCGGGCGACCAGCGCGTCCCGGACGTCCTCGCGCTCGGGGACGGCGGCCAGCAGCAGCCCGGCGGGGGCGGCGGTGGGCAGGTCCTTGAGCGAGTGGACGGCCAGGTCGATCCGGCCCTCCAGCAGGGCGTCGCGCAGGGCCGAGACGAACACCCCGGTGCCGCCGATCTGGGCCAGCGACTCGCGGGAGACGTCCCCGTAGGTGGTGATCTCGACCAGCTCCACCCGGCGGCCGGTGATCGCGGCCACCTCCTCCGCGACCATGCCCGACTGGGCCATGGCGAGGGCGCTGCGGCGGGTGCCGAGGCGCAGCGGCGTCACTGTCTCTGGACCATTCATGAGGTGATCGTCCTGGTCGTGCTGGGGGGCTGACGGGGTGTTCATCTGGTTGCTCCGGCGGGCGGGGCGGTCGCTCCGGCGGGCGGGGCGAGGGCGGCCTGGGCGGCGGGGACGCCGCCCGGCGGGATCGAGGAACCCGCCTGGGCGCCGATCGGGGTGCCGGAGACAGCGTGCACTGCCGCGGGGTCCAAGTCGAACAGCTCGCGCAGGGCCTCCGCGTAGGAGGCCCCGCCGGGTTCGGCGGCGAGCTGCTTGACCTTGACGGTCGGGGCGTGCAGCAGTTTGTCGACCACCCGGCGGACGGTCTGCGAGATCTCCGCGCTGGAGCGCTCGTCCAGGTCCGGCAGCCGGGAGGTGAGCCGGGCGAGTTCGCCGCGGACCACCTCGGAGGCCATGGCGCGCAGGGCGACCACGGTGGGGGCGATCCGGGCGGCGCGCTGGGCCTGTCCGAAGGCGGTGACCTCGTCCGCGACGATGGTGGCCACGGCGTCCACGTCGCCGGCGCCGGGGGTGGCGGCGTGCGCGTGCGAGAGGCTCTCCAGGTCGACCAGCAGGGCGCCGTCCAGCTCGCGCACGGCGTGGTCGACGTCCCGGGGCATGGCCAGGTCGAGGAAGGCCAGCGGGGAGGTGGCACTGCGGGCGGTGAGCGCGGCGGCGACCTCGGCGGCGTCGATGACGGTGCCGGCCGCGCCGGTGCAGGAGATCACCAGGTCGACGTCGGCGAGCGCCTGCGGGACCTTCGCGAAGTCCAGGGTGCGGGCGGCGCCGCCGAGGATCTCCACCAGCCGCTCGGCGCGGGCCGGGGTGCGGTTGGCGATCAGCAGGTCGGTGACGCCGGAGCGGACCAGGGTGGCGGCGGCCAGCGAGCTCATCGAGCCCGCGCCGACCACCAGGGCGCGCTTGCCGGCCACCGGGCCGGCCCCGGCGGCGACCTGCTCCAGGCCGAAGGTGACCAGCGACTGCCCGGCCTTGTCGATGCCGGTCTCGCTGTGCGCCCGCTTGCCGACCCGCAGGGCCTGCTGGAACAGCTCGTTCAGGCCGCGGCCCGCGGTGTGCTCCTCCTGCGCCTTGGCCAGCGCGTCGCGCAGCTGGCCGAGGATCTGGCCCTCGCCGACGACCATCGAGTCCAGTCCGCAGGCCACCGAGAAGAGGTGGTGGACGGCCCGGTCCTCGTAGTGCACGTACAGGTGGGGGGTGAGTTCGTCGAGGTCGACGCCGCTGTGCCCGGCGAGCAGTTGGGACAGCTCGGCGACGCCCGCGTGGAACTTGTCCACGTCGGCGTACAGCTCGATCCGGTTGCAGGTGTTGACCAGCGCGGCCTCGCCGACGGTCGCCGAGGCGGCCGCCTCGTGCAGCACCCGGGTCGGGCCGTCGCCGGTGAGCGCCGCGCGCTCCAGCACGCCGACCGGCGCGGTCCGGTGGCTCAGACCGACTACCAGAAGACTCATGCCCCCACCTCGTCGTGACGGATGTTCGTGCTCACGCCGGCATCACCGCGGACAGGTCGTCGTCCGGGCCGCCCTTGGCGGCGGGGGTGCCCTTGGCCTGCTCGGCCTTGCCGCCGGCGGCCCGGCGCAGCTTGGCGGCCGCGGCCCGGACCGGACCGGGGGCGCGGTCGAGCACCGAGTCGCCCGCGGACGGCTCGTCGCCGGCCTTGCGCTGCTCGTGGAAGGCGAGGATCTGCAGCTCTATCGACAGGTCGACCTTGCGCACGTCCACCCCGTCCGGCACGGTCAGCACGGTCGGGGCGAAGTTCAGGATGCTGGTCACGCCGGCCTCCACCAGCCGGTCGCAGACCTGCTGGGCGGCGCCGGGCGGGGTGGTGATCACGCCGATGGAGACCTGCTGGGTGGCGACGATCTCCTCCAGCTCGTCCATGTGCCGCACGGGCAGGCCCGCGGCGGTGCTGCCCACCACGTGCGGGTCGGCGTCCAGCAGGGCGGCCACCCGGAACCCGCGGGAGGCGAAACCGCCGTAGTTGGCGAGGGCGTGGCCCAGGTTGCCGATGCCGACGATGACGACCGGCCAGTCCTGGGTGAGGCCCAGCTCGCGGGAGATCTGGTAGACGAGGTACTCCACGTCGTAGCCGACGCCGCGGGTGCCGTAGGAGCCCAGGTAGGAGAAGTCCTTGCGGAGCTTCGCCGAGTTCACCCCGGCGGCGGCGGCCAGCTCCTCGGAGGAGACGGTCGGGACCGAGCGCTCGGAGAGCGCGGTCAGGGCCCGCAGGTAGAGCGGGAGGCGGGCCACGGTCGCCTCCGGGATGCCCCGCGCACGCGAGGGCCTGCGCGCGGCGCCCTGGTCGGGCGTCTGCGAACTGCTGGGTGAGGGTCGGCCGATTGCCACGTTGCTCCTGTGGGTGAAGCTGGGCTTGGACCGCCAGGCTATGCGTTTGTGAACGTGTGCACAAAGATGGTGTCCGATTTGTCCCCGAACAGTGACACGCATCACTCGTCGCCCGCCGAACCGATCAGCGCCCGCGGGCCCTCCACCCCGGCCGGCCACGGCCCCAGCGGCGCCACCCGGCGCAGCAGCGGGGCCTCCGCCCGGGAGCGCGCCGAACCGGCCGGACCCAGCCGCGGCCACGGCACCGCGGGCCCGGCGGGGGCGGCCGGCAGCCGGACGTCCGCGCAGCCCGTCCGGCGGCAGTGCCGCAGCAGCTCGACCGTCGCCCGCGCGTCGCCCAGCGCGGTGTGCGCCGGGAACCAGCCCAGCCCGGCCGCCTCCACGCACGCGGACAGGCCGAACCCGCCCGCCTCCGGCAGCATCCGGCGGGCGATGCGCATCGTGCACAGCAGCGGCACCGGCGGCAGCGCCACCCCGATCCGGGCGAACTCGCGCTCCAGGAACGCCCGGTCGCAGGTCACGTGGTGGCCCACCAGCACCCGGCCGGCCAGCAGCTCCAGCAGCCGCGGCGCGATCTGCCGGAACTTCGGCGCGCCCTCGACGTCGCCCTGCGCTATCCCGTGCACGTGCGTCGGCCCGACCGGGCCGGCCGGGTCGAGCAGGGTGGCGAACTCCCGCTCGGTGCGCAGCGCGGCGTCCAGCTGCACCACGGCGACCTCGACCACCCGGTGGCGCCAGGGGCTACGACCGGTGGCCTCGACGTCGACGACGGCGTAGCCGCTCATCGCGCCCTCCTCTTGCACGGCCCCCGGCGGACACGGAAACCGTTCGATCGTAAGCCGAGAAGTGAAGGAACTCCTAGGCCGATCTTCATCGAACGTTCACGAAGCACCGGTGCCCCGGGAGGGGCGGGCGGCGGAGCCGGCAGCGGGGCGCGCGGGGCCGGGCGGGGGCTAGGCGCCCAGCGCCTTGCGGAGCCGGGCCTCGTCGACCCGCCAGAAGTCGTGCTGGCGGCCGTCGACCAGGGTGACCGGGATCTGCTCGGCGTACTGCTCGTAGAGGGCCGGGTCCTGGAGGATGTCCTTCTCCTCGAAGGACGCGCCCAGCTCCGCGGTGACCCTGAGGATCACCGCGCGGGCGTCCTCGCAGAGGTGGCAGCCGGGCTTGCCGATCAGGGTGACGGTGGTGTCGGCGGGGTTCTTCCCCGCGCGTCGCAGCAGGCTCACCGGTTCATTGTGCCGCTCGTCGCGCCGCCGCCCGTTCACTGCTCGGGCACTCCTCGGTCACGGGGCGGGGCGACCGCGCTGACTATGCTCGTCGCATGGCCGCGCTACGAAGGCTCACCCAGTCAAGGCGTTCCACCGACGACCGGACCGCCCTGGCGGCCGAGGCCGCCGCCGACGCCGCCAGCGCCCAGCTCGCGCCGGAGCCGTCGAAGGCCCCCGCGGCGCCGGCGGGGGACCACACGCCGGAGCCCGGGGACGTCCGGGCGGCCGCGTTCTTCGACTGCGACAACACGATCCTGCGCGGCGCGGCGATCTTCTACCTCGGGGTCGGGCTGTACCGGCGGCGCTTCTTCTCCCGCCGCGACCTGGCCCGGTTCGCCTGGCAGCAGGCGGCGTTCCGGCTGCGCGGCGCGGAGAACCCGGAGCACATCGCCGACGCCCGGGACAGCGCGCTCGGCCTGGTGGCCGGCAAGCGCACCGCGGACCTGGAGCAGATCTGCGAGGAGATCTTCGAGCCGGTGCTGGCCGAGAAGGTCTGGCCGGGCACCCGGGCGCTGGTGCAGATGCACCTGGACGCCGGGCAGCGGGTGTGGCTGGTGACCGCCGCGCCGCAGGAGGTGGCCCGGCTGATCGCGCGCCGGCTGGGCATGACCGGCGCGCTCGGCACCGTCGCGGAGACCCGGGACGGCGCGTACACCGGCCGGCTGGTCGGCGGGATGCTGCACGGCCCGGCCAAGGCGGCCGCGGTGCAGGCGCTGGCCCGCCGCGAGCACCTGGACCTGGCGCGCTGCGCGGCGTTCAGCGACTCCGCCAACGACATCCCGATGCTGAGCCTGGTCGGCCACCCGTACGTGATCAACCCGGACGGGGAGCTGCGCCGGCACGCCCGGGCGATGGGCTGGCGGGTGCGGGACTTCCGCACCGGGCGGAAGGCGGCCCGGATCGGCGTCCCGGCGGCGGCCGGGCTGGGCGTGCTGGTGGGGGCGGCCGCGGCGGCGGTCGCGGTGCACCGTCGGCAGCGGGCCTGACGCCGCGTCGACACCAGATCGACGCGTCGACCCGGTGTCAACGCGACGCTGCCACCCGGCGTCAACGCGATGCCGACGACACGCCCCCCGGCGGGTGGTCGTGCACGTCAGCGGGGGTGAACCCGCCCCGGGCGGGCGGCGGTTCGGGAACGTCCGGCCCTGACCGGAACTGATCGTTCGGCAGACGGGCAAAGTCATGGGTTGGGGCGGCCGATAGCGGGGAAACCCGGCCCGCACACCGGTGTTCGGTCACCCGATGTGCACAAGTGGTCACATTGAGCCGGATGGATGGCGCCAACTCCGGTCACCGACAGGTGAATATCCGCAAGAAGTGGACCTCAATCGACCACTTCGACCACGCGGTGTAGCTGTCATTGCACAAAGCGTTATTCTCTCCTGGATGCACCCCGCCCGCAGCGTCCCCGTGACGGGCGGCCCGTGCGGCGTGCTCTCCGCACAGGCGGAGGTGATCCGTCCACAGTTCTGCCTCTGGGAGTCCCGTGTACCCACCCGTCCGGAACGACGCGCCAGCCACCTCCCGCCCGTCGACCGCCACTCTGCGCCGCGGTGTGCGCCTGGAACGGCTGTGGGCCGCGATCCGCGAGTTCGAACTGGCCGTCCCGCAGCCCGCGGTGGCCGGCCCCGCGTTCGCCGCGCCCGCCCCGGCCGCGTTCGCCGCGCCGCTGCTGCGCTCGACCACGACCGGCTCCACCGGCGGCGGAACCTCCGGCAGCACCCCCGCCACGGGCCCGCGCGGCCGCACCGTGCCCGCCCCCGGCAGCCGCGGCCGCTCCCGCAGCGCGCCCGCCGGGCCCGGCTACGACACCGAGCACAACCCGGTGGTGGAGCTGGTCGAGCGGGCCCAGAACGGCGAGAGCGAAGCCTTCGGCCGGCTCTACGACCACTACGCCGACACCGTGTACCGGTACATCTACTACCGGGTCGGCAGCCGGGCCACCGCCGAGGACCTGACCAGCGAGACCTTCCTGCGCGCGCTGCGCCGGATCGGCACCTTCACCTGGCAGGGCCGCGACTTCGGCGCCTGGCTGGTGACCATCGCCCGCAACCTGGTGGCCGACCACTTCAAGTCCAGCCGGTTCCGGCTGGAGGTCACCACCGGCGAGATGCTCGACTCCAACGAGTGCGAGCGCAGCCCCGAGGAGTCGGTGCTGGAGTCGCTCTCCAACGCCGCCCTGCTGGACGCGGTGCGCCGGCTCAACCCGCAGCAGCAGGAGTGCGTCACGCTGCGCTTCCTCCAGGGCCTGTCGGTCGCCGAGACGGCCCGGATCATGGGCAAGAACGAGGGCGCCATCAAGACGCTGCAGTACCGGGCGGTGCGCACGCTGGCCCGCCTGCTGCCGCCGGACGCCAGGTGAACCGCCGACCGTGGACGCGATAGCCCACAGACCGTCGCCGCGCCCGCCGGCGCCCGACGGGCCGTCAACCCGCGTCGGGCACAGGCACGTCCGGGTGAAGCGGCGGTCATCTGCTCTGCTTAATACGCCAGGGGGGTCGTGCGTAACCGACTCCGGACACCGCTCGTTGGCCAGCGTGCAATCCGCCACCGGGCCCGCGGTCAAGTGGGAACTCGAACTGTCACCCGATGGTGTGGTTTCGGCCTGTCGGGACAACCAACCGGCGGGCCACGGTGTCGAAAACGACGAAGGGAGGTGTGGCCCGTGACGGCAAACGTGCTGGAGCACCGGCGGGCGAAGTCCTTCGCCGAGGCGCTGGAGGCCCACCAGAGTGACCACCGGAGCAGCGGCTCGCACCGGGCAGGCTCCGCCGCCATGACCGAGCTCCTCGCGACGGCCGACGCGCTCGGTGCGGTCCCCGCCCCCGAGCTCAGCGCCGAGACGCGGACGGTCCAACGCGCCCAGCTGATGGCCGCGTTCGAGCAGGAGTGGGCCGGTGGCGCCCCCACCGCGGTCCTCCCCGCCCAGCGCGGCCGGCGCGGCCGGCGCACCCGCTGGGGCCGCCGCCTGGCCATCGGCGGCCTGGTCGCCGGCGTCGCGGTCGGCGGGTTCGCCGGGGCCGCCGCCGCCTCCACCAACGCCCTCCCCGGCGACGCCCTGTACGGCATGAAGCGCGGCCTGGAAGGGCTGCGCCTCGACTGGGCGGACAACGACACCGAGCGCGGCGCGCTGCTGCTCCGGCAGGCGTCCACCCGCCTCGACGAGGCGCAGTCGCTGCTCGGCCGCTCCGACAGCCCGACCGCGCTCAGCCCCACCACGGTCGACCAGGTCCGCCGCGCGCTCGACGACATGCACGCCGAGGCGCTGCGCGGCCGGGACCTGCTGCGCGCCGTCTACCGCACCAACGGCTCGCTCACCCCGATGCGCCAGCTCGCCGGCTTCGCCGGGGAGGACCAGCGCTGGTCGGTCCTGCAGTCCAGGCTCCCGTCCGGGCTGAGCAGCCAGGCCACCAAGGTCGACCGGCTCTTCGACGACATAAGCGAGGACGTCGCGCCGCTCCGGCTGGAGCAGACCCCCGGCCAGGGCGGCAGCGGCGGCAGCGGGAGCACCGCCGGGAGCGGTGGGGACGGCGGCAGCAGCGCCGGCACCGGCACCGGCACGGGGCAGCAGCCGCTGCTGCCCGGCACCGGGGCGCCCGGCGGCGCGAGCGGCGGCCACGAGCCGGGCGCCGTCCCGTCCGTGCGGGTCACGCCGCCGCCCGGCGCGGCCACCTCGGGCGGGCTCGGCGACCTGCTGGGCGGCCTGACCGGCACCGGGGCCTCCCCCGCCGCGACCGGCTCCCCGGCGGCCTCCGGCGGCGCCACCCCGGCGGCCCCCTCGGGCTCCCCGTCCGCGCCCGCCGCGGGCGCGGTGCCGGGCATCACCCTCCCGCCGCTCATCCCGGGCCTGCTGCCGGGGCTGACGCTCAACTGAGGGCGCGTCCGCCGGGGGGCGGGAGGAGCCGGACGGCTCCCCCCGCCCCCCGGCCGGTGCGTCACCCGAAGACGGAGCGCCGCTGCACCAGCAGCTTGTACAGCGTGTGCTGGATGGTCTCCCGGACCTGGTCGGTGAGGTTGAAGACCAGCATCGGGTCCTCCGCCGCGTCCTTCGGGTAGCTGTCGGTGGGGATCGGCTCGCCGAACTGGATGGTCCACTTGGTGGGCAGCGGGATCGCGCCGAGCGGGCCGAGCCAGGGGAAGGTGGGCGTGATCGGGACGTAGGGCAGGCCGAGCAGGCGGGCCAGGGACTTGAAGTTGCCGATCATGGGGTAGGTCTCCTCGGCCCCGACGATCGAGCAGGGCACGATCGGGACGCCGGCCCGCAGCGCGGAGGCGACGAAGCCGCCGCGGCCGAAGCGCTGGAGCTTGTAGCGGTCGGCGAAGGGCTTGCCGATGCCCTTGAAGCCCTCGGGCCAGACGCCGACCACCTCGCCGCGCTCCAGCAGGGTCTGGGCGTCCTCGTTGCAGGCCAGGGTGTGTCCGGCCTTGCGGGCGAGCTCGTTGACCACGGGGAGGACGAAGACCAGGTCGGCGGCGAGCATCCGCAGGTGGCGGTCGGCGTGGTCGTGGACGGCGACCTGGGTCATCAGGGCGTCCAGCGGGACGGTGCCGGAGTGGTTGGCGACGATCAGCACGCCGCCCTCGGCGGGGATGTGCTCGGTGCCGCGGACCTCGATCCGGAAGTACTTCTCGGCGAGCGGCCGCAGCAGGGCGAGGAAGACCTCCTCGGTGAGCTCCCGGTCGAAGCCGAAGTCGTCGACCTCGTAGTCGCCGGTGAGCCGGCGGCGCAGGAAGCCGAGGCCGTGGGCGGCGCGCTCCTCCCAGCCCTTGCCGAGGACCCGGGTGGCGGTGGCGCCGAGCTGCCCGGCGAGGGCCGCGCCGACGCCGTCGGCGATCCGGTCGGCGAGGGCGGGCCGCGGCTCCGGGCCGCTCCAGCTGGGGGCGGACTCGATCGGGATGACCTTGGCCGCCGGGTCGGCGGACTCCCGGGCGGCTGTCATCGCGGCCTCAACTCCTGGGTCTCGGTGGGGTGGTGGTCGCCGAGCAGGCCGGCCAGCCGGTCGGTGACGGCGGTCAGCCGCTCGGGCGGCAGCGGGCCGGGCGGGCAGTGCGCGGCGAAGTCGGCGAAGGTCTCCGGGGTGGTCCGGCGCGGGCTCCAGCCGAGCCGTTCGCGCAGCCGGGCGGTGTCCACCACCCGTCCGTGGGTGAGCAGTTGGAGCTGTTCCTGGGAGAAGGCGCGGTCCGCGGGGGCGGCCAGCCGCCGGGTCAGCCGGGCGACCAGGCCGAGCGCGGGCCGCAGCAGCGGGACGGTGGGGCGGCCGAGCCGGCGGGCGCACTGGGAGAGCAGCAGGACGCCGTCCCCGGCGACGTTGTAGGTGCCGGGGGGCGCGCCGAGGACGGCCAGCCGCAGCGCCTCCAGGGCGTCGTCCTCGTGGACGAACTGGAGCCGGGGGTCGTGGCCGAAGGCGGTGGGCAGCACCGGGAGGCGGAAGTACGCGGCGAGCGGGGTGTCGCCGTCCGGGCCGAGGATGTTGGCGAAGCGCAGCACGGTGACCGCGACGTCGGGGCGGCGGCGGGCGAAGCCGCGGACGTAGCCCTCGACCTCGGCGGCGTCCCGGGCGAAGCCGTCGGGGGGCAGCGCCTTGGGCTGGGTCAGCTCGCCGAAGACGGCCGGGTCGCGGGGCGCGGAGCCGTAGACGGCGGTGGTGGACTTGACCACCAGCCGGGCCAGCCCGGGGGCCTGCTGGCAGGCGCCGAGCAGCTGCATGGTGCCGATGACGTTGCTCTCCTTCACCGCGGCCCGGCCGCCGTGGCCGAGCGCGGTGACGTTGAGGTGCACGACGGTGTCGACCTCGTGCTCGGCGATCACCCGGGCGACCGCGGGGCGCCGCGGGTCGACCTGGGCGTACCGGACGCCGAGCGGGAGTCCGGGGGGCGGCGGGACGGCGTCCACCCCGACCACCCGGTCCACCTCGGGCCGTTCGGCGATCCGCTCGGCGAAGCGCGCGCCGAGCGGGCGCGCCACGCCGGTGACGAGCACGACCTTGCCCACGCTGCCCCGTCCTCCCTGGATGCCCACCCTGCGTCTGCACCGTACCGCGCGGAGGACACCCGGGCTGAAACGCCACTGCCCGCCCCGGAAATCAATCCGGGACGGGCAGGACGGAAACCTGGCGACGCGAGGCGACCGCAGGCGGTGTTACTTCTTGTTGCGACGCTGCACGCGAGTGCGCTTCAGAAGCTTGCGGTGCTTCTTCTTGGCCATACGCTTGCGACGCTTCTTGATGACAGAGCCCACGGAACATTCCTCGCTCACTCGGACCCGCGCCCGTGAGAGAACGGGAGTCCATACGACTGACGGAGGCCCTAGCCTACCGTCCACCTCGCGTTTGCCGTAATCGGTGCCCGTGGTGGTGGTGAGCTACGCGCTTTCGAGCCGCACGTAGGACTCCTGGAGGTACTCGTGCACCTTCTGCTCGGGCACCCGGAAGGAGCGGCCGACCCGGATGGCCGGAAGCTCGCCGCTGTGCACCAGACGGTAGACCGTCATCTTCGACACCCGCATCACCGAGGCGACCTCGGCCACGGTCAGGAAGACGACATCCTGCAGGGGACGCTCGCCGGAACTCATGACCCATCACCGACCCTTACCCGTGTGCAAGGCACCGGCTTCCCCTCCGGTGACTCCACCGGCACACGTGTATCCCCAGAGTAGTTATGCATGGTACGGGTGGGAAGAGGGGGGCCGTCACCTGTTGTACGGTGCGAGATCCGCCCGTTGCAGTACGTAGTCGCTCAGCGGAACGTAGCAGCTCGGCGCGGAGCCGTCCTCCAGCGGGACGACCACCTCCACCAGGCCGTCCGCCTCGGCGGCGAACGGGGCGACGTCGTTGCAGTCCGCGATGCCGCCGGCCGGGATGCCGAGGCGGCCCGCGCCGCAGAGCCAGCCGTGGTCGCCCAGCACCAGGTCGGGCGGGGGGTGTCCGGCGTCGGCGAGGGCGGTCAGGGCGAGCCGGACGGGCAGCGGGGAGTGGGTGTGCGCGAGGTCGCCGGGGCCCGGGCGGCCGGGTCCGTCGGGGCCGTCCAGGGCGCGCACCACCAGGACGCCGTCGAGCACGTCGAGGCGGCGGGGGCGCTCGCCCTCGGGGGTGGGCTCGCGGAAGCGCGCCCCGCGCGCGGGGGTGTGCACGGTGCAGCCGGCCGCTTCGAGCGCCTCGGCCAGCGCGCGGTGGAAGCCGGCCAGTTTGGTGGGGTGGCCGGTGCCGGCCAGCACGCTGCCGCGCCGGTCGGCGGTGCGGCGCAGCAGGGCGGCGAGGCGGTCCAGGGCGTCGAGGGTGCGGTCGGGGTCGATGGAGTCCGGGCCCCGGGTGTGGCGCGGGTCGGGGCTCACCCCGACGCGTTCGGCCATCAGCCGCAGCACGGCGGCCTCGTCGCGGCGGGGCTCCGGCTCCAGCCCCATCAGCGCCTTGGGGTCGCCCTGGGCGAACAGCCGGTAGTGGCGCAGGTTGTTCTGCCGGGGGGTGGGGACCTCGGGGCCGGCCAGGCGGTGCTTGACCAGGTAGGCGCGCAGCTCCGCGCGGGCGGTCACGGGATCAGCCCGTGCTGCGGCAGGACGGCCCGGCGGGCGGCCAGGATCGCCTGGTCGAGCCGGTCGGCCGGGTCGTAGCCGCCGTCCTGGAAGTCGGACCAGCGCGGGGTGGCGCCGTCGGTCATCCGCAGCGGGGCGGGGCGGCGGGTGAGCCGGTACACCTCGGCGCGCCACGCCTCGGGCGTCTCGGCGGCCGGGTCGACGGGGTGGCCGGCGGCGGTGGCCACCAGGTGCGTCCAGGCGCGGGGCACCACGTCGACCACCGCGTACCCGCCGCCGCCGGTGGCGATCCAGCGGCCGTCGGCGTGCTCGTGGGCGAGGCGGTGGACGGCCTCGGCGATCAGCCGCTGGGCGTCGACGGTGACGGCGAGGTGGGCCAGCGGGTCCTCGACGTGGGTGTCGGCGCCGTGCTGGCTGACGATCACCTGCGGGCGGAACGCGGCCAGCAGTTCCGGCACCAGCGCGTGGAAGGCGCGCAGCCAGCCGGCGTCGCCCGTCCCGGCGGGCAGCGGGAGGTTGGCGGCGGTGCCCTCGGCGTCCGGGCCGCCGGTCTCGGTGGCCCAGCCGGTCTGCGGGAACAGCGTGGCCGGGCTCTCGTGCAGCGAGACGGTCAGTACCCGGGGGTCGTTCCAGAACGCCTGCTGCACGCCGTCGCCGTGGTGGACGTCCACGTCGACGTAGGCGATCCGCTCGGCGCCGAGTTCGAGCAGCCGGGCGATGGCCAGCGCCGGGTCGTTGTAGACGCAGAACCCGGACGCCCGCCCGGGCATCGCGTGGTGCAGCCCGCCCGCGAAGTTGACGGCGTGCGGGGTCTCCCCGCGCCAGACCGCCTCGGCGGCGGCCACCGACTGGCCGGCGATCAGCGCGGACGCGGTGTGCAGCCCCGGGAACGCCCAGTTGTCGTCCGTCCCCAGCCCGTGCGCGGCGTCGACGGCGGACGGGTCGGCGGCGGCCCGCTTCACCGCCGCCACGTACTCGGCGGTGTGCACCAGGCGCAGCGTCGAGTCCCCCGCGGCCGGTGCCGAACGCACCGTCACGGACGGCCGCTCCGCCAGCCCCAGCGACTCGACCAGCCGCATCGTCAGCGCCAGGCGCGTCGGGTCCATCGGGTGCCCGGGCCCGAAGTCGTATCCGGTCTCTGCCTCGTCCCAGAACAGGTGCAGGCCGCAGGTGGTTTCCGCCATGACCCCCACCGTATCGGGACCGCCCCCGGCACCCGGTCCGCTCCGGACGGTTTCGCGGGCGGTGCCGCCCCCGCGGGAGGGCGGGGAGGCGGGCACGGCGGTCACCGGCCTCTCCCCGCTCCGCGATTGTCACGCTCTGCGCCCCGGGCGTCGCGGAACGGTACTAGCCTGGGCGGGAGGGGCACGCGCCGACCGGGAGCCGGAACGCGGCGGAACTCCGCGTCCTGCCGCACGGCACGCGTGCACCACGGAGAGGTGGGGAGAACGGTCATGGCCTTCCAGAAGCGGCGCCCGGCCCCGGGCGCCCGCCAGTTCTACGGGTCCGAGGTCCTGCGGCTCCGGGAGGAACACGGCTGGTCGCTGGCCCGCCTGGCCGCCGAGACGCACTCCTCCACCACCGCCCTGTTCCGGGTGGAGACCGAGGACCACCGCGTGCCCGAGGGCCTGTCCGAGGAGTTGGACCGGGTGTTCGCGACGGACGGCCACTTCGTGCGGCTGCTGCCGGCGGCCCGGCAGGAGGACCATCCCGCGAAGTACCGGGAGATCCTGGCCCTCGCCGACCGGGCCGAGATGGACGAGTCCTACAGCCCCGGCATCCACGGCCTGCTCCAGACCGAGGCGTGCGCCCGGCACATCCTGCGCTCCGGCCTGCCCTACGGCCCGGAGGAGGAGGTCGAGCAGCGCGTGCGCGCGCGGCTCGGACGGCAGATCCGCCTGCACAACAGCTCGGAGTGCCGGTACCGGTTCATCCTCGACGAGACCGCGCTCCGCCGCCGGATCGGCAGCCGGGCCGAGATGGCCGAGCAGTTGCGCGCCGTCCTCGCGGCGGCCCGGCTCCCGAACGTCGTGGTGCAGGTGCTCCCCTTCTCCGCCGGCGCCCACTCCGAGACCGCGTCGCTGTGGCTCCTCGGGCTGGAGGACGGCCGGCAGATCGCCTACGAGGAGACCACGCGGGCCGGGACGGTCTTCGAAGGGGAACGCGATGTCGCGGAACGCAGGGCGCTCTACGATCTGCTGAAGACCCAGGCGCTGTCCGAGGCCGGGTCCGAGCGGCGGATCAGTGCCGAGTTGGAAGGACTGACCCACGATGGCCCATGACGACCCCGAGCCGCCCGCCGAGCGCCGCTGGCGCAAGAGCAGCCACAGCAACTCCGACGGCGGCGGGTGCGTCGAGGTGGACGACGCCAACTTCGGCCACGTCCGCGACTCCAAGGACCCGCACGGCCCGCACCTGGAGTTCGCCCCCACCGCCTGGGCAGCCTTCGTCACCGCCACCGCGACCGGCGGGTTCGGCCCGGCCTGACCGCGCCGCCCGCCGCCGAGGACACCCCTCCCCGAGGAGGGGCTTCCCGCCGTGCGGCCGACTCGGGCTGGTCCGATTCGCCCTGCTCCCGTCGGGCCCGGGCGCTGGACGACGGGGAGGCGGACACGGTGGGGCTCGGCGCGGCGGGTCAGACGGTGTACTGCCCGTGCGGGACGGCGCGCTCCCACACCGCGTCGAACGCGGTGGTGCACAGCTTCACCACGGCCGGGTCCTCGGTGCGGGAGAAGCGCGGGTCGGCCCGGTCGCCGTCGCCGGTGAAGTGGTGGAAGCGCACCCGGCCGCTGTCGACCAGCCGGAAGTCCTCGCCGGGCAGCGCCAGGTCGCAGGTGTCGCGCAGCTCCAGGTGCACCGCGGTGTGCCGGGCACCGCCGAGGAGTCGGTCGAAGTCCGGCGCGTTCAGCCGGGGAGGGCCGGGTCTCAGGCGGGCGTCCGGGCCGGGGCGGGCTGTTCGGCCGGGGCGGGGGCGAAGTGGGGGGCGAGCGGGAGGATGGCGAGGACGAGGAGCATGGGGGCGCAGAAGGCCCAGCGGTAGTCGGAGAGTTCGGCGAGGGCGCCGACCAGGGGGGAGCCGATCAGGAAGCCGACGTAGTTGAAGAGGTTGAGGCGGGCGACGGCGGCGTCGCTGGCGTGCGGGAAGAGGCGGCCGCCGGCGGCGAAGACCTGGGGGATGATCGCGCAGATGCCGAAGCCGAGGACGGTGAAGCCGAGGACGCCGGTCCAGGTGCCGGGGGCGAGGACGGCGATCAGGAAGCCCGCGCCGGCCACGGCGGTGCCGGTGCGGACCACGGGGAGGACGGTGAAGCGCTGGACGGCGCGGTCGCCGACGGCGCGGCCGAGCAGCATGGCGACCATGTAGCCGAGGTAGGAGAACTTGGCGAGGTCGTCGGGGCTGTGCAGGCCGTCGGTGAGGTACTTGACGCTGTAGTTGGAGACGGAGGCGTCGGCGATGTAGGCGAAGGCCATCACGGCGCACAGCGGGAGCAGCGGCTTCCAGGGGATGCGGCGGGCGGCGAGGGCGGCGGCCTCGCGGACGGCGTCGCCGAGTTCGGCGGGGCCGGCGAACCAGTGGCCGGCGATCAGCGCGGCGGGGACCAGGACGGCGGCGGCGCCGCCGAACAGCAGGGGCAGGCCGGTGTCCCGGTGCGCGCCGAGGGCGGCGAGGGCGGCGCCGAGGATGCCGCCGAGGCTGAACGCGGCGTGGAAGCCGATCATGATGCTGCGGCCGTAGCGGTGCTGGAGGCCGACGCCGAGCATGTTCATGGAGGCGTCGAGGGCGCCGACCAGCAGGCCGAACAGGCCGAGCGCGACGGCGAGTTGCCAGAGCCGGGAGCCGAGGCCGGTGAGCGCGAGGGTGAGGCAGAGCGCGGGTTGGACGACCCGCAGGACGCCGCGGGCGGTGGTGCGCTTGACGAGTGTCTCGGAGGTGATCGAGCCGACCCCGGCCAGGATCGGGACGGCGGCCAGGAAGACCGGCAGCAGGCCGTCGCTGAGGCCGTAACGTTTCTGCAAGTCGGTGATGCAGGTGACCAGCAGGGCGAAGGTGGTGCCCTGGAGGAAGAAGGAGACGGCCAGCGCGGCCCGGGCCCGCCGGAGCCGGGGAGTGGGGGCGGCCGTGGCCGTGACCTGCATCGGGACCTCGCTCACCACCGACGCTACCGGCCGGTACGCAACTGTTGGGCAGAGCGTAGGCGGTCGGCGGCGCCGGCGGGAGGGGTGCGGCGGGACCAGTTCGGCGGCGCCGGCCGGCGGGGCGCGGCGCGGCGGGAGGGGCGGGAGGGGCGCGGCGGCGGCCGGTCAGCTCCCCAGCAGGCCGATCGCCTCGTCCAGCCCGGTGAGCAGCCCGGTGGCGCCCGCCGAGGTGAGCTTGGCCGGGTCGGTGAGCGCGGCGTACCCGTACACGTCCATGCCGGCCGCGCGGGCGGCCAGCACGCCGTTGCGGCTGTCCTCCAGGACCAGGCAGCGGGCCGGGTCGGCGCCCATGGTGCGGGCGGCGTGCAGGAACAGGTCGGGGGCGGGCTTGCCGACGCCGACGTCCTGGGCGGAGAACAGCAGCTCGTCCGTGAAGTACCCGGACAGGCCGGTGAGGCGGTGCGCGGTGCGGATCCAGGAGTGGTGGGCGGAGGAGGCGACGCAGTAGCGGACGCCGCGCTCCCGGAGGTGGGTGAGCAGCTTCCCGGCCCCGGCCACCGGCCGCAGCTCCTGCTCGAAGGCGGCGAACACCCGGGCGTGGAACAGGTCGTCGAAGCCCTCCGGGAGCCGGGCCCCGTACCGTTCGGCGACCACGTCGTGCACGGTGTGCGCGGCGGTGCCCATGAAGTCCCGGTAGGAGTCCTCCACGGTGGTGGGGTGGCCGAGTTCGGTCAGGTACTCGGCGAGCACCCGGTTGGAGATCGGCTCGCTGTCCACCAGCACGCCGTCGTTGTCCAGGATCAGCAGGTCGTAGCTCACGGGGCCCGAGCCTACTTGCCGCCGCCGGCCAGCTCCCGGGAGCGGTCCCGGGCGGCCTCCAGGGCGCCGAGCAGGGCGGCCCGGACGCCGTGGTTCTCCAGTTCGCGGATGGCGGCGATGGTGGTGCCGGCCGGGGAGGTGACGGCCTCGCGGAGCTTGACCGGGTGCTCGCCGGAGTCGCGGAGCATCACCGAGGCGCCGATCGCGGACTGCACGATCAGCTCGTGCGCGACCTGCCGGGGCAGGCCGAGCAGGATGCCGGCGTCGATCATCGCCTCGACCAGGAAGTAGAAGTAGGCGGGGCCGGAGCCGGACAGCGCGGTGGCCGCGTCCTGCTGGTTCTCCGGGACGCGCAGCGCCTTGCCGACCGAGCGGAAGATCGCCTCGGTGCGGACCAGGTGCGCCTCGGTGGCGTGCGAGCCGCCGGAGATCACGCTCATGCCCTCGTCCACCAGCACCGGGGTGTTGGGCATCACCCGGACCACGGGGGTGCCGGGGGCGAGGCGCTCCTCGAACCAGGCGGTGGGGATGCCCGCGGCGGCCGAGACGACCAGCTTGTCGGCGGCGACGTGCTCGGCCAGCTCCTCCAGCAGGGTGCCCATGTCCTGCGGCTTGACCGCGAGGATCAGGGTGTCGGCGAGCTTGGCGGCCTCCGCGTTGCCGACGGTGGTGACGCCGTAGCGGTCGGCGAGTTCGGTGGCGCGCTCGGGGCGGCGGGCGGTGACCAGCACGTCGGCGGGCGAGGTGCCGGCCCGCAGCAGTCCGGAGAGCAGGGCCTCGCCGATCTTGCCCGTGCCGAGGAAGGCGATCTTCTGGCCGCCGGTCGTGGTGTCGCTCATGGGCCTCTCCGTACGCTGCGGTTCCGGTTCCTGGCCGCCATCTTGCCCCCGGAGCGGCCCGGCCCGGCGGAGGTGTCCACCCTGCGGGCGCGGGCCGGGCCGCCCCGGTCAGTCCGCCGGCCGGGCCCGCCCCGGTCAGTCCGCGTCCGGGACGACGCCGAGGGCGAACGCGCCGTCCCGGACCAGCTCCTCGGTGATCCGGACGCCGGTGAGCCGCTCGGCGAGCGCGAAGACCGCCGGCCGCAGGTCGCCGCCGCCCCGGCGGTCGACCTCGGCCAGCAGCGCCCGGGTCGCCGCCGCGTCGGGGCCGTCCGCCGCGTCCGGGTGCGCGAAGGAGACCCGCCGTTCGCCGTCCCGGTAGTGCCGGAAGCGGTCGACGGAGCCGTCCGCGGCGCTGTCGTGCTGCACGGCGTCGCCGCCGCGGGACAGCGCGGCCAGCTGGGCGGCGTCCAGGCCGGCGCTCCGGTCCAGGGCCAGCAGCAGCGTCCAGTCGCCGCCGTCGCCGGGGACGGGGAGGGCGCCGACGGTGAACGAGGCGTCCCGGCCGCCCCGGACCCAGGCGCGCAGCTCCTCCGCGCAGTCGAACAGGTCGTCCACGCCGTCGGCGAAGCCCTGCGGGACGGCGCCCAGCAGGTCGAGCGCCTCCCGCGGGGGACGGCCGCGGACCAGGGTGAGCGAGTAGCCGGCGTCCAGGCAGTCGGGGAACCAGTCGGAGTCGGTGATCCAGGCGTAGTCGTGCGCGGTCGACGTCATGGCCCCATTGTGGCGGGCCGCTCCGACACCCCGTCACGGCCGCGGCGGGCCCGGGCCCGTAGGGGGAATCTCAGGGGTACCGGCTATGGCTTCCGGGCCCGGCGGGGAGCACCGTGGAGGCATGGGACACGGAGAGTTGTCAGGACGTGAGAACCGCCAGGTCGCCGTCGCCGCCGCGACGCTCGGCCCGTGGCGGACGGCGGCGGCGGTGGGCACGGTGGTCGGCGGGGCCGCGCTCGCGGTGGACGTGGTCACCCTGGACTGGTCATGGGGCATCCTGGCCGGGCCGGTGAGCCTCGGGTTGTTCTTCTTCTTCCTGGTCGGCACCGTGGGCGGGCGGCTGCGCGGCGGCGGCGACCGGCGGCTGCGCCGCTGGGCGGACGCCCACCCGTGGCAGTCGGCGCTGCCCGCCACCGGGGCGCTGCTGGTGCTCAACACCCTGGCGCTGTGGCTGCTGGGCAGCCACGGCCTGTTCGGGGCGCTGTTCACCTCGCTGCTGCCGGCCGGCGTGCTGCTGGCGGTGGCGGGCGTGGTGGGCGCGGTGAAGTCGGCCCGCCGGAGTTGACGCCGCGTCACGTCCGACCCCGTCGTCGTGCGTGTCGGCGGTGGTCGGCATACTTCCGGCCGTGCCGACGATAGATGAGCCGAGGCCGGGCGACGGTGGTCCCGGCAGCTCCGACGACCCCTTCGAGGGGCTGGTGCTGGACGAGGAGTTCGTCCGCGCCGCGACGAACAAGGAAGCCTCCGGGCGGGCCCGGATGCTGACCGAGCGGTGGAGGCGGGAACCGCCGCCGGCGAACGAGCCGTGGCGGCCCACCACCGAGGTGCGGCCCGCCGGGAAGGCCCGGCGGGCCGGCCGCGCGGCCGGGCCGAAGCGCGCCCGCCCGGTGCGCGGCGTGCTGCTGTTCGCGCTGGCGGTGGCGGTCGTGCTGGTCGGCCTGCGGCTGACCGGCACGGGCCGCTCGGACGCCCCGGAGTCCTCCGCGCTGCCCACCGTGGGCGCGGAGACCGCCCCGCCCAGCAGCGCCCCGCCCACCGTGGACCCGGACGTGCCGACCCCGGAGCGCCCCTGGGCGGGTTCGCCCGCCGAGGCGTGGCCGAACGGCGCGGACGGCATCGGGATGCCCGACAGCACGCCCGCGACGGGCGTGTTCGGCGCGAAGCAGGTGGCCGCGCACCTGGACGCGGTGAAGGCGTACCTGGTGGCCA
This sequence comes from Kitasatospora sp. NPDC090308, assembly GCF_044769485.1. Lineage (NCBI taxonomy): Bacteria > Bacillati > Actinomycetota > Actinomycetes > Kitasatosporales > Streptomycetaceae > Kitasatospora > Kitasatospora sp. NPDC090308. The sequence goes on along the minus strand of NZ_JBIVXY010000009.1, from coordinate 38,028 downwards.
CCAACCTGGACCCGCAGGTGCTGGCGGGCGGCAGCCCGCAGCGCGCCCTGGAGCTGCTGAACGGCGAGGACGCCGACCGGCTGTCCCAGGCGCTGGCGCACCCGGACGCCGAGCACGACCCGACCGGCTGGCTGAGCCGGTTCGACCCGGCCCGGGCGGTGCCGGTCACCGACCAGGTGAAGGTGCAGGGCCGGATCAGCTTCGAGGGCGACGGCGACAAGGGCATGCTGGTGCACACCGACGTCACCTACGTGTACGCGCTGCGCCCCGGCCCGGACGCCGGGAAGGCCGGCGGGGGCGGCGCCGACGCGCGGCCGGCCTCCTGGGCGGGGGCGGACCACAGCCGGTCGGTGGACCGGGAGATCGTCCGCCGGGTGCAGGACTTCCGGTTCTACGACCCGGAGCACTACCGGGTGACGCCCGGGAAGCTGGTGCTGGACAAGGGGAACAGCGAGTTCGGCAACAACCGGTGCGCGTGGGGGGCCGGCTACCTGGAGCCCGATTTCGCCTTCCTGCGGGCGCCGTCGGCCGACCCGTCGCAGAGTGGCCCGACCGTCGACCCGTACAACCGGACCGCGCCACTGCGGGAGGACCGGGAGTGCGGGACGGTCAGCCGCACCTGACGGCCGCTCAGGAGCGCCGCCGGGCCGCCTTGCGCGCGTCGCGCCCGGCCCGGGCGGCGCCGCGGCGGTGCCAGGTGGCGGTCTCCCGGTCGTGGACGGCCCGCCTGAGGCCCTCGCCGGGGGCCTCGACCAGGCTGCGGGCGAAGTAGGCGGCCAGCGCGCCGACGGAGCCGATCAGCCAGACCCCGGCCAGCGACTTCTCCTCCGCCATCCAGCCGGTGAGCGAGTCCCGGCCCTCGGTGAGGATCCTCCAGTTCCGCAGGCCGGCCAGCGCCGAGCAGAGGCCGATGGCGAGCGTCAGCGGCAGCGAGAGCGGGGCGGCTTCGGAGAGCCGGACGCCGGAGACGCCCAGCCGCAGCGCGAGCGCCCCGGCGGCGGTGGCGGCGAGGGCGCCGAGCGAGACCGCGACGCGGCGCAGCCAGTAGTCGGGGCCGCGCCGGACCCAGGTGGTGCCGAACCAGCGGATCGGCTGGGGGGCGGGTGCCCCGTCCGCGGTGGTGGTCGTGGCCGTCGTACGCGTCGTACTCACGGTCCGATTATCACCACGAGCGGGGTCCGCCCCCGGGGCAACGCGCCTCAGCCGAGCTTGGAGACGTCCCGGACGGCGCCCTTGTCGGCGGAGGTGGCCATCGCGGCGTACGCCCTGAGCGCGGCGGAGACCTTCCGGTCGCGGTTCCTGGGGCGGTAGCCGCCCTCGGACTCCAGCTTGAGGCGGCGCTCGTGCAGCTCCTCGAAGGAGACGTCGAGGTTGATGGTGCGGGCCGGGATGTCGATGGTGATCGAGTCACCGTCCTCGACCAGCGCGATGGCGCCGCCGGAGGCCGCCTCCGGGGAGACGTGGCCGATGGACAGGCCGGAGGTGCCGCCGGAGAACCGGCCGTCGGTGATCAGCGCGCAGGCCTTGCCCAGGCCGCGGCCCTTGAGGAAGGAGGTGGGGTAGAGCATCTCCTGCATGCCGGGGCCGCCCTTGGGGCCCTCGTAGCGGATGACCACCACGTCGCCCTCGGTGACCTGCTTGGTCAGGATCTTCTCGACCGCCTCGTCCTGGGACTCGCAGACCACGGCCTTGCCCCGGAAGCGCCAGATCGACTCGTCCACGCCGGCGGTCTTCACCACGCAGCCGTCCTCGGCGATGTTGCCGTACAGGACGGCGAGGCCGCCCTCGACCGAGTAGGCGTGCTCGACGCTGCGGATGCAGCCGCCCGCGTCGTCGGTGTCCAGGGTGTCCCAGCGCTCGGACTGGCTGAACGCCTCGGCGGAGCGGACGCAGCCGGGGGCGGCGTACCAGAGGTCGACCGCCTCGGCGGAGGCCGAGCCGCCGCGCACGTCCCAGGTCTTCATCCACTCGGCGAGCGAGTCGGAGTGCACGGTGTGGACGTCCTCGTGCAGCAGGCCGCCGCGGTACAGCTCGCCCAGGATGGCGGGGATGCCGCCCGCGCGGTGCACGTCCTCCATGTAGTAGGAGCCGTTGGGGGCGACCTTGGACAGGCAGGGCACCTTGCGGGAGATGCTGTCGATGACCCGCATGTCGAAGTCGACCTCGGCCTCCTGGGCGGCGGCCAGCAGGTGCAGGATGGTGTTGGTGGAGCCGCCCATCGCGATGTCCAGCGCCATGGCGTTCTCGAACGCGGCGCGGGTGGCGATGTTGCGCGGCAGGACGGACTCGTCGTCGCCGCCGTAGTAGCGGTTGGTGATCTCCACGACCGTGCGGCCGGCCTGCTCGTACAGGGCGCGGCGGCCGGTGTGGGTGGCCAGCAGCGAGCCGTTGCCGGGCAGCGAGAGGCCGATCGCCTCGGTGAGGCAGTTCATCGAGTTGGCGGTGAACATGCCCGAGCAGGAGCCGCAGGTCGGACAGGCGTTCTCCTCGATGATCGAGATGTCCGCGTCGGAGACGTTCTCGTTCACCGCCTGGGAGATCGCGTCCACCAGGTCCAGCTTGCGCACCGTGCCGTCGACCAGGGTGGCCTTGCCGGCCTCCATCGGGCCGCCGGAGACGAAGACGGTGGGGATGTTCAGGCGCAGCGCGGCCATCAGCATGCCGGGGGTGATCTTGTCGCAGTTGGAGATGCAGATCAGCGCGTCGGCGCAGTGCGCGTTGACCATGTACTCCACCGAGTCGGCGATCAGGTCGCGCGAGGGCAGCGAGTACAGCATGCCGTCGTGGCCCATCGCGATGCCGTCGTCCACCGCGATGGTGTTGAACTCGCGCGGGATGCCGCCCGCCTGCTTGATCGCCTCGGAGACGATCCGGCCGACCGGCTGGAGGTGGGTGTGGCCCGGGACGAACTCGGTGAAGGAGTTGGCGACCGCGATGATCGGCTTGCCGAAGTCCTCGCGGGCTACGCCCGCGGCGCGCAGAAGGGCGCGCGCGCCCGCCATGTTGCGACCCTGGGTGACCGTGTTGGACCTCAGCTGGGGCATCGTTGCCGCTCCTTCAGGAGACTCTCGGGGGCTGTCGAGCCTACGCCCGCACCGGCCGTTCCCGGACCCGGTGTCCGCGATGCGGTCAGCGCGGGCGGCCTCCGCGGCCCCGGACGCTACGGCTTCGGCAGCACGAAGGCGTCCAGCCGGTACGGCTCGGTGACCTGCCCGTCCGGGAACTCGGCGAGCAGCGCCGCCCGCTCGGCGGCCAGCACCGGGGCCCGCCGCTCCGGCTCCAGCACCGCGAAGTACGAGCGGGAGGTCAGGTCGTCGATCACCTGCTCCACCGGGACGGTCCGCTCCCAGCGCAGCCGCGCGGAGCGCACCTCCAGGCCCGATCCCGTCAACTTCTCCGGCCTGGCGTTCACCCCGCTGTGGTGGTCGTACGTGGGCAGGGCCGCCGCCAGCCGCTCCTGCTGGGCCGCCAGCCAGGGCACCTCGAAGTCCTTGACGTTCCACCACACCGCCAGCGACCCGCCCGGGCGCAGCACCCGCAGCGCCTCCGGGATCGAGCGCGCCGGGTCGGTCCAGTGGAACGCCTGGGCGTACGTCACCAGGTCCACCGAGGCGTCGTGGAACGGGAGTTCGTCACCCACCGCCTTCACCACCGGGACGCCCGGGCTCAGCTCGCGCAGCACCGCGGCCATCCCCTCGCTCGGCTCGACCGCGACCACCCGGGCTCCGCGTCCGGCCAGCAGCCGGGTGGCGATGCCGGTGCCCGCGCCGACGTCCAGCACCTCGGCCCCGGCCAGCGGGCGGCCGGCCAGCCGCTCCAGCTCGTCGAAGAGCGCGTCCGGGTAGGACGGCCGGGCGGCCTGGTACTGGGCGGCCACCGGGCCGAAGGAGTTGGCGTGCGCCGCGGTGTCGTACACCGGCGGGTTCCCCTGTTCCGTCACGGGTCCGACTCTAGGCGCGAACGCCCCGCGCGGTGGCGGGGGTTCGCCGACGGAGGACGTGTCAGTCGGCCGGCCGCGCCGTCGCCAGGTGCAGCCGGGTGAAGGCCAGCGCCTCGGCCAGGTCGGCCTCCCGCTCGGCGGGGCCGCCCGCCTTGCGGGTGTTGACCTCCAGCACCACGTGCCCGTCGAAGCCGGTGCGGGCCAGGCGCTCCAGCAGCTCCGCGCAGGGCTGCTTGCCGCGTCCGGGGATCAGGTGCTCGTCCTTGCCGGAGCCCGAGCCGTCCGCCAGGTGCACGTGGGCCAGCCGGTCGCCCATCCGGTCGACCAGTTCGAGGGCGTCCGTGCGGGAGGTCGCGGCGTGCGAGAGGTCGACGGTGAAGTGCCGGTACTCCTCGTCCGTGACGTCCCAGCCCGGCGCGTACGCCAGCACCTCGCGGTCCCGGTAGCGCCACGGGTACATGTTCTCCACCGCGAACCGGACGTCGGTCTCCCCCGCCATCCGGCCGATCCCGGCCACGAAGTCCTTGGCGTACTGCCGCTGCCAGCGGAACGGCGGGTGCACCACCACGGTGTCCGCGCCCAGCCGCTCGGCCGCCTTCCGGGCCCGCACCAGCTTGGTCCACGGGTCGGTGCTCCACACCCGCTGGGTGATCAGCAGGCACGGCGCGTGCACCGCGAGGATCGGCACCCCGTGCCGGTCGGAGAGCCGCCGCAGCGCCTCCACGTCCTGGCTCACCGGGTCGTTCCAGACCATCACCTCGACGCCGTCGTACCCCAGCCGGGCGGCCAGCTCGAAGGCCGTCTCGGTGGTCGACGGGTACACCGACGCGGTCGACAGCGCGACCTTCGTGTCGGGCACGTGCAGCGCCGGGTGCGGGGCCGGCAGCACCGGCCGGTCCAGCTTGCGCCGCGCCGCCCGGGCGGCCCGGGCCGCCTTGGACGGCAGCGGGCCGCGCCTCGTCCTCCGACCGCCCGTTGCATCCGCCACGCAGACCAGACTAGGTCACGCCCCGGGAAAACCAGGGGCTCGGGGAGAACCGCCCTGCCGGGAGCGCGGACGGGGACGCGGGGGACCACGCGGCCGGCCGGGCCCGCGCGGGGGCCCGCGGCGCAGGGCGGCGAGCCGCGCCGCCGCGCGGGGCCCGCGCCGTCCGGTCAGGCCCCGACGGCGATCCGGTGCTCGGGTCCGTCCATCGTGTCCAGCCGCCGCAGGATGATGCCCTCGCGCAGGGCCCACGGGCAGATGTCCAGCTCCTCCAGGCCGAAGAGGTCCATCGCCGCGTCGGCGACCAGCGCGCCGGCCAGCAGCTGGCGGGCCCGGCCGGCCGAGACGCCGGGGATCTGGGCCCGCTCGGCGGGCGTCATCGCGGCGAGCCGGGGCAGCCAGGCGGAGAGGCCGGCGCGGGTGAGCCGGCGGGGGACCCGGACGCCCGCGCCCTCGGGGGCGGCGCCGGTCATCCGGGCGAGCTGCTTGAAGGTCTTGGAGGTGGCCACCGCGTGGTCGGGCGGCCCGAGCCGGGCGATGTCGCCGACCGCGCCGGCGATCTCGGCCCGGATGTGCCGCCGCAGTTCGCGCAGGTCGCCCGGGTCGGCGACCTCGCCGGGCAGCCGGGAGGTGAGGCGGCCGGCGCCGAGCGGCAGGGAGGTGGCGACGGCGGGCTGCTCGTCGATGCCGCAGGCGATCTCCAGCGAGCCGCCGCCGATGTCCAGGTTGAGCAGCCGGCCGGAGGACCAGCCGAACCAGCGGCGGACGGCGAGGAAGGTCAGCCGGGCCTCGTCCTGCCCGGAGAGCACGTTGAGCGCGACGCCGGTCTCGTCCTCGACCCGGCGCAGCACCTCCTCGCCGTTGGCGGCCTCCCGGACCGCCGAGGTGGCGAACGGCAGCAGGTCGACCACGCCCTTGTCCTCGGCCACCCGCAGCGAGGAGGCGACCATGGAGACCAGGCGCTCGACCCCCGTCCCGCTGATCGCCCCGTCCTCCTCCAGCAGCTCGGCGAGGCGGAGTTCGGCCTTGTGGGAGTAGGCGGGCAGCGGGGCCGCGCCGGGGTGGGCGTCCACCACGAGGAAGTGGACGGTGTTGGAGCCTACGTCGAGCACACCGAGTCGCATGACCGCCCAACCTAGCCCAAACCGGTGACCGCCAGGGATACCGGCGGGGACACCGCCGGCGGTACCACCGGGGTCACAGCATCCCGTCCCAGAGCTGCTCGACGATGACCGCCCACCAGTTCTCCGGGTCGCGCAGCGCGGTGCGGTCCAGGGCGGCCAGCGCCCACTGGAACTCGGCGACGGCCGGGCCGGCCTGCTCGGGGGGCAGGTCGAGCAGCCGGGGGCGGCGTTCGGCGAGCAGCGCCAGGCAGCGGGTGAAGGCGGTCAGGTCGGCGTTGCAGTAGCGGGCCTCGCCGGTGTCGGGGTCGACGGCGCGGACCCGTCCCTGGGCGGTGTCGACGGTGAGCAGCGCCCAGCCGTCGGTGCCGATCACGCGCTGGCCGAGCAGCGCGGCCCGGGCGGCGGCGGTGGCCCGGCGGCCCCGGCCGCGCGCGGCCAGCAGCTCGGCGAGGTCGGGCAGCGGCGGGGCGGCCGGCCCGGCGATGCCGTCGGCCTCCGGCAGGTACAGGGTGAAGAAGCCGGGGACCTCGCGCGGCAGCCCGGTGCGCCGCAGCGGGCGGCCGACGGCCTCGGGCAGGTCGGCGGCGAGCACCTCGGCCTGCTCGAAGCGGCGGGTGCCGTCCTCGCCGAACAGGGCGGCCAGCCGCTTGCCCAGGCCGGTCTCGTCCTCGGGCTGGGCGGGCGGCACCGCGGGCGGGAACGGCACCCGGTTGTAGCCGCTGCGGGCCCGGGCCACCAGGGCCCGCACGGCCACCGCCCGGTGGTCGTGGCGCGGCCCGTACGGCTGCTCGAACTCCAGCCGGACGCCCGGCAGTTGCTCGGTGACGGCCTGCTCGAAGTAGCCGCCGGGGAGCATCGACAGGCGCAGGTCGGTGCGGAGCGCGACCAGGTTCTCGGCCGGGACGCCCTGCTCGGCGAGCTGGCGGCGGGCCCGCAGCGCGGGGTGCGGGCGGCCGTGCGCGGAGTGGACGGTCAGCGAGCGCAGCTCGTCCCGGTCGTCCCGGTAGGTCAGGGTGGCCCGGGTGCCCGGGCCGGTGACCGGCGGCAGCGCCGGATGGTGGCTGCCGGCGCCGAGCCGGTCGCGGTGCAGCTGCTCGACCACCGGCACCGGGACGGACGGGTAGACCACGAGTTCGCCGGTGACCCGGTCGACCACGGCGCAGGCCGCGCCGATCTCCTCGGGGGCCCGGCGGGCGCCGGTCAGCGGGTCGGTGAGGACCGGCGCGGGCTCGGGCCAGAGCACCCAGCCGAGGTCGAACTCGTGGCACCTGACAGGCCGTGAACCCTCCTGCGGGAGGTCGCCGTTGACCCAGCGGTGGGCGGTGGCGAGGGCCTGCTCGCGGGTGATCATCGGCTGGTGCTCCCGGTGGTGGTGCGGTGGATGGTGAGCCGGGAGCGCGGCGGGGCGGGCGCCGCGGCGGGGGCGGTGTCGTCAGCGGCCCCGGCGGCGGCACCGTCCTCCGCACCGGCCGCACCGGCCGCGCCGACCAGGGCCGGCTCCGGGGCGCGCTCGGGGGCGCGCTCCGGGACGGCGACGGTGGCCGGCAGCGGCGCGGTCAGGTCGATCGGCCGGTCGGCGGCGTCCACCGCGATCGCCCACAGGCCGTGGTCGGCCGGGTAGAGCGGGGTGGGCCCGGCGTAGCCGGTCTGGTGGTCCAGGTAGCTGAGGACGCCCTTGTGGTTGACGGCGTTCCAGGTGTGCGAGCGGCCGAACGCGTCGACGGTGAGCAGCACCGCCCGGGTGCCGGTGCCGTGGGCGAGCAGGGCCCGGCCTAGCTTGCCGTGGGCCTCGGTGCCGTCGCCGAGGTCGAGGAAGCGGGTGCCGAGTTCGAGCTCGGCGCGGTCGCGGCCGCCGCGCTCGCCGGCCGGGCCGTCGGGCAGCCGGGGCGCGGCGCAGGTCGGGACGCCGCCGAGGGTGTCCACGGCGGACAGCGACACGTCCACGCAGTTGTTGGCGCGCCCGCTCTCGGCGGGGCCGCCGCCGTTGAGCACCTCGGTCCACTCGCCGACCATCGGGTCCGGCGCGGGCACCGGGGTGCGGCGCACCGCCTCGGCCTGGTGCGCCGGGTCGACCGGGCCCAGCCCGCCGGGCAGGCCGTACGGGCGGCTGTCGGCGAGGGTCCGCTCGCGCTCGCCGGCCGGTCGCGGGGCGACGGCGCCGGGGTGGCGGCCGTTGGCGATCACCAGCCAGGCCGCGGACGCCTGTCCGGGGTTCACCGGCAGGCCCTGCTCGTCCGTACCGGCCTGGCGCCGGGTGTCCACCAGCGGCTCGTAGCCGCGGGCCGGGGTGCCGGACGCGTGCTGGCCGATCCCGCCGCCGCCCGCGGGCGGCACCGGGACGCCGGTCACCGGGCGTCCGCCGACCGGCTGCTGGCCGACGCCGATCACCGCGGCCCCGCCGCCCGCCGCGCCGGGGGCACCGGGGGTGCCGACCGCGCCGACCTGGCCGGGAGCGCCGACCGCGCCGCCCACCGGGCCCGCCGCGGGCGCGCCCGGGACACCGGCCGCGCCGGGGGCCCCCGGGGCACCGGGCACCGCCGCCGCGCCGCCGGGCACCGCGCCGACCGGTCCGCCGATCGGGCCCGCACCGGCCACCGGGCCGGTCGCCACCGGCCCGCCCGTCGGGATGCCGCCGCCGACCGGGGCGGCCGTACCGCCGCCGACCGGGCCGAGCTGGAACGAGGAGCCGCCGGACGGGCCCGACCCGCCGGAGGACGGCCCGGGGTCGGCGAGGCGGTGACCGCCGCCGCCCCCGCCGCCGGACGACCAGATGTCGCCGCCGCTCACCACCGGCGGGGCGCTCGGCGCGGGCGGCGCGGCCACCGAGTCGACGTGCACCGACACCGGCAGGTCCGGCACGCTGTGGCCGCCGCCGCCGTACGAGCCGCCGCCGTACGAGCCACCGCCGTACGAGCCGCCACCGCCGCCGTACGAACCGCCGCCGGACGGGGTGCTGACGGTCGGTCCGCTGTAGGCGGGTGCCGTGGGGCTGCCGTAGGAGACGTTGTGCGAACCGCCCTGGTAGCCGGTGCTCTGGTGGCCGCGGTAGCCGCCGCTGTCGGCCGGGCCGGACTGCGGGTGACCGCCCGGGTCGCCGAGCGCGCTCTGGGTCACCGCCGACACCGGTTCGGTGACGGTGCCGGCCAGGTCGGTCAGCAGGCCGCCGTGGCCGGGGCCGAGCGGGCCGAGCGGGCCGCCGTGCCCGGGGCCCGGGCCCGTGCCGGGCCCGGTGCCGTCGCCGGCCCAGGTGCCGTGCCCGTCCGGGCCGCCGTGGCCGTGGGCGTGCGGCAGGTCGTTCTGGAACGGGCCGCCCGGCTGCTGGCCGTCCATCACGCTGACCGGCTGCCCGTCGGGGCCGAGCAGGTCCAGCGGGCGGCCGTCCGCGCCGAACTGGATCACCTGTCCGCCCGGGCCGGCCGCCCGGCCGGAGGCGTCCACGGTGACCGGGTGGCCGTCGTGGCCGGTCAGCAGGTGGCCGTCCGGGTCGGCGACCAGGCCGGCGACCTGGGTGCCGTCGGCGTCCAGCATCACCGGGTGGCCGTCGTCGCCGAGTTGGGGCTTGCCGTTCAGGCCGAGCGCCAGCGTGATGCCGGTGCCGACCAGCGCGCCGCCCAGGCCCACCAGCAGCGGCTTGCCGTTGCCGCCGAGCAGCGGCTTGCCGTCCTCGCCCATCGCCACGCCGGTGACCGGGGTGCCGTTGGCGTCGACCAACTGCTGGGTGCCGTCCGGGCCCTGGGTGACCGTCAGGCCGTCCACGCCCTTGACCCGCTGCCCGTCCTCGCCGACCAGCACCGGGTTGCCGTGCCGGTCGGTGCGCACCGTGCCGTCGGCCTTGACCTCGGCGTGCAGGCCCGCGACGGCGGCCACCTCGACCGAGCGGGCCACCCCGGCCCGCGCCAGCGCCCCGGTGACCTTCCCGGAGCGGGCCGCCATCGAGGTCTCGCGCAGTTCGCCGTGCAGGCCCCGGCCGTCGGTCTGGGCGATCCGCTCCAGCGCGACCAGGGGCGGCTCCTTGGCCAGCGACCTGGCGGCCTCGCCCATGTCCCGGCCGAGCCGCTCCAGCAGCTGGCCGATCCTCGACTTGGCGTGCTCGACCGCGGCCAGCTCCTCGGCCTCGGCGGCCAGCTCCTTGACCGCGCCGACGGCCGCGCCGATCGTGCCGGTCACCAGCCCGCCCAGTCCGGTGGCGGCCTCCTTGCCGGCCTGCGCGATGTCCGCCTTGGCCTTGGCCTCGGCCGCGTCGGCCGCCCGGATCTTCTCGGTCAGCTCGGTGAGCACCGCGATGATGTCGGCCTTCACCTGGTCGGCCACCCCGGCCGCCTTGTCCAGCGCGGCGGCCACCAGCCCGGCCGCCGCCGCGGCGTCGTCCAGCTGGCCGCGCCCGCCGCCGCTGAACTGCCGCCAGTGGTCGGCGAAGGCGTCCACCGCGCGGCCCTTGTTCTCCCCCGACACCCGCTGCACGGAGGCCGCGCCGCGGGCCACCAGGGCGTCCGCGTCCGACCCGAACTCGCGCCACAGGCCGGCCGCCCGGCGCAGCCCGTCCTCGTCCGCCTGCGGCCACGCGTGGCCGGTCCGCGCCAGCGCGGGGGCGAGTTCCTCCGGCAGGTTCCTGGACACGTGCTCCCCCTTCGGGTGGTACGGCTCGGCGCGCGCGGCGGCCCGCCAGGTGGACTGACTCCGGTTCAGGCCCGGCCGGTTGCGGTCGGGTGGTTCAGCGAGGGCGCGTCGAAGTCCGCGCTGATCTCCTGGTCGGTGCGGTCGGTGGTGTCCGCCATCGTGTGCAGCCCGCGCCCGATCCGGCCCAGCCGCTCCGACAGCCCCTGCAGCCCGGCCAGCGCGCCCTCCCGGGCCTCGCCGTACGCGGTGCCGAACGGCTGCCCCGGTTCGTCCTCGCCCCACGGCGCGCCCAGCGCCGCCAGGCCGCTCTCCAGCTGCTTCGCCGCGTTACCGAACTCGTCCGAGATCTTCTCGAACTCACGTCCCTCGCCGTGGAGTTCCCACGACCGGATGACGACCTCGTCGCCCATCTGCACTCCCCCGTGCAAGGGCGCCCGTGCGCCCGACCTATCGGCTGAGCCATCCTAGGACCACACTCCGCCCGCGCCGACCGGCCGGCGGCCCTTTTCACAGCCGTTTCACCTTCCCCGGCCGCCCGAAACCCCCGGAACCACCCCAACTCGGACGAACCCCCGGCAAAGCCGCGGCGCCGCGACCCCGGCCCGTCCCGCCCAGGCCATACCCTTGCCGGGTGGCACCAGCTGACAGCACCAAGAACAAGAAGACCAAGAAGCCCGCCAAGGCCGACGAGCCGGCGAAGACCGCCAGGGCCGCCAAGGCCGCCAAGGCCAAGGGCCCCGCCGTCGACCTGGCGATGCCCACCGTCCGCGAGGTCGCCCTCGACTTCCCGCGCGCCTGGGTCGAGTTCACCGACCCCGCCGACGAGGACCAGGTGTTCCGCTGCGACCTCACCTGGCTCACCTCCCGCTGGGGCTGCATCTTCGGCAAGGGCTGCCACGGCATCCAGCCCGGCCGCGGCGCCTCCGACGGCTGCTGCACCCTCGGCGCCCACTACTCCGACGAGGACGACGAGCAGCGCGTCGCCGGGCACGCCGCCCGGCTCACCCCCGACATCTGGGAGCACCACGCCGAGGGCACCGACGCCAGGGGCCGGATCCGCCGCGACGGCGGCATCACCATGTTCGACGAGGACGGCGACCGCCAGACCCGCCGGGTCAACGGGGCCTGCCTCTTCCTCAACAGCCCCGGCTTCCCCGGCGGCGCCGGCTGCGCCCTGCACGTCCTGGCCCTGCGCGAGGGCCTCGAACCGCTGGAGACCAAGCCCGACGTCTGCTGGCAGCTGCCGGTGCGCCGCACCTACGACTGGATCGACCGGCCCGACGACACCCGCTACCTCCAGGTCTCCATCGGCGAGTACGACCGCCGCGGCTGGGGCCCCGGCGGCCACGACCTGCACTGGTGGTGCACCGGCTCCCCCGAGGCCCACCGCGCGCCCGACCCGGTCTACGTCTCCTACCGCCCCGAGCTCACCGAGCTCATGGGCCGGGCCGCGTACGACCAGCTCGTCGCCCTCTGCGAGGCCCACGACACCCGGCTGGCCCCGCACCCCGCGGACCAGTAGCGCCCGGGAGCGGGCCCCCGCCGGGGCCCGCTCACTTGTCGATGTCGCCGACCACGAAGAACATCGACCCCAGGATCGCCACCATGTCCGCCACCAGCGTCCCCGGCAGCAGCTCGGTCAGCGCCTGGACGTTGTTGAAGGACGCCGAGCGCAGCTTGAGCCGCCACGGCGTCTTCTCGCCGCGCGAGACCAGGTAGTACCCGTTCAGGCCGAGCGGGTTCTCGGTCCAGGCGTACGTCTCGCCCTCCGGCGCCTTGAGCACCTTGGGCAGCCGCAGGTTGACCGGCCCGGCCGGCAGGTCGGCCAGCCGGTCGAGGCACGCGTCGGCGAGGTCGAGGGAGTTGGCGGTCTGCTCCAGCAGGCACTCGAACCGGGCCAGGCAGTCGCCCTCCTCCCGGACGGCCACCCTCAGGACGTCCCGCAGCTCCCCGTAGGCGAGGTAGGGCTCGTCGCGGCGCAGGTCGAAGTCGACGCCGCTGGCCCGGGCGATCGGCCCGCTGACGCCGTACGCGTGCACGTGCGCGCGGGAGAGGACGCCGACGCCCGCCGTGCGGCCGCGGAAGATCTCGTTGCCGAGCACCAGGTCCTCGAAGACCGGCAGCTGCCCGCGCACCACGCCGACCGCGCGCCGGACCCGGCCGAGCCAGCCGGCCGGGAGGTCCTCCTTGAGGCCGCCGACCCGGTTGAACATGTAGTGCATCCGGCCGCCGGAGGCCTCCTCCAGGACGTGCTGGAGCTCCTCGCGGCCGTTGAAGGAGTGGAAGATCGGGGTGATGCCGCCCAGTTCCAGCGGGTAGGAGCCGAGGAACATCAGGTGGTTGAGGACGCGGTTGAGCTCGGCCAGCAGCGTCCGCAGCCAGACCGCCCGCTCGGGGACCTCCATGCCGAGCATCCGCTCGACGGCCAGCACCACGCCCAGCTCGTTGGCGAACGCGGACAGCCAGTCGTGCCGGTTGGCCAGCATGATGATCTGCCGGTAGTCGCGGGCCTCGAAGAGCTTCTCCGCGCCGCGGTGCATGTAGCCGATCACCGGCTCGGCGGAGACGATCCGCTCCCCGTCGAGCACCAGCTTCAGGCGGAGCACGCCGTGCGTGGACGGGTGCTGCGGGCCGATGTTGAGCACCATGTCGGTGCTGCCGCCGTCGCCGGGGAGCGTCTGCGCGCCCGGGCCGATGCCGACCGTGGTCTCCGTCATGGCCGTCGCCTCCTTCTACGAGGGGAGAGTCTGCCATCCCGGCAGGCCCGCGAGGTCGTCCGGTACCGGCATCCGGACGGCCTGGACCAGCCAGTGGAACGCGCCGAGCCCGCCCGGGTCGGTGAGCTCGGCGGCCTCGCCCGCCCCGCCGAGGGCGCGCAGGTAGGCCGCCGGGTCGCTGCCCGCCAGCGCCAGCGGCGGGCGGGCGCCGCTGACGCCCAGCGCGCGCAGCGCCTCGCGCTGGGTGGTGAGCAGCACCGGGTGCCCGGCGACCGCCGCCGCGTCGAGCGCGACGTGCGCGGTCAGGTCGCGGGAGCCGTCGGGGACGGGGGCGCACTCGCGGCCGTCCCGGAAGCCGGTCAGGGTGCCGAACGGCGGCCGGGCCGCCCGCAGGTGCCCGTAGTCGACGGCCACCGCCAGGCCCCGCTCCAGGGTGCCGACGGCCGCGGCCCAGGCGGCGTCCCGCGGGCCGCCGAGCTCGACCCGCTCCCCGTCCGGCCACCAGCGCCCGGCCCAGGCCGCGTCCTGCGGGTCCACCGGCCCGCCGGGCCGCTCCGCCCCGTCCGGCGCGACCTCGACGTAGCGCAGCCGCCCGTCCGCGCCGCGCTCGGCCACCTCCAGCGGGACGTTGTCCAGCCACTCGTTGGCGAACAGCAGGCCCCGGACGCCGGCGGGCGGCTCGGCGGACCAGCCGATCTCGGCGGGCAGGCCGGCCGGGCGGTCGGCCAGCTCGACGGCCCGGAGGTTCACCCGTCCGCGCAGCCCGGCGGGGAGCAGGTCGCGCACCGCGAGGGTGAGTTCGCCGCGGCCGGCGCCGACGTCGACGAAGGCCAGCCGCTCCGGCCGGCCGAGCGCCGCGTCGACCCCCGCCAGCAGGCGGGCGACGGCGGCGGCGAAGCGCGCGGAGGCGTGCACCGAGGTGCGGAAGTGCCCGGCCGGGCCCTCCGGCCTGCGGTAGAAGCCGCCGTCGGGCCGGTACAGGGCGTGTTCGATCGCGGGCCGCCACCGCATCCATGTCATGGTGGGCGACGTTACCGGGGCGGATCCGCCTCCACCCTGGGGAGTAGCCCCGGATCGACCTCGCGGCGGAGCAGAACGGCCCCGCGGACTCCCTACGCTGGAGACGTGCATCGACTCAACGCCTGGCTCCGCCGACATCCCGTGGTCGTCGACTCCGGCTGGGCACTGCTCGTCCTGATGCTCGGCGTGCTCGCCGCGGTCGAGTCGTCCGGCATGCCGGACGACCCGCTGCCCTCCTGGAAGCACTACACCGGCGTCGCGGTCGCCGTCCTGCTGCCCGCCCTGATGGTGGTGCGCCGCCGCCGGCCGGACGCCACCACCGCGGCGGCCGTCGCGCTCGGCCTCGGCCAGGTCGCGTTCGGGATCGACCCCAACGTGTCGAGCGTCGCCTACCTGGTGTTCGGCTACACCGGCGCCGCGTTCGGCCACGCCTGGACGTCCCGGCTGGCGCTGGCGGCCAGCCTGGCGGCCGGTCCGCTGACGCTGTGGCGGCTGACGCCCGCGGAGCAGCGCCAGAGCGGCTACGCGGCGGTGTTCCTGGCCGTCCTGATGACCACCCCGTTCGTGCTGTGCTGGGCCTGGGGCCGGCTCACCCGGGTCCGCCGCGCCTACCTGGTCGAGCTGGAGGACCGGGCCGCCCGGCTGGAGCGCGAGCGCGACGCCCAGGCCCAGGTCGCGGTCGCCGCCGAGCGCGCCCGGATCGCCCGCGAGCTGCACGACGTGGTCGCGCACAACGTCTCGGTGATGATCGTGCAGGCCGACGGCGCCGCCTACGTGATGGACTCCTCCCCGCAGCAGGCCAAGGAGGCGCTCGGCACCATCGCGTCCACCGGCCGCCAGGCCCTCGCCGAGATGCGCCGCCTGCTCGGGGTGCTGCGCACCGCCGACACGGCCGGCGAGTACGTGCCGCAGCCCGGCGTCGAGGAGCTGCCCGACCTGCTGGAGCAGGTCCGCACGGCCGGCCTGCCGGTCGAGTTCGCCGCCACCGGCCAGGTCCGCGAACTGCCCCGCGGCCTGGAGCTGACGGTCTACCGGATCGTCCAGGAGGCGCTCACCAACGTCCGCAAGCACGGCGGGCCGGACGCCCGGGCCCGGGTCGCCGTCGACTTCCGGGACGGCGACCTGGAGGTCCTGGTCGAGGACGACGGCCGCGGCTCCACCCGCGAACAGCTCTCCGGCGGCACCGACGGGCTCGGCCACGGCCTGATCGGCATGCGCGAACGCGTCGGTATGGTCAGCGGCAGCCTGGACGTCGGGCCCCGGCCCGGCGGCGGCTTCCGGATCCGGGCCGTCCTGCCGCTCAAAGCCTCCGCCTGACCCACCCGCCCCCCATGTAAGGAGACCCGAGCGATGCCGATCCGCGTCATGCTGGTCGACGACCAGGAACTGCTGCGCACCGGCTTCCGGATGGTCCTGCAGTCACAGGGCGACATCGAGATCGCCGCCGAGGCGGGCGACGGCCAGCAGGCCGTCGACGTGCTGCGCACCGCCGAGGTCGACGTGATCCTGATGGACGTCCGGATGCCCCGGCTCGACGGCGTCCAGGCCACCCGCCGGATCTGCCTCGACGAGCACGGCACCCCGATCGAGGGCGCCCCCCGGGTCCTCATCCTCACCACCTTCGACCTGGACGAGTACGCCTTCGCCGCGCTCAAGGCCGGCGCCTCCGGCTTCCTGCTCAAGGACGTCCCGCCCACCGAGCTGGTCGCCGCGATCCGCTCCGTGCACGGCGGCGACGCGGTGGTCGCCCCCACCACCACCCGCCGCATGATCGACCGCTTCGCCGAGGTCCTCCCCACCCCCGCCGGCACCCCCGGCTCCCCCCTGCTCGGCCCGCTCACCGACCGCGAGCGCGAGGTCTTCCTGCTGGTCGCCCAGGGCCTCTCCAACGGCGAGATCGCCGCCCGCCTGGTCCTCTCCGAAGCCACCGTCAAGACCCACGTCGGCCGCATCCTCGCCAAACTCGGCCTCCGCGACCGCGTCCAGGCCGTCGTCCTCGCCTACGAGAACGGCCTCGTCCGAGCCGGCGAGACCCCCTGACGGGGAGCCGCCGCCCCGGCCCGCGCGCCCCCGGACCGGGCGCACGGGTGGGCGGGCCGGAAACCCCCGTACCATTGACCGGTACGTCTGGTACCCCTAGAGGACTGGAACGGAAGAGTGCTGCCCGACTTCGGAGACCCCTCCGACCCCGGTAACCGCCCCGCCCGACTCACCGTGGGCGTTCTCGGCGCCGGCCGCGTCGGCCCCGCCCTGGGCGCCGCCCTGCAGCTCGCCGGCCACCGCGTGGTCGCCGCGTCCGGCGTCTCCGCCGCGTCCCGCCGCCGGGCCGAGGCCCTGCTGCCGGGGGTGCGGCTGGTCGCGCCCCCGCAGGTGACGGCCGCCGCGGACCTGGTGCTGCTGACCGTCCCGGACGACGCCCTGCCCGGTCTCGTGCAGGGCCTGGCCGCGACCGGCGCGGTCCGCCCGGGCCAGCTGCTCGTGCACACCTCGGGCGCGCACGGCGTGGCCGTGCTGGAGCCCGCCGCCCGGGCGGGCGCGCTGCCGCTGGCGCTGCACCCCGCGATGACCTTCACCGGCACCTCGGTGGACGTGGCCCGGCTGGCCGGCTGCCCGTTCGGGGTGACCGCCCCGGAGGAGCTGCGCCCGGTCGCCGAGGCCCTGGTGGTGGAGATGGGCGGCGAGCCGTCCTGGATCCCCGAGGAGGTCCGGCCGCTCTACCACACGGCGCTCGCGCACGGCGCGAACCACCTGGTGACGCTGGTCGCGCAGGCGATGGAGCTGCTGCGCACGGCGGGCGTCCAGGAACCCGGTCAGATGCTCGGCCCGCTGCTGGGCGCGGCCCTGGACAACGCCCTGCGCTCGGGCGACCTCGCGCTGACCGGCCCGGTGGCCCGCGGTGACGTCGGGACGGTGCGCACGCACCTGGACCGACTCGCTACGGTGACCCCGGACATCGGCCAGGCGTACCGGGCGATGGCGCGGGCGACCGCCCAGCGCGCGGTGGCCAACGGCACGTTGAAGCCGGAGCCGGCGGCGGCGCTGCTGGACGTACTGAACGAGGAGAAGCACTGATGGCACGCGACAGGCGCCCGGCGAAGGCCCCGAAGGCGGCGAAGGCCCGCACGGCGGTGCTGACCCGCACCGTGGAGGAGTTCGAGGCCGCGTTCTGGCCGGACGAGCAGCCGGTGGACAACGCCGTGGTGATGACCATGGGCGCGCTGCACGCGGGCCACGCGGCGCTGGTGCGGGAGGCCCGCCGCCAGGTCGGCCGGGACGGCCGGGTCGCGGTGACGGTCTTCGTGAACCCGCTGCAGTTCGGCGCCGGCGAGGACCTGGACCGCTACCCGCGCACCCTGGACGCGGACCTCGCGCTCGCCGAGGAGGCGGGCGCGGACGTGGTGTTCGCCCCGTCCGTGGACGAGGTGTACCCGAACGGCGAGCCGCTGGTGCGGCTCTCGGCCGGCCCGATGGGCGAGGGCTTCGAGGGCGCGTCCCGCCCGGGGCACTTCGACGGGATGCTGACCGTGGTCGCCAAGCTGCTGCACATCACCGACCCGGACTTCGCGGTGTTCGGCGAGAAGGACGCCCAGCAGCTGGCGATCGTCCGCCGGATGGTCGCCGACCTGGACTTCGACGTGGAGGTGGTCGGCGTCCCGACCGTCCGCGAGGAGGACGGCCTGGCGCTGTCCTCCCGCAACCGCTTCCTCTCCGAGGAGGAGCGCACCCGGGCGCTCGCCCTCTCCCGCGCCCTGTTCGCCGGCCGGGACGCCGGCGCGCAGGGCCCGAAGGCCGTCCGCGAGGCGGCCGCCGCCGTGCTGGAGGGCGCGGACGGCGTCTCCCCCGACTACCTCGCCCTGGTCGATCCGCTGTCCTTCACCGAGGCGCCGGACGACTTCCGGGGCGAGGCGGTGCTCGCCGTCGCGGCCCGGGTCGGCTCGACCCGGCTGATCGACAACGTGAGCGTCATCGTCCGCTAGCCCGGACACCCGGGGCGGCCGGCCCCCCGAGGGCCCGGCCGTCCCGTCCACCACCGGTAGGCACCACCAGGCATGCACTCACAGGAGGCGTGACCCATGTTCCGCACCATGCTCAAGTCCAAGATCCACCGCGCCACCGTCACCCAGGCCGACCTGCACTACGTCGGTTCGGTGACGGTCGACGAGGACCTGCTCGACGCCGCGGACCTGCTCCCCGGCGAGCTGGTCCACATCGTCGACATCAACAACGGCGCCCGGCTGGAGACCTACACCATCGCCGGCCCGCGCGGCTCGGGCGTCATAGGCATCAACGGCGCCGCCGCGCGCCTGGTCCACCCCGGCGACCTGGTGATCCTGATCGCCTACGGGCAGATGGACACCGCCGAGGCCAAGGCGTACCTGCCGAAGGTGGTGTTCGTCGACGAGCGCAACCGGATCACCGGCCTCGGCGGCGACCCCGCGGACGCCCCCGAGGGCAGCGGACTGGTGCGCGGGGACGGCGCGTACGGTGGTGCGAACGGCGCGGCCGACGCCGCCGCGCGCTGAAGGAGCAGCTGAACCCATGTCGCACCGCCTGACCGCCCCCGCCCCCGGCTGGACCACGAGCACCGACGTGGTCGTGATCGGCTCCGGCGTGGCCGGGCTCACCGTCGCGCTCAACGCCCGCAAGGCCGGCCTGCGGGCCATGGTGGTCACCAAGGCGGTGCTGGACGAGGGCTCCACCCGCTGGGCCCAGGGCGGCATCGCCGCCGCCCTGGGCGAGGGCGACACCCCGGAGCAGCACCTCCAGGACACCCTGGTCGCGGGCGCCGGCCTGTGCGACGAGGAGGCGGTGCGCACCCTGGTCACCGAGGGCCCGGACGCGGTGCGCCGGCTCATCGAGGCGGGCGCCGAGTTCGACCTCGACGAGGACGGCGAGATCGTGCTGACCCGCGAGGGCGGCCACCACCGCCGCCGGATCGCGCACGCCGGCGGCGACGCCACCGGTGCCGAGATCGAGCGCGCCCTGGTCGCCGCGATCGAGGCCGACCCGGGCCTGGAGCTGATCGAGCACGCCCTGGTCCTGGACCTGCTCACCGACGCCGACGGGCACGCCTCCGGCGTCACCCTGCACGTGATGGGCGAGGGCCAGCGCGACGGCGTCGGCGCGATCCTGGCCCGGGCCGTGGTGCTGGCCACCGGCGGCATGGGCCAGGTCTTCTCGGCCACCACCAACCCGGCGGTCTCCACCGGCGACGGCGTCGCGCTCGCCCTGCGGGCCGGCGCCGAGGTCACCGACCTGGAGTTCGTCCAGTTCCACCCGACCGTGCTGTTCCTCGGCCCGGACGCCCAGGGCCAGCAGCCGCTGGTCTCCGAGGCGGTCCGCGGCGAGGGCGCGCACCTGGTCGACGCGGACGGGGTCCGCTTCATGGTCGGCCAGCACGAACTGGCCGAGCTCGCCCCGCGTGACATCGTCGCCAAGGCGATCATCCGCCGGATGCACGAGCAGGGCGCCCGGCACATGTACCTGGACGGGCGGCACTTCGGCGCCGAGATGTGGGAGCACCGCTTCCCCACCATCCTGGCCGCCTGCCGGGCGCACGGCATCGACCCGGTCACCGAGCCGATCCCGGTCTCCCCGGCCGCCCACCACGCCTCCGGCGGCGTCCGCACCGACCTGCACGGCCGCACCACCGTCCCGGGCCTGTACGCCTGCGGCGAGGTCGCCTGCACCGGCGTGCACGGCGCCAACCGGCTGGCCTCCAACTCGCTGCTGGAGGGCCTGGTCTTCGCCGAGCGGATCGCCGCCGACCTGGCCGCGCTGAACGCCGCCGGCCGGCTCCCGGCCCGCACCGTCACCACCGACGCGGCGCACGCGGCCGAGCCCGTCCCGCTGCTGCCCGCCGGGGCCCGCGGCGAGCTCCAGCAGCTGATGTCCACCGGCGCGGGCGTGATCCGCTCCGCGGACTCGCTGGCCGCCACCGCCAAGGGCCTGGCCGACCTGGCCGACCCGGACCACCCCGGCTCCCCGTCCGTGGAGACCTGGGAGGCCACCAACCTGCACCAGGTCGCCACCGCACTCACCACCTCCGCCGCCCTGCGCCAGGAGACCCGCGGCTGCCACTGGCGCGAGGACTTCCCCGACCGCGACGACGCCCACTGGCACCGCCACGTCGTCCACCCGCTCGCCGGCTGACGTCCGCGAGCGCACCCCCGCCAGCCGATCCCCGTACCGCCGAAACCTGGAGCCCTGCCACCATGTCCCACTCCGAACTGCCCCTCCTGTCCACCGAGTCCGGCGGCTGCGGCGACGGCTGCGCGTGCGGCGAGGGCGAGGAGTACGAGACCGGTCTCGACCCGGCGCTCGCCGCCCTGCTGGAGGACGCCGGGCTGGACCCGGTCGAGGTGGAGGACGTGGCGATGACGGCCCTGTCCGAGGACCTGGCCGGCGGCGAGGACGTCACCTCGGTGGCGACCGTCCCGGCCGAGGCCGTCGCCACCGCCGACTTCACCGCCCGCCAGGCGGGCGTGGTGGCCGGTCTGCGGGTGGCGGAGGCCGTCGTCTCGCTGGTCTGCGAGGAGGAGTTCGAGGTCGAGCGGCACGTCGAGGACGGCGAGCGGGTCGCCCCCGGCCAGGTGCTGCTCTCGGTGCGCAGCCGCACCCGGGACCTGCTCACCGCCGAGCGCTCGGCGCTGAACCTGCTCTGCCACCTGTCCGGCATCGCCACCGCGACCCGGGCCTGGGCGGACGCCCTGGAGGGCACCGGCGCGGTGGTCCGCGACACCCGCAAGACCACCCCGGGCCTGCGCGCGCTGGAGAAGTTCGCGGTGCGGGCCGGCGGCGGCGCCAACCACCGGATGGCGCTCTCGGACGCCGCGCTGGTGAAGGACAACCACGTGGTCGCGGCGGGCGGTGTGGTGGAGGCGTTCACCGCCGTGCGCGAGGCGTTCCCGGAGCTGCCGATCGAGGTCGAGGTGGACACGGTCGAGCAGATCGCGCCCGTCCTGGAGGCCGGCGCGGACCTGATCCTGCTGGACAACTTCACCCCCGCGCAGCTGCGCGAGGCGGTCGCGCTGGTCGCGGGCCGGGCGAAGCTGGAGGCTTCCGGCGGCCTGACCCTGGCCACCGCGCGCGAGGTCGCCGAGACTGGGGTCGACTACCTGGCCGTCGGCGCCCTGACGCACTCCGCACCGATCCTCGACATCGGCCTGGACCTCCGCAGCTCCTGACCCTTCGAACCCCAACCCTTCGAAGCAGAAAGCGCCCCATGCTCCTCACCATCGACGTCGGCAACACCCAGACCACGCTCGGCCTGTTCGACGGCGAGGAGATCGTCGAGCACTGGCGGATCTCCACCGACCCGCGCCGCACCGCGGACGAACTCGCGGTGCTGATGCAGGGCCTGATGGGCGCCCACCCGATCGTCTCGGCGGACGACCGGGTGGCCGGCCTGGCGATCTGCTCCTCGGTGCCGGCCGTCCTGCACGAACTGCGCGAGGTGACCCGCCGCTACTACGGGGACGTCCCGGCGGTGATCGTCGAGCCGGGCGTGAAGACCGGCGTGCACGTGCTGATGGACAACCCGAAGGAGGTCGGCGCGGACCGGATCGTCAACGCGCTGGCCGCCAACCACCTGTACGGCGGCCCGTGCATCGTGGTCGACTTCGGCACCGCGACCACCTTCGACGCGATCAACGCGCGCGGCGACTACGTGGGCGGCGCGATCGCCCCGGGCATCGAGATCTCGGTCGACGCCCTGGGCGGCCGGACCGCGATGCTCCGCAAGATCGAGCTGGCCCGCCCGCGGAACGTGATCGGCAAGAACACCGTCGAGGGCATGCAGTCGGGCATCCTGTACGGCTTCGCCGGCCAGGTCGACGGCCTGGTCAACCGGATGGCCAAGGAACTCGCCAAGGACCCGAACGACGTCCAGGTGATCGCCACCGGCGGCCTGGCCCCGCTGGTGCTCGGCGAGGCCGACTCGATCGACGTGCACGAGCCCTGGCTGACCCTGATCGGCCTGCGCCTGATCTTCGAACGCAACCGCCCGGCCACCGCCGCCTGACAGCCCCGGCCAC
Source organism: Kitasatospora sp. NPDC090308 (assembly GCF_044769485.1). Taxonomy (NCBI): domain Bacteria; kingdom Bacillati; phylum Actinomycetota; class Actinomycetes; order Kitasatosporales; family Streptomycetaceae; genus Kitasatospora; species Kitasatospora sp. NPDC090308. Next base: position 15,589 of record NZ_JBIVXY010000009.1, on the reverse strand, counting down.
CCCGCCCGGGCCCCGGTCCGCCCCGGCGGGCGCCGGGGCCCGCCGCGTTCCCGGGGCGCGGGCGGCCCGCGGGCCATCTCATAGGCCAATCGGGACAAACACGTCATCAATCGCCATAAGTCGGACGTACGACACGTACTGTCGACCCATGCCAACGCCACACGGATCGCGCGGCGGCATGGCCTTCAGCGCCGATGAAGTCCGGGTGCTGCGCCGTGTCCTCGCCCAAGCCCTCTACCCGGCCGCGCCCGACCGGCTCCCGCTGCCCGCCGCGGCCGGCGAACTGTGGACCGAGGACGTCCAGGACGCGCTGCGGCTGACCGAGGCCATCGACGAGGCGGTCCAGGAGGGCGGGCGGCTGCGGGCCTTCCTGCTCACCGACCTGGCCCGCTACCGGGCCGCCCTGCCCGGGAGCGTCGCGGGCTACCTGGACCGCCTGGAGGAGGCCGTCGCCGACGGCTACCTGCCCACCGCCGAGGACCTCTCGGCCCTGCGCTCGCTGTCCCGCCAGCCCTGCGGCCCGCCCGAACAGGCCCGCCGCTCCCGGCTCGCCGGGCGCTGCCACGCGCTCGCCGAGGCCGAGGTCCGCGAGCGGCTCTCGCTGGGCTCCGGCCAGCGGCACCTCGCGGCGGTGCCCAGCCCGGCGTCCGAACCCCAGCCCGCCACCCCAGTCGGAGGACGGTCCCCGATGAACGACCAGCAGCCCCCGCACCCGGCCGAGCGCCCCCGCCCCCGCCGGATGCCCACCCCCGCCGAGCTGTTCGGCCGCCGCGCCCGCTCGGCCCCGCACCAGGAGCCCCCGGCCGACGAGGAGCACCCGGAACTCGCCACCGGCACCGACGGCTGACCGGCCGCCGCGCCCCGGGCCCCCTCCCCCGGAGGGGGCTCCGCCGTTCCCGGCGCGCCCCCTCCGACATCCCGTGACGGAGCGGGCCGTGAGCCTGGCTACCCTGGTGGGGTGAGTGATCAGAGCACCGTCCCCGCGACCGACGACCTTCCCGAGCAGATGCGCGTCCGGCGCGAGAAGCTGGACCGGCTCCGGGCGGCCGGCGTCGACCCGTACCCGGTCGGCTTCCCCCGCACCACCACCATCGCCGAGCTGCGCGACAAGCACCCCGACCTGGCCGCGGACACCGCCACCGGCGAGCGGGTCGGCGTCACCGGCCGGGTGGTCCTGGCCCGCACCGGCGGCAAGCTCTGCTTCGCCACCCTGCGGGACGGCTCCGGCGACCTCCAGGTGATGCTCTCCCTGGACAGGCTGGGCGCCGAGCGGCTGGCCGCCTGGAAGGGCGACATCGACCTCGGCGACCAGGTCGGCGTCGAGGGCGAGGTGATCACCTCCAAGCGCGGCGAGCTCAGCGTGATGGTCGACCGCTGGGAGCTCACCGCCAAGTGCCTGCGCCCGCTGCCGGACAAGCACAAGGGCCTGAACGACCCGGAGGCCCGGGTCCGCCAGCGCTACGTGGACCTGATCGTCAACCCCGAGGCGCGCGAGATGCTCCAGCTGCGCACCCGGGTGATCCGCTCGATCCGCCGCACCTACGAGGACCGCGGCTACCTCGAGGTCGAGACCCCGATGCTGCAGCCGATCCACGGCGGCGCCAACGCCCGCCCGTTCACGACGCACATCAACGCGTACGACATCGACCTGTACCTGCGCATCGCCACCGAGCTGTACCTCAAGCGCCTGGTGGTCGGCGGCGCCGAGAAGGTCTTCGAGATCAACCGGAACTTCCGCAACGAGGGCGCGGACGCCACCCACAACCCGGAGTTCACCGCCCTGGAGTCGTACGAGGCGTACGGCGACTACGACACCCAGGCCGAGCTGATCCGGGCGGTCATCGTCAACGCCGCCCGGGACGCGCTGGGCACCACCGTGGTCAGGGGCCTCGGCCCGGACGGCGCCGAGCACGAGATCGACCTGGCCGAGCCCTGGGAGGAGGTCTCGGTCTACCCGGGCATCTCCGCCCACCTGGGCACCGAGGTCACCCCGGCCACCTCCGCCGAGGAGCTGCGGAAGCTGGCCGCCGAGCACGGCCTGGGCGAGTACCTGGACCCGGCCTGGGACCACGGCCAGATCGTGCTGGAGCTGATCGAGCGCCTGCTGGAGCACCACGCGATCCGGCCGACCTTCATCAAGGACTACCCGACCTCGGTCTCCCCGCTGACCCGGCAGCACCGCTCGATCGAGGGCGTCGCGGAGAAGTGGGACCTGGTGATCTTCGGCACCGAGATCGGCACCGCCTACTCCGAGCTGATCGACCCGGTCGAGCAGCGCGCCCGGCTCACCGCGCAGTCGCTGCTGGCGGCCGGCGGCGACGTCGAGGCGATGCAGCTGGACGAGGACTTCCTGCGCGCCCTGGAGTACGCGATGCCGCCCACCGGCGGCCTCGGCCTGGGCGTGGACCGCCTGATCATGCTGCTCACCGGCAAGAACATCCGCGAGACGGTGCTCTTCCCGCTGGTGAAGCCGGAGAAGGCGGCGAAGAACGAGAGGACCGCCGCCGAGGGCGCGTCCGACCCGACCGAGGAGTAACCGATGGAGTACGTCAGCGCGATCGTCCCGCCGCTGGTCATGGCGGTCGGTTTCGCCTTCCTGGTGCGGGCCATCATCCGCAGCCAGGGCGGCGCCCAGAAGGCCAAGGAGGACGCCGCCGCCGAGGCCATGGCGGCGCGTTCCGCCGCCGAATAGCGGTCTCCGGGCCGGTGCGCCGTTCCCCCCTCCGGGGAGCGGCGCGCCGGTCCGTTTGCCGTTTGCCGCCTTTTGTCCGCATCGGTCCTATCCTTGGCGGCACTATGGTGCGGCAACTCGGAGAACTCGAGAACGACATCATGACCCGGGTGTGGCAGTGGAACCGCCCGGTCACGGTTCGGGAGGTTCTGCAGGATCTGCGGTCGGGACGCGAAATCGCGTACACCACCGTGATGACGGTGCTCGACAAGCTCTATCGAAAGGGCTGGGTGCGCCGGGAGCGCGCCGGGCGCGCATACCGATATGAGCCGGTCTCCTCCCGGGAGGCGTACACCGCCGCGCTGATGAACGACGCCTGGGCGACGAGCGACAATCCGGCCGCCGCCCTGGTGCACTTCTTCGGGATGATGTCCCCGGAACAGCGCGAGTGGTTGCGCGACGCGCTGCGGGTGGCGGGCGCCGATACCGACGAGACCGGGCCGCCCGCGGCACGATAACGTTCCCCGGCATGGAGGTCACCATCCGCCGTGCGCGGACCACCGACGTGCGCGCCGTCCGCCGGCTCATCGACGCGTACTCCCGGGACGGCATTCTGCTCGACAAGCCGACCGTCACACTGTTCGAATCCGTCCAGGAGTTCTGGGTCGCCGAACGCGACCAGGACGGCCGGGTGGTGGCCTGCGGCGCGCTCCACGTGATGTGGGAGGACCTCGCCGAGGTGCGCACCCTCGCGGTGGACCCGGTCTGCAAGGGCCTCGGTATCGGGCACCTGCTGCTGGACAAGCTGCTGGAGACCGCGCGCTGGCTCGGCGTCCGTCGGATTTTCTGCCTGACGTTCGAGGTTCCGTTCTTCTCGAAACACGGCTTCGTGGAGATCGGCGAAAACGACGATCGTACGGCAGACCCGGCGGCCGTGGCCACAGAAGTCTATGAAGAACTCCTGCGCTCGTACGACGAAGGCGTCGCCGAGTTCCTCGACCTGGAGCGGGTGAAGCCGAACACGCTGGGCAACTCGCGGATGCTGCTGCACCTGTGAGTCATGCCCCGCGGCACGACCGGCGACACAGGGGTTTGTGTTTTCCGGGAAAAGACGCTTTCCTTTCTCCAGGCAATGGATCGTTATCGCGGAAAGGGAAGCCCGTGGCACAGAGGGTTCAGGTCATTCTGGAAGACGATCTCGACGGCGGCTCCGCGGACGAGACGGTGACGTTCGCCCTGGACGGCGTGGCCTACGAGATCGACCTGAAGAGCGACAACGCGGAGAAGCTCCGCGACCTGCTCGCCCCGTACGTCGAGAAGGGCCGCAAGCAGAGCGGCCGGCTGACCGCCCCGCGGCGCGGCGGCAGCGGCGGCGGGCGCAGCGGCGGCGGCCGGTCCGCCGCGGCCGGCCAGGCCGACACCGCCAAGATCCGCACCTGGGCGAAGGAGAACGGCCTCCCGGTCAACGACCGCGGCCGCGTCCCGAGCAACGTGCGCGAGGCGTACGAGAAGGCCAACGCCTCCTGACGGCGGCTCCCGGGGGAGTCGCCCGAGCCCCGGCGGGGCTCTCAGCGGGCGGGCGGCAGGCCCAGCCGTTCCCGCGCGCAGGCGTCCGCGAGGGCGTCCAGCAGGTGCAGCAGGGCGGGCGAGCGCAGGTCCAGGGCGGGCCGCGGCGCTCCGGCCCGCAGCCAGTCGGCGGTCCGCGGTTCGGGCACCCGGGGGTCTCCCGGGTGCGCCGCCCGGGCCTCGATCGGCAGCCCCAGCTCCGGGCCCCAGCCCAGCCAGCGGAGCAGGTCGGGCACCGGCTCGGCGGCCCCCGGGGCGAGCAGGAAGACGGCCCGGCCGGACTGCCGCAGCACCGGCCCGGTGGGGCGGCCCAGCCGCTCCAGCCGGCCCAGCGCGGCCCGCGCGGGCCCCAGCGGCGCGGTCACCCGGTCCGAGCCGCGCCAGCCGACCGCCGCACGGGGTGCGGCCGGGGCGGGCGGCGGCGGACGGGTCACGACCTGTGCAACGCTGGAGGGGCCGGGCGGTCACGCGACCGCCACCGGAACGGCGGTGAGCCGCCCGCAGCCGACCTGACGGCCCGTCATCCAGGTCCCCGGTCGGCAGACTTCTCGCCAGGCGAACACAGACCCCCGGGAAACCACGCGAAACCCGCCGGATTACCGGGTATGAATGCTGGTGGACGGGCTCCGCGGAGTCCGCCCGCAGCACACCGCGGGGCCGGTCCGCCGGTTCCGCCGGACCGTGTTCGCCGTTGGCGTAGCGGGATCCGGTGCATCGGGCCCGTCGCTGGGAACACCGTCTCCCAGCATCAGGTTGGGAAAGGTGTCGGCTGGTCGCGCAGCATGTTGCTCCCGCTCCGTGGGAGTTCCGTAGCCGCGCTGCTGAGCGGGACTAGCATGCGGAAGGACAGGGCGGGGACGGCCCCCGAACTGACCGACCGCTCTGAGGAGCGATTAACGATGTTCGAGAGGTTCACCGACCGCGCGCGGCGGGTTGTCGTCCTGGCACAGGAAGAAGCCCGGATGCTCAACCACAACTACATCGGCACCGAGCACATCCTCCTGGGCCTGATCCACGAGGGCGAGGGTGTCGCCGCAAAGGCGCTGGAGAGCCTCGGCATCTCGCTCGAGGCGGTCCGCCAGCAGGTGGAGGAGATCATCGGCCAGGGCCAGCAGGCCCCGTCCGGGCACATCCCCTTCACCCCCCGGGCGAAGAAGGTCCTGGAGCTGTCGCTCCGCGAGGCGCTTCAGCTCGGCCACAACTACATCGGCACCGAGCACATCCTGCTCGGCCTGATCCGCGAGGGCGAGGGCGTCGCCGCCCAGGTCCTGGTGAAGCTCGGCGCCGACCTGAACCGGGTGCGCCAGCAGGTCATCCAGCTGCTGTCCGGCTACCAGACCGGCAGCGGCAAGGAGTCGGCCACGGCCGGCGGTCCCGCCGAGGGCACCCCCTCCACCTCCCTGGTGCTCGACCAGTTCGGGCGCAACCTGACGCAGGCCGCCCGCGAGGCCAAGCTCGACCCGGTGATCGGGCGCGAGAAGGAGATCGAGCGGGTCATGCAGGTGCTGTCCCGCCGCACCAAGAACAACCCGGTGCTGATCGGCGAGCCCGGCGTCGGCAAGACCGCCGTCGTCGAGGGCCTGGCCCAGGCGATCGTCAAGGGCGAGGTCCCGGAGACGCTGAAGGACAAGCAGCTCTACACGCTGGACCTCGGCGCCCTGGTGGCCGGCTCGCGCTACCGCGGTGACTTCGAGGAGCGCCTGAAGAAGGTGCTCAAGGAGATCCGCACCCGCGGCGACATCATCCTGTTCATCGACGAGCTCCACACCCTGGTGGGTGCGGGCGCCGCCGAGGGCGCGATCGACGCCGCCTCCATCCTGAAGCCGATGCTGGCCCGCGGCGAGCTGCAGACCATCGGCGCCACCACGCTGGACGAGTACCGCAAGCACCTGGAGAAGGACGCCGCGCTGGAGCGCCGCTTCCAGCCGATCCAGGTCGCCGAGCCCTCGCTCCCGCACACCATCGAGATCCTCAAGGGCCTGCGCGACCGGTACGAGGCGCACCACCGGGTCTCGATCACCGACGCCGCCCTGGTCGCCGCCGCCACCCTGGCCGACCGGTACATCTCGGACCGCTTCCTGCCGGACAAGGCGATCGACCTGATCGACGAGGCCGGTTCCCGGATGCGCATCCGCCGGATGACCGCGCCGCCGGACCTGCGCGAGTTCGACGAGAAGATCGCCGACGTGCGCCGGGAGAAGGAGTCCGCGATCGACGCGCAGGACTTCGAGAAGGCCGCGTCGCTGCGCGACAACGAGAAGCAGCTGCTCCAGGCGAAGGCCAAGCGGGAGAAGGAGTGGAAGGCCGGCGACATGGACGTCGTGGCCGAGGTGGACGAGGAGCTCATCGCCGAGGTCCTGGCCACCGCCACCGGCATCCCGGTCTTCAAGCTGACCGAGGAGGAGTCCTCGCGCCTGCTGCGCATGGAGGACGAGCTGCACAAGCGGGTCATCGGCCAGGAGGACGCGATCAAGGCGCTCTCCCAGGCGATCCGCCGCACCCGGGCGGGTCTGAAGGACCCGAAGCGCCCCGGTGGCTCGTTCATCTTCGCCGGCCCGTCCGGCGTCGGTAAGACCGAGCTGTCCAAGACCCTGGCGGAGTTCCTGTTCGGGGACGAGGACGCGCTGATCGCGCTGGACATGTCCGAGTTCTCGGAGAAGCACACCGTCTCCCGGCTGTTCGGCTCCCCGCCCGGCTACGTGGGCTACGAGGAGGGCGGCCAGCTCACCGAGAAGGTGCGTCGCAAGCCGTTCTCGGTGGTCCTGTTCGACGAGGTCGAGAAGGCCCACCCGGACATCTTCAACTCGCTGCTGCAGATCCTGGAGGACGGTCGCCTGACCGACTCCCAGGGCCGGGTCGTGGACTTCAAGAACACGGTCATCATCATGACCACCAACCTCGGCACCCGGGACATCTCCAAGGGCTTCAACCTGGGCTTCGCCGCCACGGGTGACGTCCAGGCCGGCTACGAGCGGATGAAGGCGAAGGTCGGCGAGGAGCTCAAGCAGCACTTCCGCCCCGAGTTCCTGAACCGCGTCGACGACATCGTGGTCTTCCACCAGCTGTCCGAGGCGAACATCATCGAGATCGTCGACCTGATGATCGCCCGGGTCGACCAGCGGATGAAGGACCGCGACATGGGCATCGAGCTCAGCGTCGAGGCCAAGCAGCTGCTGGCCAAGCGCGGCTACGACCCGATCCTGGGCGCGCGTCCGCTGCGCCGCACGATCCAGCGGGAGATCGAGGACCACCTGTCCGAGAAGATCCTGTTCGGTGAGCTGCGGGCCGGCCACATCGTGGTGGTCGGTGTGGAGGGCGAGGGCAAGGAAGCCAAGTTCACCTTCCGCGGTGAGGAGAAGTCCCCGGTGGCGGACACTCCCGCGGCGGTCTCGGCGGCCGGTCCGGACCTGACCAAGTAATAGCCCCGCAAAGCGTTCGGCAAGCCGCCGCCCCCGACCTGATCAGGTCGGGGGCGGCGGTTTTCTACCGTCCTGCTCTTCAGTTGAAAAACTGTTTAGGTTTCCGTGTGCTGTGAATGCGGCCGGGCGGCCCGCCGAACGGGTGGACCGCGGCGCGGTGCGGGCACGACCGACCCTTAGCGGACAGGAACGGTAGGTAGGTTGACGGACCGTCAGGGAAACCGGGATGCGGGAGCATAGCGGCGTGGCCACACCAGGGTCAAGGTCTTTCTTTTTTACCGGACCTTGGGTCAAATGTCGTCCACCTGTCTTGCATTGGTTCACCGGTTCGGCCAACCAGCCCGACCGGTAAGGGGAGGACGTCACCACGTTGAAGATAACCAAGAGGGCTGTCGCGGCTTCCGCCGCCATCGCGGTGACCGCCGCGCTGGGCGCCGGAATGCTCCCGGGGACCGCCACCGCCGCCCCCGCGACCAAGACGGTCACCGACCCGGCCGAGGCGCTCCAGAACGACAGCGTCCCGCGCGAACTGCAGAGCCCGCTGGCCGACAAGCAGCAGGCCGAGCAGACCGCCGCGGTGGAGCAGTTGGTCAACGGCACCGCGAAGGTCGAGCAGCACGGCAACGGCTCCTCGATCAAGCTGGGCCGCGACAAGTACGTCGAGCTGTCCCGCGAGCGCACCGACAAGATCTTCACGATCCTGGTCGACTTCGGCACCCAGGTGGACACCACCAGCACGACTCCGGACGGCAAGGTCAAGTACGGCGGCACCCCCGGCCCGGCGCACAACCAGATCGCCGCCCCGGACCGCAAGAACGACAACTCGACGGCCTGGCAGGCGGACTACAACCAGGCGCACTACCAGGACATCTACTTCGCGAAGAACAAGCCCTCGCTGAAGACGTACTACGAGCGCCAGTCCTCCGGCCGGTACTCGGTCGACGGCCTGGTCACCGACTGGGTGCGGGTGCCGTGGAACGAGGCCCGCTACGGCTCGGACTACTGCGGCCAGCACGTCTGCGCCAACGCGCAGGACCTGATCCGCGACGGCATCGACGCCTGGGTCGCCGACCAGAAGGCCAAGGGCCGCACCGACGCCCAGATCAAGGCCGACCTGGCGCAGTACGACCAGTGGGACCGCTACGACTACGACGGCGACGGCAACTTCAACGAGCCGGACGGCTACCTGGACCACTTCCAGATCGTCCACGCCGGTGAGGACCAGTCGGCCGGCGGCGGCGTCCAGGGCACCGACGCGCTGTGGGCGCACCGCTCCTACGCGTACGCCAACCAGGCCGGCAAGACCGGCCCGGACAACAACAAGCTCGGCGGCACCCAGATCGGCGCCACCGGCCTGTGGGTCGGCGACTACACCATGCAGCCGGAGAACGGCGGCCTGGGCGTGTTCGCCCACGAGTACGGCCACGACCTGGGCCTGCCGGACCTGTACGACACCTCCGGCCAGGGCATCGACAACTCGGTCGGCTTCTGGTCGCTGATGTCCTCCGGCTCCTGGCTGGGCGAGGGCAAGAACGAGATCGGCGACATGCCGAACGACCTCGACGTCTGGTCGAAGCTCAAGCTGGGCTGGCTGAACTACGACACCGCCAAGGCCGGCAAGGAGTCGCTCTCGCTGCTCGGCCCGGTCGAGTACAACAGCAAGCGCAAGCAGGGCCTGATCGTCAACCTGCCGGCGAAGACCGTCACCACCGAGGTCAACACCCCGTTCGAGGGCGCCAACGAGTGGTGGAGCGGCAGCGCCGACGACCTGAACGTCGCGCTGACCCGTGACCTGGACCTGACCGGGAAGACCTCGGCCACGCTGACCGCGAAGGCCTGGTTCGACCTGGAGACGGACTACGACTACGCGTACGCCGAGGTCTCCACCGACGGCGGCAAGAACTGGACCCCGCTGGCCGGCACCTTCAACGGCACCGCGCTGCCGGACAACGCCATCAACGGCTCCAGCAACGGCGCCTGGGGCGACCTGTCCTTCCCGCTGGACGCGTACGCCGGCAAGGCCGTCAAGATCCGCTTCCACAACACCACCGACGGCGGCGTCCACTACAAGGGCCTGGCCCTGGACAACATCGCGGTGACCGCGAACGGCGCGGCCCTGTTCACCGACGGCGCCGAGAACGGCGACAACGGCTGGACCGCCACCGGGTTCTCCCGGATCACCGGCAAGTTCGCCAAGGACTACGACCAGCACTACCTGGTCGAGAACCGCCAGTACGTCTCGTACGACACCACGCTGAAGACCGGCCCGTACAACTTCGGCTCGGCCGCCCGTCCGGACTGGGTGGAGCACTACGCCAACCAGAACGGCATCCTGATCTGGCTGTGGGACTCCTCGCAGTCGGACAACAACGTGGCCAACCACCCGGGCCAGGGCCTGATCCTCCCGATCGACGCCCACCCGGCCCCGCTGAAGTGGAGCGACGGCACGCTGCTGCGCCCGCGCTTCCAGGGCTACGACTCGACCTTCGGCTTCGAGCGCACCGACGGCCTGAACATCCACAAGGCCGACGTGCTCACCAAGATCCCGAGCTCGCGCGGTGTGACGGTCTTCAACGACCACACCACCAAGTACTGGTCGGCCGACAACCCGTACAGCAGCGTCCAGGTCCCGGACACCGGCACCCAGATCGAGGTGCTGTGGCAGTCCTACAACGACCTGGAGGCCCTGATCCACGTCAAGCCGGTCCGGAAGAAGTGACCCGGCGGCGGTAGCGACAGCGAGGGCCCCGGCGGTTTCCGAACCGCCGGGGCCCTTCGCGTGCCCGGCGCACCCCGGGCGGGCCGGTCAGAGCAGGGCCAGGAAGTCCTCCAGCGCCTCGGTGACCTCCTCGGCGCTCCACTCGGCGGCGTCGGCGGCCACCGTCACCTCGGTCATCGACAGGCCGGGCTGCGGGCCCGGCTCGCGCCAGGCGCCGAACAGCGCGACGCCCTGCTCCTCGGCCTGCCGCAGACCGGCCTCGTTCAGGCGGTCGGCGGGGTGCGGCAGCCAGAACTGGAACTGGTGGGTGTGCGGCGGCTCGGGGTGCACCCGGGCGCCCGGGGCGCCGGCGAGCGCGGCGGCGACCACCTTGGCGTGCGCCACGTACCCGGGCAGCCGGGGCAGCTCGCGGTCCAGGCCGGCCAGCGCGGAGAGCACCGCCGGCCACTGCTGCCAGAGGTTGCCGCCGTAGCGGTGCCGCCAGACCCGCAGCCGGCGCACGTACTCCTCCTCGCCGGCCACCAGGGCGCCGCTGTGGCCGCCGAGCGACTTGTAGCAGGAGACGTACACCGAGCCGGCCCGGGCGCAGACCTCCGGCAGGGTGCGGCCCAGGTGCGGGGCGGACTCCCAGAGCCGGGCCCCGTCCAGGTGGACCGGGCGGCCCTGGCGCTCGGCCAGTTCGTACAGCGCCTCCAGCTCGGCCCAGTCGGGCAGCAGGAAGCCGGCGTCGCGCAGCGGCAGCTCCAGCATCAGCACGTCGTACGGCTCGTCCAGGGCGGCCAGCTCGGCGGCGGCGGGGTGCCGGGGGGCGGTGGTCTGCGGGACGCTGCGCAGGCCGGAGAGCACCTGGTGGGCGCGGCGCTCGTGCACCTCGGGGTGGGCGAGCGGGTGCATGGCGACCACCGGGCCGTGGGTGTCGGCCCAGGTCTTGAGGGCGGCCTGCTGGGCCATCGTCCCGGTCGGGAAGTAGGCGGCGTCGGGCTTGCCGAGCAGGTCGGCGGTGCGCCGCTCCAGGGTGCGGACGACGCCGCTGCCGTACATGTCGACGGGCTCGTCCAGCGGGAGGGGGCCGTCGTCCAGGGCGGCCAGGGCGGCGAGCGCCTCGCGGACGGTCTGCGGGCGGCCGCCGGAGAGCAGGCGGTCGGCCTGGCGGCGGGCCCGGAAGCGGCGGTCCTGAACAGGGGTGTCGTTCATCAGCTGATCATCTCCGACGGGGGGTTCCCCGGCCGGGGCCGGGGGCGGGTGGATCGGATCGCGCAGCTGGTTCGAAAGCCGGTTCTACCCGGGCCGGTTCGGACCCAAACCGGGCGCTCGCCGGTGGCGCTGCTCACAGCACATTTCCGACATACGACCCACGGTAGGAGGTTTGGGGCGCGGAAAGCCGTTCCGCCCGAGGCTCCGAGGGGGTATTCCCCGCCCCTCACGCACTACCGGCCGTCGTAGGTCACACTCTTGGGCCTGCGCATCCGGTTCGTTTACACCGGAGTCGTTCCACCAGTTCGGCGAGTCGCACCGACTCGGCCCCGCACTGGCCCCGTCCGTGAGGTACCGACTCCGATGCGTTCTCTCCCCGCCACCGGCCGCCGGGTTCTCCAGGCGATCAGCACCGGCCACGTCCGTTCCGTGCTCTCCTCCGCGCCGCTGACCACCGCCCGACTGGCCCCCGCCAAGGCGATCGCCTCCGGCGCCGCGGTGGTCGCCGCCGGCGCCCTGCTGATCCCCACCGGGCAGGCCATCGCGCAGAGCGGGCACCCGGCCGACCACGCCGCCGCGGCCACCGCCGCCACCGGCACCGCCACCACCACCGCCGTGCAGGACTTCCGCCTGCCGGTCCAGGCCGAGCAGCCGAGCGAGCAGACCGCCGCGGTCAAGGCCGCGGTCGTCGCCTCGCTGGGCGGCGGCTCCGGGGCGGACGCCCCGGCCCAGACCCGGACCCAGGACGAGTCGGCCTCCCGCGGCGAGGAGCGCACCGAGCTGCGGGCCGCCGGGCAGAGCGACGAGCAGCAGGCCGCCCAGCAGCAGGCCGCCCAGGCCACCGCCGACCAGCAGGCCGCGGAGCAGCAGGCCGCCCAGGCCGCCGCGGAGCAGCAGGCGGCGCAGGCGGCGGCCGAGCAGGCCGCCCAGCAGCAGGCCGCCGAGCAGCAGGCGGCCCAGGCCGCCGCCGAGCAGGCCGCTGCCGAGCAGGCCGCCGCCGCCGCGAAGCCGGCCTGGTCCTCCCCGGCGCCGGGCGCGACGATCAGCAACCCGTACCACAAGACCAACGCGGCGTACGCGGCCGGCTACCACACCGGCACCGACTTCGCGGTCTCGGTCGGCACCCCGGTGCTGGCGGTCGGCGACGCCACCGTGGTGTCCTCCGGCTACGCGGGCGCCTACGGCAACCAGATCGTGCTGAAGCTCTCCGACGGCCGCTTCGCCCAGTACGCGCACCTGTCGCAGCTGGGCGTGAAGGCCGGGCAGCACGTGGACGCGGGCGACCAGGTCGGCAAGTCCGGCAACACCGGCAACTCGCACGGCCCGCACCTGCACTTCGAGATCCGCACCGCCAACCAGTACGCGAAGGTGATCGACCCGGTCGGCTACCTGAAGCAGCACGGCGCGACCAACTTCTGATCCGCCGCCCGCCGCACCCCGCCGAGCCGTCCGCGCCTACCGCGCGGGCGGCTCGATGCGTGCCGCGACCTCCAGGGCGACCTCCAGGGCCGCGTCCATCGCCTCCTCGACCGAGGGGCCCGGCCGGTCGGGCTCGCAGAGGTCCGCCTTGAGCAGGAACATCGCCGAGTGCATGGAGGTCAGCGCCACGGTGGCGCGCAGCCGGTCGCGGAAGGTCGGCTCCGGCCCGTGCAGCAGGCCGATCATCCGGATCATCCGGTCCTTGAACGCCAGCCCGGCCGCGGACTCCCGCAGCGCGGGCTGGTTCTCGTGGAAGAAGCGCAGCAGCGGGGCCCGCTCGCCCATCCCGGCCGCGAAGCGGCGCAGCAGCTCGTCGCGGAGTCCGGGCGACCAGGGCCTGCCCTCGCCGTAGGCGATGGCGTCGTCGAGCGGGGCGGCCATCTTCTCCACGATGCCGCGGACGATGTCGTCCTTGGTCTTGAAGTGGTAGTAGAGGGCGGCCTTGGTGACGCCGAGGCGGTCGGCGATCTCCCGCAGCGAGGTCTTCTCGTAGCCGTGCTCGGCGAACAGCTCCAGGGCCACGTCGATGATCCGCGCTCTGGTGTCGCTGCGGGGGCTCTGGGTGGTGGTCATCGCTGGCGGCCTGCCTCTTAAGCGGGGAGCGGACGGGTGTCAAGGTCCGGTTCTCTCGGCATTCTCCCTGCCCAGAGGGGCTGCTTCGAAACTGGCTTGACGACCGGCTAGGGAACAACCTACCGTGCCGGACGACGATTAACTAGCCGGTCGTCAAGTAAGTACCGCCGCGGCACCCCGCGGCTCCTGCGCCCCGGGAGAGACGCACCATGACAACCCAGCAGTCCGAGGCGGTTCCGGAGGAGCCGTCGGTCGAACTCGGGAAGCCCGACGAGTTCGAGCAGCGCCCGCACCGCGAAGTCCGCCTGGTGATGGTCGGCCTGGTGATCACCATGCTGCTCGCCATGCTCGACAACCTGATCGTCGGCACCGCGATGCCGACCATCGTCGGCGAACTGAACGGCGCCGAGCACATGTCCTGGGTGGTGACGGCCTACACCCTGGCCACCGCCGCCTCCACCCCGATCTGGGGCAAGGTCGGCGACCTGTACGGCCGCAAGGGCTCGTTCCTGGTCTCGATCGCCATCTTCCTGCTCGGCTCGGCGCTGTCCGGCCTGTCGCAGACCATGGACCAGCTGATCGCCTTCCGGGCCGTCCAGGGCCTGGGCGCCGGAGGTCTGATGGTCGGCGTGATGTCGATCATGGGCGCGCTGGTGCTGCCCCGCGACCGCGGCAAGTACCAGGGCATGTTCGCCGCCGTGATGGCGCTGGCCACCGTCGGCGGCCCGCTGATCGGCGGCTTCATCACCGACCACCTGAGCTGGCGCTGGACGTTCTACGTCAACCTGCCGCTGGGCGCGATCGCGCTGGCCTTCGTCGTCGTCGTGCTGAAGCTGCCCAAGGTCCGCTCCAACGCGAAGATCGACTACTTCGGCGCGGTCCTGCTCACCGTCGGCATCGTCTCGGCCGTGCTGATCACCACCTGGGGCGGCCACGAGTACGCCTGGGGCTCGAAGCAGATCCTCGGCCTGGGCGCGCTCGGCGTGGCCTCGCTGATCGGCTTCTGCTACGTCGAGCAGCGGGTCGCCGAGCCGATCCTGCCGCTCAAGCTGTTCCGCAACCGGAACTTCACCATGGTCTCGATCATCGGCTTCATCGTCGGTTTCTCGATGTTCGGCGCGGTGACCTTCCTGCCCACCTACCAGCAGATCGTCCAGGGCGCCTCGGCGACCAACTCCGGCCTGCTGCTGATGCCGATGATGTTCGGCATGCTGGTGATCTCGCTGGTGGTCGGCCAGGCCATCACCCGGACCGGCAAGTACCGGATCTACCCGATCATCGGCACCGCGGTGATGGCCGGCGGCTCGCTGCTGCTGTCCACCCTCTCGGTGGACACCACCAGCTTCGCCTCCTCCTGCTACATGGTGGTGCTCGGCGCCGGCATGGGCTTCCTGATGCAGGTCACCATGCTGGTCGCGCAGAACAGCGTGGAGATGAAGGACATGGGCGTCGCCTCGTCCTCCGCCACCCTGTTCCGCACCATCGGCGGCTCGTTCGGCGTCGCGCTGTTTGGCACCCTGTACATCAACCAGGTCAACGACTCCGTCAGGACCCTCCCCCCGGAGACCCTGGCCAAGATGGCCCAGAGCGGCGGCGGCGAGGGCATG
Organism: Kitasatospora sp. NPDC090308; assembly: GCF_044769485.1. Classification (NCBI taxonomy): domain Bacteria; kingdom Bacillati; phylum Actinomycetota; class Actinomycetes; order Kitasatosporales; family Streptomycetaceae; genus Kitasatospora; species Kitasatospora sp. NPDC090308. The sequence goes on along the minus strand of NZ_JBIVXY010000009.1, from coordinate 361 downwards.
TCGGCGATGAACCCGGCCACCCTGAAGCAGCTGCCGGCGAACGTGCTCAACGCCTACCAGCACGGCATCTCCAACGGCATGCACACCGTCTTCCTGTGGGGCACGGTGATCAGCCTGGTCGCCGTCGTCGCCGCGCTGTTCGTGCGCGAGGTCAAGCTCCGCGGCGGCGCGGACGCCGCCGAGGCCAAGGCCGAGGCCGCCCTGGAGGGCGCGCTCTGACGCCCCCCGCGGCCTGAACGCGCGGCGGCCCCGGGCCCCCCCCCGGCCCCGGGGCCCCCCCCGCGGCGCCCCCCGCCCCCGCCCCCCCGGGGGGGGCCCGCGCCCCCCCCCCCCCCCCGCCCGCCGCGCCCCCCCCCGCCCC
>NZ_JBIVXY010000008.1:83043-295251 GCF_044769485.1 Kitasatospora sp. NPDC090308 | reverse complement strand
TCAAGGGCTGGACCGGCACCTGCGCCACCTGCAACCGCCCCCTACCCCGCACAAGAACCAGACGCAGAACCAGAACCTAACGAAGCACTACTAGGCCCTGTCCGGTCGATCTTGTCGGATCGGCGCGCGGCGTCGGGAGCCCGGCCGGGAGTGCCGGCGGAACGCCCTCGTACTGGGTGTACTCGGGTGTTTCGCCGGTGCTTCCGAGGGGGCACCTCCGAGCCCCCTTGGGGCTGGGGGAGGGATGCCCGGTGTCGCGCGCCCGGCAAGACCGGCCGGACGGGCCCTAGACCCCACTGCCCCCGTTACTGCCACCGTCCCCGCTGCCCGGCGGCAGCGGGGGCCGCTCGGTGAGGTGGGCGTCCATGGTGGAGTTCAGCTCGGCCACGAACTGCTCGAACTGCTCCAGCAGCCGGGGCGGGTAGGGGGACATCGCGGCGTCGAGGCGCCGGGCGAGCGGGCCGAAGAACTCGTCCGCCCGTTCCTGGACGTGCGGGCCGCTGCGCAGGGTGACGATCCGCCGGTCGGAGTGCTCGCGGGTCCGGGTGAGGTGCCCGGCCGCCTCAAGGCGGTTCAGCAGCGCGGTGGTGGCGCCCGTGGACAGCGAGATGCGCTCGCTCAGCCGGGCCGGCGACAGCGGGGTGCCGCGTTCCTCGGCGGCGGCGATCTCCAGCACCGCGGTCGCGTCGGTGGAGTGCAGGCCCAGCCAGGCCGCGAAGCGCCGGCTGAGTTCGGCGTAGTGGCCGCCGTAGATCCGCAGCCCCTCCATCAGCCGCTCGCGCCGCGCCGCGACCTCGTCGCCCATCGCCTCCGCCATCCGGGCCCGCCACCTTTCCTCTCTCCGGCCGGGCGTCCAGCCGCGCGGCCCGCTTTGACAACCTACCGCCACCAATTTACCTTCATGGTGAAACTACTTCACCGTGGAGGTATCTGGCATGCGCGACCCGTCCCCGACCACCGGCCGGCACGCCGGTGGCCCCGCCGCCGAGCCCTACCGGTGGCGGTGGCTGATCCTGGTCGCGATGCTCGTCGCCGAGATCATGGACCTCCTGGACGCCTCGATCGTCAACGTCGCCGGACCGGCCCTGGAGGACGCCCTCGGCGCCACCTCCGCCGGCCTCCAGTGGGTGATCGGCGGCTACGCCCTCACCCTGGGCGCCGGGCTGGTGCTCGGCGGCCGGCTCGGCGACCGCCACGGCCGCCGCCGGATGTTCCTGATCGGCCTGGCCGCGTTCACCGCCGCCTCGCTGCTGTGCGCCCTCGCGCCCACCATCGAGACGCTGATCGTCTTCCGACTGCTCCAGGGCGCCGCCGGGGCGATGCTCCTGCCCCAGGGCCTCGGCCTGCTGCGGGAGAACTTCTCCGGGCCCGAACTCACGAAGGTCTTCGCGGTCTTCGGCCCCGTCCTCGGCCTGGGCGGCATCATCGGCCCCGTGCTCGGCGGCTTCCTCGTCGAGGGCGACTTCTTCGGCCTGGGCTGGCGCTCGGTCTTCCTGGTCAACCTGCCCGTCGGCGCCGCGGCCCTGGTCGTCGCCGCCAGGTTCGTGCCCAGGAAACCCGGCGACCGCACCGTCCGGGTCGACGTGACCGGCGCCGCCCTGGTTGCGGCCTCCTGCGCCCTGCTGGTGCTCCCGCTGAACCAGGGGCAGGAGGACGGCTGGCCGCTGTGGACCTGGCTGTGCATGGCCGCCTCGGTGGCCGGGTTCGCCCTGTTCGCCGTCCAGCAGCGGCGTACCGCCGCCACGGGCCGCGAACCGCTGATCACCCCCGGCCTGCTCCGCAAGCCCGCCTTCACCGTCGGACTCGGCGGCATCGCCTTGTTCTTCGGCGGACTGGTCGGCGCCCAGCTCGTCCTGACCCTGTTCCTCCAGATCGGCCGGCACTTCACCGCCGGGGACGCGGGGCTCGGCAACCTGCCGCTCGCCGTCGGCACGGCCGTCGGCGGAGCCGTCAGCGGCGCGTTCCTCGCCGACCGGATCGGCCGCAAGGTGCTCCAGCTCGGCCCGCTGGTCCAACTGGCCGGTGCGGCCGTGCTCTGGTGCGAACTCGACGGCCTCGCCCCGGACTCGTTCTCGATCTGGGACATCGTCCCCGGCGTGGCCCTGGCGGGCATCGGAGCGGGCATGGTGATCGCCGCCCTGTTCAGCTTCATCCTCGCCGCGGTCGACGACGACGAGATCGGCTCCGCCTCCGGCGTGCTGTCCGCCGTCCAGGCCGTCGGCGGCTCCACCGGCGTCGCGGTCTTCGGCTCGGTCTTCTTCGCCCTGGCCGAAACCGGCGACTTCGTCGGCGGATTCCACCGCGCCCTGATCGTCCAGGCCGTCCTGCTGGCGGCGTTCCTGGCCATCACCTTCCTCCTGCCCCGGAAGGGCCGCCCCGACGACGAACAGCACGGCATCGACGTCGAACCCGACGCCGGACCCGACGTCGAACCCGACGCCGGCGCCGGACTCGTCGGCGGTACCGATCCGGAGCGGCACCTCGCGGTGTGAGGCCCGCCCGGGCAGAACGCTCGCCGGAGGGCCTTCCCGGCACCCGGGGGTGGGCCGCGCGCCGGTCGGGCGGCCTGCCCGGGCGGCTCCGGCTGATCCGGTTCGGGCGGCAAATGCCGGACCGGGGGCCGGAGTTCGGGCGACGGTCGTCTGCGGGCCATCCGGGGGCCGCGTCGGTCTCACGTGGCTCGGGCTTCATGGTGCCCGCCCGTCCGGCCGCACCCCGTCCCGCCCCGTCGCGGGGGAGGCCGACCGCCAGCGTTCCCCGGAGGCCCCGTTGAACCTGTCCCGCAGCACCGCCGTCCGCCTCGCCGTCGCCGTTCTCGCCGTCGGCGCCACGGTGCCGCTCGCGGCCCTGCCCGCGCAGGCCGCGTCGGCCGGGCAGGCCGCACCGGTGACCGCCGCCGTCCTGCCCGCCGCCGTGCCGTTCACCGCCGCCGCGGTCACCCTGAACGCCGACGGCAGCCACACCGTGGCCTGGGCCTCGCCCGCCACCGCCGTCACCGTCACCGCCGTGGCCTCCGCGGACGCCGACGCCGCCACCGGAACGGTGGTCGGGCAGGGCGCGGGCACCGGCACGCTGACCGTCCCGGCGGGCGCGCTCGCGGCCGGCACCCGCTGGTTCTTCCGCCTCACCCCGGACTCCGGCGCCGCGCTGACCGTCGCGGACCGCTCGCTGCACCTGGCCGACGCCACCAACTTCCGGGACGCGGGCGGCTACCGCACCACCGACGGCCACTGGGTGCGGATGGGCCGGGTCTACCGCTCCGGCAAGCTCAGCGGCCTGACCCCCGCCGAGCAGCAGCAGCTCACCGCCGCCGGGATCACCCGGGACGTGGACCTGCGCAACGCGAGCGAGCGCGGCAGCGCCCCCGACGCGATCCCGGCCGGCCTCGCCTACCAGGTGGCCGACGTGACCTCGCTCGCCCACGGCATCGGCTTCCACGGCAACGCCGTCACCACGCTGCTGGGCGCGCTCGCCGCGGGCCTGTTCAACGGCTCCTCGGACCTCGGCCAGTCCATCGGCTACCCCTTCATGGTGGACTTCACCGGCTCCGACCGGGCCTTCCACGACACCCTGACCGCCATCGAGGCCGAGCAGGGCGCGCTGGTCTACCACTGCACCGCCGGCAAGGACCGCACCGGCTGGGCCACCGCCGTCCTGCTCACCCTGCTCGGCGTGGACCGGGCCACCGTCAACGCGGACTTCCTGGCCAGCAACACCTACACCGGCCGCCCCGACGCGGTCGAACTCTCCTGGCTGGACGCCGCGTTCGCCGAGGTGAACCACGTCTACGGCAGCTTCGACGCCTACCTGCACCAGGGCCTGAACCTCACCGACGCCGACATCGCCGCCCTCCGCGCCCGGCTCCTGGTCTGAACCCCCGCCCCGCACCCGGGCGGAGCAGCACCCCCGCCCGCCCGGGCGCGTCGGCCCGGGGCGGCCCGCCCCTGCGGTGAGGATGGTCAGCGGCCCCCGACCCCCCTCACGCCGGAGCGCACCATGGAGCTGTTCCCGCCCCTGCCCCTGGAGTCCTGGCGGGACACCAAGGAGACACTGCACCGCTTCACCCAGGTCATCGGCAAGATCCGCCTGGCCGGCAGCCCCCGCCGCAACCACTGGTGGAACGTCCCCTTCCACCTGACCGGACGCGGCATCACCACCCGCCCCACCGGCCCCACCCGGGGCGGCGACGCGTTCACCATCGACTTCGACTTCACCGACCACCGCCTGTACGTCCGCACCCTCGACGGCGCCGAGGACTCCTTCCCGCTGGCCGGACGCTCCGTCGCCGACTTCTACCGCGACACCCTGCGCGCCCTCGTCCACCTCGACATCGACGTGCTCCCCGACCACCCCTACCCCTACGACCTGCCCGACGCGCACCGCCCGTTCGCCGACGACCACGAGCACCGCAGCTACGACCCGGCCGCCGTCACCACCTACTGGCACATCCTCAGCCAGGTCGCCCTGCTACTGGAGGAGTACGCCGCCGGGTACGCGGGCAAGACCAGCCCCGTCCACCACTTCTGGCACACCTTCGACCTCGCCGTCACCCGCTTCTCCGACCGCGAGGTCGCCCAGCCCGCCGCCGACGGCGTCACCCGCGAGGCGTACTCCCGCGAGGTGATCAGCGCCGGGTTCTGGTTCGGCGACGCCGACGTGCCCGCCCCCGCCTTCTACTCCTACACCGCCCCCGAACCCGCCGGCCTGGACACCCGCCCGCTGCACCCCGCCGCCGCCCGCTGGACCCCGAACCGGGGCGGCCACCTCGCCCTGCTGAGGTACGACGAGGTGCGCGCCGCCGAGGACCCGTGGGCCACCGCCCGGCAGTTCCTCGACTCCGCCTACCGCGCCGGGGCCGACCTGGCCGGCTGGGGACGCGCCCGCGAGTGCCCCGGCGGGATCACCGACACCGAACTGCGCACGCCGCCCGACGGGGGCTGAGGCTCAGTAGAAGTGCCGCAGCCGGGGCCACAGCCGCGACCACGGGGCGACCGTCCCCGCGCAGAGCAGCACCGGCGCGTGCTGCTCCTCGTTCGCCACGCCCCGGCCGTCGTCCACCTCGGCGACCCGCCGGCACCCGGTGAAGGCCCGCTCGACCTCCGGGTACGGCGCCGGGTGGACCACCAGCACGGGGCCGGTCGCGGAGTCCGGCGGCGGGCCCCAGTCGTAGAAGGACATGTGGCCCGAGTACACGGCGGGCAGGCCGCGGCCGCCCCCGTAGCGCACCAGCGCCCCCGCCTCGCCGTAGTCGGCGGCGAACACCACCGCCCGCCCGCGCTGCTCCGGCGGGACCTGCGCCCACCCCGCGGCGACCGCCGCCGTCAGCTCGGACCAGCCCACCTGCTCGGCCGACTCCGGGTAGAGCCAGGAGACGGCCGACAGCCGGTCGGCGGGTAGCACCGGCAGCGTGATCAGCGAGTTGACCAGCGCGGCCACCAGCAGCAGCCCCACCGCCCGGACCCGGTCGCGCCGCGTCACGCCTCCGCCCCCGTCTCCGCTCCCGCCCCTGTCTCCGCTCCCGTCTCCGCCCCCGTCTCCGCCCTCCTCCGGCGGGCGTCCCCACAGCCGCTCCGCGACCGGTCCGCACCCGGCCGCCAGCACCAGCAGCAGCGGCGGCAGCGCGTAGTACGGCTTGCCGCCGAGGGCCAGCACCAGCCCGCACAGCGCCAGGTAGGCGTACCCCAACGGCCTCGCCCAGCGCACCCGTCGGTCCTCGCGCAGGCGGCGGAACCCGGCCAGCCAGATCGGGACCAGCACGGGGGAGAGGTAGACCAGCTGCATCGGGACGAAGGTCAACCGGTTGGCCGGACCGTCCTGGCCGCTGATCCCCGAGGCGACGGTGAGCTGCGGCCAGCCGTGCACCGCCTGCCAGTACAGGTTCGGCGCCGCCACCAGCAGCGCCAGCAGCGCCCCCGCCGGCAGCCACCAGCCGCGCAGCACCGCCCGCGGGCCGGGAGCGGTGCCGCCGCCGGGGCCGCAGCAGGCGATGGCGGGCAGCAGGACGAGCGCGAGCAGCAGCACCAGGTCCTTGTTCAGCAGGGCGACTCCGGCCGCCGCGCCGATCGCCAGCCACCAGCGGCGCTCCCCGGTGCGCAGCAGGCGCAGCACCAGGACGCCGAGCAGCGTCCAGGCGAACAGGTCGAAGCTCGCCGTGCTCAGCACGTGCCCGAGGGCCAGCACCATTGCGGAGACCGCCGCCCCCGCCGCCGCCAACACCTGCCCGGCCCGGCGCGCCCCCAACTCCCGTGCGGCGAAGGCCGTCAGCGCGATCGTCGCCGCGCACAGCAGCACCGCGACCATCCGCAGCCCGGCCGGGCCGTCGCCGAACACCGCCGTGGACAGCCGGGCCAACAGCGGTGTCAGCGGCGGCTGGTCGACGTACCCCCAGGCCAAGTGCCGTCCCGCCGCCAGGAAGTACAACTCGTCCCGGTGGAACCCGTACCGCCCGGCCAGCGCCGCCTGCACCGCCACGACCGCGCCCGCGACCCCGAGCACCGGACCGGCCGCGAAGCGCGCCAAGCCCGTTGCGGCCTCCCCCACCTGTTCCGAGCCGTCGGCCGGAGCCGACCCGTTCCCCCGCCTACCCATGCCGCGAGCGTGGCAGAGCGGACCCGGCCCGCCCACCCGGGAGAACCCGGAGACCGCCCCGGGAAAACCCTGATGATCGGGAACCCGGCGCGGGTCCTGGACGCGGCTGCCGGGCCGCCGGCTCACGGGTACGACTGGCGGCGGCGGATCAGCAGCGCGGCGGCGCCCAGGGCGAAACCGGCGGCGATCGACCCCAGGCCCAGCAGCAGCGTCCCGCTCACCGACCCGGGCCCCGGACCACCGCCGGTCCCGGCCCCGCCGCCCGGCCCCGGACCGGCCAGGGCGGAGAGCGCGGTCGGCGCGGGGGAGTCGGCCGACGCTGCCGCAGCGGACGGCGTACCGGTGGCGGACGGTGGATCGGACGGCGACGGCGCCCTGGTCGGCCCAGCCGTCGCGGACGCCACTGCGGAGGCCGACGCCGAGACCGGTGCCGGTGCCGAGACCGAGGCCGTCGCGGGGCCGGACGGCCCGGGCCCGGCGTAGCGGAACACGGCCCGCGGCTGGTTGCGCCCCTCCAGCAGGCCCGCGCCGCGCCCGGAGGGGTCGACCAGCCGGTAGCCCGAGACCCCGTTCGTCGCCACCGCGTACGTGCCGCCGGGCAGTGCGGCGTCCAGCCCGATCCGGGCCCGGAAGGTCAGCGTTCCGTGCGGCTCGACGGTGAGCGGCGGGTCCAGGGTGAGCCCCCACCCCGTCCCGCTGCGGGTGTCGGAACTCCGCCAGGCCCCGGTGGCCGGGTCCTGCCACGTGACCGAGACGCCGTCCGGCGGCCCGGACGGGTCGTCCGGCGCGGACACCCGCAGGAACAGCGAGTCCACCAGCATCCGGTACCGCGACGTCGACTCGACCGTGAAGACGGCCGTGAACCCGCCCCCGCCCGCCACCCGCGGGGGCACACCGCCGATCCGGGTCACCACCGACCCGTTGCCGGTCACCGCGGAGGCCGGAACGGCGACGCACAGCGCCGGGAACAGCAGCGAGACGGCCAGCAGCACCGCCGCACGGATGACGCGCCGCGCCATGGGAACCCCCGAGTCGAAGGGCGCGGCACCCCGTCCCGTCACTCCCGCGCCGACGCGCGCAGCGTAACCGCCGCAGCGGTGCCGAAGCCACCACCCGGAGGCCGACTCCCGACGGACAACACCCTTGCCCCGCAAGCCCGTTCGAACGGTCGCCCCGCCGGTCCCGGCGCGGGAGACCCCGAGGACCCAGGGTCTGTCTTCAAAGACCGAACACTGCTTGGCCGGGAAGGACCGGCCGCGGCGACCCCCGGAACCCCGGCCGGCGGTGCGGGGGTTCCGCGCGATACGGCGGCGTTACGCGGCTGCGCCAGCATGGTCGGCGTTCGATCGATCATCGATGATCCACCTCAGACAGGGTTCCGCATGCACGTCCTCCGCCGAGTCCTCGCCGTGGTCGCCAGTGTGGCGCTGCTCGCCGGCGTCAGCCTGTTCGCGTCCTCCGCCGCGCAGGCCGCCACCTCCTGCTCCGGCACCGTCACGTACGACCAGACCGTCTCGCACGACGGCAGTGCCATCGGCGAGTTGGTCATCTACTACAACAGCAGCAACGGCGGCACCAACAGCGCCTGCTTCTACCACCGTGGAGCGTCCTACGGCGTCGCGGCGACGACCAGCGTCGAGATCTACCGGTGCCTCCAGAAGTCCGGTACGGGCGGAGGCTGCACCGTCGACGTCTCGTCGCGCGTCGACAAGGGATCGTACGCGTACAACGCCGGACCGGTCGGCGTGACCGGCACGGCGAACTACTGCGTCTACGCCTACGGCTACGTCAACTGGGCCGGCCACGAGTACTCCGTGTCGAGCGGGACCCGGGGCTGCTGAGCCCCACGACCCGCCCCCGACGGGCCGACCGGAGCCCGACGGATCCGCATTTCCAACCGTGCCGAACCGCTGGACGTTCGGCGCAAGAGAGGTATGTCCGTGCGCAAGAAGATCGTCTCCGTCCTCGGTGCCCTCGCGATGGCCGGAGCCGCCACCGTGATGACCGCGCCCGAGGCCTCGGCCCTCACCGCCTCGCCGACGGAGGTCTGCGGTCCCGGCTACAAGGTCATCGACTCCGAACAGCTCATCAACCGCACCGTGTGGGTCTACCTGACCTACAACAGCTCCAACGGCTACAACTGCGTGGTCACCATCCGCGGGAACGGGGGCGACCCGGTGCACATGTCGGCCGACCTCACGGTCCAGGGCAGCGCCCAGAAGACCGACACCGGCTACTACGGGTCCTACGCCGGCCCGGTCTACGCCTACGCCGCGGGCAAGTGCGTCAAGTGGGGCGGCTGGTTCAGCGACTTCGACCAGAGCGCGTACGAGAGCCCCTGGAGCCACTGCGGCTGACCCGCCGACGCGGCAGCCCCGCCACCGGACCCGGATCCCGCCCCCACAGCGGTCCGGCCCGGTGGCGGGGCTTCGGCTCATGACGGCGTATCACGCCCGACACGGTCTCTCACCGACCGGTCACCTTGGAAGACGCCCTGAGGGCTGTCCCGTGAAGGCAGCCTGGCACGGGTACGAGGGCCGGAGAGACGTCACGCCGGTCGAGCTGTGGCCGGTCGACGACCGTGGCGTCTCCACCCGCGCGACGAGCGGAACGCACCGGTGCCTGGTGGTTGACCGGGCCGGGGCCCACGAGGGCTACGACACGGGCGACCGGGGTCGGACCGACGTCCGGCTCGACGCCGATGAAACCCCCTTCGCCCGTCACCTCGGCGCCACCGTGCTCGCCGCGACCTCCGCATCACCGCCCTCGACCGGCCCGAAGGCCCGAACGCACCGGTGCCGTGATCTTGCCGTGGCTCGGGTGACCACCGCGTCGGAACACTCCTGGACAAGCCCGTTCACCGGATCGAGGCCGGCGGCGAGCTCACCGAGTGGCAAGCCGCGCACAACCGCGCACACGAGCAAGTGCGCGCCCGCGTCGAGCATGTCTTCACCCGGATGAAGACCCGGAAGATCCTCCGCGACCGCCGCCTCGAAGGCAGCGGCGCCCACCACACCGTGCCCGGTGTCGCCCACCTCCACCACCTCCTCCAGGCCGCGTGAGGCGGGCGATCACCGGGCAACGACCCGCGCCCGAGACGGCCGAAGACCGAGAGCGGGACAGCCCTTAGGGTGGGCGCCGTGGCAGACATCCCGCACACCCCGCACCCGCCGTCCGGTCCCTCCGTCCCCGCCGTCCCGTCCGCGCCGGAGCGCGGCGACGGCTCGCCGCCGCTGGACGGGCTGGTGACCGAGGGGCGGCGGGACGGGGGCGCCGGGATCGACCTGCTGACGACGGCGGAGCTCGCCCGGGTGATGAACGCCGAGGACCGGACGGTGCCGGCCGCGGTGGCGGAGGAGCTGGACGCGATCGCGGCGGCGGTGGACGCGATCGTGGCGCGGATGCGGCGCGGCGGGCGGCTGGTGTACGCCGGGGCGGGGACGGCCGGGCGGCTGGGGGTGCTGGACGCCAGCGAGTGCCCGCCGACGTTCGGCACCGCGCCCGGCCAGGTGGTCGGGCTGATCGCGGGCGGCCCCGGCGCGATCACCGCCGCCGTCGAGGACGCCGAGGACGACCGGGCCGCCGCCGTCGCGGACCTGGACGCGCTGGGCCTGACCCCCGCCGACACCGTGGTCGGCGTCTCCGCCTCCGGCCGCACCCCGTACGCGCTGGCCGCCGTCGAGCACGCCCGGGCCCGCGGGGCGCTCACCGTCGCGCTGGCGGCCAACCGGGGCTCCGCGCTCGGGGCCGCCGCCGAGCACCGGATCGAGGTGGTCACCGGGCCCGAACTACTGGCCGGGTCCACCCGGTTGAAGGCCGGGACGGCGCAGAAGCTGGTGCTCAACATGGTCTCGACCCTCACCATGGTCCGGCTCGGCAAGACCTACGGCGACCTGATGGTCGACCTCCGCGCGAGCAACGACAAGCTGCGCGCCCGCAGCCGCCGGATCACCGCCCTCGCCACCGGGGCCGAACCCGCCGCCGTGGACGCCGCGTTGGCCGCCACCGGCGGACGGGTCAAGGACGCCGTCCTGCTGCTGCTCGCCGACGTGGACCCGGCCCGCGCGGCCGAACTGCTGGAGCACAGCGGCGGACGGCTCCGCGAGGCCCTGCACGCGGCACTGGACCGACCGCACTGAACTGACGTCACCGCACTGACGTCACCGCACCGACGGCACGGCACCAACGTCACGGCACTGACGGTCCGTCAGATTTCCTGCTCCGCCCAGATGGTCTTGCCGCGCGGAGTGTGCCGGGTGCCCCAGTTGCGGCACAGCTGCGCCACCAGCAGCAGGCCGCGTCCGCCCTCGTCGTCGTTGTGGGCCCGGCGCAGGTGCGGGGCGGTGCTGCTGCCGTCGGAGACCTCGCAGAGCAGCATGGAGCCGTCCCGGATCAGCCGCAGCCCGATCGGGGGCAGGCCGTAGCGGACGGCGTTGGTGATCAGCTCGCTGACCACCAACTCGGTGACGAAGGACGCCTCTTCGAGCCCCCACTCGGCGAGCTTCGCGGCCGCCACCTTCCGGGCCCGGGCCACCTCGGACGGGTCGCGGCGCAGCGGCCACTCGGCCACGTCCTGGGTGTGCAGGGCCCGGGTGCGGGCCAGCAGCAGGGCGACGTCGTCGGTCGGGGCGGCCGGGCCGAGGGTGGTGGACAGCACCTGGTCGCACAGGTCCTCCAGCGAGTCGGCCCGGGCGGTGAGGGCCGAGCCGAGCCGGTCGAGGCCGAGCCCGGGATCGCCGTGCAGCTCGGAGGCGCGCAGCAGGCCGTCGGTGTACAGCGCCAGTACGCTCCCCTCCGGGACCTCCAACTCGACTGCCTCGAACGGGAGTCCGCCCAGGCCGAGCGGCGGCCCCGGCGGCAGCTCGGGGAAGGTCACGGTGTTGTCCGGGCCGACCAGGGCCGGCCCGGGGTGCCCGGCCCGGGCCAGCGAACAGGACCGGGCCACCGGGTCGTACACCGCGTACAGGCAGCTCGCGCCGACGCTGCCGCCCGCCCAGGCGGTGCCGCCCTCCGGCTGCTCGTCCAGGTCCACCCGGAGCACCAGGTCGTCCAGGTGGGTGAGGAGTTCGTCCGGCGGCATGTCGATGTCGGCCAGGGTGCGCACCGCCGTCCGCAGCCGCCCCATCGCGGCGGAGGCGGGCACGCCGTGGCCGACCACGTCGCCCACCACTAGGGCCACCCGGGCGCCGGACAGCGGGATCACGTCGAACCAGTCGCCGCCGACGCCCTCCCGCCCGCCCGCCGGGAGGTACCGGAAGGCGACCTCGACCGCGGCCTGCCGGGGCGTCCGGCTGGGCAGCAGGGAACGCTGCAACGCCAGTGCGGTGTCCCGCTGTTGGGTGTACTGGCGGGCGTTGTCGACGGAGAGCGCGGCGCGCGACGTCAGCTCGGTGGCCAGCAGCAGGTCGTCCTCGTCGAACGGCTCCGGCGAGCGGTGCCGCAGGAAGATCGCCACGCCCAGCGTCACCCCGCGGGCGGTCAGCGGCGCCATCAGCCCGGAGTGGATGCCGAACTCCTCGGCCAACCGCTCCCGTTCGGGCTCCTGGGCGATCCAGGACCGGACCTCCGGATCGCGGTAGTCGACGCACATCGGCCGACCCGAGGCGAGCACCCGGGCCATCGGGGAGTCCGGAGCGATCACGTCCCCGGCGCCGGACGCGACCGTGGACTCCGGGCAGCCCGGCAGCACCGACTGCTGCGCCACCCGGTAGAACACCAGCCCCGCGCTCGACGGCGGGCCGCCGCCGAACACCGAATCGAGCAGGTCGACCGCCACGAAATCGGCGAACGAACCGGTCGCCACCTCCGCCAACTCCTGCGCGGTGCGGTCCACTTCGAGGGTCGAACCGATCCGCAGACCGGCCTCCCCGAGCAGCGCCAGACGGTGCCGGGCCCGCTCCTCGGAGGACCCGGACAGCACCGAGGGCACCGCCGCCGGCCGCGCGGCGGCCCCCGGGGTCAACGGCTGCAACGCCTGGGCCGACACCACCCAGGTCGGCTCCCCGCGCGCCGTCCGCACCGGCACCACCCCCAGCTCGACCGCCACCGGCTCGTCCTCGGCCCGGCACAACCGCACCATCCCGGTGAACGGCTCGTGCCGGACCGCCGCCCGCAGCAGGGCGACCGGCACTCCACCCGCCAACAGCCCCACCGCGCTCCGCCCGAGCGCCTGCCCCGCCCCGAACCCGGTCAGCCGCTCGGCCGCCGCCGACCAGCCCGTCACCACCCCGCCGCCGTCGACCGTCGCGGTCGCCGCCCGGCCGGTCACCCGAGTCGCCATGTCCGTCCATCCCCCTTGGAAGCAGCAACCGCCAGGCCGTCCTGCCCAGCATCGCGGCCCGACGTGACCGCCCCAACGCGCCACGCCGGAAGACCCCGCCACTTGCCGCCCGCCCCCGACCGGCGCGTCCCCGCTGGGCGCGTCACCGACGGGCAGCGTCCTGACGGGATGTCAGAGCACCCTGGCAGGCTCCAGCTCGACAGCTCGACAGCTCGACAGCTCGACAGCTCGACAGCTCGACCACCACCACCCCGGACGAAGGACGTGTCCATGCCCCTGCAGCAGCACCAGCGTTCGCTCCGCCGCGGGGCGTTCGCCCTGCTCCCCGCCGTCCTGCTGGCCACCGTCCTGGCGGCCTGCTCCTCCGACGGGGGAGACACGACGGCGAGTTGGTCCAAGGACGGCGGCAAGGAACAGACCCGGGTGATCGGCGAGGACCTCAAGGTCCTGCTCAACGCCAACGGCACCTCGGCCGACAACACCAGGCACTGCCAACAGGTCCTCGACGACATCAAGAAGGCCCGGGACCACCGGGCCATCCCCGACGCAACCGCCCAGACCTACTGGCAGCAGGCCCTCGACCAGATGGAGACCGCCGCCACCAACTGCACCCGGAACACCGACGCGCTCACCGGCGGCGCCAAGCTCAGCGAGGTCATCCCGGCCCAGGAGTCGTACCACCTGCTGGTCGGCCGGATCGCCGACCTCGCCGACGGCAAACCCTGATCCCCGGCCCGCCCCGTCCTGTCGGGGACACGGGGCACGGGCGCGGGGCGGGGACACGGGGCGGCGGCCGTCGGCGAGAACGGCGCCGACCCGGAGCCGGTCTCCCGGCCCGGGTCGGCCTTCCGGCCTTCCGGTCTCCCGGTTTTCCGGTCTCCCGGTCTATCGGCAGAGGCTGGGTCAGCCGATGTTGGCGCAGGAGTTGCCGAACGCCGGGTTCAGCGCGCCGATCAGGCTGATGCTGTTGCCGCACAGGTTGACCGGGATGTGCACGGGGATCTGGATCACGTTGCCGGAGAGGACGCCGGGCGAGCCGACGGCCACGCCCTCGGCGCCGGCGGACGCCGAGGCCGCGCCGGCGGTGCCGAGCACCGCGGTGGCGGCCAGCGCGACGACGGCGAAGTACGTGCGGGTACGGGACATGTCTGCTCCTTGGTTTCGGTCGGGTGCCGTCCCGGACGGGGCGGCACCGGTCATTCGGGGTGCTCGTGCCGGCGGCGTGGCCGAGGGGCGGTGGTTCACCCGGTCGGGTGCGTCCCGGCACAAGATCAGGGGGTGAGCGCCGCCAGGTCCGAGCGGGCCAGGGGCGCCTGGAGCGGGTCGAACCGCGGGTCGGTGGCCAGTGCCCCGGCGAGGTCGGCGCGGGCCTGGTCGGTCCGGCCGAGGGCGCGTTCGATCTCGCCGCGGTGGTAGCGGAAGAGGGCGTTGTGCCAGCCGTGGGCGAGGGCGAGGTCGGCGTAGCCGAGCGCCTCGCGGTCGGCGCCGGTGCGGTGCAGGGCCCAGGCGAGGGCGTCGGCGACCAGCACGTGGTGGCGCCGGTCCCATTCGGCGCGCAGCAGCCGGACGGCGGTGGCCGGGTCGCCGTGGTCGGCCTCGAACTGGCCGAGCGTCAGGTCGTCGACGACGCCGCCCGCGGCGGCGAGGTCGGCTTCGGCGCGCAGCAGCCGGTACTGCTCGGCGGCCTGTCCGGGGTGGCCGAGGGACTCGTGGAGTTCGCCGAGTTCGAGCAGGTACTGGGGCAGCGGCACCGCGGCGGCGGCCTGCGCGTAGTGGGCGAGCGCGTCGTCGGTGCGGCCGAGGGCGGCTTCGGCGCGGGCCTGTCCGGCGAGGGCGGCGGTGTACGTCGGGTCGGCGGCCAGGGCGCGGCGGTAGCCGTCCAGGGCGGCGTCGGTGCGGCCGGCGGTGCGGTCGAGTTCGGCGAGCTGGTGGAGGCAGAACGCCTTGTCGCCGGGGTCGTAGGCGCCGTCGAGGGCGCGGCGCAGGGCGTCGGCGGCGTCCTCGGGCCGGCCGTGCTGTTCGAGGTCGTAGGCGGCGCGGGTGAAGGACGCGGTGCCGGGGTGCAGGTCGAGCAGGTGCTGGGCGGCCTCGGTGGCGCCGGTGTCGTCGCCGAGCTGGGTGCGGGCGTCGGTGAGGACCGCCCACGCCTGCCAGTGCAGCGGGGCTCCGTCCAGGGCCTGCCGGGCGTGGTCGGCGGCCTCGGCGAACAGGTGGCGGGCGTTGGCGAGGGCGCCGAGGCCGGTGAGCGCGTCGGTGTTGCCGGTGGGGGCGAGGGTGAGCGAGCGGTGCAGTGCCTCGTCGGCCTTCGGGTAGTAGGAGGCGTCGGCGGTCAGCCGGGCCTGTTCGACGTACTCGCCGCCGAGCCGGGCCCAGACCGCGGCGTCGTCGGGGCGGGCGCGCAGGTGCCGCTGGTCGGCGCCGATCGCGGCGGCGAGCGCGCCGCCCGGCGGCGGCGCGGCCGGGTGCGCGGGTGCGGCCTGGGCGGCGGGCGCGGCGGTGGCCGACCGCGGCGGGTCGGTCAGGCCGCCGGCCGCGGCGAGGCCGCCGCACACCAGGACGGTGGCGAGCACAAGGGGGAGACGGCGCACGGGAGTTCGGTCCTCGATCGGCGGCGTGGTCGGCGTGGTCGGCGGAGTGGCCGGCGGCGGCCCCGGGCCGGGGCCGCCGCGCGGGTGGTCACTTCTGGTTGACGGCCTTGTCGTACGGCAGGGCGAGGTACGGGAAGGTCGCGGCGAACGGCCGGTCGGGCCCGTTGACCTTGTCGCCGGCGGCCAGGGCCTGGACGAACTTGCCGGGGGTGGCGCCCTCGACGACCTGCAGGGCGATGTCGACGACGTCGTCGCCGAGGCGACGGCCGTTGGGGAAGCCCTGGAAGTCGCCGTTCAGGACGCCGAGGCGGTCCGGCTTCGGCGTCACCGGAGTGGTCAGGTTCAGCCGCAGCTCCTCCGCGGGGACGAACCGGTTCGGGTCGATGTCCTGGTTCATCAGCTGCGAGTTGAGGTCGACGGCGAGCGGCCCGTCCGCGGCCTTGGCGATGCCGGTCAGGAAGATCTCCTGCAGGTCGGTGCGCGGCGTGGCGGGCGCGGGCAGGCCGTAGATCGCCTGGACGAGCTTGGGCACCTCGGGGTCGAGGACCTTGGCCACCACGGCGGGCTGGTTGTGGTCCTCGGACGGGGGCAGCGCGTTGAAGGCGTCCTTGAGCCCGGCCGGGACGACGACCTCGTTGACCAGCGGGTTGCCCAGCCGCGAGACCTGGACGTACGGGCCGACCGGGTCGGACTTGCCCGGGCTGAGCTTCATGCTCTGCTTCTCGGTGCTCGACCAGACGCCGATGACCGGGTTGCGGGTCGGGTCGCCCTTGTAGGCGAGGCGGCTCTTGGGGATCTGCAGCGCCACGGAGTTGACGTTGTACCCGGCCAGGGTGTTCTGGCCGACCTCGGAGAGGTCGCCGCCGTACAGCAGGTCGAAGACCCGCAGGTCGAGGAAGAACGGGTCGGCGGCCTGGGTGGCCACCGTCTGCCCGCCGCCCGGGAGTTGGACGGTGGCCTGCTGCCGCAGCCGCCCGTAGTCGGGCATCGAGGCCCGGCCGGTGTCGGACGGGGCCGCCTGGCCGTGCTTGACCAGCGTCACCGGGGCGCAGTTCGGGTGCAGTTCCTGGAGCGTGTAGTACTGGCGGAAGCGCAGCGTGTCGTCGTCGAGGTTGTTCACCGGCCCCTTGTCGTAGAGGAAGGTGTCGGTGCCGCGCAGGTCCTCGGTGTGGAAGGTCCACCGGTAGGTGACGTCCGGCTGCCCGGTGCCCTGCGAGTCGATGTTGATGTCGTAGTGCGCGCCGTCGGCCCACGGGTAGAAGTTCGGGCCGCCGTTGGGCTCCTGGAACGGGAGCCAGTTGGCGATCAGCGTGACCGTGTCCGGGTTGTCCGGGCTGGTGAAGGCGTACACGTCGGTGTTGTCGACCTGCGGGTCGGCGGCGATCAGCGGAGCCTCGCGGTGGCTGGACGCCGAGGAGGTGCCGGCGCCGGTGCCGAGCAGGGCGGTGCCTGCCATGCCGAGGGCGAGCGCGGTGAGGACCGCGGCTCCTCGGGCAGCGGAGCTGCGACCCGTGGATCGACGAAGAAGGCTCATCAAGGAGTCTCCGATTTCCGGTTCGGGAACGGTCGTCCGCATCCATACCGGATGCGGGCCGTGGGGATGTCGTGCGGCGGGTCGGCCGACACGTACTGTCCTCCGCCGCCGCCCCCGGTTCGTCCCGACCCGGCTTCCGGCGTGCCCCGATCACCCTCGCGGCCCAGCCCCCTCACCCGTCCGGCCGAACCGTCCGGCCGCACCGCCCGGCCCCGTCCGTCCCGACCCCGCCTCCCTCCGCCCCGACGGCGGCCCCGCCCCCCTCCGCCCCGGACCCGCCCGCCCCTGACCAGGGCCGACGCGCCCCGCACTGGACCGATCGGGTGAACCTCCGGGACCGGCACCAAGCCGACGGCCCCCGCCCCACGAAGGACAGGTGTGCGCGGAGCCAGGGTCGGCCGCCGCGCACACCACGGGGACGGGACTCCTCGGCTGGCACCACGGGTCCCGTCCCCTCGGCTCAGGCGTCCTCGAGGCCGGCGAACTCCAGACGGCGGACACGGGCCGGAGGGCCGGGGGCGCGCGGTTCACCTGCGGCGGCGCTCTTGGCCGGTGATCACAGGCGCCGGCAGCGCGCCGGTACGCCCTGCGGCCGGGCGCAAGAGGCATGCCCGCCCCCGGGGCCCGGAAGGAGATCGCCCCTCTCACGGCCAAGGACATCCGCACCTGGCTCGACCGGCTCCGCACCACCTGCCCGTGGGCCTTTTCCGGACGGCCGCCGATCGGGTGGCGGCCGGGTGGTCGGGAAGAGGGCAGAACGAACGAGGCTCCCTAGCGGTCGAGTGAGACGTCTCGCGTCTCAAGCAACCAGCCAGGAAGCCTCATTGATCACTGCTGACCGTCACCCGCGAGGGAGACCGCCGCCCGCACCCACCGGATCGTGAAGACTCGCGTCCGGCTCCGGGCCCCCGCCCTGGCCGACACGGCCCACACCGGGGCCGGCGGAACGTTCGCCGTACCGTCCGACGGAGGGGCGAACTCCTTCACGACACGCGCACCGGCTTGCCGCGGTGGGACGCGCCCGCTGCCTCGCCACGGGCAGCGGGCGCTCTTCGGCCGATCCGGCGCTCGCGCCGGGAGCTACTCGCTGATGCTCATCCAGGCCGAGCAGCGGACCGGGCTCGTGTCCCCCGCGCCGTCCACGGTGCACACCTGGGCCCGGTACTTGTTCCAGGAGTAGAGGTTGCCATCGGTTTTCCTGACGTACGTGTCGGCTCCCTTGCCGTTGTAGAAGGAGCCCCATTCCTGCCAGGTTCCGTTGTTGACCTCGATGAACGCCCGCACGCCGTGGCCGTCGGCATAGCGGTCCCAGAGCTCGAAGTCATCGCCGTCGTCGATGAACTTCAGACTGGCGACGGTGTGGCCGTCGACCTTGAGAGATACGGACTGGTCCGTAGCCGAGGCCGGGCTGCTGATGCCGAGGATCAGGGCGGGAACGGCGAGGAGAGCCGCCGCTCGGGCGACCATATTCTTGGACACGGAATTCCCCCTGTGTGAGTCATGGAATCTTTGGCGCTTCCGGCTGTCCCTCCGTATTGCTGGAGAGCGGCGCGGATCTGCGATCCGGATGCGCCGGTGGTTGGTCAATGGGCGGCCGTTTTTCTGTTCACCCCGTCCGCCGCATCGGTGAAATTCACTCGTTGACGTACATCCAGGCGGAGCACCGGACCGGGGTCTTGTCGTTGGCGCCGTCAACCGTGCACACCTGGGCGCGGTAGTCGTTTATCGAGTAGAGGTTCCCGTCGGTCTTCTTGACCATCGTCCCCGCGCCCTTGCCGTTGTACCAGGAGCCGTTGTCCCAGTCGTACCAGTTCCCGGTGGCGCGCACCTGAATGTACGCCCGGACGCCGTGGCCGTCCGCGTAGTGGTCCCAGAGCTCCCAGTCGTCGCCGTCGTCGATGAACTTCAGGCCGCCGACGATGGTGTTGCCGGAGTAGAGGTAGACGTTCTGGTCCGTGGCGAAGGCGGGGCTGCTGGTGACCCCCACGACGAGCACGGGAACTGCGAGGACGGTCGCCAGCCTGGCAAAAACCTTCTTCGACATGTGAAACCCCCGATTTCAAGGAAAGGATGGCGAGGGTGGACGCAATTGCATTTCCGCCCTCACCGCTGCAGGGGCCTCCGACTGGCCGGGCGGGCCGGGCTTCTCGAAAAGCCCTCTGGGGAAATCCTGCTGCATGCAGGATTTCCAGGCCCGGGGTTGCTGCACGGAAAATTCCGGACCAGCCCAATCGGCCCTGCGTGCGACCCTGGTGGTCGATGGCCAAGAACATACCCCCGCAGGCGGTCCTGACGCCACATCAAGAGCGAGAAAATCAAGAAGGTCTTTTGCTTCTTTTTGATCCAATATTGGACAAATCTCTACGGAGCCGACCGTGAAGCTCAGATGAACCTCAAATTTTATTCGCGCGGACTCTCGTCGCCGGGCGTGTGTGCGAAGAACTCGTCACACGACCACTGTGCCTGTCGGTCGAGGCGTCGCCGGTCAAGTGGTGCTTGCTCCCGGTCTTGTGACGGTCGATCGGCGATTGCTGCCAGGTGATCCCGGTATGCAGCACGAACGGGATCCCCTGCAGACGCAGCCGGTCGTCCACTGGATGCGGACCCGGCGACCGCTCCGGCCATGCCGGAGCGGCGGCTCGATCACGGCCCGCAGTTCGTTGTCCACGCCCCACGGCTTGTTGCTCACGTCATCACGAACGGACGAACCGTCACATCGGCCACGTCCCAACAGGAACGATCACCAAGATCGTGTTGCGAGTTCCCAAGGCTGTCCCGTATGGGGATCTTGGACTGTGTGCCGACGTGGGTCTGGACACGCAGTGAGCGCCCGGGTGACGCTTTCGATCATGGATTCCGATGAGGTGCTGTCCGAGGAAGAGCTGTCCGCAATTGAGCGGCGCGTTGCCGCCGCCACTCCGGGGCCGTGGGTCGGCTGGATGGAGAGCAGGCACGGAATCGGCGGCACAAGTTTCATTCAGCTCCGCGCTGATGCGGAGGAAGAGGACGAGATCCACCTGACTCGCGCCACCGGCGGCCGCGAGGTGGTCGGGGTGGACGCCCAGACCGACACGCACGTCGAGTTCATCGCCGGCGCGCGCCAGGACGTGCCGTGTCTGGTGAACGAGATCAGGGGGCTGCGGGCTGTGCTGGATGGGGCTCCTCCGGCTGACTGACGAGCGCGCCGAATGTGTCTCAGCCGGTTATGACGAGATTGTGCAGTCGGGCGACGCCGAGCATGGCGTGGTGCACTCCGGTTCCACGCAGGCGGCAGTCGCGCAGGATCTTCCAGTCCTTCATCCGTGAGAAGTCGTACGCGACCCGGGCCTGGTCACTGCGGTGGACGGCATTGTCGGCTTCTTGCTCGGGCGCGAGGTGCTCCTACCCGCGACGGCGCCGGTGCGGGATCAGAGCACCGGTTCTCCGGTAATCGCCGTCGGCCAGGACCGGCGCGTCCCGGTAGACGCGGTCAACACCCGACTTGATGGAGGCTCGACAGTCGTTGCGGTTGCCGGGCAGGGACAGGGGCAGGCCGACGGTGACAACCAGCCGACTGTTGACGTCGCTCACCACCTGGAGCGGGGCGGCCTGCCGCAACGTCAGGTTGGTCCGGCAGTATGCGACCACCAGCAGCATCCGGTCCTCCCAGCGGAGCCGCCACAGCCGGCCGCCCTGGATGTCACCGTCACGATGTCGGACCAGCACGACCAGCTCGCGGAACCGCAGCTCGCTCAACCCCGAGAACGGCTCGATCCAGATCGGATCGCTCGCCGAGATCACCTCACCCAGGCTGTGACCGACGCAGAACCGAGCCAGCAGTTACGGGACACCCTTTAGCCACAAGAATGGAAATTTCGAGTGATGAGTCTTTCGAGATGGATCAAAAAGCATGTGGGTGAGGTTGCCGAAGAGTCGGGGCTGGTCCGCGACGGGCTGGTCTACCGGTTGACTTCGGGCCGGGGCGACGTCGCTCTTGTCGAATTCGTTGACATAAGGCTCGATCGTGAGTCGGAAGTCTTCTCCGTTCGAGCCTCGATCGTGCCGTCGTCCGCCTGGGGTTGGTCGCAGCGCAGGAACGGGGAGCGGGCCGTCCGACAGGCGCCGGACTCCTCGGCCGCGCTGATCCGCTGGGACATCGAGCCTCCTGAGGCGGTTGCCAGGGATTTCGGTCCGCTCGCTCCCTGCTGGACGTACGGCGGGTCGGTGAATCCGGAGGCGGCGGGCGTGGCGCTGGCGGCGGTTCTCGGGACGGAGACCATTCCGGCCATGAAGCGGCTGCTGGACCGGCAGGAACTGCTGGCCGAGTTCCTGGCCCCCTCCTTCGCCTTCCACCGGGGCCGCCCGGTCGGCTGGGCCAGGACGCTCCTGCGGGTCGATGACGCCTCGCCGGAGGAACTCGAAGGGCTTCTCGGCCAGGTGGAGACCGATTACCCGGTCGCGGACGAGTTCGTGGCCTGGGCCCGGACGCGTGCGGGCCGCGCCTGAGATCGGTGGCACGACGGTGGAGCGCTCGGCGTGACGGATCGCCGGGCGCTCCACCGGCGTCCGGCGCGTCCCGGCTCGGCGGATCCGGGCTCGGGACGTCTTCGGTCGGCTGGGCCGGGACGCTCCGGCGGGTCAGGCGTCCTTGAGGCCGGGGAAGTCCTCCTCCCAGAACTCGCGCTCGCCGCGGGCCGGGACGGCGTCGGGTTGCTCGGCGCCGGCGTGCCGGGCCTCTTCGAGGTGGCGCAGTTCGATGCGGCGGATCTTGCCGGAGATGGTCTTGGGGAGGTCGGCGAACTCCAGGCGGCGGATGCGCTTGTAGGGGGCGAGCCGCTTGCGGGTGAAGGCGAGGATGGAGCGGGCGGTCTCGGCGTCGGGTTCGTGGCCGGGGGCCAGGATGACGTACGCCTTGGGCACCGAGAGCCGCAGCGGGTCGGGGGAGGGGACGACCGCGGCCTCGGCCACCGCCGGGTGCTCGATCAGCACGCTCTCCAGCTCGAACGGCGACAGCCGGTAGTCGCTGCTCTTGAAGACGTCGTCGGCCCGGCCGACGAAGGTGTAGTAGCCGTCTGCGTCGCGTTGCGCGACGTCGCCGGTGTGGTAGCGGCCGCCGGCCGTGGACCGGGCGTGCCGTTCGGGGTCGTCCTGGTAGCCCGTCATCAGGCCGAGCGGCGCGGAGGCCAGGGGCAGGCAGAGTTCGCCGTCGACGCCCTCGCCGGTGATCTCCTCGCCGGTGACCGGGTCGACCAGGACGACCTGGTAGCCGGGCAGCGGGCGGCCCATCGAGCCGGGCTTGACCGGCTGCCCCGGGGTGTTGCCGATCTGGGCGGTGGTCTCGGTCTGGCCGTAGCCGTCGCGCAGGGCGACGCCCCAGGCGCGTTCGATCTGCTCGACCACCTCGGGGTTGAGCGGTTCGCCCGCGCCGACGAGTTCGCGCAGCGGCGGCTGCCACCGGCCCAGGTCCTCCAGCAGCAGCATCCGCCACACGGTGGGCGGCGCGCAGAACGAGGTGACCTGGTGGCGGACGAGGGCGTCCAGCAGCGGGCGGGCCGAGAAGCGGGGCTGGTTGACGATCAGGATCTCCGCGCCGGCGTTCCACGGGGCGAAGAAGTTGCTCCAGGCGTGCTTGGCCCAGCCGGGCGAGGACACGTTCAGGTGGACGTCGCCGGGGCGCAGGCCGATCCAGTACATCGTCGACAGGTGCCCCACCGGGTAGGAGCGGTGGGTGTGCTGCACCAGCTTGGGGCTGCTGGTGGTGCCGGAGGTGAAGTACAGCAGCAGCGGGTCCTCGGCCCGGGTCGGCCCGTCCGGGGTGAAGCCGCCGTCGAAGCCGGCCGCCTCGGCGTAGGGCAGCCAGCCGGGGACGGGCGCGCCGACCGCGATCCTGGTCCGGTCGCCGTCCTGTTCGGCGAAGCCCCCGGTGAGCGCGGACTCGGCGATCACGTGCCGCACCCGGCCGCGGGAGAGCCGGTCGGCCAGGTCGTCCGCGGTCAGCAGGGTGCTGGCCGGGATGACCACCGCGCCCAGCTTGATCGCCGCGAGCATCACCTCCCACAGCGCCACCTGGTTGCCCAGCAGCAGCAGGATGCGGTCCCCGCGCGCCACGCCCTGCTCGCGCAGCCAGCCCGCGGTGCGGTCCGAGCGCTCGCTCAGCTCGGCGAAGCTCAGCGCGCTCTCGCCCAGCTGCGCCCCGTCCGCGTCCAGGTCGACCACCCGCAGCGCGACCGCCCCGTTGCCCTCCGCCAGGACGTCGAACCAGTCCAGCGCCCAGTTGAAGTGCTCGCCCGTCGGGCGCGGGAAGCCGCGGGCGGCGTCCAGGTCGTCGCGGGTGCGCAGCAGGTGGTCCCGCGCAGCGCGAAAGTCGAGGTGAGCGGCGGAATCCCGTCGAGCGGCCGTGTCCGGTGCCATCTGTCCGTCCCTGCGTCTCCCGGCCCCGGCCGCCGCCTCGTTGCCCGGCCGCGGGCATACCGGCACGCTGCCAGCTCCTGTGATCATCGGTCAAGGGCGGCACGGAACCGAGGGGCCGGGGCCGCAGGAGACGCTGCCAGCACCGGCGCGGGTTTGAAGACAGGACCCAGGGTGGCGGCGCGGGTTCACCCGTTGGGCTGGTCGGTGGCCGTTCCGGGCCCGTCCGGTCGGTGGCGGTCCGACGATGGCGGGAGCCCCGCTCCTCGCGGGCCGGTCCGACCGAGGGAGTGCACCGTGGCACCTGTCGACTACGACGTCCCCGAACGGGTGGAGGTCTCGCTGATGATCGTGGGGGACTCGATCAGCCACGGCAGCAGCGGGGACTGGACCTGGCGCTACCGGCTCTGGAAGCACCTGCGCGCGTGCGGGGTCGAGGTCGACTTCGTCGGGCCGTACAAGACCCTGGACAACATCCGCACCGAAGAGACCGGCGACGGCGACGACACCTACGCGGATGCGGCCTTCGACAAGGACCACGCCGCCAAGTGGGGGCAGCCCTATGTGGTGGCCAAGACCCTGGTCCGGGAGCAGGTCGCCGCCCACCGGCCCGACTTCGTGCTCGTCCTGCTCGGGATCAACGACATCGTCTGGTACGACGCCACCCCGGACGAACTCGAAGCCCACCTACGGGAGTTCATCGCGAACGCCCGGGCCGGGCACCACGCGGTGCGCCTCGTCTTGGGCACCGTCCTGGAGACCGCCAGGGCCACCGCCGACTTCGCCTTCGCCCGGCGGGTCGCCAAGTGCAACGACCGCATCCGCGCCGTCGCCGCCGAACTGCGGCGCCCCCTGTCGCCCATCGAAGTCGCGGACACCGCCGTCGAGTTCACCGCGGCCGAACACACCTGGGACGACACCCACCCCAACCCCAACGGCGAGATCCGGATCGCGGCCGCGTTCGCCGACGTCCTCGCCCACCGCTTCCGGATCGGCACGCCCTTCCCCCGCCCCTACCCGGTGCTCGACGCCGTCCGCCCCGAGGCCAAGGCCCCGGTGCACGTCGACACCGCCCACGACGCCGGGCTCACCGGACACGACGACCCGCGCGGGACCCGGGCCCTGTAGGGGGACGAAACGCCCGGTGAGCCACCGGTCGCACGGTCACGCGTCGGCGCCCCGAGCGAGCACCCGAGCGGGCACCCGGTCGGCCTGCGCCGCCCGGGCCCGGGTCCGCGGCACGGTGGACGAACCGTTCCGCTCCCGGCCGGTCCGGAAGGCGAAGCGCTGTCCGGCGCAGGGGTGACCGGGCCGGACGGCCGGTGTCGGCGGGGCGGGAGTGGGCAGCCGCCGGACGTGGTGTCCGTTCCGGGGTCGCGACGAGGGAGCTGTCCATGGGTGTGCGGAAAGCGGGCCGGGAGACCGGCGGAGGCGGCGACCGGGGGCCGGACCGGGCCACGGTCGAGGCGCTGGGCCTGCTGTCGGAGGCGTTCGAGACGACGCAGCGGGCGCGCGGGCGGCTGTACGACTTCCACCAGCTGACCGGCGGCGCCGACCGGCTGCTGGGCGAGGCGGTGCGGGCGCTGCGGGCGGCCGGCCACCACGAGCAGGCGGACCTGGTCGAGCGCGAGGTGCAGGGGGCCGACGTGCTGCCCGGGATGTGGACCTTCGAGGTGGTCGAGGCGTACGAGGACGGCTACCACCGGCGCTTCGCGGAGGTGGAGGAGCGGGTGCGCCGGGCGCTCGCCGGGGGACGGCGGCACCTGGCGGAGGCGGAGATGAAACGCCGCCGCCGCACGACCTGAGCGGGCGGCCGGCGGCCGGCGCGCGGGGAGCCGCCGGGCGGTCCCGTTCGGGGGAACGGCAGGCGGTGGGCGCGTCGGACGGCGGAGCGCGGGTAGTCGCGGTTACCCCACCGCGTCCAGGTCCAGGAGGAAGCACCCATGTCCGAGGTCACCGCCCACCACGGGCTGTTCCGCGACACCGCGCTGCACGTGGACGACACCGGCGGGCCGGGCCGCCCGGTCGTCCTGATCCACGGCTGGCCGCTGTCGGGCGAGTCGTGGAAGTACCAGGTGCCGGCCCTCGCCGAGGCCGGGTACCGCGTCGTCACCTACGACCGCCGGGGGTTCGGCCGCAGCGACAAGCCCTTCCTGGGCTACACGTACGACACCCTGGCCGACGACCTGAACGCCCTGCTCACCGAGCTGGACCTGCGCGACGTCACGCTGGTCGGCTTCTCGATGGGCGGCGGCGAGGTCGCGCGCTACGTCTCCTCGTACGGCACGGAGCGGCTGCGCGGCGTCGTGCTCGCCTCCGCCGTGACGCCCTTCATGCTGCGGACCCGCGACAACCCGCAGGGCCCGCTGACCGAGGAGGCGGCGGCCGGGACGGCCGCTTCGCTCGCCGAGGACCAGGACGCCTTCTACGACGGGTTCATGCGGGAGTTCTTCTCCGCGGACGGCGAGCTGAAGGTCACCGAGGAGCAGCTCCGCGAGGCCCGTGCCCTGTGCGACCAGGCGGACAAGAAGGCCGCCCTGGAGTGCATGACGATCTTCGGCGCCACCGACTTCCGTGCTGACCTGGAGAAGTTCGGGCCGCTGCCGACCCTGGTGCTACACGGCGACAGCGACGCCACCGTCCCGTTCGAGGGCTCCGGTGCCCGCACCCGTGCGGCGCTGCCCGGCAGCCGGGTCCACCTGCTCCCGGGCGGCCCGCACGGCGTCAACGTGAGCCACGCCGCGGAGTGGAACCGGGCGCTGCTGGAGTTCCTGGCCCGCTGAGGCCCGCGCACCCCCGCGCCCGGCCCCGGCCGATCCCCCTCCTCCCCCCGGTGACGACGTCCGCGCTGGTGCGGGCCAGGGGACGGGCGCGCGGGTCATCGGCGCGGTGGGCGGTGGGCGGTGGGCGGAGGGGGGCCGGGGACGGCGGGGGGCTTTCCGAGGTGGCGCGCCGGGCGGTGCGGGCGGCGCGGCTCCGGCGGTCCCCGCCGACGCGGCCGGTGCGCGCCGCCGGGGCTCCGGACCGCCGGGCGTCCGGCCCGCCTCCGACGGTTCCGCCGCGGGGAGCCGGGCACGCGCCCCGCATGGGCACTTCTCATCCGACCCCGTCCGGCCAGCCGCTCGCCGTGGTGACCGGCGCGTCCAGCGGCATCGGCTACGAACTGGCCCGGCAGTTCGTCCAACACGGCTTCGACCTGCTGGTGAACGCGGAGGACGACGGACTGTCCGCCGCCGCCGACCGGCTGCGCGCCACCGGCACGTCCGTCGAGGCCGTCCGGGCCGACCTGCGCCGCCGGCAAGGGGTGGAGGAACTCCGCGCGGCGATCACCGCCACCGGGCGCCCCGTCGCGGCCGCCGCGCTCAACGCGGGCATCGGCCGGGGCGGCGCGTTCCTCGACACCGACATCGAGGACGAGACCGACATCATCGACCTCAACGTCACCGCCACCGTCCGCCT
Organism: Kitasatospora sp. NPDC090308; assembly: GCF_044769485.1. NCBI lineage: Bacteria > Bacillati > Actinomycetota > Actinomycetes > Kitasatosporales > Streptomycetaceae > Kitasatospora > Kitasatospora sp. NPDC090308. The sequence goes on along the minus strand of NZ_JBIVXY010000008.1, from coordinate 268,415 downwards.
GGCGAAGCACCTGCTCGGGGGGATGGCAGCCCGGGGCGAGGGCCGGCTGCTGATCACCTCCTCCGTCGCCTCGATGACGCCGGGCTCGTTCCAGGCCGTCTACAACGCCTCGAAGTCCTTCCTCCAGTCCTTCGCCCAGGCGGTCGGTGACGAACTCGAGGGCACCGGGGTCACCGTCACCGCGCTCATGCCCGGACCGACCGACACCGACTTCTTCCGCCGCGCGGACATGGAGGACACCCGGATCGGTCGGCAGGACAAGGACGACCCGGCCCTGGTCGCCCGGCAGGGCTTCGAGGCCCTCATGGCCGGCCGGGACAAGGTCGTCGCGGGCTCCGCGAAGACGAAGGCGCAGGGCCTGGCGAGCAAGGTGCTGCCCGACAGCCTCAAGGCCAGGGCCCACCGCAAGCTCGCCGAACCCGGTTCGGGCGGCGACGAGGACTGACCGGACTGACCGCGCCGCTTCCCGGGCCGGGCCGGGGAACGGTCCCGGCCCGGGGAACGGTCCCGGCCCGGGAAATGGTCGCCACGGCTCACAGGCTGGTCAACGACTGGGGTGACTGCGTCCTTGCGTCCTGATCACGGTGCCGGTCCAGCGGATCTGACGCGGTGTCTGCGGGTGGCAGGCGGGGGAGAGGTCGAGGAGGCGGCGGTCGCCGGTGGCCCGGGCGAGCTGGGCGAGCATCTCCCAGTGCAGCGAGTTCTCGCACGCGGCCGGGTGCAGGTCGCGCAGGTCGCACAGGTCGCGCAGGAGCGGCGGGGTGGGCGGCCCGGCGAGGCGTTGGCCCGCCGGCCGAACAGGTCCTTCGGACCGGGCCGCCCCCGGTTCACCCGGTCGTCCGCCCGGCCCCGCACGCCCACGATCCGCCCGGCCGCCGCCCCCGCTCCCGATCGGCCGGAACCGGTCCGGTGGATCCGGCGCCAGGGGGAAGGAGGGGGCCGTGGACGGTGCGGCGAGCGGGAGGAGGACGGTGCGGTGACCGAGGACGGGAGGGACGGTCCGGTGGGCCGGGAGGACGAGGGGAGCACGGCGGAGCCGGACGGGGCGTGGTGGCGGTCGGCGGTCGTCTACCAGGTCTACCCCCGCAGCTTCGCCGACTCCGACGGCGACGGGATCGGCGACCTGGACGGCATCACGGGCCGGCTCGACCACCTCGCCGAACTGGGCGTCGACGTGCTGTGGCTGTCGCCGGTGTACCCGTCGCCGCAGGCCGACAACGGCTACGACATCAGCGACTACCAGGACGTCGACCCGCTCTTCGGCGACCTGGCGGCGTTCGACCGGCTGCTGGCGGCCGTGCACGCGCGCGGCATGCGGCTGGTGATGGACCTGGTGGTGAACCACACCTCGGACCGGCACCCGTGGTTCCAGGAGTCCCGCGACCCGGCGAGCCCCAAGCGCTCCTGGTACTGGTGGCGCCCGCCCCGCGCGGACGCCGGACCGGGCACCGGCGGACCGCGCACGGGCGGACCGCACGCCCCCGAACCGAACAACTGGGGCTCGTTCTTCTCCGGCCCGGCCTGGACGTACGACGGGGCGTCCGGCGCGTACTACCTGCACCTGTTCGCCCCCGGGCAGCCGGACCTCAACTGGGAGGAACCGGCGATGCGGCAGGCGGTGTACGCGATGATGCGCTGGTGGCTGGAGCGGGGCGTGGACGGCTTCCGGATGGACGTCGTCAACCTGATCTCCAAGGACCCGGCCCTGCCGGACGGCCCGCTGCGCGGCGACGGCCCGTACGGCGACGGCTCGCCGTCCTACCTCTGCGGGCCGAGGGTGCACGAGTACCTCCGGGAGATGCACCGCGAGGTGTTCGCCCGCCACCCGGGCCGGCTGCTGACGGTGGGGGAGATGCCGGGGGTGACGGTCGAGCAGGCGCGGCTGTTCACCGACCCGGCGCGGGCCGAGGTCGACATGGTCTTCCAGTTCGAGCACGTCAGCCTGGACCACGGCCCTGGCGGGAAGTTCGACCCGAAGCCGCTGCGGCTCACCGACCTGAAGGCGTCCCTGGCCCGCTGGCAGCGGGGCCTGGCCGACACCGGATGGAACAGCCTGTACTGGAGCAACCACGACCAGCCCCGGATCGTCTCCCGGTTCGGCGACGACGGCCCCCGCCACCGGGCGCGCTCGGCCACCATGCTCGCCACCGTCCTGCACCTGCACCGCGGCACCCCGTACGTCTACCAGGGCGAGGAACTGGGCATGACCAACGCCCCGTTCGCCTCGATCGACGACTTCCGCGACATCGAGTCGCTCAACCACTACGCGCAGGCGCTCGCGGCCGGGCAGGACCCGGAGCGGGTGCTGCGCGGACTGCGGGCCATGGGCCGGGACAACGCCAGGACGCCGATGCAGTGGGACGCCTCGCCCGGCGCCGGGTTCAGCACCGGCACCCCGTGGATCGCGGTCAACCCGAACCACACCACCGTCAACGCCGCCGACGCCCGGCGCGACCCCGACTCGGTCTACCACCACTACCGTCGGCTGATCGCCCTGCGCCACCGCGAACCGGCCGTCGTGCACGGCGACTTCACCCCGCTGCTGCCCGAGGACGAGCGGGTGTACGCCTTCACCCGCCACCACCGCGGCACCACCCTGCTCGTCCTCGGCAACTTCACCGGCGAGCACGTGCCGGTCGACCTGCCGCCGCGCTGGCGGGACGCCGAACTGCTCCTCGGCAACCTGCCCGCCGCCGACGCCCCGCAGCCCGGCGCCACCCCGCAGCCCGGCGCCCCCACCGTCCTGGCGCCCTGGGAGGCCCGCGTGCACCGACTCACCGAAACCGGAGGGAAGAACGCCCGATGAGACTGACCGAGACCTCCGACCTGTGGTGGAAGAACGCCGTCGTGTACTGCCTGGACGTCGAGACCTTCCAGGACGGGAACGGCGACGGCGTCGGCGACTTCGTCGGCCTCACCCAGCGGATCGACCACCTGGTCCGGCTCGGCGTGACCTGCCTGTGGCTGATGCCCTTCCACCCGACCCGCGAGCGCGACGACGGCTACGACATCACCGACTACTACGCCGTCGACCCTCGGCTGGGCACCCTCGGCGAGTTCACCGAGTTCGTCCGCACCGCCCGCGACCGGGGCCTGCGGGTCATCGCCGACCTGGTCGTCAACCACACCTCCGACCACCACCCGTGGTTCCGGGACGCCTGCTCCGGCCGGGACGCCCGCCGGCGCGACTGGTACGTGTGGTGCGACACCCCGCCCGCGGACGGCCCGCAGGGCGTCACCTTCCCCGACGCCGAGCAGAGCCTGTGGCAGTACCACGAACCCACCGGCCAGTACTACTTCCACCGCTTCTACAAGGAACAGCCCGACCTCAACGTCACCAACGCCGAGGTCCGCGACGAGATAGCCCGGATCATGGGCTTCTGGACGCAGCTGGGCCTGTCCGGCTTCCGGGTCGACGCGGTGCCGTTCCTGCTGGAGACCGCCGGACAGGTGGACGCCGACGACCTGCCCGACCCGCACGCGTACCTGGCCGACCTGCGGGCCTTCCTCGGCCGCCGCAACGGCGAGGCGATGCTGCTGGGCGAGGTCAACCTGCCCTACGAGGAGACGCTCGGGTTCTTCGGCGACCCCGCCTCGGGCGGCGACGAGCTGACGATGTGCTTCGACTTCATCGGCATGCAGCGGATGTACCTGGCGATGGCCCGGCAGCAGGCCGCCCCGCTGGCCGACGCGCTGCGCGAACGCCCCCGGCCGCCGCGCGACGCGCACTGGGCCACCTTCGTGCGCAACCACGACGAACTCACCCTCGACAAGCTCTCCACGACCGAACGCGACGAGGTCTTCGCGGCGTTCGGCCCCGAGGCCGACATGCAGCTGTACGGCCGCGGCCTGCGCCGCCGACTGCCCCCCATGGTCGGCGGCGACCGCCGCCGGATCGACCTCGCCTACAGCCTGCTGTTCACCCTGCCCGGCACGCCCGTGCTCTTCTACGGCGAGGAGATCGGCATGGGCGAGAACCTCGCCGCCGACGGACGGCTCGCCGTCCGCACCCCCATGCAGTGGACCCCGGAGCCGACCGCGGGCTTCTCCGACGCGGACCCGGACCGCTACCCCCGGCCGCTGACCCGGGGCGCCTACGGCCCCGAGCACGTCAACGTCCGCGACCAGGCCCACGACCCGCACTCGCTGCTGACCCGGATGCGCTCCTTCGCCCAGGGCTACCGCGAGGCCCCCGAACTGGCCTGGGGCCACTGCGAGATCCTCGACGCGGGCGACCCCGCCGTCCTCGCCCACCTCAGCTCCACCCGGGACGGGGCCGTCCTGGTGCTGCACAACTTCGCCGACCGGCCCGCCACCGCCACCCCCGCCGGGGTGCCCGACGGCCGACTGACCGACGTCCTCACCGGTGCCGCCGTCGAACGGACCGGCGCGCCGCGCGTCGAGCTGCCGCCGTACGGCCACCGCTGGCTGCGGGTCGGCGAGCCCTGACCGGAGCGCCGGGCCGACACCGGAGCGGCTGACCGGAGCGGCTGACCAGTGCTCCGGTCAGCCGCTCCGATCAGCCGTTGCCCGGCGCCGTTGCCCGGCGCCGTTGCCCGGCGCCGTTGCCCGGCGCCGTTGCCCGGCGCCGTTGCCCGGTGCCGCTCCTCAGAGCCGCTCCTCCAGGCGGATCGCCTCGCGCAGGTCCCGGTGGGCCCGGTCGCCGCTGCCCGCGTGCTGCTCCAGCAGGGCGGCGGCGATGGCGTCCAGCTTGCGCTGCAGGGCGTGCTCCGCGCGGCGCTCCGCGTTCTTCAGCAGGGCCAGCAGCACCAGCGTCACGGCGGTCATCACGTCCCCCGCCAGGATCTGCCACTCGGTCGACAGGCCCAGCGCGTGCACCACGAAGAAGCCCGCCACCAGCAGCAGGCAGAACACCGAGAACACCGGCGAGCCGGTCAGGTTGGACGCGGACTCGGCCAGCCGCTCGAACCGGCCCCGCCCGCCGTCGGTGCGCTCGGCGGGGTGCGGGAAGACCGTCATGCCGCCCTCCCCGCCCCGGCGCGCGCCGCCGCGCCCGTCACCGCCGCCGCCCGGCGTAGCAGCCGAGGGCCACGGCCGCGGCCGTGGCGGCGCACGCCCCGGCGACGGCGGCCCGGTGGGTGGTGGCCCACAGCTGCGGGCTCCGGCCGCTGGAGCGGCCGGTGAACCGGCCGCGCGCGCCGTGGTCCTCCCGGCCGTCCACGGGCTTCCACAGGTTGCCGGGATCGGTGTCGCGGCGGGGCTGGTCGGTCTGCTGGGAGTCGAGCCCGGTCCGGGCCAGGTAGCGGTCCAGCAGCCCCGGCACCACCGCGTTGGCGACCAGGGTGGCGACCGTGCTGCCGCCCACCCAGTACTCGCGCCGCCCCGGACGGTCCGCCGCGCGGAGGACCGCGCGGGCCGCCACCTCGGGCTGGTAGATCGGCGGGACGGGCTGCGCGCGGTTCGGCAGCCGGGAGAGCACCCAGTCGAACTGCGGGGTGTTCACGGCCGGCATCTGCACCATCGTGGTGCGCACCCCCGAACCGGCGGCCAGCAACTCGCAGCGCAGCGCCTCGTGCCAGCCCTGCAGGGCGTGCTTGGCCCCGCTGTAGGCGCTCTGGTAGGGGATGCCCCGGTAGGCGAGGGCCGAGCCGACGTGCACCAGCGTCCCGCGGTCGCGCGGCAGCATGCGGCGCAGCGCGGCCTGGGTGGCGTACACGTAGCCGAGGTAGCTCACCTCGGTGACCCGGCGGAACTCCTCCGCCGAGATCTCGGTGAAGGGCGCGAAGACGGAGGTGAACGCGTCGTTCACCCACACGTCGATCGGCCCGAGTTCGCGCTCGACGTGCTCGGCGGCGGCCTCGACGGCCCGCGGATCGCTGACGTCGGCCTCGATCACGAGGGCGGTCGTGCCCGCCTTCCGGGCCTCGGCGGCGGCTGCCTCCAGCCCCGCGCGGCCACGGGCGATCAGGGCGAGGCGGTCGCCGCGCCCGGCGAACGCCTCGACGCACGCCCGTCCGATTCCTGCGCTGGCACCGGTGATCACCACGATGCGTGAAGTGGGTGCGGTCATGCCCTGTGGTGTGTCCGGTAGTTCGCCCGGCAAACCGCCCGGGCCGGGAGCCGCCGCCCGCGCCGCCGCTCCGGCCGCCCGTGCCGCCGCTCCGGCCGACCGCGACCGTGACCGTGACGGCCACCGCGACGGCGACGGCGACGGCCACCGCGACGGCGACGGCGACGGCCACCGCGACGGCGACCGCCACCGCGACGGCCGGGCCGCGCAAAAGGGTTTCCGCACGTCCCGGGCGTGCCGCTAGCATCGCTGTCACCTCCCGGGCGTGCGCGCAGAGGCAGTCGCACCGCTACGACATGGCGGACCACGCCGGTTCGAATCCGGCCCCCGGGAGGCCCGAGGGCCCCGTGGCGCAGCGGCGGACGCGCCGCACCGCCCGTGCGGAGCACGCCGGTCCGCCCTCCGCTCGGGCCCGCCGTCCGCCGCCCCGCCGCACCCCCTCCGGAGGACCGTCCGATGAGCACGACCCCGCCCCGCCCCGGGGAGGAGCCGGACGAGGCCGAACTCGCCGCCTTCGAGCGGACGCTGGGCCGCCTGTGGCTGCTGCCCGCCGACCACCCGGTGCGGCTGCGGGCCGAACGCGGCGCCGAGTCCTTCGTCCGGGACGGCCGGCACACCCGCCGCCGGGCCCGCCGCACCGAGACCGCCCGGGCCGACGCCGACCTGGTCGGCGCCACCGCCACCGGCGGCACCGCCCGCCGGGAGGACGCCCCGCTGCCCACCGCCGCCGGGCACACCCCGATCGGCGACCTCGCCCGCCCGCAGCGCTGCTACGTCTGCAAGCAGCCCTACCGGCAGGTCGACGGCTTCTACCACCGGCTGTGCCCCGCCTGCGCCGCCGACCACACCGCCCGCCGCGCGCTCAGCACCGACCTGACCGGCCGACGGGTGCTGCTCACCGGCGGACGCGTCAAGATCGGCTTCCAGCTGGCCCTGATGATGCTCCGCGACGGCGCCGAACTCGTCGTCACCAGCCGTTTCCCGCACGACACCCTGCGCCGCTTCCGGGCCGCCGAGGGCAGCGACCGCTGGCTGGACCGGCTGCGGATCGTCGGCATCGACCTGCGCGACCCGCGCCAGGTGCTCGGCCTGTGCGAGCACCTGCGCGCCGAGGGGCGGCCGTTGGACATCCTGGTGAACAACGCGGCGCAGACCCTGCGCCGCCCGCCCGAGTCGTACGCCCTGCTGGCGGCCGGCGAGACCGGTGAGACCCGTGAGCTCGGCGAGGCCGGTGCGACCGGCGCGGTCCCGGCCCGGGTCGGGTACGCGCCCGGGTTCCGCCCGATGCCCGCGCTCACCGCCGCCTGGCCCGCCGCCGAACTCGCCGCCGACGAGACCGCGTTGGCGGCGAGCCGGGTCGACGCCGGGGCGGTGGACGAGGCCGGGCTGCTGCCCGACACCGCGCCGCGCAACTCCTGGTCGGCCACCCTCGGCGGGCTCGACCCGGCGGAGGTGCTGGAGACCCAGCTGGTCAACGCGCTCGCCCCGGCGCTGCTCTGCGACCGGCTGCTGCCGCTGCTGGAAGCCTCCCCGCACCCGTCCCGCTACATCGTCAACGTGACGGCGGTGGAGGGCCGGTTCGCGGTCCGCAACAAGACGGCCGGCCACCCGCACACCAACATGGCCAAGGCCGCCCTCAACATGCTCACCCGCACCAGCGCCGCCGAACTCGCCGAGCGCGGCGTCCACATGTGCGCCGTCGACACCGGCTGGATCACCGACGAGAACCCGGCGCCCAAGAAGTCCCGCCTGGCCGGTGCGGGCTTCCGCACCCCGCTGGACGTCGTGGACGGCGCGGCCCGGGTGTACGACCCGATCGTGCGCGGCGAGGCGGGGGAGCCGTTCGTGGGCGTCTTCCTGAAGGATTACCGGGTGGCGGAGTGGTGAGCGCGGCCCCTAGGATCACCGCGACGGGGCCGTAGCACAGCGGTCGATGCGCCGGTCTCCAGAACCGGAGGACGTCGGTTCGAATCCGACCGACCCCGTCACCCGGAGCGGGGCCGTAGCACAGCGGCAGATGCGTCGGCCTGCACAGCCGAAGGACGCCGGTTCGAATCCGGCCGGTCCCACACCCGGAGAAGCCCGACGGGGAATCCCGAGGGGGAGTCCGAGGGGAAGCCCGGCGGAGCGGCCCGACGAGGGCGACGCGGAGCGGCAAGGAGCGGGAATGGCCCAGGAGTTCGCCGGAGTCCCGTCGGTGGCGCCCCGCCCGGTGGCCGAACTCGCCCCGCTGCTGGCCTGGTTGCGCAGCGGCAGCGGCACCGACCGGCGGATCGACTTCCCGGCCGGCACCGCCCTCCCGGACGGACGGCTCGACCTGTGCAAGCAGCAACTCGGCCCGCAGGGCGCCCGGTTGGTCGCCGACGCACTCGCCGGATCGGCCCGCAGCGAGGAGGACGGCGAGGCCCCCGTCCGGCACCTGCTGCTCGGCACCGACGGCCTCGGCGACGACGGCGCGGTCGCGTTCGCCGCCCGGGCCGCCGAAACCCCCGTCCGTACGCTCTACCTGGGCTGCAACGGCATCACCGCCGCCGGCGCCTGCCGGATCGCCGACCGGCTGCGCGCCTCGCCGCAGACCGTCCGCGCGCTCTGGCTCAAGCGCAACCCGCTCGGCATCCGCGCCGGGCAGGCCGCCGCCGAACTGATCGCCGCCGTCGAGCGGTTGCGCACCCTCGACCTGGTGCAGACCGGCCTGGACGCCACCGGGCTGGCCGTCCTCGCCGACGCCCTGCTCACCGGCGGGCGCCGCTTCGAGCGGCTCTACGTCGGCGGCAACCCGCTCGGCCCGGCCGGGGCCGAACCGCTCGCCCGGCTGATCGCCGCCGGAGCCGCCGACGAGCTGTACGCCTCCGCCGCCGGCCTCGGCGACGTCGGAGCGCGCACCCTGGCCGCCGCGCTGCGCACCGCCCCGCACGGACGGCTGCGCCGCCTCTCGCTGGCCAGTTCGGGCCTCGGACCGGACGCGGCGGCCGAGTTGACGGCCGCGTCGGCCGCCGCCGGGGTGGAGCTGCTGGACCTCGGGCGGGTCCCGGCGGCCCACGTGCTGGGGGCCGTCGACAACCGGCTCGACCAGGCCGCCGCCGACCGGATCGGGGCCGCGCTGGCCGCCGCCCCGCACCGCCTCGACCACCTGGTGCTCACCCACACCGGCGTCCGCAGCCGGGAGGCCCACCGGCTGCTCGACCACGCGGTCGGTGCCGCCACCCCCACCCGCTACCTGCTGGGCAAGGGCGTCGCGGGCAGCGTCCGGCACCGCCTGAACGCGCTCAGCGCGGCCGTCCCGCCGCCCGTCCCGGCCCCGGACGTGGCCGCGGTGCAGAGCGTGCACCGCACCGCGGCCACGCCCGCGGAGCGGTGACTCAGCGGGCGGCCATCCGCAGCGCGCCGTCCATCCGGATGGTCTCGCCGTTCAGGTAGTCGTGCTCGGCGATCATCGCGACCAGGCGGGCGTACTCCTCGGGGCGGGCCAGCCGCTGCGGGAAGGTGACGGTGGCGGCGAGGCCGGAGCGCACCTCCTCGGAGAAGCCCGCCATCATCGGGGTGTCGACGATGCCGGGGGCGATGGTGACCACCCGGATGCCGTACTGTGCCAGGTCGCGGGCCGCGGTGATGGTCATCCCGGCCACGCCCGCCTTGGACGCGGCGTAGGCGATCTGCCCGACCTGGCCCTCGAAGGCGGCGATCGACGCGGTGTTGACCACCAGTCCGCGCTGCCCGGCCCCGTCCGGCTCCTGGGCGGACATCGCCTCCGCGGCCAGCCGCATCACGTTGAAGGTGCCGACCAGGTTGACGTTCAGCACGCCGCGGAACAGGTCCAGGTCGTGCGGGCCGCGGCGGCCGACCACCCGCGCGGACGGGGCGATGCCCGCGCAGCTGACGGCCAGCCGCAGCGGGCGGCCGTCGGCGGCGATCCGCGCCAGCGCGTCGCGCACCGGCTGCTCCTCGGTGACGTCCGCGCCGAGCAGGGTGACGCCCGCGGGCTGCGCGGGGGCGGACTCCACCGCCTTGGGCAGGTCAAGGCCGTAGACGGTGGCGCCGAGCGAGGCCAGGTGGGCGGCGGTGGCCGCGCCGAGACCGGAGGCGGCGCCGGTGACCAGGGCGGCGGTGCCGGAGAGCTGCATGGTGGAACGTCCTTTCGGGGCGGGGTTTTCGGCGTCGGCCGAGGGCGGGTGGACGTCGGGGGATGGGCGTCGGGGGATGGGCGTCGGCGGGTGGGCGTCGGCGGACGCCGGTCCGGCGTCAGCGGGTGGCGAGGTGGCGGCTGATCACCAGGCGCTGGATCTGGTTGGTGCCCTCGAAGATCTGCATGATCTTCGCCTCGCGCATGTACCGCTCGACCGGGAAGTCCCGGGTGTAGCCGTAGCCGCCGAACACCTGCACCGCGTCCGTGGTGACCTTCATCGCGGCGTCGGTGGCGACCAGCTTGGCCACGCTGGCCTGCCGGCTGAACGGGCGGCCCAGGTCGCGGCGGCGGGCCGCGTCCAGGTAGGTGGCGCGGGCGGAGTCGACGGCGGCGGCCATGTCGGCGAGCAGGAAGCCCAGGCCCTGGTGGTCGACGATCCGGCGGCCGAAGGTGGTGCGCTCGTTGGCGTACGCGACGGCGTGGTCCAGCGCGGCCTGGGCCAGGCCGGTGGCGCAGGCCGCGATGCCGAGCCGGCCCGAGTCGAGGGCGGAGAACGCGATCGGCAGGCCCTGGCCCTCCGCGCCGATCAGCCGGTCGCGCTCCAGCAGCGCGCCGTCCCAGTACGCGGCGGTGGTCGGCACCGCGTTCAGGCCCATCTTCTCCTCCGGCGGGCCGAAGGTCAGGCCCTCGACCTGCCCGGGCGCCAGGAAGCAGGACACCCCGTGCGGGCCGGGCGCGGTGCGGGCGAACAGGGCGTAGAAGTCGGCCTTGCCGCCGTGGGTGATCCACGCCTTGGTGCCGGTGATCCGGTACCCCTTCTCCACCGGCTCGGCCTTGCAGCTCAGCGCCCCCGCGTCCGAGCCCGCGTGCGGCTCGGAGAGGCTGTAGCCGCCGACCAGCTCGCCCGCGAGCATCCGGGGCAGCCAGCGCTCCTGCTGCTCGGGCGTGCCGTACGCGGTCAGCGGGTGGCAGGCCAGGGTGTGCACGCTGGTGGCCACCGCGACGGCCGCCCAGCGGGACGCCAGCTCCTCCAGCACCTGGAGGTACACCTCGTAGGGCTGGCCGCCGCCGCCGAACTCCTCCGGGTAGGGCAGGCCCAGCAGCCCGGCCTGCCCGAGCAGCGCGAACAGGCCCTCCGGGTAGCGCTCCTCCTTCTCGTGGGAGGCGACCTTGGTCGCGAGTTCCCTGTCGGCGAGATCGCGGGTCAGCGCGATCAGGTCCGCGGCTTCCTCGGTGGGCAGCAAGCGATCCACGGCCATGTTCCGGCTCCAAGCGGTACGCAAAGCGGTACGTCAGTACCGCTCAGCGTAGCGCAGGGTGCCCCGACCCGGGCAGGCCGCCGCCGCCGGGGACCGGAGCGGCCCGCGACGGCCCGCCAAGGTCCGCCCGCGACGGCCGGGCGGAGCAGCCGCCCGGAGCGGCAGGACCGCCCGGCCCCGCCCGGACCGGGTGAGGTGCCGACCCCCGGTGACCGGCTGCCATACTGGCCGGGTGATCGACAGCGCAGCCGCAGCCCGGCCCACCGGACGGGGCGCCGCCCGCCGCAGTGAGCTCTTCGAGGAACTGGTGGCGCTGTTCGTGGCCGAGGGCTTCGCCCGGTTCACCCTGGACGACCTGGCCGCCCGCCTGCACTGCTCCAAGCGCACGCTGTACGGGCTGGCCGGCTCCAAGGAACAGCTGGTGCGCGCCGCCGTGGTGCACTTCTTCCGCGAGGCCACCGCCCGGGTCGGCGCGGCCCTGGCCGCCGAGACCGACCCGGCCGCCCGGCTGGCCGCCTACCTGCGCGCCGTCTCCGCCGAACTCGCCCCCGGCTCGGCCCGCTTCTTCGACGACCTGGCCGCCTTCGAACCGGCCGCCGAGGTCTACGGCCGCAACACCCGGGCCGCCGCCCGCCAGATCCAGCAGCTGATCGAGGACGGCGTCGCGGCCGGCGCCTTCCGCGAGACCCACGTGGCCTTCGCCGCGGACGTGATCAGCTCGGTCATGGTGCGCATCCAGCAGCGCCAGGTCGCCGAGGCCACCGGCCTGGCCGACGCCGAGGCGTACGGGCACCTGGCCGAACTCCTGCTGCACGGCCTGCTGCGCTGAACCCCGCCCCTCCCGGCAGCGCCGCTCCTCCCCGGGCCGTCGCCCCTCCCGGCGGCGTCAGCCCTCCCGGTCGACGGGGGAGCCGGCCCGCTCCGCCGCCGCGGGGTCGCAGAGCGGGCAGCGGCCGTTCTCGCGGACCTTGCCGCACTCCTCGCAGACCAGGTGCAGGAAGCAGGCGGGCTCGCCGCCCGCGGGCTCGGTGGGTTCCATGCCCCCAGTGTGCCGCGCGGGCCGGTCGGCCCGGTCCGGGTCCAACTTCGCCTCCATGTCCGCCTCCAAGTCCGCCTACAGATAAGCCTTTCGGATAGTCCGACCTTTGTCCGCCGCGCGGGTTCTCGCGCTCCGGCGGCGGTGCGTCGGACCGCCACCGCCCGCTGGCACGGTCGATCCTTCCGGGAGTTGACGAGGTCGACGAAGTCGACGACGAGAGCGGGAGGTGGCTGGACGGTGAGCATCGGTCGGCGCGGTTGGTGGCGGCTCGGCATCGCGGCCGCGTTGTGCATGACCGGGACCGCCACGGCGGCGGTGGCGTCCGGGGTGACGCCGCAGCAAGGCCGCGCGGCGGTGAGCGCGGACGAACAGCGGGCCCCCGACAGCGAGGACGGCCTCCAGGTGGTGAACGTCTCGGTGGACCGCACCCGGGTGCGCGGCCTCACCGTGGTGCGCGCCCTGGTGGCCAACCTCGGCCCGAACCCGGTCACCGACCGGTTCACCACCACGGTGCGCCTGCCCAAGGGCGTCACGGTGGAGGGCAGGGTCTTCCCGGACGACTGCCGACCGGACGACCGGGGACGGGAGTTGACCTGCCGGTTCCGCAAGGGCCTGGGGCTGCGCCGCAGCGCCACGGTGCTCGTCCCGCTGCGGGTCGCGGACTACGTGCGCTCCGGCGAGCGGCTCTCCGGCGGCGTGGTCTCCCTCCAGGACCCGGACCATCCGGACCGGCCCGTCCCGAGCCGGGCGTTCACCATCGACGTCCAGTAGCCCCGACCGCCACCGGGCCCGCGCGGCCCCCCACTCGTTCCCCGACGACCCCGTCCGCCGATCGGAGCTCCGTGTCCCTGCCCCGCCGCGTAGCACTGCTGTCGCTGCTGCTCGTCGTCCCGCTGCTGCCCGCCGCCCCGGCCTCCGCCGCCCCGCGGATCCAGCAGCGCAGTCTCGCCCCCGCCAGCGCCCTGCCCGACACGCCGGTCGCGGCGACGCTCTCGGTCGGCTCGCTCTCCTCCTGCGTCACCGTGGACGAACTCGGTGTCGGCGTCCGGGACGCCGACCAGCAGAACCTCGACTTCCCAGGCTCCACCGGCCGAACCCGGATCTGCCCCGGCGGCTACACCCTGACCACCGCCGGCCGCAGCTTCCCGGCCGGGACGTACACCGAGTTCGGCTTCTACCGGATCGGCTCGACGTACTACGACCTGCCCAGCCAGACCCTGACCGTCGCCGCGCCCACCGTCCGCCAGGTCGCCCTGGTGCCCGCCCGGGCCGCCGCCGACACCCCCGTCACCGCCACCCTGGCCCTCAACTCCACCGCCTGCCTGACGGCCGACGAGGTCGGCGTCGGCGTCCGGGACGCCGACCAGCAGAACCTGGACTTCCCCGGCACCGCCACCAACGTGCGGATCTGCCCGCAGGGCTACACGCTGACCACCGCCGCCCGCAGCTTCCCGGCCGGGACGTACACCGAGTTCGGCTTCTACCGGATCGGGGACGAGTACCACAACCTGCCCAGCCGGACGTTCACCGTCACCGGCTCGGTGACCCCGCCCAACCCGCCGACGCCGCCGTTCCCCGCCGGGCAACTGGTGTTCGACGAGGAGTTCAGCAGCCCGCCGCGCACCGGCACCACCTGGAACGACACCAGCACCAGCGCCTACCGGTACGGCAACCACAACCCGGACGACGACAAGCTGGACTGGCTCCAGACCGGCGCGCTGAGCAACAGGAGCGGGGCGAACGCCTTCACCGCCACCCCCGGCACCAACCTGCTGGAGAACGGCGACCGGTCCTGGGACACCGGCCTGCTCACCACCGAGGGCACCCAGCAGGGCTTCCAGGTCCGACCCGGCGACTACGCGGAGGTCCGGATCCAACTGCCCAGCGGCAACGGCGCCTGGCCGGCGCTGTGGACCTGGAAGGACGGCGGCAACGAGATCGACTCCTTCGAGTACCACCCGGACAACCCCAACCTGCTGGAGCTCTCCAACCGGATCAACAACGCCGGCACCTACTACACCGACGCCGACGCGATCCGCCCCGGCGCCTGGGTCAGCATCGGCGTCCACTACGGGGCCTCCAACAACGACTGGTACGTCAACAACAAGCTGGTGTTCTCCGACCACACCGGCACCGGCCCGAACTGGAGCGCCTACCTGATCCTCAACCTGTCGATCTGCGCGGGCTCCTGGCACCCCGCGCCGTCCGACACCAACGCGATCTCCACCGCCGCCGACTACCTGCGGGTCTGGCGGCCCCGCGCCTGACGACCCGACAGCTCCCGCGGGGCGGCACCGGCTCTCCGGCCGGTGCCGCCCCGTCGTGCTGACAGCCCGGATTGCCGGGGGCGGGGTGGGGTCGGTCTCCTGGCACAGCTAGCGCTTGCGGGCGGCTTGGCGGGTGACGCCGAGCGGCCGTCCGGCACCGGCACGGTCTCCGCCGCCGCCGGCTACCTGCGGGTGTGGCGGCCCCGGGTCCGGCGGTGCGGCAGCCCTCGTGGGGTGGTGTCGGCCCTCGGGCCGGGGCCGCCCTGTCGTGCTGACAGCCTGGGTCGTCGGGGGCGGGGTGGGGTCGGTCTCCTCGCGCGGCCAGCGCTTGCGGGCGGTTTGGCGGGTGACGCCGAGCGGCCGTCCGGTACCGGCACGGTCTCCGCCGCCGCCGACTACCTGCGGGTGCGGCGCCCTGCCGTGCTGACAACCCGGGTTGTCGGGGGCGGGGGTGGTGGATGAGCGACAACTCAGGTTGTCGCCGGGGTGGGGTCGGTCTCCTCGCGCGGCCAGCGCTTGCGGGCGGCCTGGCGGGTGACGCCGAGCAGCCGGCCGACCTCGCCGAACGAGGCCCCGGCGGCGAGCGCCTCGCGGGCCAGCCGGTCCACCCGCTCGGTGGCGGACCGGCGTTCGGCCTCGGCGGCGGCCAGCGCCCGCAGCGGAGCGGGGTCGCTCGGGGCGGCGGGGTCGGTACCGTCGGTGGAGTCGTCCGGGGCGTCGGGCGGCGTGCCGGGGGAGTCGAGCAGCGGGCGCAGGCAGGGACCGAGCAGGGTGGTGAGCCGTTCGGCGGGGGCGGCTTCGACCTCGGGGACGCGCAGCAGGTAGCGGGAGACCAGCAGACCGAGCACGACGCTGCCGGTCAGGGCGGCGCGCAGCTCCGCGTCCCGGCCGGTGAGCGCCCCGGCGACCGGGCTGTTGCCGGGGTCGGCGACCGCGCAGCGGACCGCCTCGGCGGCCTGCGGGTGCGTCAGCATCGAGCGCAGCACCGGCATGCTGCGGTCGGGGCGGCCGTCGAGGTCGGCCAGGACGTGTGCCAGCAGGCGTTCGCCGAGCCGGTCCGGCGGTCCGGCGAGCGCCGCGTCGAGGGAGGGCGCGCCGCCGCCGAAGGGCAGGTCGGCCTCGGTGGCGGCGTCGAACAGGCCCTCCTTGGAGCCGAAGTACTTCATCACCAGCGCCGGGTCGACGCCGGCCCGGTGCGCCACGGCGCGCACCGTGGTCTGCTCGTAGCCGAGTTCGGAGAACAGTGCGCGGGCCGCGGCCAGGATGCCCTGCCGGCTGCGGGCGCGCCGGTCGCCGGGCTGCTCGGGTGCTGTCACGTCGCCTCCTGCCCTGGGGTCGGCCGTCGCCGGGGATGCCAGGCCGGCCGTTGCCGACGGTTGCTGTTCAACGCTCGTTGACCGATGCTCCGGGCGTCCCTACCATGAAGCAGTCTACAAGCGTCGACCGCGGTGGAACCCTCGGCGCTGCCCCCGTCCCGTGCTCCAGGAGCCCGCCATGACGACCCGTGACCAGCAGTCCTCCGTAGTCGAACCGCTGTCGCCGGTCCGGGAGGACCGGCCGCGCCGGGCCGGGGCGCTCGCCCTGACGGCCGTCGTCGCCTGCCAGCTGATGGTCGCCGTCGACGGCAACATCGTGAACATCGCGCTGCCCCGGATCCGCTCCGGCCTGGACTTCTCCCCGGGCGGCCTGGCCTGGGTGTTCAGCGCCTACTCGCTGGCCTTCGGCGGCCTGCTGCTGCTCGGCGGACGCACCAGCGACCTGCTCGGCCGCCGCCGGACGCTGACCTGGGGACTGCTCGCGGTGGTGGCGGCCTCGCTGCTCGGCGGCCTGGCCCCGAACGCGGGCACGCTGATCGCCGCCCGCGCGCTCCAGGGCGCGGGCTTCGCGTTCGCCGCGCCCGCCGCGCTCTCGCTGCTCGCCGTGACCTTCGCCGAGGGCCCCGAACGCCACCGCGCGCTGGGCGTGTTCTCCACCGTGGCCGGGCTCGGCATCACCCTGGGCCTGATCCTCGGCGGCCTGCTCACCGCACTGTCCTGGCGGCTGGTGTTCTTCGTCAACGTGCCCATCGGCCTGGCCGCCGTCCTGCTGGCACTCCGCCACCTCCCGGAGACCCCGCGGCACCCGGGCCGCCCGGACGTCCTGGGCGCGCTGACCTCCACCGCGGGCACCGGCGCCGTGGTCTACGGCCTGATCCACGCCTCCGCGGCGGGCTGGGGCTCCACCGCCACCGTCACCGCCCTGCTGCTCGGCGCGGCCCTGCTCGCCGCCTTCCTGCTCGGCCAGGCCCGGGCCGCCCGCCCGCTGGTCCCGCTCACCCTGTTCGCCCGGCGCGACCGCTCCGGCGCCTACGCGGTCTTCCTGCTGCTGTTCGCCGCGATGGGCGGCACGTACTTCCTGCTCTCGCTGTACGTCCAGGACGGGCTGGGCCTGTCCCCGCTGACCGCCGGACCGGCCTTCCTGCCGCTGGCGCTCGCCCAGTTCGCCGCCGCCCGCAGCGCGCCGGGGCTGATCCCCCGCCACGGCGCCCGGCCGCTGATCGCCACCGGTGCCGCGCTGCTGCTCGCCGACAGCCTGTGGCTGGCCACCACCGGCCCGCACACCGGTTACTGGGGCGGCCTGTTCGGACCGCTGCTGCTGCTCGGCGCGGGCCTCGGCCTCGCCTTCGTCCCGCTCAACACGACGATCCTGGCCGGTCTCGCCCCCGCGGAGACCGGCGCCGCCTCCGGGCTGCTCCAGGCCGTCCAGCAACTCGGCCTCTCGCTGGGCGTCGCCGTCCTGGCCACCGTCCACGGCCGCGCCGTGCACGGCGCCGCGCACCCCGCCCGGGCCGACCTCGCCCACGGCCTGGCCACCGCGGTGACGGCCGCCGCCGCGTTCAGCGGACTGGCCGTCCTGATCGGCCTGTTCGTCATCACCCGTAGCCAGAAGGGGAACTGACGGTACGCCGGCCACCGGTCCGCCCGTCCGGCCACCGGTCCGCCGCGCGGAGAACCCGGCGGCCGGGCGGCCGGACGTCCGTCAGACCGCCCCGCCGGTGGCCAGGCGGTCGGCGATCAGGGTGGTGACGGCCTGCTGGTGCTCGGCCAGGAAGAAGTGCCCGCCCGGGTAGGTGCGCACCTCCACCGGCCCGGTGGTGTGCACGGCCCAGGCCACCGCCTCGTCCGGGGTGACCTGCTCGTCCGACTCGCCGGTGAGCACCGTCACCGGGCACTCCAGCGGCGGACCGGGCCGGTACCGGTAGGTCTCCACCGCCCGGTAGTCGGCGCGCAGCGGCGGCAGGAACAGCTCGACCAGCTCCGGGTCCTCCAGCGCGGCGGTCGCCGTCCCGCCCAGGGCGGCGAGGTGGGAGAGCAGTTCGGCGTCGGAGGCGTCGCGCAGCTCCGGGTCGGCCCGCAGGCAGTGCGGCGCGCGGCGCCCGGAGACCACCAGCAGCCGCGGCCCCCGCCCGGTGGCCGCGACCAGCCGCCGGGCCGTCTCGTGGGCGAGCATCGCGCCCATGCTGTGCCCGAACAGCGCGGGCGGCTCGGGCAGCCAGGACGGCAACAGCACCTCGGCGATCCGGTCGGCGAGCTCGTGCAGGTCCTCCAGCGGCTTCTCGTTCCACCGGTCCTGCCGACCCGGGTACTGCACGGCCGTCACCGCGGCCCGGTCCCGCAGCGCCGCGGACAGCGGGTGCCAGTAGCTGGCCGTCCCGCCGGCGTGCGGGAAGCACACCAGCCGGGGCGCCCCGGCCGGGCCGGGGTGGTAGCGGCGCAGCCAGTCGTCCGCGCTCATGCGGTGGGGTTCCCTTCGTCGTGATCGGCAGGTCGCTCCCATGGTGCACCACCCCGGACCGCGCCCGGGACCGAACGCCTGCGCCCGGCAATGGACTTGGCCGCCCCCGGACCGCCCCTCACGCCGCCCCGGCCCGTCCCTCACGCCGCTCCGGCCCGCCCCCGGCGCCCTCGGCCCGGCCGACCGCCGCGACCGGCCCCGGCACCCCGCCGCGCCCTTCCCGATCATCGTTATGCAGTCTTGACCTTCGAGGCGCGACGGGCCGCCCCGCCCGAGGCGTGTCTCCAGGACGTCGACGGAACACTTTCCAACCGGGGGACCACATGACCGAGGGGCTCGACTTCGACGAGTTCGCGGCCGGCCGGGCACGCCGCCTGTTCCACCTGGCGTACCTGATGTGCGGGGACTGGCACCAGGCGCAGGACCTGGTGCAGACCGCGCTGTCCAAGCTCTACCCGGTCTGGGGACGGTTGCAGCGCGGCGACGGCGCGGCCGGCGGCATCGACGCCTACGCCCGCAAGGTGCTGCTGCGCTGCTACCTCTCCCACCGGCGGCTGCGCCGCTCCAGCGAACTCGCGGTCGACGAGTTCCCCGAGGAGCCGTCGATCGGCGCCCGGGAGGGCAGCTCGGCCGCCCTGCGGATCACCCTGGTCGCCGCGCTGCGCCAACTGCCGCCCCGCAACCGGGCCGTCGTGGTGCTCCGCTACCTGGAGGACTACAGCCTGGAGGAGACCGCCGAGGCCATGGGCATCACCGTCAGCGCGGTCAAGAGCCTCAACTCCCGCTCGATGGCCCGCCTGCGCACCATCCTGGGCCCCGACCGCGCCCTGCTGCTCCAGGACTGACCCCCGCCGCACCCCCGCCGCACCCGCCCGCCCCCGCTCGCCCGCCCGTCACGGAAGGCATCGGACCTTGGACCCGGACCGCGCTCTCGATCCCGACCCCGACCTGGAGCCAGACCTAGACCTGGAGCTCTCCGCCCTGATGGGGACGAGCGTCCGGGACATCAGCGTGCCCGTCGCGGTGATCGTCGCCGAGAGCGGCCGCCTCGGCCGCCGTCGGAAGGCGGCCCGGCGGCTGCGGACCGCCGGGGCGGCGCTGGCCGTCGCCGCCGTCGCCTTCGCGGGCGCGAACGCCGGGCTCCCGCTGCTCGGCACCGCCCCGACCGTCCGGGTCGGCACCGCCCCGGCCCGGCAGCCGGAACCGGACCCGAGCGCCCACGCCGCCTCCGCCGGGGAACGCTGGCGGCCGCTCCCGCTGCCCGCCGTCTCCCCGATCGAGGGCGGCTCCGACCGGCCGGTCACCGCGGACCAAGCCGTCCTGGCCTTCGACTCGTACGGGGTGCTCCAGGAGCTGCGGACGGCGATGCCCGTCCACCGGAACGACCTCAGCCCGGGCACCCCGTTCAAGGCCGACCGCCAGGGCGGCTCCACCGTCCACCTGACCTACACCGACGCCGCCGGACCGGCCGCCCTGGAACTGACCCTGCGCCGCACCGAACTGCCCTTCCCCGCCGACGGCGCCGCCCCCGCCGACGACCAGCTCCCGTTCCGCTGCGGCCACGACAGCGGCACCTCCGGCGACGACGAGGGCACCTGCTTCTCCGGCTACCGCCCCGACGGCAGCTGGGAACTGGTCACCGCGAACGACGCGCAGGTCCCCGGCCTGTTCGGCTACCGGGTGGCGATCTGGCGCCCGGACGGCACCGTCCTCGACTTCACCGAGTACGCCGGCACCGTCACCCCCGAGGGCGAACCCGTCCACCCCGGTCGCGCCCGTCCCCCGTTCACGCTCACCGCCTGGCGCTCCCTCGCCGAGAGCCCGCTCTGGACGTACTACATCTCCTGACCGCCCGTCCGCCCCCGGTCCGACTTGGCCCGACCGCCGGTCAGCGCCCCGCCGAACGCGTAGGGTTGGCCGGGTGAGCGAGCAGACGCACAACGTGGTCGGCGGCCAGGCCAGGGTGGAGAGCCTGGTGCAGGCCAACCGCATCGACGCCGTCCACGTCCACCAGGCGAGGGTGCTGGTCCACCACCCGTCCTTCGAACTGCCGCCGGAGAAGGCGTACTTCGTCGACCGGGCGGCGGAGCAGCAGCGGATCGCCGCCGCCGCCACCGCCGAACCGGACGCCGCCGGCACCCGCCCCCGCATCCTCGCCGTCAGCGGCCTCGGCGGCATCGGCAAGACCGCCCTGTGCGTCCGGGCCGGCCACCGGCTCGCCGACCGCCACCCGGACGGCGCCCACGCCGCCGCCCTGCGCGCCGCCCACGGCGGAGGGCGGACGGAACCCGGCACGGACTGAGCCGGGACCGGGCCCCGGGACTCAGGCAGCAGGGCTCAGCAGGGCTCAGAGTTCGGCGTCCAGCTCCTCCGGCCCGGCGGCCCGCAGCTCCAGGCGGGCCGTCACCGCGCCCACCGTGCAGTCGAGTTCCACCGGCAGTCCCCCGACGGCGACCGGCCCCCGGTGCGCGACCAGCCAGGCGTACACCGCGGAGACCGCCGCGGCCGGGTCGATCCGGTGGACCCGGCCGTCCGCGCGGTGCGGCGGCACCCGCAGGGCGAACGGGCCGTGCTGGCGGTGCACCAGCAGGCAGCGCTCGCGGGAGAGCAGCGCGGCGGCCACCCGGCAGCCCGGCAGCTCGTCCAGGACGTGCGCGGCCCAGCCGGCGGCCGACCAGCGGCCGGTGCCGGGGCGCCGCCACAGCACCGCCGCGCTGCGCTGCTCGGCGAGGCCCGCCGCGCCGTGCTGGGCGGACCGGTGGTGCACCGGCAGCTCGGTGGCGACCGGGAAGCGCTCCACGCGCACCCGCCGCCCGTCCACCTCGGCCCGCACCGCCAGCGCCGGGGCCGGGGGCCGGGCCGCCGCCGGGTCGGGCAGCAGCTCGGGCGCCAGCGGGGTCCGCGGCGGCGTCAGGCCGATCAGCCGGTACAGCTCGGCGCGCAGCAGCGGCAGCGCCAGGTCGGGGCGGCCGAAGGCGTCGGCGGCGAACCGCGCCGGGTCCGGGACGCGGGCCCCGCGCAGCAGTTCGGGCAGGCCGGCGGTGTCGGTGAAGCGCGGCGCGACGGCGAGCAGCCGGGCCATCGGCGTGCCGGGGATCAGCTCCGTCCCGCCGTCGTAGCCGTCCAGGACGAGGGTGCGGCCGAGCGCGGCGGCGTACAGCGCGGTCGAGCCGTGGTCGGTGAGCACCGCGTCGGCGGCGACCAGGACGGAGGCCCACTCCTGGTGCGAGGAGGGCAGCAGCAGCCCGGCCTGCAGGGCGGGGCGGAGCTGCTCGGCCAGGTTGTGGCTGCCGCGTTCGCCGATCTCGTTGGGGTGCACCACCAGGGCCACCCGGTAGTCGTCCACGGGCAGGTGGAGCGCCAGTTCCAGCGGCAGGTCGGGGCGGCGGGCCAGCAGGCTCTCCGCGCCGTGGGTGGTCAGCACCGCCAGCAGGGTCCGCTCGCCGACGCCGAGCCGTTCCCGGTAGGTCTCCCGACGGCCGACCGACTGCCGCATCCGGTCCAGGGTGGGGTCGCCGACCACGACGGCGCGGGCGGCGGCCGACGGGCAGAGCTCGGTGAGCCGGGCGAGCTGCTCGTGGTGCCCGAGGCCGTGCAGGTCGGCCCACGGCTCGCCGCCGGAGAGCAGGAACGCGGGGTCCAGGCCGGACGGCAGGCCCGGCGAACCCTCGGTGCCGAACGACTTGTTGAACCCGGCGCCGTGCGGCAGCAGCGCCCTGGCCCGGCCGGACAGGCTGGTCAGCGCGCCCTTGGGGCTGGTGGAGAGGATCAGGTCGAAGCGCTCGCGCCGGGCCTGCTCGAAGTCCATCACCCGGGCGCCCGAGCGGTCCAGGGCGGCCAGCGCGTCCAGCCCGAACCGGGAGCCGGGCACCACGGTGAACCAGCGGTCGATCCGCGGGTCGCCCCCGAACACCGGCAGCACGTCCAGCAGCCGGTTCAGCGCCACCGCCGAGCGGAACGCCAGCAGCACGGAGGGCCGCTGGTCCCGGTCGGCGTCAGACATGTGCCGATGCTATCGGCGTTCCCGCGGCCCCGCCCGGCAGGCCGGGGCCTGACCTGCCGTCACCCCGCCGCCGCCCGGCCCTTCCGGGCGGCGCGCACCGGGCGGGCGGAGCGCTCCTGACGTCCCGTCCGGCCGTCAGCCGACCGTCAGCCGGCCGTGAGCTGGACGGCCGCCTCCACGCCGGAGGCGATCGCACCGGCGATCCAGGCGTGGTAGCGCGGCTGGCAGTGGTCGCCCGCGAAGAACAGCCGGCCCGCGACCGGGGCGGCGACCTGCGGGCCGAGGCTGAGCAGCTGGCCGGGGGTCTCGATCACGGCCTCGCCGAGCGCCCAGCGGTTGCGCAGCCAGGACTGCGAGACGTGCCGGTCGGTGGCGTAGCGGCGGATCCGCTCGCCGAACAGCTCGACCAGGTGGTCGAGCGCCTCGGCGTGCCGGTCGGCGGGGGTGAGCGCGTCGAAGCGCAGCGCCTCCTCGGCCCAGTTGTACGCGGCCAGCACGATCCCGCCGGGCGCGCCGTCGTCGCCCGGGTGCGAGGGGAAGTAGACGAACCGGCTGGCCCCGTCCGAGACGCAGCCGCCGCCGACCGCCGCCACCGCGTCCCCGTGCGGGGCGGGCCGGTAGTCGGCGCCCAGCTCCGCCCGCCAGGCGTCCTCGTCCCACTCCCACCAGCGCCGGGTGAACTCCACCAGCACCTTGTGCGCGGTGTCGTGCTTGAGCTCGGCGATCGCCCGCCGCTTGCCGTACGGCAGGATCGGGTCGAAGTCGACGTGCCGCAGCGCCGCGTACGGCACCGCCAGCACCACCGCGTCCGCCCGGTACTCGCACCGGTCGCCGCCGATCGCGCCCTCGCACGCCTCGTCCTCGGGGCCGCTCTCCGGCTCGGCGACCACCGTCACCCCGCCGTCGCCCAGCCGGACGCGGGTGACCACCTTGCCGCGCTCGATCGGCAGGCCCTGGGCGAGGGCCTCGGTCAGGGCGTCGGTGCCCGCGCTGAACTCGAAGTACGTCACCGCCGGGTTGATGTCCGAGGCGTCGAACACCGAGTGCAGGAAGCCGTACGACAGCCGGCTGGTCAGGTTCTCCAGCGTGCCCACGGCCTGCACCTGGGCGTCGCTCCAGCCCTCGCCCTCCTGGAGGTAGCGCAGCAGCGAGTAGCCGTCCAGGTCGTACAGCAGCCGCGCCGTGCCGGTCACCCGCTGCTCGATCGGCCGGTCGCGCCAGCCGCCGTCGTCGCCGCGCACCATGGTGTACGCGCGGGCGGTGTCCAGGGCCCGGTCGAAGGCGGCGGCGGCGGTCCGGTCGCTGTCCCAGCCGAAGCTCTTGTTCACCGGCCGCGGGTCGGCCGCGTACGCCGCCTTGCTGACGGTCTGTCCGTTCACGTGCACCAGCCGGCCGCCGAGGCCCGGCGGCGCGGTGTACACCGGCGCGCTGCCGGTGGCGAACTCCTCGCCGGTCCACGACCGGTACACCACCCGGGCGTCACCGGAGGCCGGGGCGGAGCCGGGCGGGACGTCCACCAGGTGGAAGGGGCGGCGCGGCACCTTCAGGTGGTCGGCCAGCGCGAGGGTCAGCACGTGGCTGGACGGGATGCGCATCGCACCCGCCTCGGCGTGCAGCCGGGCGTCCTGCCACCGGTCGCCGCGGAAGGTCTTCACCCGGCCGCCGACCCGGCTGCGGTTCGCCTCCAGCACCCGCACCCGGTGCCCGGACGCCTGCAACAGCCGGGCGCACACCATGCCCGCCACGCCCGCACCCACCACCAGCACCTCGCGCGAGGCGGCCGGACGCAGCCGCTGACGGCCGGTCAGCAGCTTCAGGTAGTCGAGCGTCAGGTCCCGGTGGTCGGCGTCGGTCAGCAGGATCCGGCGGGCCATGGCCAGCGCCGCCGCCCAGCGCGCCGGGTCGGGCGGCGCCGCCTCCGCGGCACGGGAGGAACCGGCACCCGGGCCGGCCAGGGCGGTGGCGGTCATCGCACCGCCGGAGGCAAGGAACAGTCCGCGTCGAGAGATCACCCGCACACCCTGGCAGCGCCCCGCCCCCCGACACGCCCGTCCGCCCGCGAACCACCCCCGGTCCACCCCCCACGGGGGCGCTCGACGCACACCCCGGCGCACACCCGGCCCACCACGCCGCCGCGCGCTGTCCGCCCCCGGGCCGTCCACCGCTCAGCGGCCCAGACGGCGCACCGGCTTGGACCTCGGCGGGGTGGGCGGCGGAGCGGGCAGCGTGGACGGCGGCTCCATCGGCGGGCGCGGCGAAGGCGCCGGGGACGGGAGAGACGGCGGGTACGGGAGAGACGGCGGGTACGGGGAGTGCGGCGGGTACGGGGAGTGCGGCGGGTACGGGGAGTGCGGCGGGTACGGGTAACTCGACGAGGACGGGGAGCGCGGCGGGCCCGACGCGCCCCCGACGAGACCGGCGGCCAGACTCCCGGCCACGGCCCACCCGAGCGCCCACCAGCAGTACGTCGCCCAGGAGGCGTGGCCGCCCCACCGCAACGACGTCAGGAACAACACCCCGGCGACCCACGTCCCCACCCCGAACAGCGCCACGCTGCTCCCGGCGCGGAGAGCGGAGGCGGCGTGCGGCCGCCGCCACAGCGCGACCACCAGCACGGCCGCCACCAGCGACAGCAGCCAGAGCAGCCACGGCATCCGGCCCCCGCCCAGGAACAGCGACACCACCAGCCAGCCGAACGGCACGGCCTGACGGAACACCAGCCACCACGGCAGGTGCGGCGGCCCGGCCCGGCGGTCGACCCGCAGCCGGTGCGCGCCCAGGCCCGTGAGGACCACCGCCCAACCGGCCACCAGGGCCACCAGCGCGCCGGAGATCAGGAGTTGGAACCCGTCCCCGCCGGTCTCGGCCGTCGTGGAACGTGCCGGCAGCTCGACGCCCCGCCACCGGCCGTCCACGTCCCGCACCACCAGGCCGCCCAACGGACGACGCACGATCACCGTGTACCCGCCGCCGGACACGCCCGCCACCACCAGGTCACCCCGATCCCACTCCGCACCCGCCTCCGGGTCCGTCCCGCCGTCCGCCGTCGGGGCGTACTCCGACTGCCAGTTCCGCCCGCCGTCCCGGCTGACCTCCACGGGCAGGTCGTGCCCGCGCAGCCGGAAGCACACCTGCGGCTGCCCGGGCACGCACCGGCCGTACGCCGGGTCCGGCCTGTCCGCGGGTACGGTCGGCCGCTCCTCGTAGACGGAGACGGCCCGCCAGGTCAGACCGCCGTCCCCGCTCGTCCACCAGAGGCCGTCGTACACCATCGGCCGGCCGTGCTCGCTCCACAGCCGCGGCGAGAACTCGGGCACCGGCGAGGTCGCCACCATCGCCGCCACCGCCAGCGGCACCCCGACCAGCGCCAGCACCCGCCGCAGCGGCCGGGGCCGGGCACTGCGGCGCCACAGCCACCACGCCACCACCAGCACCGGCAGAGCCAGCAGATCCGTCCGGTCGGCGACCGTCCGGCTCGGCACCCCGGTCAGCCCCGACCACCCGCACGAGACCAGCCCCGCCCCGACGGCGGACGACTTGGCCACCGCGAAGCTCACCGCCGTCCCCACCACCCCGACCAGCGCCGCCCGCTCCGCCCGCAACCGCAGCACCACCACACCCGACAGCGCCAGCACCGGCGGAACGACCAGCATCCACGCCACATCACTGACCTTCCCGGCCACCACTCCGGGCCAGGCGTGCTTCCCCACCCGATCGTTGAACGCCAACACCACGACCGCCACCAACGTCCCCGGATGCCCCGCCCAACGCAGCACCCGCCCCCCGTCATTCCGCATGAGAACGAGTCTCCCGACACCACGTCACATCCCGGCCACACCCACGTCTCGCTTCCCCCACCCGGCCCCGCCCCGGGCCGCTCCCGATAGTGGCCGGGCCGCCGTAGCGCAGCGGCTATTCGTGGTTGCCAGACGCCCCTGGTACCGAGAGCTGCTGCGCACCGTCACCGGCCGCTGAGGGCATCGCGCCGGGCAGTCGGACACGGGCAGTCGGGCACGGGTAGTCGTCTCGGGCCGCCCGGATCGGCCTGTCGTCCCCGGTCCGAGCCGGAGACTTCCGGGGGTG
Organism: Kitasatospora sp. NPDC090308; assembly: GCF_044769485.1. Taxonomy (NCBI): domain Bacteria; kingdom Bacillati; phylum Actinomycetota; class Actinomycetes; order Kitasatosporales; family Streptomycetaceae; genus Kitasatospora; species Kitasatospora sp. NPDC090308. Next base: position 241,836 of record NZ_JBIVXY010000008.1, on the reverse strand, counting down.
TCGGTCACGTGGCTGGCCACGCCACGGCCCGGGAACGCAGAAGACCCCTGGTGAACAGGGGTCCTCGCTGGTGTCCGAGGGGGGACTTGAACCCCCACGCCCGATAAAGGGCACTAGCACCTCAAGCTAGCGCGTCTGCCATTCCGCCACCCGGACCGGGTGTCGTCCTCGCGGGGTGTTCCCCGCGCTGACATGGACAACAGTAGCAAAGATCGACTGGTAGGCCCAAAACCGGGGGCGGCGGGACGGGCGGGGCTTCGAATGCGGGGGCGTGGGGGGCGGTCGGCGGGAGTGTGGGGGGATATGCCCTTGGGGCCGGACGGGTGCTGGGGGAGGATGGCGGGACGGCGCCCGCGGTCCCCGGCCGGGGTCGGGGCGGCGCGGACCGCAGCCGCGCCGGGGCGGGCAGACACGAGGTGGGAGCGATGAGCGTGGGCAGCGAGCGCGCGGTGACGGCGGAGTCGGAGGTCGCCGAGATTTGCCGGGACCTGATCCGGATCGACACCAGCAACTACGGGGACGGCTCCGGGCCGGGGGAGCGGAAGGCCGCCGAGTACGTGGCCGAGCAGCTCGCCGAGTTCGGGCTGGAGCCGCAGATCTTCGAGTCGGCCAAGGGCCGGGCCTCCACGGTGGTGCGGATCGAGGGCGAGGACCGGTCCCGGCCGGGCCTGCTGATCCACGGGCACACCGACGTCGTCCCGGCCAACGCCGACGACTGGACGGTGCACCCGTTCTCCGGGGAGATCACCGACGGCTGCGTGTGGGGCCGCGGCGCCGTCGACATGAAGGACATGGACGCGATGACCCTCGCGGTGGTCCGCGACCGGCTGCGCACCGGCCGCAAGCCCCCGCGCGACCTGGTGCTGGCGTTCCTGGCCGACGAGGAGGCCGGCGGCACCTACGGCGCCCGCTTCCTGGTGGACCGGCACCCCGAGCTGTTCGAGGGCGTCACCGAGGCGATCGGCGAGGTCGGCGGCTTCTCCTTCACCGTCAACGACCAGGCCCGGCTGTACCTGATCGAGACGGCGGAGAAGGGCATGCACTGGATGCGCCTGACCGTCGAGGGCCGGGCCGGGCACGGCTCGATGGAGAACGACGACAACGCGATCACCGAGCTGTGCGAGGCGGTGGCCCGGCTCGGCCGGCACCAGTTCCCGCTGCGGATCACCAAGACCGTCCGGGCCTTCCTGGACGAGCTCTCGGACGCGCTCGGCGTGCCGCTCGACCCGGAGGACATGGACGAGACGCTCCGGGTGCTCGGCGGCATCGCCAAGATGATCGGCACCACCCTGCGCAACACCGCCCAGCCGACCATGCTCGGCGCCGGTTACAAGGTGAACGTCATCCCCGGCCAGGCCACCGCGCACGTGGACGGCCGCTTCCTGCCCGGCTACGAGGAGGAGTTCCTGGCCGAGCTGGACAGCGTCCTCGGCCCGCGGGTCAAGCGGGAGAGCCTGCACCACGACAAGGCGATCGAGACCAGCTTCGACGGCGCCCTGGTCGAGGCCATGCAGACCGCGCTGCGCGCCGAGGACCCGATCGCCCGGGCCGTCCCGTACTGCCTGTCCGGCGGCACCGACGCCAAGTCCTTCCAGGACCTGGGCATCCGCTGCTTCGGCTTCGCGCCGCTCCAGCTCCCGCCGGAGCTGGACTTCGCCGGGATGTTCCACGGCGTGGACGAGCGGGTGCCGGTGGACGGCCTGAAGTTCGGCGTCCGGGTGCTGGACCGGTTCATCGACCTGGCCTGACGCCTGACGCCCGGCGGTCGGCGGTTGGGGGACGCAGGACACGGGGGCGCGGGGACGCGGGGACGCGGGGCGGGAAGTCGGACTAGTCCGTCCAGCATCAGAGCTGTCGAGCATCCGAAATGGCGATCGTCTGTTCGCTTGATCGCTTCAACGGGTGAATGCGGTTCCGGCCCCGTGTCCCGGCCGCAGAGGCTTCGTTCTTCCGTGTGCAGCCCGGGGGAACGGGCTGGAAACGACCAGGAGGAGCAGTTCAGATGAAGGCCAAGAAGATCGCTGCCGTTGTCGCCGCCACCGGTGGCCTGGTGCTCGCGGGTGCCGGTGTCGCCTCGGCGCACGGCGGCGCGGGCGCGGACGGTGCCGCGGTCGGCTCCCCGGGTGTGCTCTCCGGCAACCTGATCCAGATCCCGGTGCACGTCCCGGTGAACGTCTGCGGCAACACCATCAGCGTGATCGGCCTGCTCAACCCCGCGTTCGGCAACGCTTGCCAGAACGTCTGAGCCGGTCCCGCCGACGACCGGCGGGCCGTCCGACCCCGTGTCTCCCGCCCCCGTGCGACCTCCGTGTCGTGCGGGGGCGGTCCCGTTTCCGGACGGCGGGCCCGCCCCGACCGGGTGAACGGTGCGGTTCCCGGCGAAAGCCGCATCTCACCCGATCGGATGAACTGACTGCAGATGGCTCAACCTTCACCGTTAAGGGTCGTTGGAGTAGTACTGCCGCCGTCTCGGCAGGCAATTCCGACTATCGGACCGATCGGACCTCCGGCGAATCCCGAGGAAATCCCCCGCGAACCGCCCGAGAACCGTCCCGGCCCGTCGAACGAGAAACCAAAAGGGGAGTCAATGCGACAGGTCGCCAGGAAAGGCCTCCTCACGGCCATGGCCACCGGCAGCGTGCTGGCCTCGACCGCGGGCTACGCCCACGCGGCCGCCGACGCGCACGGCGTGGCGGCCAATTCGCCCGGCGTGGGCTCCGGGAACGCGGTGCAGGTGCCCGTGGAGCTCCCCGTGAACGCCTGCGGCAACACGATCGACGTGATCGGCCTGCTGAACCCGGCGTACGGCAACGACTGCTCCAACGTCAGCCACAGCCGCAGCGGCGGCGGCACCAGCGGCGGCGGCCACGACAGCGGCGGTGGCCGGCACGGCGGCGGCAGCACCGCCGGGTCGGGCTCCGCCGCGAGCGGGACGAGCAGCAACTCGCCGGGGGTCGCCTCGGGCAACAACGTGCAGGTGCCGGTCGCCGCGCCGGTCAACGCCTGCGGCAACTCGGTCAACGTGGTGGGCCTCGGCAATCCGGCGTTCGGCAACGACTGCTCCAACACGACCGTCCAGCACCAGCACCCGGTCACCCCGCCGCCGGTCACCCCGCCCGGCCACGACTGCCCGCCCGAGCAGTCCGGCGGCGGGCACAGCACCCCGCCGAGCCCCCCGGGCACCGACCGCACCGGCGGCCCCGGCGGCGACCTGCCCTCCACCCCCGCCACGCCGGTGACCGCCCCGTCCACCCCCGCCCCCGCGGTCCAGGCCCGGGCCGCCGCCGCCACCGAGCAGGCGCAGTTGGCCTCCACCGGCGCGTCCGGCCTGGAGATCATCGCCCCGGCCGGCATCGCGCTGCTGCTCGGCGGCGGCGTGCTCTACCGCCGCTCGCGCTCCCTCGCCCGCCGCTGAGGGCGGCCGGGCGGCCGGGGAAGCCTCCGCTCGCCCGCCGAGGGCCGCCGGAGCGCGTCCGGTGACGCCTGGACAGCGCTGACGCCCGCGCCCGGGCACCCCGCCGCACGGAGCAGGACCGCGGGGTGCCCGGGCGCGGGCGCGGGCGCGCAGTGAACGTGAACGTGAGCGTGCGACGAGGCGGGACGGGGCGCGGGGCTCGCTACCAGCTGGAACGGACCTGCCGGATGATCCGTCGCTTCAACCGGACCGTGCGGCTGCCGTCGGGGAACAGGCGGAGCCGGTCGAGCTCCCAGTTCCCGTACTCGGCGTGCTCGGTCAGGAGCTGGCGGGCGGCGTTCCTGGTGGTGCCGCGCGGCAGGCGGAGCGACTGGTACTCGTACTCCGGAAGCCGGACCGTTTTGGTAGGGATCAAGGCGTCTCCTCCACTGCTGTGCCGCCTGCAAGCCTACGGCGCATCGCCGACATGTCGACGGTTCGGGCGCGGCCCGCCCGGTCGGACGGTCCGAGCCTCGCCCCGGCCGGAGCTGATCGTCAATCAGTTTTCCGGTACCGGAAGCAATACCCGCGCCGGAGCGCGCCGATGCGCGGCCGGGAGCCGCCGTCGGACGGCCCGCAGGAGGTCGGAAGCACCCGGGGGAGCTGCGGGAGGGGCACGGGAAACCGCCCGCGCCGGGGTCGCAGAAGCACGCGGAACGGACATCGGGGGTGAACTTGCCCGGTTTTAGCGGCTGTAGGTGACAACCGCTGTGCGTGTCGTCGCCGGGTGGAGATAGCGTCTGCACCATGTCTGATGCCGCGCAGCTGACCATCACCGAGGTACGGGCCGCCGCAGAGGCGGTCAAGGCCGCCATCGACCGCCACCTGCAGGCCGTCTCCAACTCCACCGAGCCCGGCGATCCGGTCGTCGTCCACGCGTACGAGGAGCTCGCGGCGGCTGCCGTCGCCTACGACCAGATCCTGTACGAGGTCTACGACGAGGTCACCCCCTTCGAGATCCCCGGCGACGACGCCGGGTCCGGCTACCAGGGGCCGGACCACCCCGAGGCGATCAGCGTGCTGATCCGCCGCGACTACCTGATCACCGACCCGAAGCGGCTGCGGGCCCAGGCCGAGCGGGTCGACGAGTCGCTCGAACCGGGTGCGGGCACCGAGGGCGAGGTGACGGCGGCGATCGGCGTGCTGTTCGGCGAGTACGAGCCGGACGAGATCGCGGCCCGGGCCGAGGAGTTCGGCCTGGAGGAGGGCGACTCCACGCTGTGGGTGTCGGCCGCCGAGCCGTCCGACCCCGGCGAGTGGCTGCCCGAACCGTTCGACGGGGCCGACCCGGAGCTGCTGATCTGCCGCTTCGACGTCAGCGAGGTCTACGACGACGAGCTCGACGAGCTCTGAGCCGTCCGGCGGCCGGTTGCCGACGCGCCCGCCGCGACCCGCCGTCGCCCGGCGCCATCCGGCCCCGCCCGGCCCCGGGTGGCGGCGGGCCCGCGGGGCCGCGGGGCCGGCAGCCGGCATCAAGGCCCGGGAGCGGGGAGGCGGCCGGACGGGCGGACGGAGCCCGTCCGGCCGGCGATCGGTGACCGGTGGCGCGTCCGGGAGGCCGGAGCGCGGTCGCAGCGATGGTGCACGGTGCGGTGCCCGCTTCCCGGGACGCCGGCGACCGCCCGGGCGACCGGCGACGACGCGCTGCTGCACCGGTTGTTGCAGAACCTCGCCCCGGTCCGCAACGAGCCGGGCCGCCACGCCGTCGCCCGCGACCTGATGGTCGAGACGCCCGCCGTCCGCGAGCGGATCGGCACCGAGGCCGCCGTCGCGGACACCCGGCTGAAACTCGCCCGGGTGCTGCAACGCCTCGGCGAGCACCAGCAGTCGTTCGACCTCGGCGCGGGCCCGCTCGCTGTCGCCCGCCGTTTCGGCGACCTGCCGGTGGTCGGCCGGACGATCGACCGGATGGCCACGGCCCGGATGTCCCAAGGACGGGCGGCGGAGGCCGGGGAATGCCGGGAGAAGGCGGTCCGGGCCTTCACCGGAATCGGCAGCGTGGAGGACGAAACGGTGCGCCGACGGCTGGCCGAGCACTTCTCCGGCCCCTTTTCCGCCCGCCCGGTGCCCGGCCGCCGACCGCCCGGTGCCCGGCCGCCGACCGCCCGGTCCCGGTGCGTTTCGGAATCATCCTGGGGCGGCCCGCTACTCGTTTTCTCCTCGCCCGCTACTCGTCCGCCGCACGGCCGCCGAATTCCGGCGCGGTGCGGATCACCGGGCGAAATCATGGCCCGCACCGGTGGAATTTCGGCTACCGTTCGAGCGGCAACGGAACGGCATTCCGGCGGCTCCGCACCGGGGGAACGGAACACCCGGAGCGCGGTCGCCGGTGCCTCCGTACGTCGTACGGGCGATTGCTGCCGGTCCACGGCGGGCGAAGGACGAAAAGCGCCTCGACGCTGAGGCGCCAGGGGGGATTGCGGCGGCTCTCCTCCCACCGGAGCCGGTCGAACGGCCGGCCCGGCAGCGGCGTGTACGTCGTTCCGCGGGTGGGGCGGCGGGGGAGCACAGTGCCCCCCCGCCGCCCCACCCGTGGTCTCACTGGTCGGTGAGGACCGTCCGCAGCCGCGTGGTGCGGTCCCGCGCGGGCCGCTCGGCGACGGCCTGGGCGAGCGCCGGGCCGGCCGCGTGCACCACCGACAGGTGCCGCTCCGCGCGGCCGAACGCCGAGTACACCCACTGCCTGGTCAGCTGGCCGGACGCCTCCGGCGGCAGCACCACGACCACCGCGGGCCAGCGCCGCCCGACCGCCTGGTGGGCCGTCACCGCCCAGCCGTGCCGCAGCTTCCCGGCCTGCGCCGGGGTCAGCGTGATCCGGCCGCCGTCGGCCAGCTCCACGTGCAGGCCGCTCGCGTCGCCGTCCAGCACCCGCCCGGGCAGGTTGACGCCCAGCGCGGGGGAGTGCACCACCCGGTCGCCCGGGTCGAAGCCGCCGAACCGGCCGGGGCCGGGGTTCAGCCGGGCCTTGGCGGCCGCGTTCAGCGCCCGGGTGCCGGCCGGGCCGCCGTGCCCCGGGGTCAGCAGCACGGTCTGCTCGGACGGGACGGACAGCGCCCGCGGGATCGAGTCGGTGAGCAGCTGGACGGCCCGGTGCACGGCCTCCCCGCCGTCCTGCGCGGTGAGGATCACCACCTCCTTGTCCGGGGCGTCCACCGGCTGCAACTCGCCGACGCCGACCCCGGACACCAGCTCGCCGATCGGACCGAAGTCCGGCGTGCGGGACGCCACCACCGGGCACGCCCGGGCGGCCAGCAGGTCGCCGAAGAACCGGCCCGGACCGGCCGACCACAGGCCGCCCGGGTCTCCCGACAGCACCAGCCGGGCACCGTCCGCCAGCGCCTCCAGCAGCGTCGCCGCGGTCTCCACGTCCAGCAGCGGGGCGTCCAGCACCACCAGCACGTCCAGCGCGAGGGTGCCGTCCACCGCGCGCGGCACGTCCGCGCCGTACAGCAGGTCGTTCAGGGTGCCGATCCGCCCGGCGGCGGGGGAGCCCTCGGGCAGCAGCGCCGCCAGCGCGTCCCGCCCCTGGCCGGTCCAGGCCACCGCCCGGACCCGCAGGCCCAGCCCGGCGGCGGCGTGCAGCAGCGCGACCGGCTCGGCCCTGGCCGCCTCCCCGCCGGTGTGCAGCACCAGCCCGGAACCGGCCACGGCCCGGACCAGCTCCTGCGCGGACCGCGGGGCCGCCGCCGCGGCGGCCTCCCAGGCGGCCGGACCGGCCTGCGCGGGGACGCCGCCCTCAGCGCTGCCCGCGTCCTCGTGCTCTTCCTCTTCGTGCCCCTCCCCGGCCCCTTCCCCGTCCTCGCCGGGCGCGAAGGTGGACAGCAGCCGGACCAGGCCCTCGCCCAGGCTCTCCTCCGCCAGCGCCAGGCGCTCCAGGGCGAGCATGGTGCGGACGGGCGGCTCCTCGTCCTCGTCGTGGCTGCCGGGCGGCAGCGGCAGCTCCTCCTGGAACGGCATCACCCGCCCGTCCTCCAGCGCCGCCTGCAACGCGCCCTCCGGGTCCGGGACGTGCCGGGCGCGCAGGCCCTCGGCGACCTCGCCGATCTCCTGCGCCGAGTGCCCGTGCAGCGCGGCCTGCTCCAACAGCCAGGCCACCAGCGCCCGGGAGCGGCGCGGGTCGTCCGGCCGGGCCCCGGGGCCGAGCAGCGTCTTGGCGAAGCCGTCGGCGTGCTCGGGCCGCACGCCGGGCAGCGAGAGCACCGCCCACGGGTCCTCGCGGAGCTGCTCGGCCGCGCCCTCGCCGAACTCGGCCAGCGCCGCCGGTGTCAGCTCGGCGGGCGCGCCACCGACCGCCAGCACCTCACCGACGGCGGCCAGCGCGGCCTTGCGCTGCGCGTCGTCGAGCGGGACGTCGGACCGGGCGGCGGGAGCGCTCGGACGGCGGACCGGGCGCTCGGACGGGGCGTCAGCCGGCCCGCCGACAGCCGCTCCACCGGGGACGTCGGACAGCTGCTCGGCCGTCTCGTCGGCGGTGGGCGCGTCAGCGGACGACCCGTCAGCGGACGCCGCGTCGCCGGTGGACTCGTCCGTAGCGGTCTCGTCCGTAGTGGTCTCGCCCGTAGCGGTCTCGTCAGCGGCCGACAGGTCGGTGTCACGCGGACGGGGCGGGGCGACGATGTCGTTCGCGTTGATCGCGCCGATCGCCTTGGCCAGCGCGGCCACCGCGGCGGCGCGCTGCTCGCCGGTGAGCGGCGCGCCGGCCGGCCGCGCGGCGCCGTCGTCCGGGGCGCCAGGGCCCGCCGGGGGCTCCGGGGTGCCCGTCGGCTCCGCCGGGCTCTCCGCCTGGCTCTCCGCCCGGCGCTCGGCCGGGCTCTCCTCGGGGGTGGTCATCGCGGGAAGGCTCCTTCGACGGGCGGGGCGGCTACAGCTCCGTCCAGCCCTGGTCCGGGTAGCGGTGCACCGGGGCGGACACGTCGTCCAGCGCAGCGCGGATCTCACCCGGAAGCGTAAGGGCCTCGACCGACAGCGAGGACTGCAGCTGGGCGGCGGTGCGGGCGCCCAGCAGGGTGGCCGCGACGCCCGGGCGGTCGCGGACCCAGGCGAGCGCCACCTTGAGCGGGGTGGAGGCGAGCCCGTCGGCGGCGGTGGCCAGCGCGTCCACGATCCGCCGGGAGGTCTCGCCCAGGTAGGGCTGGACCGACCCGGTGGGGTGCGGGGAGGCGCCGCGCGACTCGGGAGGCACGCCGTGCCGGTACTTGCCGGTCAGCACGCCCCGGCCGAGCGGCGAGCAGGCCAGCAGGCCGACCCCGGCGTCCTGCGCGGCGGGCAGCGCCTCGCGTTCGATGCCGCGCTGGAGCAGCGAGTACTCCAGCTGGACGGAGGCCAGCGGGGTGGATCCGGGCAGCGCGTGCTGCCGGGCCGCGGACTTGGCGAGCTGCCAGCCGCTGTACTGGCAGACCCCGACGTACCGGGCCCGGCCGGAGGAGACCGCGAGGTCGAGCGCGTGCAGGGTCTCCTCGGTGGGGGTGGCCGGGTCGTGCGCGTGCACCTGCCACAGGTCGACGTGGTCGGTGTTCAGGCGGCGCAGCGAGCCGTCCAGGGCGTTCAGCAGGTGGCCGCGGGAGGTGTCGTGGCGGCGGGTGCCGGGCAGCGCGCCGGCCTTGGTGGCGATCACCAGCTCGGAGCGCGGGACCAGCCCGTCGGTCAGCCGGGACAGCAGGTACTCGGCGCCGCCGTCCGCGTACACGTCGGCGGTGTCGACCAGGGTGCCGCCCGCGTCCACGAACGCCTTCAACTGCTCGGCGGCCTCGTGCTCGTCGGTGTCCCGGCCCCAGGTGAGGGTGCCCAGGCCGAGCCGGGAGACCCGCAGGCCGGTCCGGCCGAGCTGTCGCTGTTCCATCGCGCCCTCCGTCATGCCTGCTGTGCCGACGGTGTCGGCGCAGGTCGGGGGCGGTGCCCCCCACGTGCTGTGAGGGTAGCGGCGAAACCCCCCGGGGCCCGGGACGACCCGCACGGACGACGTGTCCGCGCGCCGCGCCGCCGTCCGCCCGCCGGTGTGGCCCGCACCGCCACTACCGGTCAGTAGCATGGCCTCCGGCAGGACGGCTACGCTCACCGCACCACCCGACTGGAAGGCTTGGGCACATGCGACTCGGGATCAACCTCGGTTACTGGGGACTCGGCCTGGACGCCGACAACATCGCGGTCGCCCAGGAGGCCGACCGCCTCGGCTACTCCGTCTGCTGGGCCGCCGAGGCGTACGGCTCGGACGCCGCGACCGTGCTGTCCTACGTCGCCGCGAAGACCGAGCGGATCGACGTCGGCTCGGCGATCTTCCAGATCCCGGCCCGCACCCCGGCGATGACCGCGATGACCGCCGCCACCCTGGACACCCTCTCCGGCGGCCGGTTCCGGCTCGGCCTCGGCGTCTCCGGCCCGCAGGTCTCCGAGGGCTGGTACGGCGTCAGGTTCGACAAGCCGCTGGCCCGCACCCGCGAGTACGTGGAGATCATCCGCAAGGCGATGTCCCGCGAGCGCCTGGTGCACGACGGCGCGAACTGGACGCTCCCGCTGCCCGGCGGCCCCGGCAAGCCGCTCAAGCTCACCGTCCACCCGGTCCGCGAGCACATCCCGCTCTACATCGCCTCGATGGGCCCGAAGAACCTCGAACTCACCGGCGAGATCGCCGACGGCTGGCTCGGCCTGTTCTTCTCCCCCGAGCACGCCGCCCTCTCCGTCGACGCCCTCGCCGCTGGCCGCGCCAAGGCCGGTCTCACCCTGGACGGCTTCGACCTCTGCCCCACCGTCAACATCGCCGTCGGCGACGACGTCCGCGCCGCCGCCGACACGCTGCGCGACTACACCGCCCTCTACCTGGGCGGCATGGGCAGCAAGGAGAAGAACTTCTACAGCCAGCTCGCCCGCCGGATGGGCTTCGAGCAGGCCGCCGACGAGGTCCAGACCCACTACCTGGCCCGCGACAAGGCCGCCGCCGCGGCCGCCGTCCCGCACGACTTCATCGACGCCACCGCCCTCCTCGGCGACACCGCCCGCATCGCCGACCGCATGCAGGCCTACGCCGCCGCCGGCGTCACCACACTCACCCTCGCCCCGGCCGGCTGGACCCTGGACGAGCGGATCGCCGCCCTGCGCACCGGCGTCGACGCCCTGGAACGCGCCGGGCTGGCCTAAGCGGGGCATCCCTGGGGGCCGGGTTCGCCCGTTCAGCGGCGCGAGCCATTCTGGCCCCTGGGGAACGTGTGCCCACCATGACCAGTGCCAACGACTCGCCTGTGACGCCGTACGACGGTTGTGGGCGCTGCCTGCTCGGCGTCCGCCGCCTCCCCCGGGCGCAGGCCGCCACCAGCTCACCCGCCCGGCAGCACAACCTCATCCTGGACGCTGCGGCCCGCTAGAGCGGGCACATCATCGGATGGGCGGACGACTGGGAGGTGTCGGGCGCGTCCGACCCGTTCACTTGCCCGAAGCCGGGGCCCTGGCTCAAGGGCAAGCACGGACCGTACGACGGGCTTGCGGCGTCCGCCGTGGACCGAATTGGTCGAGACGTAGACGTCTACGAGGGGCTGCGGCTGGCGCGCGAGAACGCTGCTGCCGGCCGGACGCTGCTCACGGCTGATCACGTCGGCTACTGGGACTTGAACGACCCGCAGCAGGAGCAGGAATTCACCCTCAAGCTGTTCATGGCGCAGGGCGAGCATCGGAACATCAGGACCCGCAACCGGCAGGAGGCCGAGCGGGCTCGCCGCGACGGGGAGGTGGCCGGACGGCCTGCGTACGGATTCATGCACGTGCAGCTGCCTTACGGCGGGAAGGTGTCTCACACGGAGCACGAACCCGATTCGGCGGCCGTCGCCCGCGAGTTCGCACGGCGGCTGCTGATGGACGAAACCGGCCGCGTGACAGTGGACTCGGAATCTGCGGACGCTGCACTGTGCGGCTCTATCGGACTAGTGCGTCGCACAAGAGCGGTATTATTCCGGTGTGGGAATGCAAGCCCGGACGGGCGGTGTGCTGGGTTCCAAGAATTGCCCGCAGCCGGTTGCTCCTATCTCTGCAATGGGCGAGTTTGCGGAACGGCGGCTCCTCGCCGAATTTGGCTCGGCTGAGTTCACGGAACGGTTATGGGAGCCGGGGAACGGCGTGGCGCAGCGCATCGCAGATTTGGAAGCCGGCCGGGAACGGCTGCGAGCCGACCGCGCCGCTGGCCTGTACGACGACCAGGACGACGCCGAGTGGTTCCGTCGGGAGTACGCGCGGATGGGTACTGAGCTGAGAGAAGCGAAGGCCACCCCGGAGAAACCCGCCGAGTGGTACTCGGTGCCGACTGGGCGAACGGTGGCGAGTGAGTGGGAGAAGGCAGGCATCGTAGGTCGGCGGGAGCTGCCGGAGGAATTCGGAGTCAAAATCCTGCTTTTCCCGGCCCGAGGTCCGCTGAAGCGCGAACCGCGAATGCAGTTCATCACAACGGATGAGGCCGCTGAACGACTGGTGGATGTTTTGGAAGAGGCTTCAGCTAGCGCGGCGTGAGAAGAGAGGGAAATGGAAAAAGGCGTCCTGCCGGCACTACGCGAACAGTGCCGGCCGGGAGCCTTGGCGTAGAGGGGATGTCACCAGCCGATGGACTCGACGCCGCTGACGAGGTCGAGCGCGACGTGATCGGGGAGTGGGAGGGTGGTCCGGGTGAGCTGGCCGGGCGAGCGGTGCCCGGTCTCGATGACGATCACTCGTTCGCCCGCCGGGGTGCGGGCCCCGTAGGCGCGGGCGGCCTGGTGGACGACGGCGTGGACCACAGGAAGGTTCACGTCGCGCCTTTCAGTAGGTAGTTCGCCATGGCGATCTTGGAGGCCGCTCCGGCGTCCGGGCCGAGGGACCCGGTCAGGTCAGCGCCTGCTCGATGGCCTCAAAGATGTCCGAGTCGGTTTCCTGCTGCCAGGACGGAAGTTCGTTCCAGTCGGCGACGTAGCCCGGCTTGGGGTTCTCGATGTGCTTGTAGATCTGTGCGATCCAGCACAGCGCCACGAACCGCCCCTTCTGTTCCCGGGTAAGTTTCGAAGCGCTCCCGTTGCTCACCTGAAGGAAATCCCGGACCTGGCCGAAAACTGCGGCAGCGCACTCGCGCTCCCAGTCCGGCGTTTCTTCCCATGGAGCGATATACCCAGGCTTCGGCTCCCCGGGATAGTGCTTCGAGACACCGGAGATCCATGCTTGGCGAAAAATCTGCCCGTCAGTCGACATGTGCTGCTCCTCGGTCAGGCGGCGCTGTTGAGCGCCGAAATTTTCTGATGCAACGCCAGGGCGCGTCTATCGGGCATGAGCGGAGCCAGGCGCGCCTTGACGGCTTCCAGCTTTTTTCCGACATACCCCGAGCCGGTCTGTCCTACGAGATCCAGAGCGGCGCGGATGTAGTGGCCCGCCTGGTCGAGGTCTCGGCGCTCGGCACCGAGGGTCGCCAGTTCCGCGAACACGGCCCCCCGGCGGCGCAGTGAGAGCTGCTGAGAGAGTGCCGCAGTCAGCGCCTGTTCCGCCAAGTCGGGTCGCCTCAGGGCTAGATAGCAGGTCCCTCGCTCCTCTGCGAGCCGCGATCCGTCGAAGCGAAGCCAGCCGCCGTTGTGCGGCTTCCCAGGGAGGTTGTGCACTTCCTCGGCAGCGTCGAGCGCTCGACCAGCGGCATCAAAGTCACCAAGCCCTGCATAGACCTCGGCCTGCACCGCTGCTACCCAGTAGCGCGTCGACAACTGGCTGTCTCCTCGCTCAGCCACCCGTGCCGCTGCTGACAGAATTGGAGCGGCCACCGTGAAGCGGCGTTCATACAGCTCCACGAAGGCGTGCCGCGTCAAAGCGCAAGCCCACATGTCGAACGCACCTGCCTCCCTGCAAGCGTTAGCAGCCAACGCATAGCACTGAGCGGCATCGGAGTACCTGTTGGCATCGAAGAAGATCTCTCCGGCCAGCTGATAGAGGTCTCCCACCAGAGAGCACAGAAGTTGGCGAGAAGCGTTGCTCTGATTTTCTTCCAAACCCTTGGCAAGCAGCCCGAGTTGATGCCGGATCAAGGGGTATACGGCTTGCTTTGAATCGGAAAGTGAGAACGTTTGCCAGAGAGCCTTATTCAGTTCCGGACCGGACTCTTCCAGTGTCGCAGATATGCCGTACTGGGGTGGCGAGTTAACGATTTCCGGCAGGGAGACGAGAGCCCCTGTTACGGCCAGCAGGCTCAGAACATCGCGGCGCTTCATGTCGTCTGTGTCCCCAGAGGGAATAGCGGCGGTTGAAGCCGCCGGAAGGACTGGAGGGGCCACTTCTAGAACCAGTAGGTCCGCAAGATTCTCGGGCGTGACCTTGAGGGCCCTGGCGAGCTTGGGAAGAACCCATCCATGGGGGTCAGCGCCGGCCTCCCAGCGAGCAACGGTGGATGTTGCCACCCCCAACAGTTCGGCCAGACGGTCCTGACTGTAACCGAGCGCCTTCCGGCGGGCCGCAAGCCTTCGTCTCTTCGCTGGCATGTGTGCTTCCCCCGTCCAGTCCGAAGGCCCAGCTCAAGCCTGACAACGCGTTGATTATGCCTGATCAACGCTCAACTTCCGCTCTGGTTCCGGACACTGCGTGGGTCTTTCACTTGGTGCAGCGACATCAACCATCAGCAGGAGGACCAGCATGTCCACCAGTACCATGTCGGCCGCCGACGAGGTCGGCGAGCGTGCCCGCGAGATCCTGGCGGCCGTCACGGCGGACCCGGAGTTCCCGGCGTTCGAGGCCGCCACCCTGGAATACAGCTCCGACTGGCAGTGCTTCACCGGGTTCCCGACCATCAGCGAGTGGAACCTCGACACGGATAAGGCCCCGCTGTTCGCCGAGGGCCTGCGCGCCATCGCGCTCAAGGCCGCGGCCTTCGAGCTGACCGGCAGTGAGACCGACGCCGAACTGGCGCTGTCCGCCCCCGTGGACGAGATGACGCACGCGATGATTGCGCAGCCGCAGCTCCTCGCCCGCATCGCCGAGCGCACCGGCTTCACGTTGATCCACCAGACCGACCAGGAGCACACGGACTACACCAGCAGCGAGTACACCCACGCCGCGTACGTGGCCGCCTGGCACGGTGCGCCGCCCATCCGGTACTGGCTCGACAAGGCGGAGGTCGACCGCCGCCTGGCCATCCTCGCCGAGAAGTACGACTTGATCGGCTCCGGCCGCAGCGGGCGCCAGCACGCCATCGCGTCCTAGCCTCCCGGCAACTCCTGGCCGGCACTCGCGTGCCGGCCGGGAGGCAGCCCGATGCGGTCGCCGTGCACGCAGGCCGGGATTCCCTCCCGGTTGTACCGGAAGCCGTCCGCCGGGTTGAACGGGTAGTCCCGGCTGGGGCGTTCGAGCACATCGAACTCCCCGGCCGGGAGCCGGAGGCTGGGGCAGATCCAGCAGGCGTCGTGATCGTTGTCGTCGTTGATGAACGGGGCGGCGGGCATGGACGCAGAGTAGCGAGAAGTTCACCGAGACATACAAGAGGACTGGCTGATGCCCCGCCGCACCACCCCCCGGGTGTACCGCGAGGTCGCCCCCGGGCCGGCCAAGTACGAGCAGAACCAGCCCCCGTCGGGGTGGTCACCGCTGGACGACTACCGGGCAGCTCAGGCCACGAAGACTGCCCTGTCCCCGGGACACGAGCTGGCCGTAGCCGCGGTGCGGTCGTGGTGCGGCTGTCGCGGGTGCACGGCCCGTAGGAACGCGGCGTAAGCAGTGCCCGGCTCGCGCTTCGCGGCCGGCAACCCGACGACTTGGAGGGGCGCAACCGTGAATGCCGAGAACGACAGCTTGGTGCAGGGCGTCCCGGTCCGCCACCGCACGGCCGGGTGGACGGGCATCGTCTCTCAAGCGCCGAGCAACTTCACCGGCCGAGGCTGGGTCGACCGGGACAGCTCCGCAGCCGAGTACCCGGAGCTGGTCCGGCTGACCGACTTGGAGGAGGCGAGTTGAGCGAGCACCGGCCGCCGCCCTTCCGCATCGTCGGGGAGGAGGAGTACGACCACCAACGGCGCGACGGCTACCGTCCGGGACGATGCTTCGCCTGCCAGCAGGACAGGCTGGTCTGCGTCGGAGTGACGCTACAGACCTCCGGTGACCCCGTGAGCACCCGCCACTCCATCTGCGACGACTGCACCGCCCGCGCCCGAACTCCCCACCGCCGCACCGCACTTCGGGCCACGCTCGATGCCCAGCGGACGGCGTAGGCACCCCGTGGACGAGCAGGACGAGTACCGCGCCGCGACCGAACGCACCGCGCGCGCAGTCCCCACCCCCGAACCGGTCGCCGTGGCCTACACGATCTCCCTGCTGGTGCTGATAGCGCTGGTGACGGCGCTGATCGTGTCCGGCCGCATCTGACCGCACCGCGCCCCAGGGCGCCCACGAACTCCCCGGCCCGGCGGATCACCCCCCCGCCGGGCCGGGGCACCACACAACTGCCCGGCCAGCAGACCGGGCAGCGGCAACCCGATGGGAGAGGCACGTGAGCACCACCACCACCGGTTCCACCGTGGAGCTGGACGAGTTGGGTAAGTTCTTCAGGATCACCGCGCGGCGGATCGACGCGGGCGAGAGCGCGCCGGAGATGTTCTCCACCGCGATCGACGCCACGTGGCACGCCCTCGTCGCGGACCCGGCCGCGCACGACGCGTTCGCGCTGGAGCACGCCGGCCGCAAGCTGGAACACGTCGAGATGCGGGGCTTCGGGCCCATCGCCTGGGTGGCCGCGTACGAGGAGGCGTACGGGCCCCTGCCGGAAATCTGGTTCACCGACGCCGACGGCACCGTGAACACCGAGGCCCGTGCCCAGTACCTGGAGACCGGGACCGTCACCGCCGAGTGGGACTGCGGCCCCCGGCCGGGCCCTGGCGACGGCGACGACCTGACCCCGGCGGCGTCCTACCTGTGATCACAGCACCGTTCGACGGAGCGTCCCGGCCCACCGCCGGGGCGCTCCGCCTCACCGAGGCCCGGACAGAGCATCCGACGTCCGTCGACGTGGGGCCCTACCTGGCCGGGCTGTTCGAGCGCTGCCCGTTCCTGCGGCCTTCCGTCCGGCGGGGCATGACCGGGTGGACCGTCTACGAGATCGCTCCGGGCAGCCACCGGTACGCGGTGGAGGCCGAGTTGTTCTACGCCGGGGTCCAGGCCGCGGAGTGGGTTCGCCCGCTGATGGCCCGGCCGTACGGGACGCTGGTGTGCGAGAACGTGGTGCTGCTCGGACAGTGCGAAGACGCGGACCACCGGGAGCTGCTGTCCTGGCCGCACTGGGCGCTGAAGAACCTGTACGCGCCGGTTGGGGTGATGTTCGGCAAGTTCGCGCAGGGCGCGGTCGAGACCGCCCGGAGCGGCCGGAGCATCCCGCCGCCGCCCTTCTCGTTCCTGCCAGTGCGGGCGGGCGTGCGTCCGCTGGACCCGAAGTTCCTCACGGAGACGCCCGACCTCGCCACGGCTCTCGCCGTGTCGGTGGACGACGGCCGGGACGTCTTCGAGCACATCCCTTGCGAATGGAAGGCAGTTCGAGAATGGGCGAGTTCCTTGCCGAGGCCGCAGAGGCCCTGAAGGCGGCGGAGGCCCTGTGCGGGCCCGTCACGCTGACCGAGATCAGCGACCGGCGCGGCTCGGCGGTCTGGAAGGCCGGCGGCCCGGACGGTGCGGCGAGCATCAAGCTCGGCACCGGCGAGGCCGCCGAGGTCACCGCCCGCGAGGCGTCCGTGCTGGACCGGTTGCCCGGCTACGAAGTGGCCTCCGGCCGGATCGGCGACGGCGGCGTCTGGTACGTCACACCGTGGGAGGAGGGCCCGAGCACCTGGCAGCAGTTCAGGTCCGTCCGTGCCCGGCGAGACGCCGCCCGCCCCGAGGCGCTGGCGAGCGCCGTGCAGGTCGCCCAGGCGGTGGCGGAGCTGCACGGCCTCGGCTGGATTCACGGCGACCTTCAGCCCGCTCACGCCATTCACACCGTGGGCGGGGTGCGGCTGATCGACTTCGCGTGGGCCCGTCAGCTCGGTGAGACGCCCTGGTCGGTGTTCCGGGGAACGATGGTGCACCTCACCGCGCCCGAGCTGGCCGCCGAGATCGCGGCCGGCAACCAGCCCGTGCTGACCACCTTCATGTCCGACGTGTACGCCCTCGCCGCCTCCCTGTGGACGGTCGTGACCGGGGACTGGCCCTTGGACTACGAGGCTGCCGGTATCGACCGCAAGGCCGCCGGACCGACAGCGCTGCTCGAAGCCATCGGGGAACGGGCCGTGCCGCTGGTCGGCACCGAGGTCTGGCCGGAGCTTCAGCAGGTGCTCGAGGACGTGCTGCTCGCCGAGGCCAAGGACCGGCCCCTGGCCACGGAACTCGCCGACCGGCTCACCGCTCTCCACGAGGCAGACCGCTAATGATCGAACTGCGGGAACTGGTGCTTGGCGACGCCCAGGCCATGCCCGGCATCTACACCACCGAGGCCGTGCGCTACCTCGGCCGCCCGCCGATGGGACCGACGGAAGCACTCTGCCGTACCCGACAGGCGCTCACGCCCCCTACCGGGCCGCCCCGCGACCACGTGCTGGGCATCACCGCCGATGGCGAACTCGTCGGCATCGCCACGCTCCACCAGCGCTCCGACACGAGCGCGGCCGTCAGCTACCTGCTGCGGCCCGACACCTGGGGCCGAGGGTACGCCACCCTCGTCGTCGGCCACCTGCTTGACCTGGCCCGGTGCCTCGGGGTGGCCCGAGTGCACGCCCGGCACCACCCGGACAACCCGAGTTCCGGCCGCGTCCTCATCAGGGCGGGATTCGTCCCGACAGGTGAACGTGGCGGATTCCGTACCTACGTCGCCAGGACACACTGACCACCCCGCACCCCCGCCGGCCTCCCCCTCCGGCGGGAACGGCCCCGCCTCGACGGCCTTCTCAGGCAGCCCCGGGGCGGGGCCCTCCCCTCGTTACGGAGACCTCATGTGGGCCAGTACCGGGCCTGAGTACCAGGCCATGCTGAAGAAGCTCATCGTCGCTGCGCTCCCTGCGACAGCCGCCCGGTACCGCAGGGGGCTGGGGCTAGTAGTCCTAGGGCAGATGTACGACTGCGATCCGAAGTGGCTGCGAGAGCAACTGATCGCCTCGGGGGAGCCCCTGCACCGAGACGGAGACCCCGGCCCGCCGCTCCCGTACGCGATGATTCCCCTGCCACCGCAGACTAGAGTGCCCTGACCTGTGGTTTCCCCATTGGGAACACGGAGGGGTCGCGGACGTTCTCCAGCGCGTAAACGAATCCGGCCCCGGCCGGCTGGACCCTGGACGAGCGGATCGCCGCCCTGCGCACCGGCGTCGACGCCCTGGAACGCGCCGGGCTGGCCTAGCCGTCCTCCCGCCGCCGTCGGCCCGTACGCGCGTGACGGCCCACCGGCCCGTACGCGCGTGACGGCCCGCACCGGGTGGTGCGGGCCGTCGTCCTGCGGGTTCCGGCGCGGCTGCTCCCGGGCTCAGCTCGCCGCGGCCTCCAGGAGTTCGGGTTCGGCCTCGGCGGGCGGGGTGGACTTCCGGGTGACGGCCTTGATGACGGGGGCGGCGAGGGCGGTGGTGACCAGGGCCATCAGCACCATCGAGGAGTAGAGCGGGACGGTGAGCAGCCCGAGGTTCAGGCCGATGCTGAGCAGGACGAGTTCGGTCACGCCCCGGGTGTTCATCAGCGCCCCGATCACGGTGGCGTCGCGCCAGCCCGTGCCGGTGGCCCGGGCGGACAGCGTGACGGCGCCGAGCTTGCCGGCGCAGGCCACCAGCATGATCAGGCCGGCCTGGGCGAAACCGCCGAGGGAGAGGGTGGTGAGGTCGACGGAGAGGCCGGTGACCACGAAGAAGACCGGCATCAGCAGGCGGCTGACCGACTCGAACGGGGCGTGCACGGCGCGCTGGAGCAGGCTCTGCTCGGGGCGGGGCATCGCGGTGCCGAACATGAACGCGCCGAAGATCGCGTCGATGCCGATGTGCGCAGTGGTGTAGGCGGAGAGGAAGACGCCGGCGGCGACCAGCGGCGCGGCGTACGGGAGGTGCCGGGAGCGCATCCGGGTCGCGGCGGCGGCCAGCAGCGGGCGGACCAGGCCGAACAGGACGGCGAGGTAGAGCGCGGACCAGCCCATCACGCCGAGGAAGCCGCCGATGCCGCCGGTGTTGGTGAGGGCGACGACGACGGCGAGCATGCACCAGGCGAGCAGGTCGTCGGCGGCGGCCAGGCCGAGCGAGAGGTTGCCGAGGCGGGTGCCGCGCAGGCCCTGGTCCTCGACGATGCGGGCCAGCACGGGCAGGGCGGTGATGGACATCGCGAGGCCGAAGTAGAGCGCGAACCCGGTGTCGGAGACGGGGCGGCCGCCGGTGCTGAGGGCCGGGTGCTCCAGGGTGCGGGCCAGCAGGAAGCCGAGCACCAGGGGGACGGCCAGCGAGGTCGCCCAGATCGTCCCGGCGGAGGCGAGCCGGCTCCGGACGAAGCGGGTGTCGAACTCCCAGCCGATGCCGAACATGAAGAGCAGCAGGCCGACCTGGGCGACCATGCTCAGGTAGGGGCGGACCTCGGGCGGGAAGAGGTGGGCGGGCAGGTGCCCGGGCAACAGCCCGAGCAGGCTGGGGCCGAGGCAGATGCCCGCGGCCATCTCGCCGACCACGGCGGGCTGGCCGAAGCGGCGGCAGAGCAGGGTGACGCCCACGCCGACGGCGAGGGCGAGCGAGAGACCGCTGAGTGCGGTGACGGAGATCGACTGGGCGGCGGACACGGGGTTCTCCAACCTGCCGTGGGCGTGGGGAGCGGGGCGTGGGGAACGCGGGGAGCCGGGCGTGGGGAACGCGGGGCGGGGCATGCTGCGGCGGCCCCCGGCGGTGGGCCGGGGGCCGCCGTTCTCGCGGGTGCGGCGGGCGGTCGGTCAGCCGCCGAGCAGCTTGTCGAGCAGGGCCCGGCCCTCGGGCCAGTCGCCGAGGCCCGACTCGGCGTTGATGTGGCCCTTGTGGCCGACGTCGACCAGCTCGGCGCCGAAGAGTTCGGCGTCGGCGGCGGCGTGCTCCGGGGAGCCGTACGGGTCGTCCTGGCTGCTGACCACGAGCGAGCGGAACGGCAGCCGGCCGTGCCGGGCGGAATCGAAGCCGGTGGCCTGGGTGGGGAACGCGGGGCCGTCGACGTCGGGGACGGCGACCAGGAGCGCGGCGGTGATCTCCTCGTCCCGGTGCTCGGCGGCCCACTCGGCGACCAGCGTGCAGCCGAGGCTGTGCGCGACCAGGACCTTGGGGCCCGGGACGGCGCGCAGGGCGGCGTCGAGTTCCGCGACCCAGGTGTCCCGTTCGGGCTCGTCCCAGGAGGTGTGCTCGACCCAGACGGCGCCGTCGGTCCGGTCGCGCCAGAGCGACTGCCAGTGGTCGGGACCGGAGTTGCCGATCCCGGCGACGAAGACGTGGGTGGGAGGGTTCATGGTCAGACCTCGTACTCGACGCCGACGCCGTCGAAGCGCAGGCGGTCCTGGACGACGACCCGCTCGCCGTTCTTGTCGTAGCCGGTCAGCAGGCCGGCCTCCATCAGCCGGATCACGATCTGCGAGCTGATCTCCTGCTTGCCGGTGTCGTTGAGCTGCTTGATCAGGCTCTTGTAGCCGACGGTCTCCTTGGTGACCAGCTGGAAGATCTCCCGGTGCACCTCCTCCACCGGGAACTTGATCATGTCGAGGCCGTCCTCGTTGGCGAGGACCTGCTTCTGCTCCAGCCGGAAGGAGTGCGGCTCGACCTTGTAGTAGGGCTTGAGCAGCACCTCCTCGCCGGTCCAGGCGAGCCGGGTGATCCGGTTGAGCTGCTTGGTGAGCGCGCCGATCCACTGCACCCGGGCCGGGTTCAGCTCCTCGTCGGAGAACTCCGAGCTGAGCTCGGTGCGCTGGTGCCGGCCGATGGCGATCATCGTGGCGGCGCGGTCGCGGAAGTCGGCCACCGAACCGGTGGGGTTGGCGGCGCCGCCCTCGACCAGGCGCTCGAACCACTTCTTGCGGCTGAGCCGCTCGTCGTCGGACTCGGTGATCCGGCGCTTGCGCCAGAACTCGGACTCCGGCTCGGTGTAGGAGGCGAAGGTGTAGAACGAGGCCAGGAACTCGTGGTACTGCTCGTAGGTCTCGCGGTAGCTGCGGTTGTACCAGGCGTGGACGGCCTCGGCCTCCTCCGGGTCGCCGGTGATCCGGTCGATCGCGGAGGCGGCGCTGACCGCGGACTGGGTGGCCAGATGCACGCCCTGGGAGAACAGCGGGTCGGTGAAGCAGGCGGCGTCGCCGACCAGGAAGTAGCGGCCGGCCGAGACGTGCTCGGAGTCGTACGACCAGTCGTGGACGATCCGGGTCTCGTCGATCGGCTCGGCGTCGCCGAGCAGGGCGACCGCGCGGGTGGCCTTGGCCAGCGTCTTGCGGTAGAACGCGTCCGGGCCGAGCTCCTTGACCTCGGCGGCCTTGGACCGGTCGACCACGACGCCGACGCTCAGCACGTCGCCCTTGAGCGGGATGACCCAGACCCAGCCGTCCTCGAAGGTGATCGAGTAGGTGGTGCCCTTGAGACCGCCCTCGAACGGGTCCTTGCGCTGGAAGTAGTTCCAGACCGCGAAGTTCTTGTAGAACTCGTCGTAGCGGCGCACGCCGAGCTGGCGGGCCAGCGGGCTGCCCGCGCCGCCCGCGTCGACCACGAAGTCGTACTCCGCGGTGCGGGTGCCCTCGCCCTCGCTCTCGCGGATCGTCAGGGTGACCCGGTCGGCGGCGGAGACGTCCACCTTGGCGACGGCGGTGCCCTCGTGGACGGCGACGCCGCGCTCGCGGACCTCGTCCAGCAGCAGCTGGTCGAACTCCTCGCGCTTGACCTGGATGGCGTGGTCGAAGATCCACGGGGCGGTGCGGGCGGTGGCGAAGGAGAAGGTCCAGGGGGCCTGGTCCTGGCCCCACAGGAAGGTCGCGGAGGGCTTCTTGACGAAGTCCCGCTCGTCGAGCTTCTCCTGGAGGCCGAGCCGGTTGAGGATCGACAGGGTGCCCGGCAGGAAGGACTCGCCGACCCGGTAGCGCGGGAAGCGGCCCTTCTCGAACACCTCGACCTCGTGGCCCAGCTTCTGGAGGCTCAGGGCCGCCACACAGCCGCCGGGGCCTGCTCCGATGACGGCGACCTTCGCTCGGTTCATGGTGGGGTGGTGCCTTTCTGTGGGGTGGTTCGGTCGGGGTTCCTGGCCCGGGGCGGTGGCCGCTCAGGGCAGCGGGAGCGCCTTGACGCGGCTCGCCGCGAGGTAGGTGTGGCGGCTCGGCGCGTCCTCGAACAGCACCAGGCCGGCCTGGAACCGGCTCGCGCTGCCGACGGCCACCCCGGGGGCGACCGTGCAGCTCAGGCCGAAGAAGTTGTCGTCGCCGACGGTGACGCTGTTGCCGCAGTGGAAGTTGGGCGCGAGGAAGTTGTTGGCGCCGATGGTCGAGTGGTTGCCGATGCTGGCGTGGTTGTGGACGACCGTGTGCGCGCCGACCACGGCGCCCGCGCCGACGTGGCAGAACGGGCCCACCACCGTGCCGGGCCCGGTCAGCGCGGCCGGGTCGACCACCGAGGTCGGGTGCACGAGGTTCTCGGCGACCAGGGCGTGCGCGTCCACGAAGCAGTCGATCAGCTCGCGCCGCCGCACCGGATCGGCGGTGGCCAGCAGCACCCGGGTGCCGGGCTCCGGCCGGTACCCGTCGAACGGGACGCGCAGCCCGGCGGGCGCGTGCGCCTCCTCGCCCGCCAGGTCGAGGTACCGCTCGACCGGCCCGAGGCCCGCGTCCCGCGCGTACCGGGCCAGCTCGACGGCGAACTTCCCGGCGCCGATCGCCAGCAGGCCGCTCACGGCAGGATCCGCTTCTTCTTGAACCGCTCGGAGACGGTGACGGCCTCGACCAGGTTGACCTTGGTCGGGATCTTGAACGGGTCGACCCTGCCGGTGAGGAACGCGACCACGTGCTTGCGCAGTTCGGCCCGGGTGGGCGTGCCCACCGGGGTGACGTCCACGCAGACCGACTGGCCGGTGATCGCGTTGGGGCGGCCGTACACCGTGCAGTCGGCGACCATCGGGCTGGCCAGCAGCAGCGACTCCAGCTCCAGCGGGAGGACCTTCTCGCCGCCGACGTTGATCACCTCCTTGGCCCGGCCCTTGATCTTCAGGTAGCCGTCCGCGTTCTCCTCCACCAGGTCGCCGGTGCGGAACCAGCCGTCCTCGGTGAGCGAGTCGCTCGGGTAGTTGAGGTAGCCCAGGAACTGCGTGCTGCTGCGCAGTTGGAGCTCCCCGTCGACGATCCGGTGCTCGACGCCCGGGTCCTCGATCCGGAAGAAGGTGCTGCGGGAGGACTCGCTGGTGGTGGTGGAGATGCCGGTCTCGCTGGTGCCGAAGGTCTGCAGCAGCCGGGCGGCCGGGAAGGCCGCGCCGACCCGGGCCAGCAGCTCCTCCGGCATCGGCTCGGTGCCGTAGCTGATCATGCGCAGGCTGCTCAGGTCGTACTTCTGGTGGAAGCCGGCGATCAGGATCAGGTTGAGGAAGGTCGGGCTGGTCGGCAGCAGCCGGATGCGGTGCTCCTGGATCAGCGCGCAGATCTCCTCCGGCGTGCGCTGCCGGGGCAGGATCGCGGTGCCGCCCAGGCGCAGCACGCCGAGCAGCGAGTTGATGCCGCCGATGTGGTCGAACAGCAGGAACATCAGGATCGGGGCGGGCCGGCCGGCCGTCCGGGGCCGCTTGCCGAGCTTCTCCAGCACCAGCGCGTCCAGGTCGTGCAGGATCGCCTTCGGCGCCCCGGTGCTGCCGCTGCTGAGCAGCACCAGGCCGGACGCGCCGCGCTCCACCAGGCCGGCGTAGCCCGCGGCCGGGGCGTCGGGCACGCCGGCCACCGGCTCGACCGTGACGCCGTCCGGGCCGACCCGCAGCAGGTGGCGCGGGGAGCAGGACTCGGTGACGGTGGCCAGGGTCGCCTCGGTGAGGGTGACCACCGGGACGGCGACGGCGCGGTGCAGGTGCAGCGCGAGCAGCGCGGCGATCGAGCGGAACGAGAAGTCGCCGTTCAGGATCACGGCCTGGTGCGGCCGCACCCCGGCGGCGTCCAGCTCCTTGAGCCGCAGCCGTACCTCGTCGGCGAGTTCGGCGTAGCCGTACCGCTCGTCGCCGTGCACGACGGCGGTGCGGTCGCCCAACTCGTCGAGCCGGTCGAGGAGTTCGGACCGGCCGGGACCGCCGGGTCGGTCGGGTCGCCCGGGGTGGTCGGGGCGGTCGTGGGGTTCGGCTGTTCCGTACGTCACGTCAGTGCACTCCGCCAAGGAATAGTGTCTCGCCGGTGACGAACCGGGACTGCGGTGAGAGGAGGAACTCGACGGGTCCGACGACGTCGTCGGTGTCGCACATCCGCTTGATGGCCTGGCGCTGGACCAGGGCGTCGATCTTCTCGGCCGGCACCGTCCGGGTCAGGGCGGTGCGCACCGGCGGCAGCCCGAGTCCGTTGACCCGGATGCCGAACTCGGCCAGCTCCTTGCTCATCACCCGGGTCAGCTGCTCGACGGCCGCCTTGCTGGCGGAGTAGAGCAGTTGGCCCTCCAGCGCCCACGGCACGGCGACCGTGGAGACGTTGAGGATCGCGGGGGACGGCTCGGTGCTCCGGCGGAGGAGTTTGACGGCCTCCCGGGAGCAGCTGAGGACGGCGAAGAAGTTGACGTCGAACAGGTGCCGGGCGGTCTCGTCGGGGGTGAGCATGAAGTGGTTCATGGTCGCCACCCCCGCGTTGTTGACCACCGCGTCGAGCGAGCCGTGGCTGGCCCGCAGCGAGCGGAACAGCGCCTTGACCTGCCGGGGGTCGGTGAGGTCCGCCTCGTGGTGGGTGTACTCCGGGTGCTCGATGGTCGACGGCCGGCGGCTGCACCCGACGACCCGGTGGCCGAGGTCGAGGAAGTGCCGGGCGAGGGCCTTGCCGATGCCGGTGCGGGTGCCCGTGATCAGGATGATCATGTCTGCGCTGTCGTCGGCCGCGGGGCCGTCCGCCCTAGGCCCCCTGCCCGGCGAGCTCGCCCTCGCCGCGGGCCAGCGCCAACTCCTCCTCGATGAAGGCGATCAGGCGGCGGCCGCTGCTGAACGGGCTGACCCGGCGGGAGACGGCCTTCGCCGAGGTGAGCGAGATCTCGACGTCGAACTCGTCCTCCAGCGCCTCCTCGACCAGCACCAGGAAGTTCACCAGGTGCATCGAGTCGAAGACCCCGGCGTCGCCGTACAGGCAGACCTCCCGCAGGTCGTCGGTCGGGATCTTCTCCTCGCGGCGTTCGTTCAACTCGTCGACGACGCCGGCGAGCAGTTCGAGGAGCTGGTCCTCCATGGCGGTTCCTCTCAGGTCGGTCAGGGGTCTGCGCCCGGCGGGCGGCCGGGGCGGGGGAGTGGCTCAGTGCTGGGCGGCGGGCTCGGACACCGGTGCGTCCGCGGGGCCGTCCGCCGGGCCGTCGGCAGGCTCGGTCGTGGTCGTGGTCGCGTCCGCCGACTCCGGCGGCTGCGGCGGGAGTTCGGCCCGGGCGAGCCGGCCGCCGAGCACGCTCACCGCGGCGGCGGTGCCCAGGAACAGCACGGCGAGGACGAGCAGCCCGGTGGTCTCCCGGGCGAGCAGCAGGCCGAGCAGGGCGGGGCCGACGATGCCCGCGGCCGAGGTGCCCAGGTTGAACACCGACAGGTACTCGGTGCGCCGCTCCTCGGGCGCGTGCCGGTACGACAGCTCCCAGCCGCCGGCGCCCTGGAGCAGCTCGCCGCAGGTGAGGACGGCGGTCGCCGCCACCAGCAGGCCGGTGGTCAGCCAGCGGTCGGTGTGCATGGTGGCGATCAGCAGCAGGCTGAAGGCGGCCAGCGCGAGCCCGGCGTTGCGCAGCGCGCGGGTGCCGTCCCGGGTGCTCCTGACGTTCTTGGCGAACGGCACCTGCAGGACGATCGCCAGGCCGGTGTTGACCGCGAACAGCGCGCTCAGCATGCCGACCGGGGCGTTGGTGGACTGCACGATCCACAGCGGCAGGCCGATGCCCAGCAGCACGGTGTGCAGGAACATCACCCCGTTGGCGGCCGTCAGGCCCAGGTAGCGGCGGTCCCGGCCGACCACGAGCAGCCCGGCGTGCCAGCGGGCCGGGGCCTTCTCGGCGAGCGCCTTCTCGGCGGGGGCGGCGGCGGGTTCGCCCCGGAGCAGGCCGAACACGCCCGCCGCGGACAGGCACAGCACGGCGCCGATCAGCAGGACGGCGCGCAGCATCCCGGTGCCGCCGACGGCGAGGAACGGCGCGGCGGCCAGCGCGCCCGCCGACATGCCGACGTTGATGACGGAGCTGATCACGCCCAGGGTGCGGGTCCGGTCGGCCTCCCCGGCGACGCCGTTCACCAGCAGCTGCACCATCGGGAAGACCGGGCCCTGCGAGATCGCGAACAGCGAGGCGAACAGGGTGAAGGTGTACACGTCGTGGGTGAAGGCCAGCGCCGCGAACCAGGTCGCCCGCCACACCTGGAGGACGCGCAGCAGCCGCAGCGGCCCCCAGCGGTTGGCCAGCAGGCTGACCGGCACGGTGGTCAGGAAGCCCACCAGTCCGGCGATGGTCAGCCCGGTGCCGATCTGGGCGGCGCTCAGGCCGGCGCCCTTGAGGAAGTAGACGGTGCCGCCGGCCAGGTAGAGGCCGCTGCTGCTGGCGTACACGACCACGCCGGAGGCGATGATCCGGCCGCCCCGGCTGGGCAGCGTGTAGGTGCTCAGCAGCCTGCGCAGGACGCCGGTCACCGGCCCTCCTCCTGGTCGTTCGGGGTGGCGGACAGCGGCTCGACCTCGGCGAGGACCAGGGCCGCGGCGCGGTCCAGGACCTCCCGGCACTCCTCGGGGGTCTCCCCGGTGGCGATCACGGCGGCCAGCCGCGGCACGATGCCGCGCGGCGGCAGCAGCAGCCGCGTCCCGGGCCCGGCCAGCGGCACGATCCGCTCGACGCCGGGCACGGCCGCGGCGGCGGCGGTGTCCAGCGCGCGGACGGTGCCGTCGTGCGCGGGGTAGAGGAAGCGCACCTCGGCGCAGCGGTCGTACGGCTGGGTGAGGTCGGGTTCCGCGCCGAGGGCGAGGTCCAGGGCGGCGGCGGTCAGGTCGACGCCGTTGGCGAGCCGGCCCAGCAGCGGGATGAAGTCGCCGCCGAGGCGGCCGTTCAGCTCGACCAGCCGGGGGCCGGCCGCGGTGAGCCGCACCTCGGCGTGGGTGACGCCGGTGGTGACGCCCAGCGCGCGGTGGGCGGCGGTGACCAGCTCGACCAGTTCCTCGGCCCACGGCTCGTGCCGCCAGGGCGCGGCGAGGTGGCCGACCTCCTCGAAGAACGGGTCGTAGCCGAGGCGCTTGCGCACCACGTTCACCGGGCGGACCTCTCCGTCCCGGACCACCGAGTCCACGCTGACCTCGGGGCCGTCGAGGTACTCCTCCAGGACCAGGCCGTCCAGCGCGTCCAGGCCGGGGTAGGCGGCGTCGGAGGCGTGGTGGTAGAGCGCCCGCAGCCGGTCGGCGTCGGGGGCGACCACCACGCCGACGCTGCCGGCCAGCGAGCGCGGCTTGACCACGACGGGGTAGCCGATCGCCTCGGCGGCGGCCAGCGCCTCCTGCGGGCCGTGCACGTGGGCGTGGCCGACCCCGGCGACGCCCTGCTCGGCCAGCAGCCGGCGGGTGGCGAGCTTGTCGCGGCAGTTGCGGGCCGCCTCGGGCGACATGTGCGGCAGGCCCAGGCGGTGGGCGGCCTCGGCGGTGGCCTCCAGCAGCACCTCGTCCCAGGTGAACACACCGACCCGGCCGGTCCGCCCGGCGGCGGCCGCGCCGATCGCCCGGACCAGCTCCTCGGGGGTGGCGTCCGCCACCCGCCGGTGGCCGGTCAGGTGGCGCCGCTGCCAGTCGGCGTCGGTGGCGGTGACCAGGGCCAGCTCGGCGCGGGCCGCGGCGGCCTCGAAGGCGTACTCGCGGTAGGCCCGGCCGCCGCTGCCGACCAGCACCACCAGGTCGGGCGCGGACGGGTCGACCGGCGCGCACCGGAAGTCGAAGTCGGCGACGGTGTGCTCCACCGCGGCCCGCACCTCGGCGCTGTTCGCGCCGCGGAAGCGGAACCGGGCGCCGGAGTGCTCGTAGCCGGGCAGGTCGGCGAGCAACTGGCCGACCACGGGCACGCGTTCGGCGTACGGGCCGGCCGCCGTCCCGGCCCGGCCCCCGGCGGCGGTGACCCGGCAGGGGCGGACGGCCGGGGTGGGCACCAGCAGCCAGCCGCCGCGCTCCCCGGCCGCCGGGTCGCCGCCGGTGCGGGCCGCCTCCGGCAGCGGCGCGTCCAGCTGGACGGCGAAGGCGGCCGCCATCAGGTCGACGCCGTGCACCTCCCGCCACAGGAACGGGATCTCCGCCCCGCCCGGGCGGGCGCCGACCTCCAGCACCTGCAGTTCGGGGGCGTCCGGCGGCCCGGACCGGAACAGCTCCAGGTGGAACACCCAGGCGCCGTCCGACAGGGCGCGGGTCACCCGGTCGGTGAACTCGCCTATCGCGGCCAGCAGTTCGGGGTCGTCCAGCTCCACCGAGCCGAGCGCCGCGCCCTCGGTGAAGCCCAGGCAGGTGTTCAGGTAGGCCGAGGCCCGCCAGGCTCCCAGCCCCGTCCCGGTGGCCACGCCGTCCACGTGCAGCACCTCGTGCGGCAGGTACGGCTGGACCAGCACCGGCACGTCCGGCGGGAAGGCGTAGGCGGCCAGTTCGGCCTCGCCGTCGAGCCGGGTGACGCCCGCGCTCGCCGTCCCGCGCACCGGCTTCACCAGCACCGGCCAGCCGTGCACGGCGGCGAAGGCGCGCACCGCGGCGTGGTCCGGCGCGGGCTCGGTCGCCGGGACGGGCACCCCGGCGGCGGCCAGCCGACGGGCCATCACCAGCTTGTCCCGGAACGGCGCGAGCCCCTCCGAGCGCTCGCCCGGGACGCCCAGCTCCTCGCGCAGCTCGGCCGCCATGTCCAGGTCGACCTCGTGCAGCGCCACCACCCGGGCGGGCGTGCCGAACTCCTCGACCAGCGCGGCCACGGCCTCCCGTACCGCCTTGCCGTCCTCCGTGCTGTCGACGACCCGCACCGCCGCCGCCCCCTCGGGCAGCGCGGGCGCGGCCCGGCGGGTCGTCACGTAGCTGACCCGGTGGGTGCGGTGGTCCAGGTAGGAACCGTAGTCCGCGTAACTGTCACTCCAGCGGTGGAGGACGACGACGTGTTCTGACACTTCCCCTCCCGGGGGAACGGCGGAGCTGGGGCAGGGAAAAGGCGGCGGCGCCGGAAAAGGGGGTGCCGGAGAGCGAGACGGCCGAAAGCGGGGTTCCTGGAATTCGGGTGCCGGAGAGCGCGCCGGAAAGGAGGCGCGGTGGAGCGGGAATTCGGTGAAAATCGGGCGCGGTGGAGCGGAAGTGCTATTCGGCCGATTCGGTCGTTTCGGCCGGTTTCGCGGCGGCCGAGACCAGGACGTCCTCCAGCGCGAGCAGGATCTCCGTCACCGCCTTGAAGTCCGCCGAGGAGGAATTCTCCCGCAGGGTGCTGGTGAGGGCGTCGCCGTCCTGCACCTGGAGGTAGAGCGGCGCCCCGATGTTGCGCCCGCCGGTGCCGGTCTCCATCGCGGAGTTCACCGGCGTCTGGTCCCGCTGGTACTCGCCGAGGTAGTTGAAGAAGTAGCGGAAGAAACCGCTGACCGACCCGGCGAAGGAGCCGTTGACGGTGCCCGTGTAGCCGTGCTCCGCACCCGCCAGCAGCGCGTCGTCGACGTTGTAGGCGGCGTGCTTGTACGAGCGGATCAGCTCCCAGTGGACGCGGGTGGCGAACGCGCCGAACTCCTCGTCCGGGGCGGTCTGCACCAGCAGCGGGATGATCTGGTTCTGGGCGGCCACCAGGCCCTCCCAGCGCGGGTCGCTGCGGTTGTTCGCGTAGACCGCGACCAGCACCCGCTCCTCGCCGGTGTGCCGCGCCAGCGCTGCGCAGAAGGCCGCCAGCAGCACCGAGGGCGCCGAGACGCCCAGGCGCTCGGCAAGCGTGCGCACCGCCTCGCCGGCCGGCACCGAACCGTGCCTGGCCCACCGGCTGGTGACCGCCTCCGGGGCCGCGTCCCGGGCCATCGGCGGGGCGTCGGCGAGCACCTGCCGCCAGTGCCGCAGCGCCGCCCGGCGGCGGTTGCCGCGGGCCTCGGACCACTGCTCGGCGGCCAGCTCGCGGCAGCTGGGGGCCGCGCCGGGCAGCTCCCCGCCCGCCACCAGGACGCCGAACTCCTCGTGCAGCTGGTTGATCGCCCAGGCGTCCACCGCGATGTGGTGGAAGCAGATCGCCAGCGCGGCCGGCACCCCCCGCTCGGTGACCAGCGCGGCCCGCCAGGGCCGGTCCGCCGCCGGGTCGAACGGGACCGCCGCCAGCTCCGCGGACACCTCCGCGGGCACCCCCTCGACCAGGTCGAGACCGGCGGGCGCGGCCGGCCCGACCAGCTGGACGAGACCGCCGTCCGCCGTCTCCGCGTACCGCGTGCGCAGCGACTCGTGGCGCGCCTCCAGGCGCTCCAGGGCCCGTTCGACCGCGTCCGGGCCGGTGCCCGGGGGGAGGGCCCAGGTCTGGGGGAGGTTGCAGGCGGTGGGCGGGATGTTCGCGATGGAACGCCAGAGCGAGAGCTGCCCGAAAGTGGCTGGTCCACTGACAACGGAAGAATTTTGCATGACAACGCACCTTGCAGTGAATAATTCTGCGCATTGGTGGAGCGAAGGAATGGGGCGCTTCGAGGAGAAGATGCCAAGCACGCTTCGTTGCGTGAATCAGCCCGTGCCGGTAGTCAACGGATCGAGCGGCCGGACATCCGATCGGGATCGGCCGCGCCGGTAACCGGCGGACGCCCATTTATAGCAACGCCGGGCAGCGCCGGACAAGACTTTCGATCACACTCGGTGCACCACTGATCCCCCCCAGCGCCCACCCGTGGACCCCGGGTACACGTAGCACCCTTCCCCCACCTGGCCCTCCGCTGGAAAACGGCGCCCTGGCCGGGCAGGCCGGGACGGTTCGACTTATGTGGCGCACCCGGAACCGCTCCGGCACTCCACACTTCCCGGAAACCTCGCATTAACACACGGGCGGCCCGGCGATCCGCTCCTTCCGCGCGGCCGTCGTCCGGCGACGTCCGGACCGGCGGCAGCCTTCCGCCGCCAGGCCGCTGACCGGCGCGAACGAGCCTCCCCGCCCCGCGAGTTCGCCCCGCGCCACCCCGACGAACCCCGATACGGCACCGCCGCGGACCCGGGCACGTTCCGCCCCACACCGGCCCAGCCCGCGACACCCCGCCCATACGGCAGAAATGCCTCGATCCACGTTTTGTGGAACAACTTCTGAACACGCGGGTCCGCCTCCCGGCGGCCGTCACTCCTGCCGGGCGCCCAGCAGGAGGCCGAGACCGCTGGAGGTGGCGGCGACCACGACCCGGTCCCGGTCGCCGAGCACCCGCTCCGGCGGGGGCGACCAGAGCAGGGCCGGACCCTCGGGACGGGGCCGGGCCAGGTCCGGGCTGCGGTCCTCCGGGGCGGCCAGGTCGAGGGCCAGCACTCGCCACAGGCCCGGACGGTGGGCGTCGGCCACGCTCCGGCCGCGCAGCCGCGGGGAGCGGGCCACGTCCACGGCCGCGATCAGCAGCACCTCGCGGCCCACCGCGATCGCCCCGATCACCTGACGGCCCATCATGGCCGAGGCGAACGAGGGCGCGGACAGGTAGGCCACGCTGCGGCTGCGGGTCTGCGCGCCCGGGTAGGAGTCGCGCAGCGTCAGGTACACGTTCCCGGCGAAGTCGTCGTCGAACAGCCGCAGCACCACCCGCAGTTCCGGCACCGACTCGCGGGCCGCCAGCGCCACCTCCAGGTTGGTGCTGTCGTCACTGGTCAGGGCCAGCAGCGCCTGCGCCCGGTGGACCTTGGCGGCCTTCAGCACCCCGTCCTGGGTCGCGTCGCCGACGACCACCGGGACGCCGAACGCCCGGGCCCGGGCGACCCCGACCGCCGCCGGGTCCGACTCCACGCAGACCACCGGCACGTCCATCTCCCACACCTGCTCCAGCACCCGGCTGCCGAGCCGCCCCAGCCCCACCAGCACCACGTGCCCGGCCAGCCCGCGGGCCGGCCGGCGCAGCCCGCCCGCGGCCCGGAACGTGCCCAGCGCCTCCAGCACCAGGGCGATCAGCAGCGGCATCAGCAGCATCCCGCTCACCGCCGTCAGGACCTGGAGCACCTTCCCGCCCCGGCCGCCGTCCTCCGCCGGATCGGCGATGCCCAGCACGTCCAGCACCGTCAACCACACCGAGTGCGCCGGGGACTGACCGGTGAACAGCGCCGTCGCCCCCGCCAGCAGCACGATCAGCCCGGCCAGCGCCGCCAGCGCCCAGCGCAGACGGGGCGAGAACAGCGCCCCGAGCGGGAACCCGGCCAGGCCCGGCAGCCGCCGCCGGCGCCCCGGCCCCGGGCCGTCCCCCAGCAGCTCCAGCACCACCCGCTCCGCCCCGACCGGCTCCGCGGCCGGCAGCAGCACCGAACCGGCCGGCTCGCCCAGCGGATCGACCGCCGCCACCGTCGCCAACTCCCGCCCCACCGGCTCCTCGCCGGCCCGCAGCAGCGACGCCCGCAGCAGCCGCCCGTCCACCTGCACCGCCTGGCTGCGCCCGGACACCGCCGCCGCGACCAGCGCCGGGGCCGCGGTCGCCGAACTGGACAGCACCGTGGTCGACGCCTCCAGCTCCGCCCGGGACAGCTCCGGGTTGCGGGCCAGCACCGCCCGGTCGAGCGCCTGCTCGATCCGCACGCCCAGCCGTCGGTTGAACACCCGCACCACCAGCCGCAGATCGGGGTTCACCTGCCGGGCGTGCAGCGCCACGTGCAGGTTCTCCCGGTCGTCGCCCGAGGTCAGCGCCAGGGCCGCCGCCCGCTCCACCCCGGCCCGGGCCAGCGCGTCCACGTCCAGCCGGGCCGCCTCCAGCACCTCGACGGACCCGGGCCGCTGCCGGGCCAGCGCCACCAGGTGCGGCCCGTGGTCACGCGTCAGGGACGGCACGACCACCACCACCCTGCGGTCGTACAGCGAGGAGAGCTGCACCGCGAGCCGGTGCGCCAGCGCCTCCCCACCGCAGACGATCATGTGCTCACCGCCGCCCGGCCGCGCCCCGTCGACGGGCCCGGCCCCCTCGGCGGGCCGGGGCTCCGGCACCCCGAGCCCGGCCAGGACGTCGCCGTGCCACTCGTCCGCGTCCGCCGGTGTCCTGCCCACGCTTCCCCCTCGCGCCCGTGAACGGATTCCCGACAGTCTGCCCGAGGCGGTCCCGGGCGCGGTGGGCGGTAAAGGGTCGGAAAAGAATCCGTTATGACCGGGTGGAAGGTTCCGGTACGATCCCCGGGTTCGCCGCCGTGTGATCATCCGCCACGGCCGCGTCTCTCCAACGAACCGCCTTCCCAGGGGGAGTCTTGAGCATCCGTCGGTCGATCGCCGCCGCCGTCTTCGTCGCGGCCGTCTCCGCGCCCACCGTCCTCGGCGCCACCCAGGCCATGGCCGGGACCGCGCCGACCGGCCGGTCCCAGCCGGACGCCACCGTCCCGGACGCCGAGCCCACCGAACCCGCCGAGCCCGCCGCGCAGACCCCGGCCCCGACCGGGAGCACCGAGGCCCCCGCCGACAGCACCCCGGCCCCCGCCGCGCCCGCCGCCCCGGCCGCGCCCACCGCCCCGGCCGCGCCCACCGCCCCGGCCGACCCGGAGCCCGACGAGGCCGCCCTGCGGGCCCGGCTGGAGGCGCTGCTCACCGAGCCGGGCCACTCCCGGCACTTCCGGGAGAAGGTCGAGGCGGCGCTGACCGGCACCGCCGAGGAGATGCGGCACTTCCTCGACGTCGAACTCCCGGCGCTGATCGCCTCCGACAACCGGGTCAAGCTCTCGCAGTTCATCGCGGACCCGGTCATCAGCGCCGGACTGCGCGCGCAGGCGCTCGCGGTGCTGGAGGAGGGCGACTCCGGGGCGATCGCCGACTTCCTGGAGCGGGCGCCCGGACTCCGGCACACCGACTACCGGATCCAGGTCGTCCAGGCGATGTCGGTCGGCGGTCCGGAGGTCCGGAAGGCCGCGAACGCGGCGCTGAGCGCCGACACCCTGGAGGCGCTGCGCGACTTCCTGACCAAGGGGCTCAAGGAGGCCCAGGAGCGCGACAAGGCGGCCGAGCAGCAGGGCGGCCGGAGCGACGGCGAGGACGGGAACGGAGACGGGAACGGAGACGGGGACGGCGGGAAGGACGAGGACGGCCGGCAGCCGGGCAACGGTGACAGCGGCGCCGTCCAGGCCGGGCTGACCACCACGACCACCGGCACCACCACCACGACCACCGGCACCGGCGGCGGCACGGAGCTGGCCTCCACCGGCCCCGGCACCCCGCTCGGCGCCGTCGCGACCACCGGCGCGGCGGCGATCGTCCTGGGCGCGGGCACCCTGGTGGCCGCCCGGCGCCGTCGCCAGGAGTCCTGACAGCCGGGTCGGTCCCCGGCGCACCCACGGTGCCGGGGACGGCCCGCTACAGCCAGCCCGCGCGCTTGAAGAGCCGGTGCAGACCGACGCAGACGCCCACCATCAGGCCCAGGGCGGCGGGGTAGCCCCAGGGTTGGCGCAGTTCCGGCATGTGCTCGAAGTTCATCCCGTAGATGCCGGCGATCATGGTCGGCACGGCGGCCAGCGCGGCCCACGCCGAGATCTTCCGCATGTCGTCGTTCTGCTGCACGCTGACCTGCGCCAGGTTGGCGGCCAGGATGTCGGAGAGCAACCGGTCCAGGCTCTCCACCACCTCGTTGACCTTGGCCAGGTGGTCCGCCACGTCCCGGAAGTACGGGCGCAGTTCGGCGGCGACGAACGGGACCTGCAGCTCGTCGCCGCCCCGGGTCAGCCGCAGCGCGGGCTCCATCAGCGGGAAGGTGGCCTTGCGGAAGCCCACCACCTGCCGCTTGAAGCCGTAGATCCGCTCGGCCGCGCCGCGCGAGCGCCCGGGGGAGAAGATCTGCTCCTCCAACTCGTCCAGGTCGGTCTGCAGTTCGGTGGCCACGTCGAGGTACTGGTCGACCACCAGGTCGCAGACCGCGTACAGCACCGAGGCGGGCCCGTGCGCGAGCAGTTCGGGCTGCCCCTCCAGCCGGGAGCGCAGGTCCTTGAGCGGGCTCTCGGGGCCGTGCCGGACGGTCATCACGTACGAGTCGCCCAGGAAGATCATCAGCTCGCCGATGGAGACCGTCTCGTGCTGCTGGTGGTAGGCGGCGGTCTTCAGGACGGTGAACACCGAGTCCCGGTAGATGTCGACCTTGGGGCGCTGGTGCGCCGTCACCGCGTCCTCCACCGCCAGCGGGTGCAGGCCGAACTCCTCGGCGACGTGGTCGAACTCCTCCGTGGTGGGGTCCGCCAGGCCGATCCACACGAAGCCGTTGCCGGCCGTGCGGACCTCCGCCAGGGCGTCCGAGAAGTCCTCGGGGCCCCGGACGCGCTTTCCGTCCCGGTAGGTGCCGCAATCCACGATCATGCCCGCCATTGTGACCGAAGGGGCCGCCCGCGGGGAGGTCCGTACCCCGTACCCTTTCAGGTATGCCCACCCTGCTGCTCGTCCGCCACGGCCGGTCCACCGCCAACTCCGCCGGGATCCTCGCCGGCTGGACGCCCGGAGTCGACCTGGACGACACCGGACGGGCCCAGGCCGCCGCGCTGCCCGAGCGGCTCGCCGGGCTGCCGATCGCCCGCCTGGTCAGCAGCCCGCTGGAGCGCTGCCGGCAGACGCTGGAGCCGCTGTCGGCCGCCCGCCCCGAGCTGGCCGCCCCCGCGCTCGACGAGCGGCTCGGCGAGTGCCACTACGGCGAGTGGACCGGCCGCCCGCTCGCGGAGCTGGCCGGCGAGCCGCTCTGGCGCACCGTCCAGGACCACGCCTCGGCCGCCGCCTTCCCCGGCGGCGAGTCGCTGCGCGCGCTCAGCCACCGCACCGTCGACGCGGTGCGCGAGTGGAACGACAAGATCGCCGTCGAGCACGGGCCGGACGCGCTCTGGGCCGCCGCCACCCACGGCGACGTGATCAAGGCGATCGTCGCCGACGCGCTCGGCCTGCACCTCGACCACTTCCAGCGGATCTCGGTCGAGCCCTGCTCGGTCACCGCGATCCGCTACACCCCGCACCGCCCCTACCTGCTGCGCCTGGGCGAGACCGGCTCGCTCGCCGCGCTGGCCCCGCGCCCGCACGGCCACTCGGCCGGCGACGACGCGGTGGTCGGCGGCGAGACCGGCACGGCCTGAGCCCCACGGCCCACCGCCCCGTCGCACAACTGCCCTACCGCCCCGCCGCACAACTGCCCGAGCGCACGCGGAAACCGCCCGCCCCGCGTGCCGTCCCCGGCCCGTTTGGCCGTAGGGTGAGATCGAGAAGACCGCAACCCCTTCCGGAGCGAGCAGCGTGTCCCGTCAGGTCCACTTCTTCGACCAGCCCGAGCGGTTCGTGGCCGGCACCGTCGGCCAGCCCGGTGCCCGCGCGTTCTACCTGCAGGCTTCCTCGCGCGGCCGGATCACCAGCGTCCTGCTGGAGAAGGCCCAGGTCGCGGCGCTCGCCGAGCGCATCGAGGAGGTCCTCGACGAGGCGCTGCGGCGCAGCGGCGGCGAGGCCCCGATCCCGGCCGTCGCCCCCGTCGAGCTGCTCGACACCGCCCCGCTCGACCTGCCGCTGGAGCAGGAGTTCCGGGTCGGCACGATGGCCCTGGCCTGGGACGCCCGGGACGACTGCCTGGTGGTCGAGGCGCAGGCGTACGTCGAGGAGTCCGAGGACGAGAGCGAGACCGAGGTCTTCGACGACGAGAACGGCCCCGACCTGCTGCGGGTCCGGCTCAGCGGCGCGATGGCCCGGGTGTTCGCCAAGCGCGCCCTGGACCTGGTCGCGGCCGGCCGCAAGCCCTGCCCGT
Source organism: Kitasatospora sp. NPDC090308 (assembly GCF_044769485.1). Lineage (NCBI taxonomy): Bacteria > Bacillati > Actinomycetota > Actinomycetes > Kitasatosporales > Streptomycetaceae > Kitasatospora > Kitasatospora sp. NPDC090308. Next base: position 204,416 of record NZ_JBIVXY010000008.1, on the reverse strand, counting down.
TCTGCAACCTCCCGCTCGACCCGGAGGGCCACCTGTGCCCGCGCGCGAACGGCTACCGGCGCTGAACGAGGACCGGGAGCCCGCCGAGCGGCCCGGACCCGCGGAACGGCCCGAGCCCGCGGAACGGCCCGCCGGGGCGGAGCCGCACGCCGGGCCGGAGACCGAACCGCACGCCGATCCCGAGCCCGAGCCCGAGCCCGAGGTCGAGGCCCCCGCCACCGACCCGGCCACCAGCGCCGCGCTGGCCGCCGACACCGCCGCCGCGCTCACCCTGCTGCGCGAGGGCGCGCTCGCCGTGCACGGCCGGGTCACCGACGCCTCCAACGCCGTCCTGTACTGCACGGTCACCCTGGACGGCCTGACCGCGCCCTGCGTGTACAAGCCGGTCGCGGGGGAGCGCCCGCTGTGGGACTTCCCCGACGGCACCCTGGCCGGCCGGGAGACCGCCGCGTACGAGGTCTCCGCCGCCACCGGCTGGCGGCTGGTCCCGCCCACCGTGCTGCGCGGGGGCCCGGCCGGGCCGGGCATGGTGCAGCTCTGGATCGAACCCGACCCGGAGGCGGCCGAGCTGCTCGACCTCCAGCCGCTGGACGACCCGCGCGCGGGCTGGCTGCCCATCGTCCGGGCCCAGCTGGACGGCGGCCGCCTGGCCTGGCTGGTGCACCGCGACGACGAACGCCTGCGCCGCCTCGCCGTGCTGGACGCCGTCCTCAACAACGCCGACCGCAAGGGCGGCCACTGGCTGCCCGCCGCCGACGGCCGGATCTACGGCATCGACCACGGCGTCACCTTCCACACCGACCCGAAGCTGCGCACCCTGCTCTGGGGCTGGGCCGAGGAGCCGCTCACCGCCGAGGCGCTCGACGTCCTGGGCCGGCTCGCCGCCGACCTGGACGGGCCGCTGGGGGAGCGGCTGCGCCCGCACCTGACGTCCGGTGAACTCGACGCGCTGAGGGCCCGGACGGCCGCGCTGCGGTCCGCCGGACGCCATCCGCTGCCGTCGGCGGAGTGGCCTTCTATTCCCTGGCCGCCGGTCTGATACCGATCCGAAACCGAGGAAGAACGGATTCCGGCCGATCGCGTCCATAGGTTGGTCTTTCAAATGATCGCAAGGTTAGAGTCGGTCCCATGCATGCCTGGCCCGCCTCCGAGGTTCCCGCCCTGCCCGGTCAGGGGCTTCCCCTGCGCATTTACGACACCGCCACGAGCAGTGTCCGAGAGGTCGTGCCCACCGGCCCGACCGCCCGGCTCTACGTCTGCGGCATCACCCCCTACGACGCGACCCACCTGGGCCACGCAGCCACCTACAACGCCTTCGACCTGGTCCAGCGGGTCTGGAAGGACGCCGGCCACGACGTCCTCTACGTCCAGAACGTCACCGACGTCGACGACCCGCTGCTGGAGCGGGCCGAGGCCACCGGCCAGGACTGGACCGAACTCGCCGAGCGCGAGACCGCGCTGTTCCGCGAGGACATGACCGCGCTGCGGATGCTCCCGCCCGCGCACTACGTCGGCGCCGTCGAGTCCATCCCGTGGATCGTCCCGCTGGTGCAGCGCCTGCTCGCCTCCGGCGCGGCCTACGAGGTCGACGGCGACGTCTACTTCTCGGTCGACTCCGACCCGCGCTTCGGCGAGGTCTCCGGCCTGACCCGCGAGCAGATGCTCCCGGTCTTCGCCGAGCGCGGCGGGGACCCGGAGCGGCCCGGCAAGAAGAACCCGCTGGACGCCCTGCTCTGGCTCGCCGCCCGCCCGGGCGAACCCGCCTGGGACACCGAACTCGGCCGGGGCCGCCCCGGCTGGCACATCGAGTGCGTGGCGATCGCGCTGCAGTTCCTCGGCATGGACTTCGACATCCAGGGCGGCGGCAGCGACCTCTCCTTCCCGCACCACGAGATGGGCGCCGCGCACGCCCAGGTCGCCCTCGCCGAGCACCCCTACGCCCGCGCGTACGTGCACGCCGGCATGGTCGGCCTGGACGGCCACAAGATGTCCAAGTCCCGCGGCAACCTGGTCTTCGTCTCGGCGCTGCGCCGCGACGGCGTCGACCCGGCCGCGATCCGGCTGGCCCTGCTCGCCCACCACTACCGCAGCGACTGGGAGTGGACGGCCGCCGACCTGGACACCGCCCTCACCCGCCTCGCCACCTGGCGCGCCGCGGTCTCCCGCCCGGACGGCCCCTCCGCGACCGCCCTGCTCGCCGAGGTCCGCGAGGCCCTGGCGAACGACCTGGACACCCCGGCCGCACTCGCCGCCGTCGACCGCTGGGCCGCCACGGCCCGGGCCGGGGGCGGCGAGGACACCGGCGCCCCGGGCCTGACCTCCCGCACCGTCGACGCCCTGCTGGGCGTGGCCCTGTAGCACCCCGCCCGACCCCCGCGCCCCCGCCGGGGGCGCGGGGAACCGCGCGAGCGACCAGGCGCCCGCACAGCACGATCGGCCCCGGGAGGGCACCACCCTCCCGGGGCCGATCCACGCTGCGGGCCCGCCTACTCCTCGTCCTCGTCCTTCGGCCGCTCCGTCGCGTGCCCCGTGATCGGCTTCTCGCCCGTCGGCCCCTGGTTGTCGCGCCGCCGCAGGTAGCGCTCGAACTCCCGGGCGATCGCGTCGCCGGACGCCTCCGGCAGCTCCGCGGTGTCCTGCGCCTCCTCCAACTGCTGGACGTACTCGGCGACTTCGGAGTCCTCCGCGGCGAGCTGGTCGACCCCCAGCTGCCAGGCCCGGGCGTCCTCGGCGAGCTCGCCCGGCGGGATGCGCAGGTCGAGCAGGTCCTCGACCTTGTTGAGCAGGGCGAGGGTGGCCTTGGGGTTGGGCGGCTGGGAGACGTAGTGCGGGACGGCGGCCCAGAAGGTGACGGCCGGGACGCCGGCGTGCGCGCAGGCCTCCTGGAGGACGCCGACGATGCCCGTGGGGCCCTCGTAGCGGCTCTCCTCCAGGTCGAGCGAGCGGGCCAGCGTGGCGTCCGAGGTGACGCCGGAGACCGGCACGGGCCGGGTGTGCGGGGCGTCGCCCAGCAGCGCGCCCAGGATGACGACCAGTTCGACGCCCAGCTCGTGGGCGAAGCCGAGCAGTTCGTTGCAGTACGAGCGCCAGCGCATGCTGGGCTCGATGCCGCGGACGAGCACCAGGTCCCGCGGCTTGGGCTCGGTCACCCGGACCACCGAGAGCCTGGTGGTGGGCCAGGTGATCCGGCGGACCCCGCCGTCGAGCCAGATGGTGGGCCGGTTGACCTGGAAGTCGTAGTAGTCCTCGGCGTCGAGCGCGGCGAACACCTTGCCGCCCCAGGTCTCGTCGAGGTGCCCGAGTGCGGCGGAGGCCGCGTCGCCGGCGTCGTTCCAGCCCTCGAAGGCGCAGATCATCACCGGGTCGATCAACTCGGGAAGGTCTTCCAGCTCGATCACCCGGCGTTTCCCTCCGTCAGTGGCGGGGGCTCTGCCGCCCCCGTGGTCCCTTACTGCCCAGCCTACGGGCATTGAATGCCGCCGTGGGCCGGGTGGCGGGTGCCAAGCGTAGTGGTGTCCGCCGACCGGCCCGACCGGTGCCCGCGGCGGCGCGTCCGTTCGCGGTTCGAACGGGGAACCAGCAGGCTGGGGCGGGGGAGTGCGACCCGTCGGAACCGCTCAGCACCGCGAGGAGAGAAGGACATGAAGGCAGCCGTCGTCCGGGCCTTCACCGAGCCGCTGGAGATCGAGGAGCGCGAGGTGCCCGCCCCGGCACCGCACCAGGTGCTGGTGCGGATCGAGTGCTCCGGCCTGTGCCACACCGACATCCACGCCGCGCACGGCGACTGGCCGGTCAAGCCGTCCCCGCCGTTCGTGCCCGGCCACGAGGGCGTCGGCATCGTGGAGGCGGCCGGCCCGGAGGTCCGGCACGTCGAGGTCGGCGAGCGGGTGGCGATCCCGTGGCTGGCCGACGCCTGCGGCCGGTGCGACTACTGCGTGAGCGGCTGGGAGACGCTCTGCCCCGACCAGCACAACTCCGGCTACTCGGTGGACGGCGCCTACGCCCAGTACGCGCTGGCGCACGGCGACTACGTGGTCCCGGTGCCGGACGGGGTGGACCCGATGGACGCCGCCCCGCTGTCCTGCGCGGGCGTCACCACGTACAAGGCGGTGAAGCTCTCCGGCGCCCGCCCCGGCACCCGGGTGCTGGTCTCCGGGATCGGCGGCCTCGGGCACCTGGCGCTGCAGTACGCCCGGATCTTCGGCGCCGAGACGGTCGCCGTCGACATCACCGACGACAAGCTGAGGCTGGCGGAGCGACTCGGCGCCGACCACGTCCTCGACGCCCGCACCCAGGACGTCGCGCACGAGGTGCGGAAGCTCGGCGGCGCGGACGCGGCGATCTCGCTGGCCGTCTCCAACGCCTCGTTCCGGGCCGCCTACGACTCGCTGCGCCGCGGCGGCACCCTGGTCCTGGTCGCCCTGCCCGCCGAGGGCGAGCTGACCCTGCCGGTGTTCGACACGGTGCTGAACGGGACGAAGGTGATCGGCTCGATCGTCGGCACCCGGCAGGACCTGGCGGAGGTGTTCCGGCTGCACCAGTTGGGCAGGACGGAGGTGATCCGGGAGACCCGGAAGCTGGAGGACGTCAACTCCTGCTTCGCGGAGGTGCTCGCGGGCAAGGTCTCGGCCCGGCTGGTGTTCGACCTGCGCTGACCCGGCGACGGGCTCCGGCCCCGGGGAGGACGGACCCGATCGGGTCCGTCCTCTTCTGCAAATCCACGCAAGCCGCTTGCGTTTTCTGTCGTACACTCGGCACATGACACGACGACTTGCCGAGGTGGCGAAGAAGGTCGGGGTCAGCGAGGCGACCGTCAGCCGGGTGCTGAACGAGAAGCCCGGTGTCTCCGAAGCGACCAGGGCGGCCGTTCTCACCGCCCTCGACGTGCTCGGTTACGAGCGGCCCACCCAGCTGCGCGGGGAGCGGGCCCGGCTGATCGGGCTGGTCCTGCCCGAGTTGGGCAACCCGATCTTCCCGGCGTTCGCCGAGGCGGTGGGCGGCGCGCTGGCCGGCCAGGGGTTCACGCCGGTGCTGTGCACCCAGACCGCGGGCGGGGTCTCCGAGGCCGACTACGTCGACCTGCTGCTGGAGCAGCACGTCTCCGGCGTGGTGTTCTTCGGCGGCCTCTACGCCCAGGGCGACGCCCCGCACGACCACTACCAGCGGCTGGCCGAGCGCAGCCTGCCCACCGTGCTGCTGAACGCGGCGATCGACCACCTGGACTTCCCCCGGGTCTCCTGCGACGACGCGGTGGCGGTCGAGCAGGCCTTCGGCCACCTGCGCCAGTTGGGGCACACCAGGATCGGCCTGGTGCTCGGCCCGCTGGACCACATGCCCTCGCAGCGCAAGCTCGCCGCGGCCCGGGCCGTGGTGGCCAAGCTGGGCCTGGAGCTGCCGGAGCAGCACGTCGAGCGGGCGCTGTTCAGCCTGGAGGGCGGCCAGGCGGCCACCACCCGGCTGCTGCGCCAGGGCGTCACCGGCGTGGTCTGCGCGAGCGACCCGCTGGCCCTGGGCGCGGTCCGCGCGGTGCGCCGGGCCGGGCTCGCGGTGCCGGACGACGTGTCGGTGGTCGGGTACGACGACTCCTCGTTCATGATGTGCACCGACCCGCCGCTGACCACCGTCCGGCAGCCGATCGAGGCGATGGGCCGGGCCGTGGTGGACCTGCTGGTCGGCGAGATCGCCGGGGTCCGGGTCACCCACGACGAGCTGCTGTTCGAGCCCGAGCTGGTGGTGCGCGGTTCGACCGCGCCGGCCCGCGAGCGGAGCTGATCAGCGGCAGGTAGCGGGCCCCTGACGGGGCGTCACGACAGGACCGCCGAGCGGGCGGGCACTTCGGTGCCCGCCCGCTTTTCGTATGCGCACGCTTGGACCGATCCGTTGACATGCTCGTAGCGTCGCTGTAACTCTTGGCTGCCATCACGCAAAAGATGGACAGAAGATTGTCATCTTCTCGACCTTATGAAGGGACGTCATGAGATCGAAGCGCATAACCGCGCGGCTGACGGCGTCGTCGGCCACGCTGGGAATGCTTCTGCTCGCCGGGCCCCTGCTCCCGGCGGCACAGGCGGCGGGAGGGCCGAACCTGGCCCTCGGCAAGGCCGTCACCGCCTCCAGCACCAACGGCACGTTCGGCGCCGGCAACGTCAACGACGGCAGCCAGGACAGCTACTGGGAGTCCAACGGCCTCGCCTCCGCGCAGTGGGTCCAGGTCGACCTGGGCTCGGCGGCCTCCGTCGACACGGTGGTGCTCAAGGTCCCCGGCTCCTGGGGCGCCCGGACCGAGACGCTCAGCGTGCTCGGCTCCACCGACGGCAGCAACTTCTCCACCATCACCGCCTCGGCGAACTACACCTTCGACCCGGCCTCCGGCGACAAGGCGACGATCTCCTTCGGGGCCACCACCGCCCGGTACGTGCGGGTCAACATCACCGCCAACACCGGCTGGCAGTCCGCCCAGGTCTCCGAGCTCGAGGTCTACGGCGCCACCTCCGCCTCCGCGAACCTGCTGGCCGGCCGCACCTTCACCGCCAGCGGGTACTCGCAGACCTACGTGGCCGGCAACGTCGGCGACAGCAACCAGGCCACCTACTGGGAGAGCGCCAACAACGCCTTCCCGCAGTGGGTCCAGGGCGACCTCGGCTCGGCCGTCCCGGTCAACAAGCTGGTGCTCAAGCTGCCGGCCGGCTGGGAGAAGCGCACCGAGACGCTCAAGGTCCAGGGCTCCACCGACGGCAGCAACTTCACCGACCTGGTGGCCTCGGCCGGCTACGTGTTCGACCCGGCCGCCGGCAACGCGGTGACCGTCAACCTGTCGACCACCACCACCCGGTACCTGCGGCTGACCTTCACCGGCAACACCGCCTGGCCGGCCGGCCAGCTCTCCGAGTTCGAGGCGTACGGCCCGACCTCCGGCGACACCCAGGCCCCCAGCGCCCCGTCCAACCTGGCCTACACCTCGCCCGCCTCCGGCCAGATCAAGCTGACCTGGAACGCGGCCAGTGACAACACGGGCGTCACCGGCTACGACGTCTACGCCAACGGCGCGCTGCTCACCTCGGTGTCGGGCACCACCCTGACCTACACCGACAGCCGCCCGGACAGCGCCACGGTGTCGTACTACGTGAAGGCGAAGGACGCGGCGGGCAACCAGTCCGCGGCCTCCAACACCGTCACCCGCACCGGCCAGGGCGGCGACACCCAGGCTCCCAGCGCCCCGTCCAACCTGGCGTACACCTCGCCGGCCTCCGGCCAGGTCAAGCTGACCTGGGGCGCGGCCAGTGACAACACGGGCGTCACCGGCTACGACGTGTACGCCAACGGCGCGCTGCGCGGCAGCGTCAACGGCACCACCCTGACGTACACCGACAGCCAGCCGGACACCGCGACCGTCTCGTACTACGTGAAGGCGAAGGACGCGGCGGGCAACCAGTCCGCGGCCTCCAACACCGTGGTGCGCACCGGCACCGGCACCGGGACGGGCACCAACCTGGCGGCGGGCAAGCCGATCACGGCCTCCTCGTCCACCTTCACCTTCGTGGCGACCAACGCCAACGACAACGACACCTCCACCTACTGGGAGAGCGCGGCGGGCAGCTACCCGAGCACCCTCGCGGTGAAGCTGGGCGCGAACGCGACCACCAGCGCGGTCGTGGTCAAGCTCAACCCGGGCTCGGCGTGGGGCGCCCGCACCCAGACCATCGAGGTGGACGGCCGCGAGCAGAGCGCGAGCGGCTTCAGCACGCTGGTCGCGGCCAAGAGCTACAGCTTCGACCCGGCGAGCGGCAACACCGTCACCATCCCGGTGAGCGCGACCGTCGCCGACGTGCAGCTGAAGTTCACCACCAACTCCGGCTCCAGCGGCGCCCAGGCCGCCGAGTTCCAGGTGATCGGCGTCCCGGCCCCCAACCCGGACCTGACCGTCACCTCGGTGAGCAGCAACCCGGCCACCCCCGTGGAGACCGACACCCCGACCCTGTCGGCGGTGGTGAAGAACACCGGCACCAACGCCTCCGGCGCCACCTCGGTGAACTTCTACCTCGGCGCCACCAAGGTCGGCTCGGCCAACGTCGGCGCCCTCGCGGCCGGTGCCTCCACCACCGTCTCCGCGCAGATCCCGGCGCAGAACGCGGGCAGCTACCAGCTGACCGCGAAGGTCGACGAGGACAACAAGGTCATCGAGCAGGACGAGACCAACAACTCGTTCACCGCCGCGGGCCCGCTGACGGTCAACCAGGTCGCCTCCTCCGACCTGGTCGCCGCCCCCTCGACCTGGTCGCCCTCCAACCCGGCGAACGGCAGCGCGGTGAACTTCACCGTCGCGGTCAAGAACCAGGGCACGGTGGCCAGCGCCTCCGGCAGCCACGGCATCACGGTGACCGTCTCGGACGCCACCACCGGCACCGTGCTGAAGACCCTGACCGGCGCGTACAGCGGCACGCTCGCCCCCGGCGCCACCAGCAGCCCGGTCTCGCTGGGCAGTTGGACCGCCGCCAACGGCCGCTACACCGTCAAGACGGTGATCGCCAACGACGGCAACGAGCTGCCGGTCAAGCAGACCAACAACACCTCCACCCAGTCCCTGTACGTCGGCCGCGGCGCCAACCTGCCGTTCGACAACTACGAGGCCGAGGACGGCGTGCTGGCCGGCGGCGCCCAGGTGGTCGGCCCCAACCGCACCATCGGCGACGTGGCGGGCGAGGCGTCCGGCCGCAAGGCCGTCACGCTGAACACCACCGGCTCCTCGGTGGAGTTCACCACCAAGGCCGCGACCAACACCCTGGTCACCCGGTTCTCCATCCCGGACGCGGCCGGCGGTGACGGCACCAACGCCACCCTGAACGTCTACGTCGACGGCACCTTCCTCAAGGCGATCGACCTGACCTCCAAGTACGCCTGGCTGTACGGCTCCGAGACCGCCCCGGGCAACGGCCCGAGCGCCGGCAGCCCGCGGCACATCTACGACGAGGCCAACGTCCTGCTGGGCACCACCGTCCCGGCCGGTCACAAGATCAAGCTGCAGAAGGACTCGGCGAACACCTCGCAGTACGCGATCGACTTCGTCAGCCTGGAGCAGGCCACCCAGGTCGCCAACCCGGACCCGGCCAAGTACGTGGTCCCGACCGGCTTCGCGCAGGGCGACGTGCAGGCGGCCCTGGACAAGGTCCGGATGGACACCACCGGCACCCTGGTCGGCGTCTACCTCCCGGCCGGCGACTACCAGACCGCGAACAAGTTCCAGGTCTACGGCAAGCCGGTGAAGGTCGTCGGCGCGGGCCCGTGGTTCACCCGCTTCTACGCCCCGACCAGCCAGTCCAACACCGACGTCGGCTTCCGGGCCGAGGCCACCGCCAACGGCTCGACCTTCAGCGGGTTCGCCTACTTCGGCAACTACACCTCGCGGATCGACGGCCCCGGCAAGGTGTTCGACTTCGCCAACGTCGCGAACATCACGATCGACAACATCTGGACCGAGCACATGGTCTGCATGTACTGGGGTGCCAACACGGACTTCATGACGATCACCAACTCGCGGATCCGGGACACCTTCGCCGACGGCATCAACATGACCAACGGCTCGACCGACAACCTGGTCTCCAACAACGAGGCCCGGGCCACCGGTGACGACTCCTTCGCGCTGTTCTCCGCGATCGACGCGGGCGGCGCGGACGAGAAGAACAACGTGTTCCAGAACCTGACCTCGATCCTGACCTGGCGCGCGGCGGGCATCGCGGTGTACGGCGGCTACGCCAACACCTTCCGCAACATCTACATCGCGGACACCCTCTGCTACTCGGGCGTGACGATCTCCTCGCTGGACTTCGGCTACGCCATGAACGGCTTCGGCACGGACCCGACGAACCTGCAGAACATCTCGATCGTGCGGGCCGGCGGCCACTTCTGGGGCTCGCAGGTCTTCCCGGCGATCTGGGTGTTCTCCGCCTCCAAGGTGTTCCAGGGCATCCGGGTGAGCGACGTGGACATCGTCGACCCCACCTACAGCGGCATCATGTTCCAGACCAACTACGTGGGCGGTCAGCCGCAGAACCCGATCAAGGACACCGTCTTCACCAACGTCTCGATCACCGGGGCGCAGAAGAGCGGCGACGCCTTCGACGCCAAGTCCGGCTACGGCCTGTGGGCCAACGAGATGCCGGAGGCGGGCCAGGGCCCGGCGGTCGGTGACGTCACCTTCAACCACCTGACCCTGAGCAACAACTACAAGGACATCCAGAACACCACCTCGACGCTGCACATCACCGTCAACCCGTAGGACCCCCCTGCCCCGGGACGGGGCGCACGCGGCCCCTGACAGCCGTCGTGCCCCGTCCCGGCGTGCTCGCAGCCCGGCTGCGTACCGGCGGCCCGTGACGCCCCCCTGTGGGGCCGTTGCGGGCCGCTGACGCGTTCCTGGAGTCGCTATGTCACGGTCCGCGCAAGCGAAAGTCACGTTTTTGCGAAATACCGTCGACATCTTGTGGCAACCTGGCGGCGACTGCTTAAGTAGTCGGCACATCCCCACCGCAAACCAACGGGCTTCCATGGCGCCTGCCGTCTGCTGCGCGCTGCCCTCCTGTGCTCGAAAGGGACCACCCCCCATGAACCGTGACCGGCTCCTCCGCAGATCCGTCGCCCTGGTCGCCGCGGCCGGCCTGGCGCTCACCGCCGCGGCCTGCTCGTCCAGCTCGGGCTCCTCGGACAGCGGCAGCAAGGGAGGCAACGCGGACGCCGCGGCGCCGCTCGACCCGAACACCAAGGTCACCATCTCGATCGACTGCGAGCCCCCGGTCACCAAGGCCGCCGAGCGCAAGCAGTGGGAAGACGACATCAAGACGTTCAACCAGCAGTACCCGAACGTCACCGTCAACTCGAAGGACGCCACGCCCTGCGAGGAGCCGCCGGCCTTCACCGCCCAGCTCAAGGGCAAGACCCAGACCGACGTCTACTACAGCTACTTCACCGACCTGAACCAGATCCTGGACGCCGACGGCGCCGAGGACATCAGCGCCTACGTCAACGACAAGAGCGTCCCGGCGCTCAAGGACATCGACCCGTCGGTGATGGCCACCCTCAAGTCGGACGGCAAGCTGTACGGCCTGCCCACCTCGAACTACAAGATGGGCCTGCTCTACAACCGCAAGCTCTTCACCCAGGCCGGCCTGGACCCGGACAAGCCGCCGACGACCTGGGAAGAGGTCCGCGCGGCCGCCAAGAAGATCGCCGCGCTCGGCAACGGCGTCAACGGCTACGGCGACTACAGCGCCACCAACCAGGGCGGCTGGCACTTCACCGCCGAGCTCTACGGCCTCGGCGGCTCGATGACCACCGAGGACGGCAAGAAGGCCGCCTTCAACACCCCCGAGGGCAAGCAGGTCCTGCAGAACCTGTACGACATGCGCTGGACCGACAACTCGATGGGCGCCACCCAGGGCCTCAAGTGGCCCGACCTGATGACCCAGATGTCCTCCGACAAGCTCGGCATGTACATCGGCGCCCCGGACGACATCACGTACATGGTCCAGACCCTCAAGGGCAAGTACGAGGACTACGGCATGGGCCCGATGATCGGCGGCAAGGGCGCCCTGCTCGGCGGCAACGACTACATCTTCAAGAAGGGGTCCACCCCGGACCAGATCAAGGCCGGCATCGCCTGGATCAACTTCAAGTACCTGACCATCGGCAAGGGCCAGTTCCAGTACTCCCGGAACAAGGCCGACGGCCTGCCGGTCGGCCTGCCGCAGCCCGCCTTCTTCACCGGCGCCAGCCTGGAGGCCGACAACAAGGCCAAGGCCGCCGACGCCACCGTCCCGGTCGCCAACTACGCGCCGTTCATCAACACCGCGGTCCCCGGCAAGACCGAGCCCGCCAACGCCCAGCAGATCTACAAGGTCCTGGACAACGCCGTCTCCGGTGTCCTGACCGACAAGAACGCCAGCGTCGACAAGCTCCTCTCCGACGCCGAGACCCAGGTCAACCAGGTCCTGGCGAGCCTCCAGTAACACCCCGACCGGGGCCGGCCGCACAGGCCGGCCCCGGCCCCGATTCCCCCCTCGGAGACACCCATGCGGCAAACACTGCGCCGAAACATCACCGCGCACGGTTTCCTGCTCGGCGCGCTGCTCTGCTTCGCCCTCTTCTCGTGGTACCCGATGATCCGCGAGATCGTGATGAGCTTCCAGCGCACCAAGCGCGGCCACACCCGCTGGGTCGGCCTGGACAACCTGCACCTGCTGACCCAGGACCCGGCGTTCTGGCAGGCCTGGCGCAACACCCTGCTGTTCACCGTGCTCGCCCTCGTGCTGGGCTTCGCGGTCCCCTTCGCGGTCGCCATCGTCCTGAACGAACTACGGCACGCCAAGGGCTACCTGCGAGTGCTGGTGTACCTGCCGGTGATGATGCCGCCGGTGGCCTCCGTGCTGCTGTTCAAGTACTTCTACGACCCCGGCTACGGCCTCTTCAACAGCATCCTGCACTTCCTGCACCTGCCGACCTCGGCCTGGCTCAACTCCGCCGACACCGCGATGATCTCGGTCGTCATCGCGGCGACCTGGATGAACATGGGCGGCGCCACCCTGATCTACCTGGCCGCGCTGCAGACCATCCCCGGCGAACTGTACGAGGCCGCCGAACTCGACGGCGCCGGCCTCTTCCGCCGGATCTGGCACGTCACCATCCCGCAGACCAGGCTGATCCTCTCGCTGCTCCTGCTGCTCCAGATCGTCGCCACCATGCAGGTCTTCGTCGAGCCCTACCTGCTCACCGGCGGCAACGGCCCGCAGGGCTCCACCACCACCGTGGTCAACCTGATCTACCAGTACGCGTTCAACTTCAACAACTACGGCGCCGCCTCGGCGCTCGGCCTGGTCCTGCTGCTCGTCCTCGCCGCCTTCTCCGCGGTGTACGTGCGGCTGTCCCGGGACAACGACTAGGAGGCCGCCGTGCGCACCCTGATATCCGACACCCAGCTCAACCGCCGCGGCGGGAAGATCGCCTACTGGACCGTCCTGACCGTCGTCGTGGTCGGCTTCACCCTGGTCTTCCTCGGCCCGCTCTACTGGCTGGTCACCGGCGGACTCAAGACCACCCAGGAAGTCATCCAGAACCCGCCGACGCTCTTCCCCACGTCCCTCCACTTCGACACGTACGGTGAAGCGTGGTCGAAGATGCGGATGGGCCGGCTGCTGTTCAACACGCTCTACTACGCGTTCGGCGCGCTCGCCTTCCAGCTGGTCTTCGACGTCGCCGCCGCCTACGCGCTCTCCAAGCTGCGCCCGGTGCTCGGCAACGTCATCCTCGGCATGATGCTGGCCACCCTGATGATCCCCTCCGCGGTGCTCATCGTCCCGCAGTACCTGACCGTGCTCGACCTGCCGCTGCTGCACGTCAACCTGGTCAACACCCCCTGGGCGATCTGGCTGCCCACCGTCGCCAACGCCTTCAACATCTTCCTGCTGAAGCGCTTCTTCGACTCCATCCCGAACGAGCTGCTGGCCGCCGCCTCGGTCGACGGCGCGGGCCCGATCCGCACCCTGTGGTCGATCGTCCTGCCGATGTCCCGGCCGATCCTCGGCGTGGTCTCCATCTTCGCCGTGGTCAACGTCTGGAAGGACTTCCTCTGGCCGCTGCTGGTGCAGACCGACCCGAAGAACCAGACCCTCAACATCGGCATCACCTCGCTCTCCACCGGCGTCCCGCAGAACGTGATCATCGCCGCGCTGGCCATCGCCTCCGCGCCGACCGTCGTGTTCTTCCTGATCTTCCAGCGCAACATCATGTCCGGCCTCACCGCCGGCTCCGTCAAGGGCTGACGCTCCGTCACCTCCCGAAAGGACAACCCGCCGTGGCACATCAGCCCGCGACCCCCGAGTGGTGGCGCGACGCCGCGATCTACCAGGTCTACCCCCGCTCCTTCGCCGACGGCAACGGCGACGGCGTCGGCGACCTCGCCGGGGTCCGCGCCCGCCTGCCCTACCTGGCCGAACTGGGCGTCGGCGCCATCTGGTTCAACCCCTGGTACCCCTCCCCGATGGCCGACGGCGGCTACGACGTCGCCGACTACCGCGGCGTCGAACCGGTCTTCGGCACCCTGGAGGAGGCCGAACTGCTCATCGACGAGGCCCAGCAGCTCGGCCTGCGCACCATCGTCGACATCGTCCCCAACCACGTCTCCGACCAGCACCCCTGGTTCCGGGCCGCCCTCGCCGCCGCCCCCGGCAGCCCCGAGCGCGACCTGTTCCACTTCCGCGAGGGCCGCGGCGAGGACGGCGAACTCCCGCCCAACGACTGGAAGTCCGAGTTCGGCGGCTGCCCCTGGACCCGGCTGCCCGACGGCCAGTGGTACCTGCACCTGTTCGCCGCCGCCCAGCCCGACCTCAACTGGGACCACCCCGCCGTCCGCGAGGAGCACCTGGAGATCCTCCGGTTCTGGTTCGACCGCGGCGCCGCCGGCGTCCGGATCGACTCGGCCGGCCTGCTCACCAAGGACCCCGACCTCGCCGACGTCGAACCCGGCCGCCCGCACCCCTACGTCGACCGCGACGACCTGCACGACATCTACCGCAGCTGGCGCGCCGTCGCCGACTCCTACAGCCCGCCACGCGTCCTGATCGGCGAGATCTGGGTCCCCGACGCCGAGCGTTTCGCCCGCTACCTGCGCCCGGACGAAATGCACACCGCGTTCAACTTCGACTTCCTGGCCCGCCCCTGGGACGCCGCCGCGCTGCGCGAGTCCATCGACACCACCCTCGCCGCGCACGCCCCCGTCGGCGCCCCCGCGACCTGGGTGCTCGCCAACCACGACATCACCCGCACCGTCACCCGCTACGGCCGCGAGGACACCCGCTTCCAGTTCGCCACCAAGTCCTTCGGCACCCCCACCGACCTCGACCTCGGCCGCCGCCGCGCCCGCGCCGCCGCCCTGCTCAGCATGGCGCTGCCCGGCGCGCTCTACCTCTACCAGGGCGAGGAACTCGGCCTGCCCGAGGTCGAGGACCTCCCGCTGGACACCCTCCAGGACCCGATGCACTTCCGCTCCGGCGGCACCGACCCCGGCCGCGACGGCTGCCGCGTCCCGATCCCCTGGAGCGGCACCCACCCGCCCTACGGCTTCACCCGCGACGGCAAGGACCCCTGGCTCCCGCAGCCCCTCGACTGGGCCCCGCTCACCGTCGAGGCCCAGCACGGCGACCCGTCCTCCATGCTCACCCTCTACCGCGAGGGCATCCGGCTGCGCCGCGAACTGCGCGGCGAGTTCGCCTGGGCCGAGGACGCCCCCGAAGGCGTCCTCTCCTTCCGCCGCGGCGACGTCCGCTGCCTGGTCAACCTCTCCACCTCGCCGCTCCCGCTCGACGGCGAGATCCTGCTGGCCTCCGGCGAACTGACCGACGGCCACCTCCCCACCGACACGGCGGTCTGGCTCAGGTAACACCTGGAGCAGGACGGCAGACGCGAAACCAGGGGCGCGAAAGCAGGGGCGCGGGGAACTGCGCGGCCGAGCGAGCACGCACAGCCGGATCGCGACGCAGGACGAGCACTTGCCCTGCCCCGCGACCTCGCTGACGTGCGACTCCCGCCGCGCGCAGTTCCCCGCGCCCCTGCTTTCCGCGCTCGCGCAGCTAGTTGCACCAGCCGTCCCGGTACGCCTCCCAGTGGTCCGGCGTGGCCGCGAAGTCCACGTACAGGGCGAGGCCGAAGTTCCGCCGGCCGTTCGGGCCGAGGGCCAGTCGTGCGCCGCGGACCGCCGCGCGGACGGTCTCCGCGGCGCCGCGGTGGGTGGGCGTGTCGGCCCAGTAGGCCGGCAGTCCCATGAGCAGGTCGACGCCCGGCGGGGTGTGGGCCAGGGCCAGCGAGGTCTGCCGGGCGACGTAGCCGCCGTACAGCGACTCGACCGGCATCGAGGTGTCGTACGACATCACCGCGACCTGGTCGACCCTCCCGGCCGCCGCCGCGAAGTACGCCGCGGACCAGTACTTGCCGTGCCCGCTGAGCGCGAAGGCGACCCGCCCCAGCCCCGGGACGGGATCGATCTGCGGGGCCGCGATGGACAGCGGCACCGACCGGGCGGCGGTGAGCGCGTGCACCTGGTCGAGCAGGGCGAGGAACCCGGCCGAGCCCGAGTGCACGGGCTCCAGGTCGAAGTGGACGCCGTCGAAGCCCAGGTCGAGGATCTGCCGCGCGGCGCCGGTGATCCGGTCCCGGGCGTCGGGGCGGTCCAGGTGCAGCCCCTCCTTCTCGGGCGCCACCACGTCGCCCAGCCAGGACTGGACCCGCACCCCCGGCATCGCCGCGTGCGCCCGGGCCAGGAAGTCCGCCGCGCCGGGCGCCAGCGCCGGGTCGAGCGAGCCGTCGTGCGCCAGCGGCCCGGTGTGCACGTACAGGTCGTGGATGCCGGTGCTGCGCACCTTCGCGGCCAGCGCGGTCAGCTCCTCGGGCGTGCGCCGCCCGTCGACCCAGGCGTGGCCGAGCCAGATCGCGTCCTTGCCGCGGGTGCGGGCGTCCGCGGCCGGGTCGCCGGCGTACTCCCAGCGCAGCGCGGCGGCCCCGCCGAGCACCGGCAGCAGGAGCAGGGCGAGGACGGTGCCGAGCGCGGTGAGCACGCGGCGCGGCCGGCTCCACCGGGTGCGCCCGCGCCAGCGGCGGCGCGCCCGGGCCGGCAGTGTCCGCCATTCGGACGCACGCGGGGTGCGCGCGGCGCGCTTCCACCGGCTCTGTTCCCCCGAAGCGGGCATGATCGTGCTCCCTTCCGGTGGACAAGGCCGCCCAGGATTCGAAACGGGTTCCGTCCGGCCGGGGTGGGACCGATACCCTGGCGGGGTGCGTCCCCGGTCCAGCGGGAGCGCATAGCCGACAGCCGTCGCACTCAGGGAGCAGCCACATGGCCACCGTTGTACCCACGTCCGCCCAGCAGGACCGCGCCGACGCCCTGCGCGAGGCACTCGCCACCCGGGTGGTGGTGGCCGACGGTGCGATGGGCACCATGCTCCAGGCGCAGGAGCCGACGATGGAGGACTTCCAGCAGCTGGAGGGCTGCAACGAGGTCCTGAACGTCACCCGTCCCGACATCGTGCGCTCGGTGCACGAGGCGTACTTCGCGGTCGGCGTGGACTGCGTGGAGACCAACACCTTCGGCGCCAACCACTGGGCGCTGAGCGAGTACGACATCCCCGAGCGGATCTTCGAGCTGTCCGAGGCCGGTGCCCGGATCGCCCGGGAGGTGGCCGACGCCTTCACCGCGAAGGACGGCCGCACCCGCTGGGTGCTCGGCTCGATGGGCCCGGGCACCAAGCTGCCGACCCTCGGCCACACCACCTTCGAGGTGGTCCGCGAGGGCTTCCGGCAGAACGCGGCGGGCCTGATCGCGGGCGGCGCGGACGCGCTGCTGATCGAGACCAGCCAGGACCTGCTGCAGACCAAGGCGTCGGTGCTGGGCTGCCAGGCCGCCCTGGCGGAGGCCGGGGTGAACCTGCCGATCCTCGCCCAGGTCACCGTCGAGACCACCGGCACCATGCTGCTGGGCTCGGAGATCGGCGCGGCGCTGACCGCGCTGGAGCCGCTGGGCATCGACTTCATCGGGATGAACTGCGCCACCGGCCCGGCCGAGATGAGCGAGCACCTGCGCTACCTGGCGAAGAACGCCAAGGTCGGCCTCTCCTGCATGCCGAACGCCGGCCTGCCGGTGCTCACCAAGGACGGCGCGCACTACCCGCTCAGCCCCGAGGAGCTGGCCGACGCGCACGAGGGCTTCGTCCGCGACTACGGCCTGGCCCTGGTCGGCGGCTGCTGCGGCACCACCCCCGAGCACCTGCGCCAGGTGGTCGAGCGGGTCCAGGGCCTGCCGATCACCGCCCGCGACCCGCACCCCGAGGCGGCCGCCGCCTCGCTGTACCAGGCGGTGCCGTTCCGGCAGGACACCTCCTACCTGGCGATCGGCGAGCGCACCAACGCCAACGGTTCGAAGAAGTTCCGCGAGGCGATGCTCGCCGCGGACTGGCAGACCTGCGTGGAGATCGCCCGCGAGCAGATCCGCGAGGGCGCCCACCTGCTCGACCTGTGCGTGGACTACGTCGGCCGCGACGGCGTCGCCGACATGCGCGAGATCGCCGGCCGGCTGGCCACCGCCTCCACCCTGCCGATCGTGCTGGACTCCACCGAGCCGCCGGTGCTCAAGGCCGGCCTGGAGATGCTCGGCGGCCGGGCCGTCCTCAACTCGGTCAACTACGAGGACGGCGACGGCCCCGACACCCGGTTTGGCCGGATCGCCGCGCTGGCCCGCGAGCACGGCGCCGGCCTGATCGCGCTGACCATCGACGAGCAGGGCCAGGCCCGCACCGCCGAGACCAAGGTCGCCATCGCCGAGCGGCTGATCGAGCAGCTGGGCCGCGAGTACGGCATCGACGAGTCCTCGATCCTGGTCGACTGCCTGGCCTTCACCCTGGCCACCGGCCAGGAGGAGTCCCGGCGCGACGGCATCGAGACCATCGAGGCGATCCGCGAACTCAAGCGCCGCCACCCGGACGTGCAGACCACCCTGGGCCTGTCGAACATCTCCTTCGGCCTCAACCCGGCCGCCCGCCAGGTGGTCAACTCGGTCTTCCTGCACGAGTGCGTGGAGGCCGGCCTGGACTCGGCGATCGTGCACGCCGCCAAGATCCTGCCGATGAACCGCATCCCGGAGGAGCGCCGGCAGGCCGCCCTGGACCTGGTCTACGACCGCCGCGCCGAGGGCTACGACCCGCTGCAGAAGCTGCTCCAGCTGTTCGAGGGCGTCTCCGCCGCCTCCAGCGCCGCGTCCAAGGCCGAGGAGCTGGCCGCCCTCCCGCTGGAGGAGCGCCTCCAGCGCCGGATCATCGACGGCGAGCGCAACGGCCTGGAGGCCGACCTGGACGCCGCGCTGGCCGAGCGCCCGGCGCTGGAGATCATCAACGACACGCTGCTGTCCGGCATGAAGGTGGTCGGCGAGCTGTTCGGCTCCGGCGAGATGCAGCTGCCGTTCGTGCTCCAGTCCGCCGAGGTGATGAAGGCCGCCGTCGCGCACCTCGAACCGCACATGGAGAAGTCCGACAGCGAGGGCAAGGGCACCATCGTGCTGGCCACCGTCAAGGGCGACGTGCACGACATCGGCAAGAACCTGGTCGACATCATCCTGTCCAACAACGGCTACAACGTGGTCAACCTGGGCATCAAGCAGCCGGTGTCGGCGATCGTCGAGGCCGCCCAGGAGCACAAGGCCGACGTGATCGGCATGTCCGGCCTGCTGGTCAAGTCCACGGTGATCATGAAGGAGAACCTGGAGGAGCTCAACCAGCGCGCGCTGGCCGCCGACTTCCCGGTGATCCTCGGCGGCGCCGCCCTCACCCGCGCCTACGTCGAGCAGGACCTGCACGAGATCTACGACGGCGAGGTCCGCTACGCCCGGGACGCCTTCGAGGGCCTGCGGCTGATGGACGCCCTGATCGGCATCAAGCGCGGCGTGCCCGGCGCGACCCTGCCCGAGCTGCGCAAGCGCCGGCACGCCCGGGTCGAGGTGGAGGAGCCGGAGGAGGCCGACCTCGGCCAGATCCGCTCCGACGTGGCCGTCGACAACCCGATCCCCGTCCCGCCGTTCTGGGGCGACCGGATCATCAAGGGCATCCCGTTCCAGGACTACGCCTCCTGGCTGGACGAGGACGCCCTGTTCAAGGGGCAGTGGGGCCTCAAGGGCGGCCGCAGCGGAGGCCCGTCCTACGAGGAGCTGGTGGAGACCGAGGGCCGCCCGCGGCTGCGCGGCTGGCTGGACCGGCTGCAGACCGAGGGCTGGCTGGAGCCCGCCGTGGTCTACGGCTACTTCCCGGCCAACTCCAAGGGCGACGACCTGGTCCTGTACCGCGAGGACGGCTCCGAGCTGACCAGGTTCACCTTCCCCCGCCAGCGCCGCGGCCGCCGGCTCTGCCTGGCCGACTTCTTCCGCCCCGAGGAGTCCGGCGAGCGCGACGTGGTCGGCCTCCAGGTGGTCACCATGGGCAACCGGATCTCCGAGGCCGCCAACGAGCTGTTCGCCGACAACTCCTACCGCGACTACCTCGAACTGCACGGCCTGTCCGTCCAGTTGGCGGAGGCGCTGGCCGAGTTCTGGCACGCCCGGGTCCGCTACGAGCTGGGCTTCGGCGACGAGGACCCGCAGGACGTGCGCGACATGTTCGCGCTCAAGTACCGCGGCGCCCGCTTCTCGCTCGGCTACGGCGCCTGCCCCGAGCTGGAGGACCGGGCCAAGATCGCCGAGCTGCTGCGCCCCGAGCGGGTCGGCGTGATCCTCTCCGAGGAGTACCAGCTGCACCCCGAGCAGTCCACCGACGCCATCGTGCTCCACCACCCCGAGGCCAAGTACTTCAACGCGCGCTAGACCTTCAACCGGAGATCATCCGTTCGCCCCGCCGCCGCCCGGTGCAATCCGACCGGGCGGGCGTATTCTTGATGATCCTGAACGGGCCGGTCCGCAGACCAGCGGGCCGGCCCGCGCCATCCCCGGACGCGCCGCAACCGCACCGCGCCGGGCCACCCACCAGGAAGGACGGCGCGCATGACGACGGTCTCGACCCCGGTCCGCATCGGCGGAGACGGCGAGGACGGCGGCCTGCACGCCGTCCTGCTCGACATGGACGGCACCCTGGTCGACACCGAGGACTTCTGGTGGCAGGCCGAGGTCGACCTGTTCGCCGAACTCGGCCACCGCCTCACCGCCGAGGACCGCACCCACGTGGTCGGCGGACCGATGACCCGGGTGATCGACTACCTGATCACCCGCACCGGGGTCACCCTCAGCCCCGCCGAACTGACCGTCCTGATCAACCAGCGCTTCGTCGACCTGCTGGCCGGCGGCGTCCCGCTGATGCCCGGCGCCGAGCGGCTGCTCAACACCCTGGCCGCGCACGGCGTCCCGGCCGCCCTGGTGTCCGCCTCGCACCGGCACATCATCGACATCGTGCTGCGCAGCCTGGGGGCCCGGCACTTCGCCTTCACCGTGGCCGGCGACGAGGTCGCCCGCACCAAGCCGCACCCCGACCCCTACCTGGCCGCCGCCGCCCGGTTCGGCGCCCACCCGGCCCGTTGCGTGGTGGTCGAGGACACCCCCACCGGCGTCGCCGCCGCCGAGGCGGCCGGCTGCCCGGTCATCGCGATCCCCTCGATCGCCCCGATCGAGCCCGCCCCCGGCCGCCTGGTGCTGCCCTCGCTGGAGCACGTCGACCTCGACCTGCTGCGCACCCTGGCCGGCGCCCGGGTGCGAGGCGGGGTGTGAGGTTCGTCTCCCTCACCCCCTTTGTCGGTTTCGTTCCGCGTTCGGTGGTACGCGGACCGTATCCGGCCGCGCGGGCGAAAACGGGCATTGGCTGACAACTCGTCGGCTGAGCGGACAAGGCCCTGCGAACCGCGCGCCCGCGCCCGCCGTACGCCCGGTGACCCTCCGGGACCGATGTGGCACGCTAAGGCCGCACCAGTCCCCGCGCCGCCCCACCCGAAAAACCGGGTACCGGGCGCGCACGCGGGCCGTACCAGACCCGCCACCGCCGCCACACCCAGGCGCCGGACGGCGGGCCACCGGCGACAGCCGGCCGCACGCAGTGAGGAAGACCACCCCGCATGACGACGCCCAACCGCCTGGCCGTGCTCAGCTGCGCCGCCCTCGTCGCCACCACGGCGGCGGGCTGCGCCTCCGTCGAGAAGGTCGCCGGCGGCGGTGGCAACGAGACGATCACCATGGGCACCACCAGCGTGACCAGCGTGCTGGACCCGGCCGGCGCGTACGACGCGGGCTCCTGGCTGATCCTCAACAACACCTTCCAGTCGCTGCTGAGCTTCCCCTCCGGCGCGACCGAGCCGCAGCCCGACGCCGCCGAGTCCTGCCAGTTCACCAGCGCCGACGCGCTCACCTACACCTGCAAGCTGCGCAGCGGCCTGAAGTTCTCCAACGGGCACCCGCTGACCGCCCAGGACGTCAAGTTCTCGATCGACCGGGTCAAGAAGATCGACGACCCGTCCGGTCCCGCCTCGCTGCTGTCCACCATCGCCTCGGTGGAGACCTCCGGCGACCGCGACATCACCTTCCACCTGGACAGCCCCGACGCGGTGCTCCCGGCCAAGCTGGCCTCCGCGGCCGGCTCGATCGTCGACCACCAGGTCTTCCCGGCCGACAAGCTGCTCGGCAACGGCTCCCTGGTCGGCTCCGGCCCGTACAAGATCGACTCGGTCGAGATGAACGGCAAGGCCCCCAGCAAGGTCCTGCTCAGCGCCAACTCCGGCTACCAGGGCACCGCCAAGCTCCAGAACAGCAAGTTCGCGGTGCGCTACTTCGACAAGCCCGAGGAGCTGAAGTCCGCCCTCGACAGCGGCGCGGTCGACCTCACCGACAACAGCCTCGACCCCAGTGCGGCCGCCCAGATCAAGAGCGACGACCTGGCCGGCACCGGCAAGCTCCGGGTCGCCGAGGGCGCCTCCGGCGAGACCCGCTACCTGGTCTTCAACACCAAGGACGAGACCGGCGGCAACCAGGCCGTCCGGCAGGCCGCCGCCCAGCTGGTCGACCGCAAGGCGATCTCCCACGACGTCTACGCGGGCACCGTGCAGCCGCTCTACTCGATCGTCCCGGCGGGCGTGGCCGGCCACACCACCGCGTTCTTCGACAAGTACGGCGAGCCCGACCCGGCCAAGGCCAAGCGCATCCTCACCAACGCGCACGTCGCCACCCCGGTCAAGCTCACCCTGACCTGGTCCCGGGCCCGGGCCGGCGCCGCCGAGCTGGAGTCCGTCAAGCAGCAGCTGGAGAACGGCGGCCTGTTCCAGGTCACCGTCCAGCAGGAGCCCGACTGGACGGCCTTCCAGGCCGGCTGGAAGAACGGCGGCTACCAGGCGTACACCGTCGGCTGGACCCCCGACTACTCCGACGCCGACGACTACATCAGCCCGCTGGTGGTCGGCGGCGGCGCCTTCCACAACGGCTGGGACAACCCGCAGATCAGCGGCAAGCTGGTGCCGGACTCGATCAAGCTCACCGACCGCTCCGGCGGCGGCGCCTACGACCAGATCCAGAAGATCCTGGCCGACGCCGTCCCGATGGTCCCGCTGTTCCAGAACAAGTCCTTCTACGTCTACCAGCCCGCCATCACCGGCGTGGACTCCACCGTGGACAGCAGCGGCGTGTTCCGGTTCTGGGAGATCGGCCGCACCGCGAAGTAACGGTCCGCCCGCACGCCGAACGGCCCGCCACCCCCGAGGGGGCGGCGGGCCGTTCGGCGCTCCCGCCCGCGGCTACAGCGAGCCCGGGCGCACCAGGCCGCTCTCGTACGCGTACACCGCCGCCTGCACCCGGTCGCGCAGCTGGAGCTTGGTCAGCACGTGGCCCACGTGCGTCTTCACCGTGGTCTCCGAGACGAACAGCTCGGCGGCGATCTCCGCGTTCGACAGCCCGCGCGCCACCAGCCGCAGCACCTCCACCTCGCGCTCGGTCAGCACCGTCAGCGCCTGCGGCGGCGCCTCGTCGCCCGAGGGCAGCTTGGTGGCGTACATGTCCAGCAGCCGACGGGTCACCGACGGGGCCAGCATCGCCGCGCCGTCCGCCACCACCCGGATCGCCTGCACCAGCTCCTCGGCCGGCACGTCCTTGAGCAGGAAACCGCTGGCCCCCGCCCGCAGCGCCTCCACCACGTACTCGTCCAGGTCGAAGGTGGTCAGCACCAGCACCTTCGCCGGGCCGTCCCGGTCCGGGCCGGCGATCCGCCGGGTCGCCTCCACGCCGTCCATCCGCGGCATCCTGATGTCCATCAGCACCACGTCCGGCTGCAGGGCGCGGACCTGGTCCAGCGCCTGCTGCCCGTCGCCCGCCTCGCCGACCACCACCAGGTCGGACTCCGCCTCCAGGATCATCCGGAAACCGGTACGCAGCAGCGGCTGGTCGTCCACCAGCAGCACACGGATCGTCACCTACGACTCCTTGCCAGGAATGGTCACAGTTACCGGCAGCGGGTACGGCGGGGGAGTGCCGCCGAACTCCGGGCAGGACGCCTTGTGGTCGCACCAGTCGCACAGCCGGTTGCGCGTCGCCGGGAAGTCGCCGGTGGCCACCGCCGCCGAGATCGCCTCCCACAGCGCCTCCAGCTTGCGCTCCACCGCGAGCAGGTCGGCCTCGTCCGGGTCGTACGTCACCACGTCCCCGCCGCCGCCCAGGTACACCAGCTGCAGGCGCTTGGGGACCACGCCCCGCCACCGCCACACCACCAGCGCGTAGAACTTCATCTGGAACATCGCCCTGCCCTCGAAGTCCCGCGAGGGCGCCCGGCCGGTCTTGTAGTCCACCAGCCGCACCTCGCCGGAGGGCGCGACGTCCACCCGGTCGATGTACCCGCGCAGCAGCAGGCCGGAGGCCAGCGCGGTCTCCACGTACAGCTCCCGCTCCACCGGGTGCAGCCGGGTCGGGTCCTCCAGCCGGAACCAGCGGCGCACCAGCTTCTCGGCGTCCGCCAGCCAGTCGGCCAACTCCTCCGGCGCGCCCGGGAACAGTTCCGCCAGCTCCGGCCGTTCCCCCAGCAACCGCTCCCACTGCGGGCCCAGCAGCCCGAGCGCCCGCTCCGGCGTGCGCTCGGCCGGCGGGTGGTCGAACAGCCGCTCCAGCACCGCGTGCACCAGCGTCCCCCGGGTGGCGGCGGCGCTCGGCGGCTCCGGCAGCCGGTCGATCACCCGCAGCCGGTACAGCAGCGGGCAGGTCATGAAGTCACCCGCCCGGGACGGCGACAGCCCGGTCGGCCGGGCGGCCGGACGCGGGGCGGGCGAGGGGTCGGTCTGCTGCATGCCACGACCCTATTGCACCGAACCGACAGCACGGGCGGACGGGCCGCGCACGGGTCGGAGAGCAGGAACGGGGAAAGGGGAGAGCGGGGGCACCGCCGTTCCCGCCGGGAGATCACGTAGCGTACGAGGCACCAGCGGACGGCGAGAGAGGAGCACGGTGAACGACACCGAGGGGCGGGCACCGGAGAGGCCGAAGCCGAAGCCCGACGACCAGCCGCGCGGCGGCATCCTGATGGGCCGTCCGTTCGGCGTGCCCGTCTACGTCACCCCGTCCTGGTTCCTGGTCGCCGCGCTGATCACCTGGATCTTCGGCAGCCGCCTCGCCGACGTCCTGCCCGACCTCGGCGCCGCCCGCTACCTGCTCGCCTTCTCCTTCGCCGTCGCCTTCTACGGCTCCGTCCTGGTCCACGAGCTCGCCCACACCCTGGTCGGCCTGCGCTACCGGCTCGGGGTGCGCCGCATCCAGCTCCAGTTCCTCGGCGGCGTCTCCGAGATCGAGAAGGAGGCCGACCGCCCCTGGCGCGAGTTCTGGCTCGCCTTCGTCGGCCCGCTGCTCTCGCTCGCCCTCGGCGGCGCCTTCTGGCTCGGCCTGCGCGCCGTCGAACCCGCCACCGTCCCCGGCGTGCTGCTCGCCGGGCTGATGGTCTCCAACCTGGTGGTCGCCGCCTTCAACCTGCTCCCCGGCCTCCCGCTGGACGGCGGCCGGATGCTGCGCGCCGTGGTCTGGGCCTGCACCGGCAAACCGATGAAGGGCACCCTGGCGGCGGTCTGGGTCGGCCGCGCGCTGGCCGTCGCCGTCGTCCTCGGCCTGCCGGTCTTCAGCTCCTCGCAGGACGTCGAGCGCTCCGCCACCGAGGCCATGGTCGACGGCGTGCTCGCCGCGATCCTCGGCTTCATCATCTGGCAGGGCGCCGGGAACTCGCTGCGCAACGCCCGCCTCAAGGAGGTGCTGCCCCGGCTCAGGATCCGCGAGCTGGCCCGCCGCAGCATCGACGTCCCCGCCGACACCCCCCTCGGCGAGGCCATGCGCCGGGCCCGCGAGGCGCACGCCGGGGCGATCGTGGTGGTCGACGGCCGCGGCGAGCCGACCGCCGTGGTCAAGGAGTCCGCGGTCAGCGCCGTCCCCGAGCACCGCCGCCCCTGGGTCGCCGTCACCGCCGTCTCCCGCGACCTCGAACCCGGCCTCACCGTCCCCGTCGACCTGGCCGGCGAGCAGATCCTCGACGTCCTGCGCCGCGCCCCCGCCACCGAGTACCTGGTGGTCCGGCCGGACGGCTCGGTCTACGGCGTGCTCTCGCTCAGCGACCTCGAACGCAGGCTCACCGCCGCGCTGCTCGGCCGGGCCGCCGGAGCGGACTGATCATGTGGTCGGGGGCAGCCCCCCGGCTCCCGTAGGATGGCCCCCATGTCCGAACCGACCGGTGCCGCCCGCCGACGCGGGCCCTTCCAGGTCGGGGACCAGGTCCAGCTGACCGACCCCAAGGGCCGCCACTACACGTTCACGCTCCAGGCCGGGAACCAGTTCCACACCCACAAGGGTGCGTTCCCGCACGACGAGCTGATCGGCGCTCCCGAGGGCACGGTCGTCCGCACGACGGGCAACGTCCCGTACCTCGCGCTGCGCCCCCTGCTCCCCGACTACGTCCTGTCCATGCCGCGCGGCGCCGCCGTGATCTACCCCAAGGACGCGGGGCAGATCCTGGCCATGGCCGACATCTTCGCCGGCGCCAGGGTGGTCGAGGCGGGCGTCGGCTCCGGCGCCCTCTCCACCTACCTGCTGCGCGCCGTCGGCGACACCGGCATGCTCGCCTCCTACGAGCGCCGGCAGGACTTCGCCGACATCGCCCGCGGCAACGTCGAGCGCTACTTCGGCGGCCCGCACCCGGCCTGGAAGCTCACCGTCGGCGACCTCCAGGACAACCTGGTCGAGGCCGACGTCGACCGGGTCATCCTCGACATGCTCGCCCCCTGGGAGTGCCTGGACGTCGCCTCCAAGGCGCTCGTCCCCGGCGGCCTGATCTGCTGCTACGTGGCCACCACCACGCAGATGTCGCGCACCGTCGAGGCGCTGCGCGAGCACGGCACCTTCACCGAGCCGCAGGCCTGGGAGACCATGGTCCGCACCTGGCACCTGGAGGGCCTCGCCGTCCGCCCGGACCACCGGATGATCGGCCACACCGGCTTCCTCCTCACCGCCCGCCGCCTCGCCGACGGCGTCGAGCCCCCGCTGCGCCGCCGCCGCCCCGCGAAGGGCTCCTACGGCGAGGACTACGAGACCGGCCCGGAGAGCGAGCTGACGCTCGCCGAGCGCGCGGCCGTCCGCAAGGCCCAGCGCGAGGCCGCCTCGCACGACGCGCGGGAACTCCCGCAGTAACGGCAGCGCACCGACAGCCAGGTCGCGCGGGAACGGCGGGTCACTGCCGCCCCGCGACCTGGCTGTCGGCGTTCCCCGGCCCGCGCGGACGCCCCCGCGCCCCGGCCGGGCGACGGCCCGCGCCGGTGTGCGAGGATGCGCGGACCGGAAAGGGGAGTCTCGTGGTGACGGAGCGTCGGATACCCGGGCACGCGCGCTCGGGGTTGAAGCACTGGGTGCTGGTCGCGGCGGGGTGCGCGGCCGTGGTGGGCGGGGCGCTGGGGGCGACCTCGGCGACCGGGGCCGTGACGGCCGGTCAGCCGGCCGCGGAGCCGACGGCCGGCTCGGCGGCGGGGACGGCGGCCCCGCCGGAGGCGGACCTGTCGAAGGCGGACCTCCCCCTCGACTGCGGGCCCTTCCCGGTCGCGGTGAGCCTGAGGACGGCCGCGGTGCTGGGCGGCGCCCCGGTGACCGTCGCCGCCGCGCACTGCCAGGCCGACATGGGCACTCCGCCGGACGGGGTGTTCCTGGTCGGACCGGACGGCCCGCCCGCCGTGCTGCTGCCCGACACCGAGGGCCTGACCGTCACCGAGCTGGCGATCCGCAGCGACGGCTCGATCCGCGGCAGGGCCCGCGGCTACTCCTCGCCGGACGTGCCGCGCTTCGCGCCCGACCTGGAGGTCGAGCTGTCCTGGAAGCGGGCCGGCGGCGGGGCGTGGACGAAGACCGAGACCGCCACGCCGGTCCGCGGCAGCTGAGGGCCGGTCAGCCCGGCCGTCCGGGCCGGGCCGGTCGGCCGGGTCAGTCCGCGTCCGGCCCGTAGACCTCGACGCCGTCCGCCGCGCGGCGGACGTGGATGCAGTCGCCCGGGCAGTCCTTGACCGAGTCCACCACGTCCTGAAGGAGCGTCAGCGGCACGGGCACCGTCTCGCCCGGCTGCTGGCGCAGTTCGTCGTCCGCGCCCTTCACGTAGGCCAGCCCGTCGATGTCGAGCTCGAAGACCTCGGGCGCGTACTGCGCGCAGATGCCGTCGCCGGTGCACAGATCCTGGTCGATCCAGACTTCGAGTGCCTCGCCAGTCCCCGCCATTGCCCCTGCCGTTTCTGCTCTGGTCGCCCCGCATTCGGGGACATTCCTGTCACGATACATCCGCGCTGCTTTGAACCGTTGAGCGGTGGGCATCTCCTCTACCAGAGGGGAAGCGAGCGGGGCGGACATCGGACACGCCCGATCCATCTTTCTGATCTAGGGGTTTACATGACCCTGGTGCCAGGTAGGTTTGGGTCGTCCAGCTCCCCCAGGAGGAGGTGA
The DNA here is from genome assembly GCF_044769485.1 of Kitasatospora sp. NPDC090308. Lineage (NCBI taxonomy): Bacteria > Bacillati > Actinomycetota > Actinomycetes > Kitasatosporales > Streptomycetaceae > Kitasatospora > Kitasatospora sp. NPDC090308. The sequence continues at coordinate 175,939 of NZ_JBIVXY010000008.1, read as the reverse complement.
GGACCGTGGCAGCCCACGATGACGACTACGACCGCAGCGCCGGCAGGCCCGCACGGGGGTCCGACGAGGCCGCACAGGTCTCGTACCTCGAGCAGGAGATCGCCGTCCTGCGGCGCAGGCTCGCCGATTCTCCGCGCAGCTCAAGGGTTCTTGAGGAGCGGATCGTCGAGCTCCAGAACAGCTTGGCCGGCGTGACCGCCCAGAACGAGCGGCTCGTCGCCACCCTGCGAGAGGCCCGCGACCAGATCGTGGCCCTCAAGGAGGAGGTCGACCGGCTCGCACAGCCGCCGGCCGGATTCGGCACCTTCCTCGAGAAGAACGAGGACGGCACCGCCGACATCTTCACCGGTGGCCGCAAGCTCCGGGTCAACGTCAGCCCCAGCGTCGAGCTGGACGAGCTGCGCCGCGGCCAGGAGGTGATGCTCAACGAGGCGCTGAACGTCGTCGAGGCGATGGCGTTCGAGCGGATCGGCGAGATCGTCACGCTCAAGGAGGTGCTGGAGGGCGGCGACCGCGCGCTGGTCGTCGGCCACACCGACGAGGAGCGGGTGGTCCGGCTCGCCGAGCCGCTGCACGGCGTCACGATCAGGGCGGGCGACGCCCTGCTGCTGGAGCCGCGCTCCGGCTACGTGTACGAGGTGGTGCCGAAGTCCGAGGTCGAGGAGCTGGTCCTCGAGGAGGTCCCGGACATCGACTACCGGCAGATCGGCGGCCTGTCCGGCCAGATCGAGCAGATCAGGGACGCGGTCGAGCTGCCCTACCTGCACGCCGACCTGTTCAAGGAGTACGAGCTCCGGCCGCCCAAGGGCGTCCTGCTCTACGGCCCGCCCGGCTGCGGCAAGACGCTGATCGCCAAGGCAGTGGCCAACTCGCTGGCCAAGAAGGTCGCCGAGGTGACCGGTCGGCCGCAGGGCAAGAGCTACTTCCTGAACATCAAGGGCCCCGAGCTGCTCAACAAGTACGTCGGCGAGACCGAGCGGCAGATCCGCCTGGTCTTCCAACGGGCCCGGGAGAAGGCGAGCGAGGGCACACCCGTCATCGTCTTCTTCGACGAGATGGAGTCGCTCTTCCGCACCCGCGGCTCCGGCGTCAGCTCGGACGTGGAGAACACCATCGTCCCGCAGCTGCTGGCGGAGATCGACGGCGTGGAGGGCCTGGAGAACGTCATCGTCATCGGCGCCTCCAACCGCGAGGACATGATCGACCCGGCGATCCTGCGGCCCGGCCGCCTGGACGTCAAGATCAAGATCGAGCGGCCGGACGCCGAGGCGGCCAAGGACATCTTCTCCAAGTACCTGCGGGACACCCTCCCGTTCCACCCGGACGACCTCAAGGAGCACGACGGCTCGGTGTCGGTCACCGTCGCCGCGATGATCCAGTCGGTGGTCGAGCGGATGTACTCGGAGACCGAGGAGAACCGCTTCCTGGAGGTCACCTACGCCAACGGTGACAAGGAAGTGCTGTTCTTCAAGGACTTCAACTCCGGCGCGATGATCCAGAACATCGTCGACCGGGCGAAGAAGATGGCCATCAAGGACTACCTCGACCACGGCCAGCGCGGTCTGCGCGTCTCCCACCTGCTCGCCGCCTGCGTGGACGAGTTCAAGGAGAACGAGGACCTGCCGAACACCACCAACCCGGACGACTGGGCCCGCATCTCCGGCAAGAAGGGCGAGCGGATCGTCTTCATCCGCACCCTCGTCACCGGCAAGCAGGGCGCCGAGTCCGGCCGCTCCATCGACACCGTCGCCAACACCGGGCAGTACCTGTAGCACGCGCACCACCCCGTCCGGCTGCGGCGCTCGGCAGGGCTCCGCAGCCGGACGGTGCGTCTGCACCGGCACCGCCCAGCAGTACCCAGCAGTACCCACAGGTCAGGAGGGCCGCATGACCGTACGGCGCGTGATGGGGATCGAGACCGAGTACGGCATCTCCGTGCCCGGCCACCCCAACGCCAACGCCATGCTCACCTCGTCCCAGATCGTCAACGCGTACGCGGCGGCGATGCACCGGGCGCGCCGCGCCCGCTGGGACTTCGAGGAGGAGAATCCGCTGCGCGACGCCCGGGGCTTCGACCTGGCCCGGGAGGTGGCCGACTCCAGCCAGCTCACCGACGAGGACATCGGCCTGGCCAACGTCATCCTCACCAACGGCGCCCGGTTCTACGTCGACCACGCCCACCCCGAGTACTCCTCGCCCGAGGTCACCAACCCGCTCGATGCGGTGCTCTGGGACAAGGCGGGCGAGCGGATCATGGCGGAGGCCGCCGAGCGCGCCCTGGAGCTGCCCAACGGGCAGCGGATCCTGCTCTACAAGAACAACACCGACAACAAGGGCGCCTCCTACGGCACCCACGAGAACTACCTGATGCAGCGGGCCACCCCGTTCGCCGACATCGTCCGCCACCTGACCCCGTTCTTCGTCTCCCGCCAGGTGGTGTGCGGGGCCGGCCGGGTCGGCATCGGGCAGGAGGGCGGCGGGCACGGCTTCCAGATCAGCCAGCGCGCCGACTACTTCGAGGTCGAGGTCGGCCTGGAGACCACCCTCAAGCGCCCGATCATCAACACCCGCGACGAGCCGCACGCCGACGCCGAGAAGTACCGCCGGCTGCACGTCATCATCGGCGACGCCAACCTCTCCGAGGTCTCCACCTACCTCAAGCTCGGCACCACCGCGCTGGTCCTGTCGATGATCGAGGACGGCTTCATCGCCGTCGACCTCGCCGTCGACCAGCCGGTGCGCACCCTGCACCGGGTCTCCCACGACCCGGAGCTCAAGCAGCTGGTCCAGCTGCGCAGCGGCCGCAAGCTGACCGCCGTGCAGCTCCAGATGGAGTACTGCGAGCTCGCCCGCAAGTACGTCGAGGACCGCTACGGGCAGGACGCCGACGACCAGACCGTGGACGTGCTGGCCCGCTGGGAGGACGTGCTGGGCCGCCTGGAGCGGGACCCGATGAGCCTGTCCCGGCAGCTCGACTGGATCGCCAAGAAGGAGATCCTGGAGGGCTACCGGCAGCGCGACGCCCTGGAGTGGGACAGCCCCCGGCTCCAGCTGGTCGACCTCCAGTACAGCGACGTGCGGCCCGACAAGGGCCTCTACAACCGGCTGGAGGCGCGCGGCCGGTTCGACCGGCTGTTCGACGAGGACGAGGTGCGCCGCGCCGTCACCCGGCCCCCCGAGGACACCCGGGCCTACTTCCGCGGCCGCTGCCTGGAGCAGTACGCCGACCACGTGGCCGCCGCCTCCTGGGACTCCGTCATCTTCGACCTGCCCGGCCACGACAGCCTCCAGCGCGTCCCGACCATGGAGCCGCTGCGCGGCACCCGGGAGCACGTCAAGGAGCTGCTCGACCGGTGCCGCACCGCCGAGGACCTGGTGCGCGTCCTCTCCGGCGGGTAACTTTTCGATCACCGAGGGTGAACGTTTCCCGGACGGGGAATCATTCCGGTGAGCAGCCAGCGTTGAACGAGAACACCGAACGAGCGGGGTGAGGAAAATGGCGGAGAAGGACACCGGCGGCGGTCAGCAGCGGGCCAACCGCTCCTCCGAGGAGGCCGAGGAGCAGGCGGCGGAAACGCAGGCCTCGGACGAGCTCAAGGAGCGCCAGGAAAAGCTCAGCGACGACGTCGACTCGGTACTCGACGAAATCGACGAGGTACTGGAATCCAACGCCGAGGATTTCGTGCGCGGATTCGTCCAGAAGGGCGGCGAGTGAGAGGGGAAACCCCTCCGTCCACCGAAAAGAGCAGCACGAGCGCCGCAGGTGTGCCCTGAGCGCGCCTGCGGCCTCGTGTTGCCGGAAGCTCCTCGGAGCAGCTCCCCCGGAGAGCGTGGAACCGGCCCCGGAAGCGGGTAGGGTCCGGGGCACCAAGCAACTTTCGATCTTCGATCCGGAAGGACACGTGTGGAAGCCAACCTCAGTGGCACCGGGCGTCTGCCGGCCGCCTTCCTCACCCCCGGCTCCTCCTCGTTCCTGGACTTCCTCGACAGCCACGCGCCCCAGCTGCTCCCCGGGCGGCGCACCCTCCCCGAGGGGATGACCGTCGAGGCGCCGCACGGCACCACGATCGTCGCCGCGGTCTTCGACGGCGGCGTGGTGCTGGCCGGCGACCGCCGCGCCACGATGGGCAACGTCATCGCCCAGCGGGACATCGAGAAGGTCTTCCCGGCGGACGAGTACAGCGCCGTCGGCATCGCCGGCACGGCCGGCCTGGCGGTCGAGATGGTCCGGCTGTTCCAGCTGGAGCTGGAGCACTACGAGAAGATCGAGGGCGCCGTGCTCTCGTTCGAGGGCAAGGCCAACCGGCTCACCACGATGATCCGCTCCAACCTGGCGATGGCCATGCAGGGCCTCGCGGTCGTCCCGGTCTTCGCCGGCTACGACCTCGACCTCGGCCGCGGCCGGATCTTCACCTACGACGTCACCGGCGGCCGCTCCGAGGAGCGGGCCGGCTTCGCCGCCACCGGCTCCGGCTCGGTCTTCGCCCGCGGCTCGATGAAGAAGCTCTACCGGGACGGCCTGACCGGCGACGAGGCCGCCACCCTCGCCGTCCAGGCGCTGTACGACGCCGCCGACGACGACTCGGCGACCGGCGGGCCCGACCTGGCCCGCAAGATCTTCCCGATCGTCACGCTGATCACCGAGGACGGCTTCCGCCGGCTCACCGAGGCGGAGGTCTCCGCGATCGCGGTCTCCATCACCGACCGGCGCCGCGAGCACCCCAACGGCCCGCAGGCCCCGCTTCTCTGAGTCCGCCTCAACCACCCGAAGGGAGACCGGCGGTGTCCACGCCGTTCTACGTCTCGCCCCAGCAGGCCATGGCGGACCGCGCGGAGTACGCCCGCAAGGGCATCGCCCGCGGCCGCAGCGTGGTCGTGCTCACCTACGCCGACGGCATCGTCTTCGTCGCGGAGAACACCTCACGGGCCCTGCACAAGGTCTCCGAGATCTACGACAAGATCGCCTTCGCCGCGGTCGGCCGCTACAACGAGTTCGAGAACCTCCGGATCGGCGGCGTGCGCTACGCCGACCTGCGCGGCTACTCCTACGACCGGGCCGACGTCACCGCCCGCGGCCTGGCCAACGTCTACGCCCAGACCCTGGGCACCATCTTCTCCTCGGTCGGGGAGAAGCCCTACGAGGTCGAGCTGATCGTCGCCGAGGTGGGCCGCACCCCCGCCGACGACCAGATCTACCGGCTCACCCCCGACGGCTCGGTGGTGGACGAGAAGAACGCCGTGGTGGTCGGCGGCAACGCCGACTCCATCGGCAACTACCTCGGCCAGCGCCACCGGGCCGGACTCACCCTCGCCGAGGCGCTCAAGCTGGCGGTCGACGGCCTGGCCCGCGACCCCAACGGCGGCAGCCCCCGCGCCATGACGCCGGAGCAGTTGGAGGTCGCCGTCCTGGACCGCCAGCGCTTCCAGCAGCGGAAGTTCAAGCGCATCCTGGGCGGCCAGCTGGCCCGGCTGCTCAGCGGCGACGAGTCGGCCGCCGACGAGGACGCCGACGGCGCGGGCGACGCGAGCACCGACACCGAATGACCGCCCGGGCGGCCCGCCGCGCAGCGCGGGCCGCCCGCCGGTCCACCGACCGCCACCGAGGGGTTCCACCGAGCTTCGAACAGAGAAGAGTCGCACATGGACCGCCGAATTTTCGGGCTGGAGAACGAGTACGGAGTCACCTGCACCTTCCGGGGCCAGCGCCGGCTGTCGCCGGACGAGGTGGCCCGCTACCTCTTCCGCCGGGTCGTCTCCTGGGGCCGCAGCAGCAACGTCTTCCTGAAGAACGGCGCCCGGCTCTACCTCGACGTCGGCTCCCACCCCGAGTACGCGACCCCCGAGTGCGACGACGTCACCGAGCTGGTCACCCACGACAAGTCCGGCGAGCGGATCCTCGAGGGCCTGCTGGTGGACGCCGAGCGGCGGCTGCACGAGGAGGGCATCGCCGGCGACGTCTACCTGTTCAAGAACAACACCGACTCGGCCGGCAACTCCTACGGCTGCCACGAGAACTACCTGGTGGCCCGGCACGGCGAGTTCTCCCGGCTGGCCGACGTGCTGATCCCGTTCCTGGTCACCCGGCAGCTGATCTGCGGCGCCGGCAAGGTGCTGCAGACCCCGCGCGGCGCGGTCTACTGCGTCAGCCAGCGCGCCGAGCACATCTGGGAGGGCGTCAGCTCCGCCACCACCCGCTCCCGCCCGATCATCAACACCCGCGACGAGCCGCACGCCGACGCCGAGCGCTACCGGCGGCTGCACGTCATCGTCGGCGACTCCAACATGTCGGAGACCACCACGCTGCTCAAGGTCGGCGCCACCGACCTGGTGCTGCGGCTGATCGAGGCCGGCGTGGTGATGCGCGACCTGACGCTGGAGAACCCGATCCGGGCGATCCGCGAGGTCAGCCACGACCTGACCGGCACCCACCAGGTCCGGCTGGCCAACGGCCGGGAGGCCTCCGCCCTGGAGATCCAGGAGGAGTACTACACCAAGGCGCTGGAGTTCGCCGACCGCAAGGGCCTCAACGAGGGCACGGTGGCCCGGGTGCTGGACCTGTGGGGCCGCACCCTGGAGGCGGTGCGCAGCGAGGACCTGGCCAAGGTCGGCACCGAGATCGACTGGATCATGAAGTACCAGCTGATCGAGAAGTACCGGGCCAAGCACCAGATGACCATGTCCAACCCGCGGGTCGCCCAGATCGACCTCGCCTACCACGACATCCACCGCCGCCGCGGCCTGTTCTACCTGCTGCAGAAGAACGGCCAGGCCAAGCGGGTCACCACCGACCTGCTGACCTTCCAGGGCAAGTCGGTGCCCCCGCAGACCACCCGGGCCCGGCTGCGCGGCGACTTCATCCGGCGCGCCCAGGAGCAGCGCCGCGACTTCACCGTCGACTGGGTGCACCTCAAGCTGAACGACCAGGCGCAGCGCACCGTGCTGTGCAAGGACCCGTTCCGCTCGGTGGACGAGCGGGTGGAGAAGCTGATCGCCGGGATGTGATCCGCCGGCCCGGTCCGGTCCGCCGGGGGCGCGCCGCGCCTCCGACGGACCGGACGAATCGGGTCATAGGCTGACGTCATGCGTCGAACCGCCTACCTGCTCACCGTTCCCCTGACCGTCGCGCTGCTCGCCGGGTGCAGCAGCTCGGGCGGCTCCGGGAAGTCCACCGCGACGACGCCGGCGGCCTCCTCGGCCTCCGCCGCCGAGGTGCCGAGCCCGGTGGCGTCCGCCTCGCCGATGCCCACCGTCTCGGGGGACTTCGGCTCGAAGGCGACCATCACGCTGCCCACCGAGCCGCCGTCCGGGCAGTTCGTGGTGAGCACCGTGAGCGAGGGCTCCGGGGCGGTGGTCAACAAGAACGACTGGGTGACCGTCAACTACACCGTCAAGGACTGGACCAGCGGCAAGGACCTGTCCAGCTCCTACGACTCCGGCGGCAAGCCGCAGCTGTACCAGCCGGGCAGCGGGCAGCTGGTGCCCGCCTTCGACCAGAGCGTGGTGGGCCGGAAGGCCGGCAGCCGGGTGCTGGTGGTGGCCCCGCCGGCCGCCGGGTTCGGCAGCCAGGGCTCCAGCGCGCTGGGCGTCGGCAAGGACGACACCGTGGTGTTCGTGCTGGACGTGGTGAGCACGCTGCCACAGGACACCACCGTCCCCGGGGACCTCACCCAGCCGCCCGCGAACGCCCCGCAGGTGAAGGACAACGGCAAGGCCGCGCCGACCATCACCGTCCCGGCCGGCCAGCAGCCGCCCGCCGACCTCCAGCAGTACGTGCTGGTCCAGGGCACCGGCCCGCAGGTGCAGAGCGGGCAGACGCTGGTGGTCCAGTACACCGGCGTGACCTGGACGGACGGCAAGCAGTTCGACTCCTCGTGGAACCACGGCGGCGCGCAGGCCCTCCAGGTCGGCACCGGCAGCCTGATCAAGGGCTGGGACCAGGGGCTGGTCGGCAAGAACGTCGGCAGCCGGGTGCTGCTGGTGGTCCCGCCGTCGCTGGGCTACGGCGACCAGGCCAGCGGCTCGATCCCGGCGAACTCCACCCTGGTGTTCGTGATCGACATCCTGGAAGCCGTCTGAGAACCGCCTGACAGCCGGGCGAGGGCCGGGCTGACCCGCTCTCATGCCGACCTGACATACTGCTGCCCCGCACCAGTGGTACACGCGTCGTCGGGCGAGTCGAATGGGGAGTCATGTCTGAGAAAGCGTCGAGCCCGGGCGAGGCCGACACCAACGGGAACAAGCCCTCGGTGGACCGCGAGTCGATCGTCGTCCCCGCCGAGATGCTGACCCAGGCGGGGTGGGCGCCGCCCACCGCCCCGGTGGCCCCCGGGGAGAAGGCCGAGGAGGCCCCGAAGGTCTTCGCGTCCAACCAGCGCAAGGTGCCGCTCTCCGAAGCGGGCTACGACGAGGACCCGGGCGGGGTGGGCCGGCTCGGCGTGATCCTGGGCTCGGTCCTGGCCGTGCTGCTGGTCGCGTCCGGCGTGACGATGTACTACGTCAACAAGGACGACGGCAAGCCCTCCGCGCAGGCGGACTCGGCCGCCGCCAGCCCCGCTCCCTCGGACACGCCGACCCAGGAGCCGGTGCCGCCGATCAAGGACAGCGCCAAGGTGCTGCCGACCGTCGCCGGCGACTTCGGCTCCAAGGCGGCCATCACGCTGCCCAAGGACGCCCCGGACGGGACGTTCGTGGTCAAGGAGCTCTCCGCGGGCAACGGCCCGAAGGTGGAGAAGGGCAACTGGGTCACCGTCGACTACACGGCGATGGACTGGCAGACCGGCAAGGACATCCCCGGCTCGTACGGGGAGGAGAACGGCAAGCCGCAGCTGTACCAGGCCGGCGGCGGGTCGCTGATCCCGGCGCTGGACAACGCCGTCGAGGGCCACAAGGCCGGCAGCCGCCTGCTGGTGGTCGCCCCGCCCGGGGCCGCGTTCGGCGCGCAGGGCAACAGCCAGCTGGGCATCGGGGCCGCCGACAGCCTGGTCTTCGTGCTGGACATCCGGCAGGCCACCGCGCCGGGCGCGGTGCTCTCCGGTGACGTGACCCCGCCGCCCGCGGACTTCCCGCAGGTCAAGGACAACGGCACCAAGCCCGCCGACATCACCCCGCCCAAGGGCGCCGCCGACCCGACCGACCTGAAGAGCCACGTGCTGATCCAGGGCAAGGGCCGCAAGATCGAGTCCGGCGAGAAGGTGCTGGTCCAGTACACCGGCGCGCTGTACAAGGACGGCAAGAAGTTCGACTCCTCGCTCGACCGCGGGCAGGCGTTCACCTTCACCACCGGCGCCGGCAGCGTCATCGAGGGCTGGGACAAGGGCATCGTCGGCCAGAACATCGGCAGCCGGGTCGAGCTGGTCATCCCCGCCTCGCTGGGCTACAAGGACCAGGCCAGCGAGAGCATCCCGGCCAACTCCACCCTGGTGTTCGTGGTCGACATCCTGGACGCCGGTGTCGGCGGCGGCGACAGCTGACGGCCCGTCGGTGCGCCTAGGATGAGTCCCGTTCACGCAACCGAACGAGAAGAGCAATCGTGAGCCTGACCAAGCCGGAGATCGACTTCCCGGGCGGCGACGCCCCGACCGAGCTCCAGATCCGCGACATCGTGGTCGGCGACGGCGCCGAGGCCAAGGCCGGCGCGGTCGTCGAGGTCCACTACGTCGGTGTCACCTTCGCCTCCGGCGAGGAGTTCGACGCCTCCTGGAACCGCGGCCAGACCTTCCGCTTCCCGCTGGGCGGCGGCCGGGTCATCAAGGGCTGGGACCAGGGCGTCGAGGGCATGCGGGTCGGCGGCCGGCGCGAGCTGATCATCCCGCCGCACCTGGCGTACGGGAACCAGTCCCCGAGCCCGCTCATCCCGGCCGGCTCCACCCTGATCTTCGTGGTGGACCTGCTGGGCGTCTGACCTCGGACGCACCACCGAACCCCCGGTTCCGCCAGGAGCCGGGGGTTCGGCTTTCTCTGGACGTGCTCGTACCGGTACGGTCAGGCGGGTCACCCCCGATCGGAGGAAGGGTCACCGATGGCGATCGCCAAGGCAGAGCGGCTGATGAACCTCGCCCTGTGCCTGATGAACACCCGCCGTCCGCTCTCCAAGAAAGAGCTGCGCGAGTCCGTCGAGGCGTACCGGGAGGCCTGGCAACAGGGCTCCGAGGACGCCTTCAACCGGATGTTCGAGCGCGACAAGGACGACCTGCGCGAACTCGGCCTGATCATCGACGTGGACGAGAACGCGCTCGACGGCGAGATCGGCTACCTCGCCCGCCGCGACCGCAACCGGCTCCCCGAGATCGCGCTGGACGCCGAGGAGGCCGCCGCGCTGGCGCTGGCCGCCCGGGTCTGGCAGCAGGCGAAGATGTCCGGCGCCGCCAGCGGCGCCCTGCAGAAGCTGCGCGCGGCCGGCGTCCCGTTCGCCGAGGACCGCGAGCACGGCGCGCTGGAGCCGCGGATCCCCGGCCGGGAGGCCGCGTTCGAGCCGCTGCTCACCGCCGCCCGGGACCGCCGGCCGGTCACCTTCGACTACCGCAAGGCCGGCGCCGCCACCGCCGAGCCGCGCTCGGTGGAGCCCTGGGCGCTGGAGTGCTGGCGCGGCCACTGGTACCTGGCCGGCTACGACCGCGACCGCGGCTCGGCCCGGGTCTTCCGGCTCTCCCGGATCACCGGCAAGGTCCGCTCCCGGGCCGGCGCGTTCACCGGCGAGGTGCCCGAGCACGTGGACGTCCGGGCCGTGGTGGCCCGGTTCGCCGGCGAGGGCGCCACCGCGGTGGCCCGGGTCAGGGTGCGCTCGGGCGCCGCCTACCCGCTGCGCCAGCGCGCGCTGGAGACCCGGCCGGCCGACGCCGACTGGGACGAGCTGGACATCCCGTACGGCAACGGCCTGGGCGCCGACCTGGCCGAGTACGGTCCCGACGTCATCGTGATCGGCCCGGAGGACCTGCGGGCCGACGTCATCGACCGGCTGCGCGCCGTCGCCGGTCTCGCGGAGGTGCAGGCATGAGCAACGCGATCGACCAGACGCGCCGGATGCTGTCGCTGGTCACCTACCTGCGCGAGCGGCCCGGGGCCGAGGTCGCCGAGGTGGCGCGGGCGTTCGGGATCACCGAGCGGGAGCTGATCGGCGACCTGAACGTGCTGCCGATGTGCGGCACCTCCTTCCGCGGCGGCGACCTGCTCGACATCGACACCGACGGCGAGCGGATCTGGTGGCACAACGTGGACGACGTCGCCCAGCCGCTGCGGCTGGCCGCCGACGAGGCCACCGCGCTGCTGGTCGCCGCCCGAGCCGTCGCCGGGCTGCCCGGCCTGCGCGAGCGGGACCGGCAGGCGCTCACCCGGGCGGTCGCCAAGATCGAGGACGCGGCGGGCGAGAACGCCGAGTCCGCGGCCCGGGTCGGCGTCACCTTCGAGGCCGAGGGCACCGTCTTCGCCGACATCGACCGCGCCCTCAGCGAGGGCCGGCTGATCTGGCTGCGCTACTGGTCGCACGGCCGCGGCGAGCTGACCGAGCGCGAGGTCGACCCGATCCGGCTGGTCACCGAGGGCCACACCTACCTGGAGGGCTGGTGCCGCACCTCCGAGGACCGGCGCACCTTCCGGCTCGACCGGATCGCCGAGATCAAGGTGCTCGACGAACCCGCCAACCCGCCCCGGCTCCAGCCCCGCGACCTGTCCGCCGGGCTGGTCGCCCCCACCGCCGAGGACCCGCAGGTGGTGGTCGAGGTCGGCCCCGGCGGCCGCTGGGTCGCCGAGTACTACACCCACGACAGCGCCGAGGAGCTCCCCGACGGCGGCCTGCGGATCACCCTGCGCTCCGCCGAGCCGTCCGGCCTGCGCCCGCTCGCCCTGCGGCTGGGCCGGGACGGCCGGATCACCGCCCCCGCCCAGCTCGCCGAACAGGCCCGCACCGCCGCGCTGGCCGCGCTGGAGCACTACCGGGACGGACAGGTCGGAACCACGTGACCGACGGCACCAGATTCAAGGTGTACTGCTCGCAGTGCCGGGAGAAGGTCGAGCTCCCGGCCCGCGAGTTCCGGCTGGCGCTCGGCGCCAGCAAGGAGCGCACCTTCTACAGCTTCACCTGCCCGGCCTGCGGAGCGGTCGTCCGCAAGATCGCCGGGGAGAAGATCGTCGCCGCGCTCACCGAGGCCGGCGTGCGCACCATGCGGCTGCTGCCGGTGGACGGATAGGGAGGACCGCACGTGAACTGGACCCTGGTCGGAGCCGTCCTGCTGTCCACCGCGGGACTGCTGGTGCTCGGCGCGCTGGCGCTGCGGCTGTGGCTGGACGTGCGGGCGCTGGCCCGCGAGGTGGACGGCGCGGTCGGCGCGCTGCAGCGGGCCGCCGCGGGCGACTGACCACGGCCGGACGGTCGGTGACCGGTACCCGATCGTTGGGTACCGGGTTCCCGCGCGGACACCCCGAGCGGCTACCATCGCCCGCAGAGAGGGGGCCCTGCCTCCCGGACGAGGAAGGCGGTGCACTGCGGATGCGACTCCTTTCACCCGGCTCGCTGCTGCTGGTCACGGCGCTCGCGGTGCTGCTGTTCGGCGGCAAGCGGCTGCCGGACGCGGCGCGGGCCCTGGGCCGCTCGCTGCGGATCCTCAAGAGCGAGGGCAGGGCGCTGCGCCGGGAGTTCGACTCCGGCCGACAGGCGCCCGCCGCCCCCGCCCCCGCCCCGGCCGCGCGGCCCGCCGCCGAACCGGAACGGGTGGTCAAGGCCGCCCCGGGCGCCCCCCGCCCCGACCGGGCCGCCTGAACGCCCGCGTCGGGCCCCGCACCACACCGACTACGACGAGCGCACGATTCGAGGACCGGGTTGAGCAAGACGAGCAAAGCGGCCAAGGACCCTGAGGGGCGGATGGCGCTCGCCGACCATCTCCGCGAACTGCGCAACCGGCTGGTCAAGTCGCTGCTGGCGATCATCCTCTTCACGATCGTCGCGGTGTTCTACCACAAGGCGCTGCTGGACTTCCTGATCGAGCCGCTGCCCGCGTGCAACCCGGACGGCACCCTGCCGGCCGGCCTGAAGCACTGCGCGGAGATCTCCAACATCGGCCTGACCACCCCGTTCACGGTCATGCTGAAGGTCAGCCTCACGGCCGGCGCGGTGGCCGCCACCCCGGTCTGGCTGTACCAGCTGTGGAAGTTCGTGGCGCCCGGCCTGCACCAGCACGAGAAGCGCTACTCGGTGGCGTTCCTGCTGGTCGGCACCCCGCTGTTCCTGGCCGGCGCGGTGCTCGCGTACGTGGTGATGCCGCTGACCGCGGAGATGCTGATCAGCTTCGTCGGCGACGGCGTCAAGTCGATCGTGCCGGTGGAGACGTACCTGGACCTGATCACCCGCATGGTGCTGGTGTTCGGCGCGGGCTTCGAACTGCCGCTGTTCCTGGTGATGCTCAACCTGGTCGGGGTGCTCACCGGCAGGCGGCTGCTCAGCTGGTGGCGCGCGATGGTCATGGGCATCACGGTGTTCGCGGCCTTCGCCACCCCGTCCACCGACCCGCTGTCGATGCTGGCGCTGGCCGCGCCGATCTGGGCGCTGTACTTCCTGGCGGTCGGGGTCGCGCTCCTCAACGACAAGCGCAAGGCCGCCCGCAACCCCGACGCCGGGCTGAGCGACGAGGAGGCCTCCCGGGTCGACCTGACGGTCGAGGGCGTGGCGGGCGCCGAGCCGGTCGGCGGGGTCGAGACGGTGGAGGCGCCCGCGCCGGTCCCGGCCTCGCGCCGCGACCAGATCGACGACATCACCTGACCGGGCGCGCGGGCGGCGAGCCCCGCGCGGCGGTGAACGGCCCCGGACCCGTCGGTCCGGGGCCGTTCGGCGTTCCGGGGGGCGGTGACGACCGGGTGGAGGGAGTCCTTGCCCGGAGTTCGAGCCATGTGACATATTACTGAGGTGCTCAAGCGAAACTCCTACGACGTCGTGGTGGTCGGGGCCGGCGTGGTCGGTGCCGCCTGCGCCTACTACGCCGCCCGGTCCGGCCTGGAGGTCGCCGTGGTGGACCGCGGGCCGGTGGCCGGCGGGACCACCGGCGCGGGTGAGGGCAACCTGCTGGTCTCCGACAAGGAACCCGGCCCGGAACTCGACCTCGCCCTGCTCTCCACCGGCCTGTGGCGCGACCTCGCCGCCGAGTTCGGCGCACGCGTCGAGTACGAGCCCAAGGGCGGCCTGGTGGTCGCCACCGGCCCCGCCGGACTCGACCCGCTGCACGGCTTCGCCGCGCAGCAGCGCGCCGCCGGGGTGACCGCCGTCCCGGTCACCGCCGACGAACTGCCCGAGCTCGAACCGCACCTGGCCGCCGACCTGCCCGGCGGCTACCTGTACCCGCAGGACGCCCAGGTCCAGCCCGCGCTGGCCGCCGCCCACCTGCTGCGCGCCTCCGGCGCCGACCGCTACCTCGGCGAGGCCGTCACCGGCCTGCTGCGCGGCCCCGGCGGCGCCGTCACCGGCGTGGCCACCGCCCGCCGCGCCCTCGCCGCCCCCGCCGTGGTCAACGCCGCCGGCACCTGGGGCGGCGAACTCGCCGCGCTGGCCGGGGTCCGCCTGCCGGTGCTGCCCCGGCGCGGCTTCGTCCTCGTCACCGAACCGCTGCCGCGGATCGTCCGGCACAAGGTCTACGCCGCCGACTACGTCGCCGACGTCGCCTCCGGCTCGGCCGGCCTCCAGTCCTCCGCCGTGGTCGAGGGCACCCCCGCCGGGCCGGTGCTGATCGGCGCCAGCCGCGAGCGGGTCGGCTTCGACCGCACCCTCAGCCCCGAGGTGCTGCACCGGCTCGCCGCCCAGGCCGCCGCGCTGTTCCCGGTGCTGCGCGCCGCCCAGGTCCAGCGCGCCTACCGGGGCTTCCGCCCCTACCTGCCCGACCACCTGCCGGCCGTCGGGCACGACGTCCGGGCGCCCGGGCTGTACCACGCCTGCGGGCACGAGGGCGCGGGCATCGGGCTGGCACCCGCCACCGGGCTGCTGATCAGCCGCCAGCTCACCGGCGCGGAGCCGGAGTTGGACCTGGCGCCGTTCCGACCGGAGCGGTTCGACGACGCCGAGGGCGCCGAGGACGCGGGGTGAGCGGGTGGCGCGGGGTGAGCGGGTGGCGGTGCGCGGGCTTCCGCGCGGGGTGGCCGGTGCGGTGCGACGTACGGGAAGGGGAGGAGTAGCCGTGGACCCGCTCGACCTGGTGGGGGCCGAACCCGGCCCCGTCCGGACCTTCCGGTTCGACGGCCGCCCGGTGCCCGCGCTGCCCGGGCAGACGCTGGCCGCCGCGCTGTGGGCCGACGGCGTGCCGGCCTGGCGCACCACCCGGCGCGGGGGCCGTCCGCGCGGGGCGTTCTGCGGGATCGGGCAGTGCTTCGACTGCCTGGCCACCGTCAACGGCCGACCCAACCAGCGCCTGTGCCTGCTGCCCGCCGAGCACGGCGACACCGTCACCACCCAGGAGGGGCACGGCCATGCCGACCTCGGAGTCTGAGCCGCGCGAACACCGGGACGGGCCGCGCCGCGACCGCTACGACCTCGCCGTGATCGGCGCGGGCCCCGCCGGGCTGGCCGCCGCCGACGCCGCCGCCGGGTTCGGCCTGCGGGTCGCCCTGGTGGACGCGGGCAGCCGGCCCGGCGGCCAGTACTACCGGCACCCCGCCCCCGAACTGGGCGCGGCCCGGCCGGAGCGGCTGCACCACGGCTGGACGGTGTTCGCCCGGCTGCGCGAGCGGCTGACGGCCTCGCCGCTGGTCGACCACCTGGCCGGCCACCACGTCTGGGCGCTGGAGGCGGGCGCCCCGGGCGACGACACCGGGCCCTGGCGCCTGCACGCCACCCGCGGCCCCGGGGCGGCCGACCGGGCCACCGTCCGGGCCCGGGCCGTCCTGCTGGCCACCGGCGCGCACGAGCGGCAACTGCCCTTCCCCGGCTGGACGCTGCCCGGGGTGGTGACCGCGGGCGGCGCGCAGGCGATGCTCAAGTCCTCCCTGGTGCTGCCCGGCCGACGCGTCGTGGTGGCCGGGAGCGGCCCGCTGCTGCTGGCCGCCGCCTCCTCGCTGGTCGCGGCCGGGGCGGAGGTCCCCGCGATCGTGGAGGCCACCTCGTACCTCGGCTACGTCCGCGGGCTGCCGGTGCTGGCCGGCAACCCCGGGAAACTCGCCGAGGGCGCCGCGCACGGCGCCCGGCTGCTGCGCCACGGGGTGCGGCTGCGCCGCGGCAGCGCGGTGGTCGAGGCGCACGGCACCGACCGGGTCACCGCCGTCACGGTGGCCCGGCTGGACGCCCGGTGGAGGCCGGTGCCGGGCAGCGAGCGGCGGATCGGGTGCGACGCGCTGGCGATCGGCCACGGGCTGGTGCCGCAGATCGAGCTGGCCACCGAACTGGGCGCCGCGACGGCCGCCGGGCCGGACGGCGCGGTGGCCCTGGCGGTGGACGCCCGGCAGCGCACCAGCGTGCCCGGGCTGTGGGCGGCGGGGGAGACCTGCGGCGTCGGCGGCGCGGACCTGGCGCTCGCCGAGGGCGTGCTGGCCGCCCACGCGGTGGCCGGACGCCCGCTCCCCGCCCGGGCGGCGGCCGTCCGCCGACGGCGGCGCGCGTTCGCCGCGCTGATGGCCGCCGCGCACGCGCCCGGGCCGGACTGGACCGGCTGGGTCACCGACGACACCGAGGTCTGCCGCTGCGAGGAGGTCCCGGCCCGGGCGGTCCGGGAGGCCGTCGAACGGCTCGGTGCCGGCGACGCCCGGACGGTCAAGCTGCTCACCCGGGCCGGCATGGGCTGGTGCCAGGGCCGGATGTGCGGACCCGCGGTGGCCCGCCTGTCCGGCGGCGGAGCCGGGCGGCCGGACAGCCGACCGCTGTCCTGTCCGGTGCCGCTGGCGCAACTGGCCGAGCCGGGGCCGGACTAGGGCCTGTCTTCAGACCCCCGCCTGCCCCGCAACGCCCGGCACCCACTCCCGCCGCACCGGGCAGAGAGCCGAGTACGTCCAGTACGAGGCCCTTCGCCCGGCCCGCCGAGAGCACGTACCGGACGCCGCAGGGCTACGACGGGGGTTCGAAGACAGGCCCCAGGGCCGGCGGCCGGGCCCGCCCGGCACGCGCTCTCGCCGCGCCGGTCGAGAACCCGGGCGCACCCCCGGTGTGAGGGCTTCCGGCCGGGCGGGCCGAGAGGACGTACCGAGGGGCGCTTCCGGCCGAAGGCCGGGGAGCCGTGGGGCCGCCCGGTGGTGGCGGGGGCCTTGTGGTCCCTGGTGCCCACTTATAAAATGTCACACATCATATCGAGGGAGATCCCCGTGACCCGCACCCCCCGCGACCCCGCCCGTCCCTGGCGCGGCATCATGGTCGCCACCGCGCTGCCCTTCCGTGACGACCTCACGGTGGACTACGACGCCTACGCCGAGCACGTCCGCTGGCTGATCGACAGCGGCTGCGACGGCGTCGTCCCCAACGGCTCGCTCGGTGAGTACCAGACGCTCACCGCCGAGGAGCGGGCCAGGGTCGTCACCACCGCCGTCGAGGCGGCCGGGGACGGGGCCCGGGTGATGCCCGGCGTGGCGGCCTACGGGAGTGCCGAGTCGCGGCGCTGGGCCGAGCAGGCCGCCGAGGCCGGGGCGGGTTCGGTGCTGCTGCTGCCGCCGAACGCCTACCGGGCCGACCAGGCCGCGGTGCGGGCCCACTACGCCGAGGTGGCCCGGGTCGGGGTGCCGGTCGTCGCCTACAACAACCCGATCGACACCAAGGTCGACCTGGTCCCGCCGCTGCTGGCGCAGCTGCACGCGGACGGCTCGATCGTCGCGGTCAAGGAGTTCTCCGGCGACGTCCGCCGCGGCTACGAGATCGCCGAGCTGGCCCCCGGGCTGGACCTGCTGATCGGCGCCGACGACGTCCTGCTGGAGCTGGCCCTGGCCGGGGCGGTCGGCTGGATCGCCGGTTACCCGAACGCGCTGCCCGCCGCCTGCGCCGAGCTGTACCACGCGGCCGTCTCCGGCGACCCGGCCACCGCCGTCCCGCTCTACCGCTCGCTGCACGCGCTGCTGCGCTGGGACTCCAGGACCGAGTTCGTCCAGGCCATCAAGCTCTCCATGGACCTCGCCGGGCGCCCCGGCGGTCCGACCCGCGCCCCGCGCCTGCCGCTCGTCCCGGAGGTCGAGGCCGCGGTGCGCGCCGCGACCGGGAAGGCGCTCGCCGAGGGCCACAAGTAGCCCGTGCCGCAAGGCGGTTCGGGTCGGCCCCGGAGGGGAGCCGGCCCGGCCGCCGGAGGTCCGGACCCGCCGACAGCCGACTGGAGAGAACAACCGCGATGCGGACCCGCCACGTCTTCCACGCCGTCGACTCGCACACCGAGGGCATGCCCACCCGGGTGGTCACCGGGGGCTTCGGCACCATCCCCGGCGCCACCATGGCCGAGCGGCGCACCCACTTCCAGCGGCACCTCGACGAGTTCCGCACGCTGCTGATGTACGAGCCGCGCGGCCACTCCGCGATGAGCGGCGCGATCCTCCAGCCGCCCACCCGGCCGGACGCCGACTTCGGGGTGCTGTACATCGAGGTCTCCGGGCTGCTGCCGATGTGCGGGCACGGCACCATCGGCGTGGCCACCGTGCTGGTGGAGACCGGCATGGTGCCGGTGGTCGAACCGGTCACCACGGTGCGGCTGGACACCCCCGCCGGGCTGGTGGTCGCCGAGGTCCGGGTGGTGGACGGCGCGGCGGTCGGCGTCACCATCCGCAACGTGCCCTCGTACGCGGCGGCGCTGGAGCGGAAGCTGGAGGTGCCCGGGTACGGGACGGTCGGCTACGACCTCGCGTACGGCGGCAACTACTACGCGATCCTGCCGCTGGAACGGCTCGGCCTGCCGTTCGAGCGCGGGCGCAAGGACGAGATCCTGGCCGCCGGGCTGGCCGTGATGGACGCCATCAACGCCGCGGACGGGCACCGGCCGACGCACCCCGAGGACCCGTCCATCCACGGCTGCCACCACGTCCAGCTGCTCGCGCCCGGCTCGGACGCGGTGCACTCCCGGCACGCGATGGCCATCCACCCCGGCTGGTTCGACCGCTCGCCCTGCGGGACGGGCACCTCGGCGCGGATGGCCCAGCTGCACGCGCGCGGCGAGCTGGCGATCGGCGCCGAGTTCCGCAACGACTCCTTCATCGGGACGACCTTCACCGGCCGCCTGGTCGAGGAGACTACCGTCGCCGGGCTGCCCGCCGTCGTCCCGACCGTCACCGGCCGGGCCTGGGTGACCGGCACCGCGCAGTACTTCCTCGACCCGACGGACCCGTTCCCGGCGGGCTTCCTGCTGTAGCGCGCCCGCCCGCCGGGGGTGGTGGCTTTCTGTGCCGATCCGTCAATTCACGTTCAATGGAAGGTTCCTGAGCATGAGCACCATCGACTCGTACAACCCCGCCGACCCCGGCGACCTGGTGGCCTCGGTGCCGTCGACGGGGGCCGACGGCGTCGCGGCGGCGGTCGCGGGGGCGCGGGAGGCGCAGCGCGGCTGGTGGGCGCTGGGGGCGGCCGGGCGGTCGCTCGCGCTGGGCCGGGCCGCCGCGGCGGTCGAGGCGGCGGCCGAGGAACTGGTCGCGCTGGTGGTGCGCGAGGTCGGCAAGCCGGTGGCCGAGGCGCGCGGCGAGGTGGCCCGCACGGTGGCGATCTGGCGCTACTACGCGCAGGCGCCGTTCGCCGCCTCCGGCGAGGTGCACGAACCGGCCGCCGGCCAGGGCCTGTTGCTGACCCGCCGCCGCCCGCACGGGGTGGCCGGGCTGATCACGCCGTGGAACTTCCCGCTGGCGATCCCGACCTGGAAGGCCGCGCCCGCGCTGGCGGCCGGCAACGCGGTGGTGCTCAAGCCGTCGGCGGAGGCGGTGGCCTGCGCGCTGCGGCTGGCCGAACTCGCGGACCTGCCCGCGGGCGTGCTGACCGTCGTCCCGGGCGGCGCCGAGGAGGGGACGGCGCTGGTCGGGAGCGCGGACGTGGTCTCGTTCACCGGCTCGTCCGGGGTGGGCCGCGCGGTGGTCGCCGGGGCGAGCGGGCGCGGCGTCCCGGTGCAGGCCGAGATGGGCGGCCTGAACGCCGCCCTGGTGCTGCCCGACGCCGACATCGCGCAGGCCGCCGCCCACCTGGCCGCTGCGATCGCCGGGTACGCGGGCCAGAAGTGCACCGCGACCGGCCGGGTGATCGCCGTCGGCGACGCGTACGAGCCGCTGGCCGAGGCGTTGGCCGAGGCGCTCGGACGGACCCCGGCCGCCGACCCGGCCGCCCCGGACACCGTCTGCGGGCCGGTGATCGGCCGGCCGTCGCTGGAGCGGCTGACCGGGGCGATCGACACCGCCCGGGCCGGCGGCGCGACCGTGCTGGCCGGCGGGGCCGGGGCCGACCGGGCGGGCTGGTTCCTGGAGCCGACCCTGCTGGCGGACGTCCCGGCCGGGCACCCGCTGCTGGCGGAGGAGTTCTTCGGCCCGGTCGCGGTGCTGCTGCCCGCCGCCGACCTGGACGAGGCGGTCGCGCTGGCCAACGACACCCGGCACAGCCTGTCCACCTCCGTCCACTCGCGCGCCCTGGACGTGGCGCTGGCCGCCGCGGACCGCCTGGACGCGGGCATGATCCGGATCAACGCGCCCTCCAGCGGCGTCGACTTCCACCTGCCGTTCGGCGGCGCCAAGGGCGCCTCGTACGGCCCCCGCGAGCAAGGGCGGGCCGCGCTCGACTTCTACACCGCCTCGCGCACCGTCAGCGTGCTGCCCGCCGGGGAGTACTGATGGGCCGGGTCTCCACGGTCGACTACCACGCCGCGGGCGAGCCGTTCCGGATCGTCGTCGCCGGGCTGCCGCCGGTGCCCGGCGACACCGTCGCCGAGCGCCGGGCGATCGCGATCGGCGCGGGCGGCAGCGCGACCGCGCCGCGGCCCGGCCCGCTGGACGACGTGCGCCGCCTGCTGACCCGGGAACCGCGCGGGCACGCCGGCACGCACGGCGGGTTCGTCGTTCCCGCGGACGACGGCGAGGCGCACTTCGGCGTCCTGTTCTGGCACCGGGACGGCTACTCGACCGCGTGCGGCCACGGCACCATGGCGCTCGGCGCGTGGGCCGTGGACACCGGCCTGGTCGACGCCCCCGACGACGGCACCGCGCTGGTGCGGATCGACGTCCCCTCCGGCCGGGTCGGCGCCACCGTGCACCGCCGCGGCGGTCGCACCACCGCCGTGACCTTCCGCAACGTGCCGACCCGGGTGCTGGCCCGCAAGGTCGACCTGACCGTGCTCGGACGCCCGGTGGCCGTCGACCTGGCGGACTCCGGCGCGGTCCACGCCTCGCTGCCCGCCGCCGCGCTCGGCCTGTCCGTCGTCCCCGACCGGCTCGCCGACCTGACCGCCGCCGGCCGGGAGGTCCGCGCCGCGCTGGCGGGCCACCCGGTGCTCGCCGACCACCGCGACGGCCTCCACGGCGTCATCCTGTACGACGAACTGCCCGACACCCCGTCCGGCCCGCACCAGCGCAACGTCACCGTCTTCGCCGACGGCCGGATTGACCGCTCCCCGTGCGGCTCCGGCACCTCCGCCCGCCTCGCCCTGCTCGCCGACGACGGCGCCCTCGCTCCGGGTCGCACCCTGCGGCACGACTCGGTCATCGGCACCACCTTCACCGGCAGGGTCCGCGCCCCGCAGGACGGCGCGGTCGTCACCGAGGTCACCGGCGCGGCCCACCGCACCGGCGAGCACCGCTTCGTCCTCGACCCCGAGGACACCCTGGGCCCGGGGTTCCTGCTGTGACCGTCGGGGCGGTGACCATCGGGGCGGTGGCCGTCGGGGTCGAGCACCTGGAGCCGACCCTCGGCCACCTCGCCGCCGTCGACGCGCTGGAGCGGGCGCTGCGGGGCGGGCCGGACGTGGAGGGGTGCCCGGCGCGGGCGAGCGGGCCCGTACCGGCGGGGGAGCTGCTGCTGATGCCCGCGGCGGCCGGGGGTTCGCCGGGGTGAAGGTCGCGGGGGTGGCGCCAGGGAACCCGGGGGCCGGGCTGCCGCGGATCGCCGGGGCGGACCTGCGGTTCGACGGGCCCGCGCGGCGGCCGGTCGCGCTGCTGGACGGGGCGGCGCTGACCGTGCTGCGCACGCCCGCGGTCACCGCGCCGGCGCTGCGGGCGCCGGCGGCGCCGGACCCGCGGGAGCCGGTGGTGTTCGGGGCCGGGCCGCGGGCGGTGGGGCACGTGGCGGCGCTGCGGGCGGTGCCGCCCGGGCTGGAGCGGGTCACCGTGGTGGCGCGGCGGCCGGGGCCCGCGGGGGAGGTGGCGGTGTACGCGGCCGGGTTCGGCCTGGCCGCGGCGCCGTCGGCGGGCCGGAGGCGGTCGCCGGGGCGGACCTGGTGGTGGGCTGCACCACCGCCCGCACCCCGCTGTTCGACGGCCGGCTGGTGCCGGACCGGGCGGCGGTCGCGGCGGTCGGCTCGCACGCGCCGGACGCCCGCCTGGTGGACGCCCGCCCGGTGGGCCGGGCCGACCTGCTCGTGGAGGCCCGGGCGGTCGCGCTGCGCGAGGCCGGGGACCTGCTGGTGGCGGGGGCCGGGCCGGAGCGGCTGGTGAATCCGGTGGAACTGGTGACGGGCGGGGTTGCCGTCGGCCATGATCGTCCCAGGCTCTTCAAGAGCGTCGGCACGGCGTGGCAGGATCTGGCGGTGGCGGCGGCGCAGTACGTGCGGCGGGCGGTGTCGGGGCCGGGGTCGACGGCGGTGTCGGCGGCGGTGTCGGCGGCGGGGTAGCGCGGCGCGGGGCGGGGTGGTCCGGGCGGGCGGCGCGGCGACACGGACAGTCACGACCGAAGGCCGGGCGTCCGCTCTCCGCAACGTGACATTGTACAATGGGGTCCTGTTGAACCTCCGGAGGAACACCATGGCCGACCTCAAGCCCCGCAACCTCATCTCCGTCCAGGAGCGGCTGCGCGACCAGGTCGCCCACGCCCTGCGTGCGGCACTCATCTCCGGTGAGCTGCGCCCCGGGGTGGTCTACTCCGCCCCGACCCTGGCCGCCGACTTCGGGGTCTCCGCCACCCCCGTCCGCGAGGCGATGCTCGACCTGACCCGGGAGGGGCTGGTCGAGGCGGTCCGCAACAAGGGCTTCCGGGTCACCGAGCTCTCCGACCGGGACCTCGACGAGTACACCGAGATCCGCGCCCTGATCGAGGTCCCCACCGTCGGCCGGGTCGCCCGGATCGCCACCGCCGAACAGCTGGAGGCGCTGCGCCCGCAGGCCGTGGCGATCGTCGAGGCCGCCCGCGAGCACGACCTGATCGGCTACCTGGAGGCCGACCGCCAGTTCCACCTCGACCTGCTCGCGCTGGCCGGCAACGCCCGCCTGGTCGAGACCGTGGGCGACCTGCGCAAGCGCTCCCGGCTGTACGGCCTCAACCGGCTCGACCAGCAGGGCGAGCTGGTCAGCTCCGCCGAGGAGCACCTGGAACTGCTGGACGTGCTGCTGACCGGCGACGCGGACGCCGCCGAGGCGTGCATGACCCGCCACCTCGGCCACGTCCGCCACCTGTGGGCGGCCGGCGACCGGACCGAACCGGCCGAGCCGGAGAGCGCGCTGCGGCTGCCCGCCCGCTGACGGGCCGTCAGGTGTGCGGGACGCGCGCGGTGCGGCTGCGGGCGGAGTGGCCCAGTTCCGGGCCCAGCCCGAAGTAGTGCCGGAAGTTGTACACCAGCGGGCTCCACGCGGCCGGGTCCACGTAGTCGGTGCCGGGCACCATGACCGCCTCCGTCGCGTGCGTCCGCCGGACCCGCGCCTCCACCAGCCGGAACTCCCCGGTGGCGTCCGGCCGCAGGTCCACCACCTCGGCCTCCAGGTGCAGCGGGCACTCGGCGACCCGCGGCGCGGCGACGGTCTGCCCGGGCAGCGCGGTCAGGCCCGCGCGGGCGAACTTGTCCCGGACGAACACCGGGCCGTCCGGCGTCTCCGGCGTCTCCGCTCCGTCCGGCGCGTCCGGTCCGCCGGGGGCGTCCGGGCGTCCCGTGGTGCCGCCGAGCCGCTCCACCCGCCGCCACAGCTCCGGCCCCGGCACGTTCACCACCAGCTCCGGGCGGGCCGCCAGGTTGCGCGCCGTCCAGCCGTTGCGGCCGAGGCCCAGCACCACCGTGCGGTGCAGCGCCCAGGCCGAGGAGATCGGCGCGAGGTTCGCCGAACCGTCCGGGTTGACGCTGCTCAGCAGCACCACCGGGGTGCCGAAGTACAGGACGTGCGGCTCGATGACGCGGTGGGAGGGGGCCGGGGGAAGGTCGTTTCGCATGCCGCCGACCGTAGGACCGGGACGCTTCGGCCCGCGCCGAAGCGTCCGCCCGGCAGGATGGACGGATGGACACCCCGACCGGCACCCGCTCCCTCGCCGCGACGGCGGCCCTGCTCGCCGACCCGACCCGGGCCGCGTTCTGCCTCGCCCTGCTGGACGGCCGCGCCTGGACGGCCGGCGAACTCGCCCGCCGCGCCGGGGTCGCGGCCCCCACCGCCACCGGCCACCTCAACCGGCTGGTCGGCGCCGGACTGCTCGCCGAGGAGCGCCAGGGCCGCCACCGCTACCTGCGGCTGTCCGGCCCGGCCGCCGCCGAACTGGTCGAGGCACTGGCCCAGTTCGGCGACCGGGACGCCCCCGCGCCGCCCGCCCGCTCGCTGCGCACCGCCCGGCAGCAGGGCGAACTCGCCCGCGCCCGCACCTGCTACGACCACCTCGCCGGGGCGCTCGGCGTCGCCGTCACCGACGCGATGACCGCCCGCGGCCTGCTCGACGACCGCAACGGGCTCTCCCTCACCGCCGCCGGGGCCGACTGGCTCGCCGCGACCGGCATCACCGTCCGCCCCGGCCGCCGCCCCGCCGTCCGGCCCTGCCTGGACTTCACCGAACGCCGCCCGCACCTGGCGGGCGCCGTCGGCGCGGCGCTCTGCCGGCACGCGGTGGACGCCGGCTGGGTGCTGCGGCGCCCGGACAGCCGGGCGCTGCGGGTCACGGAGGGCGGGCGGGCGGCGCTGCGCGGGCTGCTGGGGGTGGAGTGCTGACCGGTCGGGTCCGCGGTCGGCTCCCCGGGTGGTTCCCCGGGCGGCCGGGGCGGTGCCGGGTGCTCAGCCGGTCAGGCGGCCGTCGTGCATCTCCAGGACCCGGTCGACCCGGCCCAGCAGGTCGCGGTCGTGGGTGACCATCACGGTGGCGGTGCGGTGGGCGCGGGTCACCTCCGCGAGCAGTTCGACCACCTGGGCGCCGCGTTCGTGGTCCAGCGCCGAGGTCGGCTCGTCCACCAGCAGCACCGAGGGGCTGCCGAACAGCGCGCGGGCGATGTTCACCCGCTGGCGCTCGCCGCCCGACAGCTGGTGCGGGCGGCGGCGCTGCTTGCCGCCCGCCAGGCCGACCGACTCCAGCAGCTCCTCGGCCCGGCGGCGGGCCCGCTCCGGGCGGCGACCGCGCACCGACTCCAGGACCAGCAGCTGCTCGACGGCGGTCAGCGAGGCCAGCAGGTTGGACTGCTGGAAGACGATGCCCAGCCGCTCGCGGCGCAGCGCGGTACGTTCGCGCTCGCCCAGCGCGCCCGCGTCCACGCCGTCCACCAGCACCCGGCCGCGGTCCGGGCGCAGCAGCGTCGCGGCGACCGCCAGCAGGCTGGACTTGCCGGAGCCGGAGGGCCCCGCGACGGCGGCGAACTCGCCTGGGGCGACGGCCAGTTCGACGTCGTCCAGGGCGGTCAGCCGACTCTCGCCGTCCGGGTAGCTGAGCGTCACGCCGTGCAGCGCGAGGCCGGTGCGGACGGCGGCGGCAGCGGTGGAGGCGGGGGTGGCGGGGGTGGCAGCGGTGGAGGCGGGGGTGGCGGGGACGGTCACGGGGGGCTCCTGCGGGACGGGGGCGGGACGGGGGGTCATCGGTGGGCGCCCAGCGCGGCCAGCGGGTCGACGGCGGTGATCCGGCGCACCGCGAGGGCCGCGCCCAGCAGGCCCAGCAGCACCATCGCGCCGACCGGGACGGCGACCGTCCACACGCCCACGTCGAACGGCACCGCCGCGGAGGCGAACGCCCCGCCGGTCGCGCCCAGCGCCCCGCCGAGCAGCGCGCCCGCCAGCAGGACGGCCGCCGCCTGGGCCAGCGCGTCGCGCACCAGGTAGCCGCTGGAGGCGCCGACGGCCTTGAGCACCGCGATGTCCGGGCGGCGCTGCACCGTCCACACCGTGAAGAACGCGCCGACCACCAGGGCGCTCACCGCGAACAGGAAGCCCTGGATCAGCCGCAGGCTGCCCTGCTCGGCCGCGTACCCGTCGATCCCGGACAGCGCGTCGCCCAGCGGGACGGCCAGCAGGTCGGCGGGCAGGCCGTGCGGGGTGCCGCGCACCGCCAGCGCCGTGGGCTGGTGCTGGCCGGAGACCTGCTGCCAGGTCTCCGGGGTGGTCCACACGCTCGGCGCGTGCGACAGGGAGCGCTGCGCGGTGACCGCCGAGACGGTCAACTGCCGCGCGCCCACGGTGACCCGGCTGCCCGGGGCCAGGTGGTACGCGGCGGCGGTGTCGGCGCCGACCGCGAGTTCGCCGTCCGCCGGGGCGGCGCCCGCGACCAGGGGCGGCAGCAGCGCCGGATCGGTGCCCAGCACGCTCACCGCGGCCGCCCCGCCGTCCGCCGTCAGCCGGCTCATCGCCACGCCCAGCGGGTGCACCACGCCCGCCCCCGCCGCCGCCACCGCGTCCCGCTGGGCCGGCGAGACCGTGCTGGCCGCGAACGACGCCTCCGCCGGACCGCCCGCCGGGGCGCCGAACACCACGCCGTCCGCCGGGAGTTCGGCGATCGCCGAGGACGCCGCCGAGGCCAGGCCGCCGGTCAGGCCGTACAGGAACACCACCAGGGTGGTGATCAGGGTGACCACCGCGCCCATCAGGGCGAACCGCCCACGGGCGAAACGGATGTCACGCAGAGCGACGAACACGGGAGACCTTTCGGAGGGACGGAGGAGCGGACCACTCCAGACTGGTCCGCGGCGGCCCCGCCGCCATCGGGGAGACGGACGGAGCCGCCACCCGCCGAGGGGTGCACCCGGAAATCCATCGAACGGTTGATGCCGCGGCGCGGTCCGGGGCCGCCACCGCCCCGTACCCTCGGAAGGCGTGCCCCGTACCGAACCGCCGCCGCCCCCGCCGCAGGCCCCGTCGCAGGCCGAGCCGGCGGCCGGGCTGCACGCCTCGCCACATGCCGCAGCGCACGCCGCGCCACATGCCGCGCCGGCCGGCCCGACGCCCGCGCTGCGGCTGGCCAACCTCGCCGTGCACGGCCTGTTCCTCGCCCTGCTCGCCGTGCTGCTGGCCCGGGCCGCCGCCGACGGCGCGCTCGGCGCGGGCGGCTGGGCCACCGCCGGCACGCTGGCGGCGCTGTACGCGGCGGGCGGGGCGGTGCGGCCGGTCCGCGCCTCGCGCGTCCTGGGCGGCGCCTGGCTGCTGGCCGTCGCCCTGCTGTGGATCGGACTGACCCTGCGGCACCCCGAGTTCAGCTACCTCGCCTTCCCGCTGTACTTCGGCTGCCTGCACGTGCTGCCGCCGCGCCTCGCCCTGCCCGCCGTGGCCGCGCTCACCGCCGCCGTCCTCGCCGCCCAGGCCACCACCCCCGGCGGGCTCACCACCGCCAAGGTGCTCGGCCCGCTGGCCGGCGCCGCCGTCGCGCTGCTCACCGCGTACGGCTACGCCGCCCTCTACCGGGAGAGCCGGGCCCGCCAGCGGCTGATCGAGGACCTGGTCCGCACCCGCGACGAACTCGCCGCCAGCCAGCGCGAGGCCGGCCGCCTCGCCGAACGCCAGCGCCTGGCCCGGGAGATCCACGACACCCTGGCCCAGGGCCTGGCCGGCATCGTGCTGCTGGCCCGCGAGGCCCGGGGCGCCGCCGACCTCCCGGCCGCCGCCCCGCTGCTCGGCGAGATCGAACGCACCGCCTCCGCCAACCTGGCCGAGGCCCGCCGCTTCGTCCACGCCCTCACCCCGCCCGCGCTCGACGGCACCACCCTCCCCGACGCGCTGCGCCGCCTCGCCGACGGCGCCGGAGCCGCCTTCCACCGCGACGGCGACCCGTACCCGCTGCCGGTCGAGGCCGAGGTCGCCCTGCTGCGCCTCACCCAGGAGGCCCTGGCCAACGCCGTCCGGCACGCCGCCGCCGCGCACGTCGCCGTCACCCTCGGCTACCTCGACGACGCCGTCACCCTCGACGTCTACGACGACGGCACCGGCTTCGACCCCGCCACCGCGCCCGCCCCCGACTCCTTCGGCCTGCACGGCATGCACGAGCGCATCGCCGCCCTCGGCGGCACCCTCACCGTCGAGTCCGCCCCCGGCGAGGGCACCGCCGTCGCCGCTGCGCTCCCGCTGCGCGCCGTCGACCAGCCCGCGGCGCCCGCGTCCGGCCTCGGCGGGCCCGCACCCGGCCCCGGCGGCCCCGCCGTCGAACGCCCGCCGGGCAGCGCGCGGCGGGCGGCCGGGCGGTTCCTGCCCGCGGGGGTGCGGCGGTGATCCGGGTGCTGGTGGTGGACGACCACCCGGTGGTCCGGCGCGGACTGCGCGCCGTGGTCGAGGACCTGCCGGAGGCCACCGCCGTCGGCGAGGCCGCGGACGGCGCCGCCGCGCTCGCCCTGCTCGCCGAACTGCCCGCCGGGCAGCGCCCCGACGTCGTCCTGATGGACCTCCAGATGGGCTCCGGCATGCACGGCGTCGAGGCCACCCGCCGGATCACCGCGCTGCCCGACCCGCCCGCCGTCCTGGTCCTCACCACCTACTCCACCGACGCCGACATCCTCGCCGCCGTCGAGGCCGGGGCCACCGGCTACCTGCTCAAGGACGCCCCGCCCGAGGACCTCGCCGCCGCCATCCGGGCCACCGCCCGGGGCGAGACCGTCCTCGCCCCGCCCGTCGCCGCCCGGCTGCTCGGCCGCGTCCGGGCGGGCCGGCCCTCGCTCTCCCCGCGCGAGGCGGAGATCCTCCAACTCCTCGCCGAGGGCCTGCCGAACCGGCGGATCTCCCGGCGCCTCTTCATCAGCGAAGCCACCGTCAAGACCCACCTGGTGCACATCTACGACAAACTCGGCGTCGACTCCCGCACCTCCGCCGTCGCGGCCGGCCTCGCGGCCGGGCTGATCCGCGCCGCGGAACGCTGAGCGGGCGCCGACCCGGGCAGGGGCCGGGCCGGGCGCCGACCCGGGTGGGGACCCGACCGGAGCGGGCCGGGAATGTCGGGTGCGGGGGTGCGGGCCCCGCCTAGGGTCGGTGGCAAGGAAAGGGAAGGGGAACGGGGTTGCTGGAGCGGTTGAACCAGGCGATGGACCACGTCGAGGAGCACCTCGACCGGCGGCTGGAGGTGGCCGAGCTGGCCCGGATCACCGCCACCTCGGAGTACCACTTCCGGCGGCTGTTCTCCTCGCTGGCGGGGATGCCGCTGTCGGAGTACGTGCGGCGCCGGCGGCTGACCGTCGCGGCGGCCGAGGTGCTGGCCGGGGAGCCGTCGCTGCTGGACGTCGCGGTGCGCTACGGCTACGGCTCCGGGGAGTCCTTCGCCCGGGCGTTCCGGGCCCTGCACGGGGTCGGCCCCGGGGAGGCCCGGCGCTCCGGGGCGGTGCTGAACGCGCAGCCCCGGCTCTCCTTCCGTCTCGTCGTCGAAGGGAGTGCCACCATGCGGTACCGCATCGTGGAGAAGGAAGCGTTCCGGGTGGTGGGCCGCAAGGCCCGGGTCCCGTTGGTCCACGAGGGCGTCAACCCGCACATCGCCGAGCACGTCCGGGGCATCCCGGCGGAGACCGTGCGGCGGATCACCGCCCTGTCCGACCAGGACCCGCAGGGCCTGGTCGCGGCGACCGTGCGGCTGCCGGAGGAGGGCCCGGACGGCCTGGACGGCTTCGCGGAGGGCAGCCTGCTCGACTACTACCACGCGGTGGTCAGCGGCGCGGACGCGGACGACCTGCCCGCCGACCTCGACGTGCTGGACTGCCCCGCCGGCAGCTGGGCGGTGTTCGAGAACACCGGGCCGTTCCCGCAGGCGCTGCAGCAGCTGTGGGCCGAGGTGGCGGCCCGGTGGATGCCGTCCAACCCGTACGAGTACCGGCCCGGCCCGGAGATCCTGCGGGTCCGGCCGGTGCCGGACGGTCCGGGGGAGTCCTCCGCGCAGCTGTGGATACCGGTGGCGCGGACCCCCGGCTGACCCGCCCCTGCGGAGCGGGCTGCGGAGACGGGGGCGGGGGGCGGGGTGGGGAAGGCGTCGATGCGCCGCTGCCTCGCGCGCGAGGAGGACATCCTCGCCACCCTGCCGGAGTCCACCGTCGAGCCCCCGTTGCCGACGGCCACCGTGCTGCTCGCCCGTCCCGGGGCCGGACCGGCCGTCGCCGACCCGGCGGCTGCGACCGTCCCGCCCGCGCGGCCGCCGCCCGGACCGGCCGCACCCTGCCCCGACGGTGGGGCGGGGGCGGCCAGGGCGGGGTGGGTCAGGCGAACTGGCCGGGCACGTAGTCGCCGGCGGGCTGCTGGATGATCACGTTGATCCGGTTGTAGGTGTTGATCAGGGCGATCAGGCCGACCAGCGCGGCCAGCTGCTCCTCGTCGTAGTGCTTGGCGGCCTCCGCCCAGGCGTCGTCGCTGACCCCGCCTGCGGCGTCCGCGATCCGGGTGCCCTGCTCGGCGAGTTCCAGCGCGGCGCGCTCGGCCTCGGTGAAGACCTTGGCCTCGCGCCAGGCGGCGACCAGGTTGAGCCGCTGCTGGGTCTCCCCGGCGTGCGCGGCGTCCTTGGTGTGCATGTCGGTGCAGAAACCGCAGCCGTTGATCTGGCTGGCGCGGATCTTCACCAGCTCCTGGGTCGACATCGGGAGCGCCGACAGGCCCAGGGCGTGGCCGGCCGAGTTGATGTACTTCAGGAACTTCGCGCCGAGCGGGTTGGCGAAGTAGTCGAGGCGTGCGTCCATGGTGGTGGCTCCTTGTTCTTCGAACGGTCGTCGCGTGCTTTCGAAGGTCTGACCCCGCGGCCGTCCCCGATGTGACAGCCCTCGGGTGTGACGCCCGTCACGCTATCGGCGGGCCCGCGTTCCACCGCGCAGGCGGCTCGGATTCACAGAAGACGCACACGAAGAACCCTTTCCGCGTCAGGGAGGTCTCCCCGCACTCCGGGCAACGCCGGAACACCGCCGCGTACGTGAACCCGCCCGGGTGCCGCACCCCGGCCCGCTCCAGCGCCGCCGCGACGGCCGGCCGGCACGCGGTGTCCGGGCAGTAGCCGGTCGACGGGTTCGACGCCTCCACCGCGCGGTGGCCGCCGTCCGCCGCCCGCGCGAACTCCGCCTCACCCGCGCCCGGCACCGCCCCGCCGCCCGCGCACGCCACGTGCTCGCTGCGCCGGTCCGCCGGCCGCAGCACCCCGTCCGTCCCGACCGTGCAGGTGAACGGCCCGGCCGGGGCGGGCTGCCGCCCGAGCCGGTCGGACAGTTGCGCGGCCGAGGCGACCGGGGTGCCCGGCGGCGCGTCGCGGGCCGCGGCGCGGATGACCGGCGGGCCGACGTGGCGGTAGGCGGTCGGAGGCGCCGCCCGCCCGCCCCGGTCGGTGTCCACCACGTGCCTCCCGCCTGTCGGAACATTCGCGCCGTGGTGGCAGGCCGGGGGGTGGTGCGGGGCGGCGTAGGGTGGCGGGCGGGGGGCGGTGGAGGGAGCGCGGGATGGGTGCGGAGTGGGCGGTGCCGGTGGTCGTGGCGCCGATGGCGGGTGGGGCGGGGACCCCCGAGTTGGTGGCTGCCGTGAACGGGGCCGGGGGGCTCGGGTTCCTCGCGGCGGGGTACCGCAGTGCCGAGGGGGTGCGCCAACAGGTGCAGAGGGCGCGGGAGTTGACGGACCGGCCGATCGGCGTGAACCTGTTCGTCCCCGGGCCGCCCGCACCGTCCGGGGCGGTGGACGCCTACCGGGAGCGGCTGCGGCCCGAGGCGCTGCGGTGGGGGGTCGAACTGCCCGCCGAGATCCCGGCCGACCGCGACGACTGGGACGCCAAGGTCGAACTGCTGCTGCGCGACCCGGTCGACTGGGTGTCGTACACCTTCGGGCTGCCCGAACCGGCCGAGGCCGCCGCCGTCCGGGCCGCCGGCATCCGGCAGGTCGGCACCGTGACCAGCCCCGCGGAAGCCCGGGCCGCGACCGCGCTCGGCCTCGACGCGCTCGTCGTCCAGGGCCCGGAGGCCGGCGGGCACCGCGGTACGCACCGCGCCGAGGACCCGCCCGGAACGCTTCCGCTGCTCGAACTCCTGGCCGCCGTACGGGAGGTGACCGCGCTGCCGCTGATCGCCGCGGGCGGGCTGGGGGACGGGGCGGCGATCGCCGCGGCGCTCGGGGCCGGTGCGGCGGCCGTGCAGCTCGGCACCGCGTACCTGCGCACCGCGGAGTCCGGGGCGTCCGCCGCGCACCGCCGGGCCCTGGTCGAACTGGACGCCACCACCGTCACCCGGGCCTTCACCGGCCGCCCGGCGCGCGGGCTGCGCAACGCGTTCACCGACCGCCACGAGGGGCACGCCCCGGCGGCGTACCCGGAGGTGCACCACCTCACCCAGCCGCTCAGGGCGGCCGCGGGCCGCCGCGGCGACCTGGCGGCGATGCACCTGTGGGCGGGCACCGCCCACCGCCGGGCCCGCACGGGCGGGGCGGCGGACGTCACCCGCGACCTGTGGCGGGACGCGCTGCGCGCGGGGTGAGAGCGGGGGCGGCGGGGCGTCGGCGGCTCAGTCGAACCGGATGTGTCGGGCCCCCGTCCAGGCCCGGCGCAGGCGCCCGCGCAGCGCGCCGTCGGTGTTCGGCGCGAGCGCCAGCCCGCAGGCGGCGGCGATCCGGTCGGCGACCTGCGGGACGCCGAGGCGGTCGGTCCACAGGTGCGCGGCGAACTCGTCCCCGCGCAGGCGCTCCAGGCACAGGTCGAGCTTCGCCACGGCGAAGCTCTCCCGGCGCAGCGGGGCGTCCTTCCCGGCGAGGAGCCCCACGGCGTGCCCGAAGCCGCGCTCGCGCAGTCGGCGGAGCACCGTCCCGCGCTCGGCCAGCAGCGCGAAGTGCCGGACGTCGTGGCCGCGTTCGCGCAGCCGGCCGACGGTCTCGCGGAAGTACGCGGGCTCCACGACCGTCATCGGCACGATCACCGTCCCGTCGTGCCCGGTGAGGGCGCGGTCCAGCACCTCGTACACGCCCTGCCGCCAGGCGGGGAGGTCCTGGAAGTCCCCGCGCAGGGCGGGGGGCGTCATCCGGTGCAGGCCGAAGCCCACGTGCTCGGGGTCGCAGACGACGCTGCCGGCCAGCCGCCGCCGGAGCTCGTGCGCGGTCTGCGTCTTCCCGCCGCCGAAGGGCCCGTTGATCCACAGGAGCATGCCCCGGACTCTACTGCGGGTCCCGGGGGAGGCGGCTCAGCCGAGCAGGTCGCCCATCCAGGATTCGACGGCGTCGGGTTCGCGGGGGAGGGCGTGGGACATCAGGCGGGCCCCGTCGGCGGTGATGACGAGGTCGTCCTCGATGCGGACGCCGAGGCCGCGCAGTTCGGGCGGGAGGGTGAGGTCGTCGGGCTGGAGGTAGAGGCCGGGTTCGACGGTGAGGACCATGCCTTCCTCGAGGACGCCGTCCAGGTACGTCCCGGCGCGGGCCTTCGCGCAGTCGTGCACGTCGAGGCCGAGCATGTGGCCGCTGCCGCAGAGGGTGTAGCGCCGGTAGAGGCCGGAGTCCTCCCGGAGGGCCTCCTCGGCGGGGACCGGCAGCAGGCCCCAGGCGGCCAGGCCCTCGGCGATGACGCGCATGCCGGCCCGGTGGAACGCGCGGAAGGAGGCGCCGGGGCGCAGGGTGGCGATGGCGGCGTCCTGGGCGGCCAGGACGAGTTGGTAGACGTCGCGCTGGGCGGGGGCGAAGGTGCCGGAGAGCGGGAGGGTGCGGGTGAGGTCGGCGGTGTAGAGGGTGTCTGTCTCCACGCCGGCGTCGAGCAGCAGCAGCTTCGAGGCGTCCAGCGGGCCGTCGTTGCGGATCCAGTGCAGGACGCAGGCGTGCGCGCCGGAGGCGACGATGGTCTCGTAGCCGGTGCCGTTGCCCTCGGCGCGGGCGCGGGCGTTGAAGGCGCCTTCGAGCACGCGTTCGCCGCGGTGGTGGCGCAGGGCGGCGGGCAGGGCGCGGACGACGTCGGCGAACCCGGCGGTGGTGTGGTCGACGGAGAGCTGGAGCTGCTCGACCTCCCAGGCGTCCTTGACCAGGCGCAGTTCGGAGAGCGCGGCGGCCAGCCGGCCGTCGGGGGCGGCGTGTGCGGCGGCCGGGCGGCCGGCCAGGGCGTCGAGCACCGGGTCGACGCCGGACAGCACCCGGGTGGGGACGCTGCCGGTGAACAGCTCGGGCAGGTCGTCGAGGTGGGCGGTGCGCAGGCCGGTGAGCCGGGCGGCCTCGCCCAGGTCGGCGCGCCGGCCGACCCAGAACTCGCCGTAGCGGCGGTCGCGGTAGAACTCGCCGGAGCCGCCGGAGCCGCCGGAGCGGTCGGAGCGGGGGCGCAGGTACAGGACGGGTTCGCCGTCCGGTTCGACCACCAGGACGTGGCCGACCTGCTCCTCGCCGGTCAGGCCGGTGAGGTGGGCGTAGGCGCTGTGCGGGCGGAAGCGGTGGTCGCAGTCGTTGCTGCGGACCTTCAACTGCCCGGCGGGGACGAGCAGCCGCTCGCCGGGGAAGGCGGCGGCGAGCCGGGCGCGGCGGCCCGGGAAGTGGGCGTACCCGGGGACGCGCGCGTCGGCGGGCAGCGGGGTGGCGGCCCACTGGCCGGTCATGTGGGCGGCCAGGGCGGGGCTGACGGGGAGGTCGTGGCTGCCGGTGTTCAGGGCGGGCTGGTCGGTCATCGGCGGGGGCTCCTCCGAGGTGGTCCGGGCGGTCCGGGCGGTCCGGGTGTGCGGTGGTGACGGGCCGGCCGACTCGCCGCACAGTGAAATTTCACATTGCCACGTTACCTGTCACACCTCATACCGGGCCAGACCTCCGGGCGGGACGCATCCCCGCCTAACGGCAGACCGTCCGCTGCCTCGCTGCCCCGCCGCCCCCGGGCGCTGGCCCCGGTCGGCGGGACGGAGCCGTCCGTCCGCGTTCCCACCGGGGGCCTGCTCGCCCTGCGCGGGTCACACCTCCAGGTCGGCCTCGATCCGCTTCAACTGGTGCCGGGCCATCGCCAGGTTGGCCCGGTTGCGGTCCAGCGCCAGGTACAGGAACAGGCCCTTGCCGGTGCGCGAGGTCAGCGGCCGGATCAGGTGGTACTGGGTGGAGAGGCTGATCAGGATGTCCTCGATCGCCTCGTTCAGGTTGAGCAGCTCCATCGCGCGCAGCTTGGCCCGCACCACGTCGGTGTTGCCCGCGGCCGCGACGTTGAGGTCCAGCTCCGCGCTGCCGCCGACGGTGCCCAGCGCCATACCGCTGTTGTAGTCGACCAGGGCGACGCCGATGGTGCCCTCGATCGCGCTCATGATGTCCTTGAGGGCGGTTTCCACAGCAGCCATTTTTTCCAAGTACCTCTTCCGTGAAAGGAATTGACGACTCGTCAGCTCTTTGGAGCGACGGGTGTACCGCAGGGTGGGAGGGACGTCCGGGGTCAGAAGGTCGTCCGGTCGAGGTCGGTGTCGGCCAGGGCCGCTATCCGCGCCCCGGCCCGACGGGCCTCCAGGTGCAGCCGGCCCACGTTGGCCTGTGGACCGGCCAGCAGGGTCAGCACCGTGTACGCGCCGGCCGCGTACGTCGCGGTGTAGCCGCGCTCGCCGCGGGTGATCAGCTCCCGGAAGGCGCCCTGCCCGGTCGCCTCGGTCAGCCGGGAACCCACGCCCAGCGCGGCCGCGGTCAGCGCGGCCACGCCCTCCGGCTCCAGCGCGGGCGCGTCGTGCGCCACCACCAGGCCGTCGATGGTGGCCACCAGCGACCCGGTCAGGTGCGGGATCCTCGCCCGCAGGCCCCGCAGTTCGGCCTGCACCTCGGCCTCCGGCAGCACGGGGGTCCTCCTCGCGGTCAGTTGTCGAAAGGTCCGCTTCATGACGGGGTCGGCGGGACGGGACGGGCGGGCGGGGCGGTCACAGGGCCTCCAGAGCGGCGCGTAGTCGGAGCAGCAGGCCCACCTCCGGGTCCGAGGAGTCGTGGGAGCGCGGACCGGGCGGCAGCAGCACGTCCGGTGGCGCGGCTTGCGGCACGGCGGCCGGGGGCGGGTCGGGGACGGCGGCCGGCCGCGGGGCCGCGAGCAGCCCCGCCGCGGCCAACTGCCGGACGTCCAGCAGCGTGCCGTAGGTGGAGCGCCCCAGCAGCCGGGCCAGCTCGGGCGCGGTGCGGGTGCCGTCGGCCGCGGCCAGCAGCGCCTGCCGTCGGCGGCGCGGCACCGCGGTGCGGCGGGCCGGGGCGGCGCCGGTGGCCCGCAGCGGCGCCCGGTCCAGCTCGGCGGACGGCCAGCAGCCGTCCAGCAGCGAGCGGCGGCGGCCGATCGCGCCGCGCAGCTCCAGCACCGAGAGCGGGCGGGCCAGCCGGAACGCCGGGCGGGCGGCCGGGTCGAAGCGTAACTCGCCGTCGTGCTGGGCGAGCGCGTCCTGCGCGCCGTCCAAGGTGGCGGCCAGCCGGGCGAGTTCGAGTTCGCCCGGGCCGATCAGACCGCTGCCCACCAGGTACTCGGCGTGCCGTCCGGCCCCCAGCAGCAGGCTGTCCTCCCACTCGCGCAGGGTGATCCGCCCGGCCCCGGTCAGCAGGTGGCCGACGGTCGCCGCGCCCGGCGCCTCGGCGTGCACCACCAGGCCGCCGGACAGGTGCACCGCGCCGTCCGGGCCGTGCAGGGCGCCGGTGGAGCCGTCGGCGGCGAGGTCGGTCAGCGCGGCCTCGAAGGTGGTGGCGGGCGCGCAGCTGGAGCGCCGGCGGCGCGGCAGCGGCGCCGCGTGGGTCCGCGGCCGGACGGCCGGTGGTTCGGCGGCCGGGGGCTCGGCGGCCACCGGTCCGGCGTCCCGCTGTTCGGCGTCCCGCTGTTCGGTGCCCTGCACTCCGGTGCCCTGCGGTTCGGCGGGCCGGTCGGCGGTCAGGTACGGGCCGGGGACCTCGGCGGCGTGGCCGAACGGCCCGGCGGCGGGGGCGAGTCGGTGCACCGAGACCGGTGAGGCCACCAGCAGCGGCGGCACGGACGGCATCGGCGGGACGACCGGCGCGACCGGCGCGACCGGCGCGACCGGGACGGACGGGAGCGAGGGCACGGGCGGTTGCGGTGCCGGGGCGAGGGTGTCGGTGGGCCACATCAGGAGAGCACCAGCCGGTCGGCGACGGCGGCCAGCCGCAGTCGGGCCATCGCCAGGTTGGCGTGTTCCCGGTCCAGCCGCAGGTAGAGGAAGACGTTGGCGTCGAAGGACGCGGGGACGAAGCGCAGCAGGTGGTAGTGGGCCCCGGAGGTGACGATGACGTCCTCGGCGGGCGGCGCGCCGGTGTCCGGGTCGGCGAACGAGGGGGTCTGGGTGACCGCCCGGGCGAGTTCGGTGGCGTCGGCCGCACCGACCTCGTGGTCGCCGTCGGGGCCGAGACCGGCGGTGCCTATGGCCAGGCCGTTGGTCCAGTCGACCAGGCTGATCCCCAGGGCGCCGGTGATCCCCATGGCTTCCGCAAGGCACTCCTCGATCCCGGACACGAACCGCGTTCCCTCCCCACCGTGCGGGCACGGTGCGTCGCCGTCACCGCCTTCACCTGCGGTAGTCTGACCAGGACGCAACGCTACCGGCGTCGCCACGGGAGAGCGAGACTTTCGGTCATATCCCTCGGGCATATGCGCGAATGCGCTAGGGTGCGCCGCCGGTTGGGCCACCGCCGCCGGGGCCGACCGGTCCGCCGAGTGATGCGAACAGCGACGTGAACGCTGCCGCGCACGTGCTGCGGACGGCGATGCGGACGCCGATGCGGGCAGCGACCCGGACGGCGAAACGGGCGGTGAGACGGACGGCGGCGCGAACGCCGACGGCCGTACACCGCGGCGAGGTTGCCGGGGTACGGCCGTCGGGGGAGCGCCGGTCGGCGCACGGCGGTCAGCGCGTGGCGGTCGGCTCCTGGGCCGTCGCCCGGGACGCGTCCTCGGCGGGCTCCGGCCAAACGGGCAGTTCGCGCATCCGCGGAATGGGGGAGGCCAGCACCCACAGGGCGGAGCAGACCGCGCCGACGGCGGCGATCCACAGCGCGGGGCGCAGGCCCAGGGTGCTGCCGAGGAGGCCGCCGAGCAGCGAGCCGAGCGGGCGCACGCCGTAGTTGACGGCCTGGTAGGCGCCGAAGACACGGGAGCGCAGGGCGTCGGGGATGCAGGCGGCGAAGATGGTGCCGGCCGAGATGTCGAGGATCATCACGCCGACGCCGGAGAGGAACTCGGCGCCGAACAGCAGGGCCGCGGCGGCGGCGACCGAGCCGCCCGCGAGCGGGATCAGCAGCAGCGGGGCGGGGAAGAGCACCAGGCCGAGCAGGAAGGCGGGGCCGATGCCGATCCGGGCGGCGAGCCGTCCGGTGAGGGCCGCGCCGAGCAGGGTGCCGACCGCGGCGGCGGCCATCACCGCGCCCAGCAGGCCGGCGCTGAAGCGCAGTTCGCGGGTGGCGTAGAGGACGAACAGGGCGCCGATGACGAAGGTGAACAGGTTGACGGTGGCGGTGCCGAGCAGCGAGGCCCGGATCACCGGGTCGCGCCGGATCCAGCGCAGGCCCTCCGCGGCGCCGCTGTGCCCCTTCTCGGCGGGCGGCGGTTCGACCGGGTCGATCTTCCGCAGGAACAGCGCGGAGACCAGGAAGGAGGCCGCGTCCACCACCAGCGCCAGCGGGGCGGCCAGGAGTTGGACCAGCAGGCCGCCGAGGCCGGGGCCGGCCACGTAGGTGGCGGCCCGGCTGCCGTTGATCAGCGCGTTGCCGCTGAGGTAGCGCTCGGCGGGCACCAGGGCGACGAACAGCGGCGGGTTGCAGACGTGGAAGAACACCGACAGCACGCCGACGGCGAGCACCACCGCGTACAGCTGGGTCAGGGTCAGCACCCCGGCCGCGTGGGCGATCGGGACGGTCAGCAGGGCGGCGGCCCGGCCCAGGTCGGTGGCGATCATCATCCGGCGGCGGCGCCCGTAGCGGTCGGCCCAGCCGCCCGCGTGCAGCGAGAACAGCAGGTAGGGGAGGTAGCCGGCGGCGCTCAGGTAGCCCATCTGGGCGGCGTCGGCGTGCAGGGTGGCGACCGCGATCAGCGGGATCACCAGCAGGGTGATCTGGTCGCCGAGCGAGGAGACGGTCTGGCCGGTCCAGTAGCGGCGGAAGGCCGGTTCGTGGAGCAGCTCGGGTATCCGGCGGCGGACGGCGGCGGCCGGGCGGGTGGCGAGGAGGGTCACGGTGCTTCCCCCTCCGGGGCGGGGTCGGTGGGGACGGCGAGCCGGATCAGCTGGACGGCCCGGGCGCCCGCGGGGGGCGGGCCGGGGCGGCCCAGCCGCTCCGCGTAGGGACGGATCAACTCCTCGACGCGGGCTTCGAGTTCGGTGAGTTCCGCGGCGGTGACCAGGACGGCGCTGTCGCCGAAGGAGGCGGCCTCGCGCCACTCGGGGCTGCTCTCGCCGCGGTGCAGCAGCCAGCTGGTGGCGCGGGCGAAGTAGCCGTCCAGCACGGCCCGTTGCAGCGCCTCGGTGGCGGCGGCCCGCTCCGGGTCGGCGGGGGCGGCGTCCCAGCTGGTGAAGGCGGCGGTCGCGCGCCAGGGCTTCTCCCGGCCGCGCCCGCCGCCCGCCTCCTCCACCAGGCCGTACTTGGCGAGCTGGCGCAGGTGGAAGGAGCAGCTCGCCACCGACTCGGTGCCGAGCAGCTCCGCGGCCCGGGTCGCGGTCAGCGGCCCGTGCAGGCGGAGCAGGCCCACCAGTGCCATCCGGGTGGGATGGGCGTAGGCGCGCAGGGCGCGCGGGTCGGTGAGCCGGATGGCCGGCGGCGGTTCGCTCATGTTCTAAAGCTAGCTTTGGAAAGAGTTCTTTACAAGCCGCCGACCACCGGGTTCAGTGGGTCCGGGTTCAGTAGACCACGGCCCGCTCAGGCCGCCGGACCGACCCTGACCGTGGTGAGCCGGCCGCCCTCGGCCTCCCGGACCACCTCGATCCGGGTGCCGGTGCTGTTCCGCCCCCCGATCGGGTAGGAGTCGCAGGACATCGGCGACCGGCGTGCCGTGGGCGGGGCGATCGGCTCCGGGGCGTCAGGCCGCGACGGAGACGTCCCGGTAGAGCACGGTGCGGAAGATTCCGGAGACCGTGGCCCCCGCCAGCAGCGCGCAGGCCAGGAGCAGGGCGGCGAGCACCCCGCCCGCGGCGGCGAGGCCCGCGCTGTTCGATTCCGCCCCGAGCATGAACGCCACGAACCCGACGACCACCGAGAGGACCAGGGGCACCGCGATCCACACCGAGCCGTACACCTGCCGGGAGAAGGTCTCGCGCAGCATCCGGGCCGACCGGCGGGTGCCCTCGGCGATTCCGAGGCCGTCGATCATCATGGCCGGCAGCGCCAGGTAGGTGGCGACGGCCCATCCGGTGCTGAACAGGCCGTCCATGAACCAGCCGATGACCGGAACCCGCTCCAGCTGCCGGACGAGCACCAGGACCGTCGTGTTGAGCAGGCTCCACGCCAGCAGCCGCCGCCAGTGCCGCAGGGCCCGCCGACAGTTCACGCCGACCCGGACGGGCTCCCCCCGCAGCACGTCATCGACCGCGCAGACCATCGCGGCGCCGCAGAGGGTGAACACGAACCCCGCCAGGAGGTAGCCGACGGCCACGGCGGCCACGGCGGAGGCGGACGGCGACGGGTCGGCCCAGCCCCGGAGCAGCGCCGGCACCGCCAGGACACCGACCACCAGCGCCGCAGCAGCACCGCCGAGCAGCGGGAACACCAGCAAGCGGCGGTTGTTCCGCACCATCCGGAAGGACGCGCGAACGGGCTGAACGGTACTCACGGAAGGGCCCCCACGGACGGTCGTGCCTCGTTGACGCGCCACAGGCTACGCGGGCCTGCGGACCGTCCGGCACGGAGGTGCCACCGCCCCGGGCCGGGACCGTTCGGCGCCCGCTCGCCCGCTCGGGTGGGCCGACGGGCGGGCGGGCGGACGGGAGGGTCAGCCGATGGTCCAGCGCTGGAGGGCGGAGCCGGTGTCGGTCTGCTGGGTGACGGCCGCGCCGTTGGCGGTGGAGGCGGTGGTCAGGGACAGGCCGCTGCTCCGGGAGGTGATCCGGTAGCCGCCGGTGGTGGGGGTGACCACCCAGCGCTGGTTGGCGCCGCCGGTGCAGGCCCACTGGATGATCTGCGCGCCGGCCGCGCCGGAGCCGCCGCTGACGTCCACGCACAGGTGGGAGAGGACGTTGGTGATCTGGTAGCTGCCGTCCGACTGCCGGGTGAAGGTCCAGCTCTGGTTGCTGCCGCCGTTGGCGCCCCAGGTGATGAGCTGGGTGCCCTGGTCGAGGGAGTGGTCGGGGTCGTCCAGGGCCTTGCCGCCGGTGACCAGGGTGTGGGCGCCGCTGAGGACCGGGGCGACGGCCCAGCCGAAGGACACCGTGCCGGTGGCGGTGCCGGAGGAGGCGGTGACGGTGACGGTGGAGGCCCCGGCGGCCGTCGGGGTGCCGGAGACCAGGCCGGCGGGGCTGATGGTCAGCCCGGCGGGCAGGCCGGTGGCGGTGAAGGCGAGGGGCTTGCCGGCGCTGTCGTGGGCGGTGAGCTGGAGCGAGACGGCCGTGCCGAGGCTGCCGGACTGGTCGCCGGGGGAGGAGACCGAGACGCTCTCGGGCGCCGGGCCGGTCCGGGTGAGGGTGAGGGTCTGCTCGCCCGCGGTGCGGGTGCCGCCGACGGAGTTGCCGGTGGTGTTGGTCCAGCTGCGGGCGGGGGTGGTCTCGGCGGGGCGGCCGGCGTCCGCGGAGAGGCCGATCACCAGGCCGCTGTAGCGGTTGACCAGGCGGACGGTGCCGGTGGGGGTGTTGTCGGCGGCGGTGCCGGGGACGACCCACCACTGCTGGCCGACGGCGGGCCCGCCGGAGCCGGCGGCGGTGACGGTGGGCCGGGCGCCCCAGGCGCGGCCCGCGGTGGTGGTGGAGTCCACCCCGAGCAGCCCGCCGGTGGCGGCGTTGGCGATCCGGTAGGAGCCGTCGCCGTTGCCGGTGAAGGTCCAGGACTCCAGGGCGGAGCCGGTGGCGCTGCCCACGGAGGTGGTGGCGGAGCCGCCGGAGACCTGGGCGAGCACCCGCCCGGCCCCGCTGCCGATCCGGTACGACCCGGTCTCGTCGACCGGCCCGGGGGCGGTGGCGGAGGCGTCCAGGGTGACGTCGACGTACTCGCCGGAGGAGGTGCTGCCGTCCGGCTTCTTCGAACAGCCGAACGCGCAGTAGGAGCGGAAGCTCCGGCCGACGATCGCGCTGCCCGTCCGGCTCGCGCCGTCGAGGAACCAGCGGTACCAGGAGGCGGTGCGGTAGCTGCCGGTGTCGCCGAGCGGGAACCACTTCTGGGTGGAGAGGTCGGCGGTGGCGTAGAGCTGCTGGGGCGCCGATCCGCTCTGGTCGACGGCCTGGGGCTCGCCGACGTACAGCTTCAGGTGGGCGTCGTAGGTGATGTTCATGACGAACAGCGGCGAGGTCGGGGGCATCTTGCCGGCCGCGATCTGCTGGGCCGCGGTGCCGGTGTTCGCCGGGTCGTACTCGCCGGAGACGGGGGTGTACCCGGTGGTGCTGCCGGAGCCGACCGGGACGACGTTGCTCTCCCGACCGCCCGTGCCGGGCTGGGTCCAGGCGCCGTCGTACCACTTGCGCCAGGAGCCGGGCGCCATCTTGGCGGAGATCGGGGCGCGGGCCACGTGCTCGTAGAAC
Organism: Kitasatospora sp. NPDC090308; assembly: GCF_044769485.1. NCBI lineage: Bacteria > Bacillati > Actinomycetota > Actinomycetes > Kitasatosporales > Streptomycetaceae > Kitasatospora > Kitasatospora sp. NPDC090308. The sequence continues at coordinate 133,142 of NZ_JBIVXY010000008.1, read as the reverse complement.
GCCTTCCAGCCGCCGTTCTTGTCGACGATCCGCGAGCCGTAGAAGACGTAGAAGTACCCGGAGGCGGTGTCGACGTACAGCCGCTGGTCGCCGTCGCCGTAGGAGTACGTCTGGTTCGGGAACGCGGTGGTGTCGCCCCGGGTGGTGCTGTAGGGGGAGGTGATCACGTGGTCCGCGATGTTCCAGGTCCGGCCCTGGTCCTTGGAGACGGCGTAGTCGATCGCGTCGAAGTGCAGCCCGTCCCCGAAGGGTTGGGGCGTGAACTCGTTGTGCACCAGCCCGTACCAGTCGCCGGTGTCCGGGTCGACCCAGACCCCCGCCAGGTCGCAGTAGTTCTTCTGCGCGTAGCCGGAGCCGCTCGGCGCGGCGGTGGCCTCGCGGCCGGTGGGGCTGTTGTTGCAGCGCCAGGTGGTGTCGTCGTTCCGGTCGCTGCTGTTGGCCGGGTTGACGGCGCCGCTGATCGCGCCGGAGCGGGTCGCGGTGTCGAAGTCGGCGCCGGTGAAGAAGTCCCAGTACCTGGGGTCGTTCGCGCCGTAGAGGGCGGCGGACTGCTGGAAGTAGAACGTGCCGTCCTTGTCGAGGTACGGGCTCGCCTGGGTGTCGGTCGGGTGCGTGTACGGCACGGGCGATCCGACGCCGACGGTGTACGTGGCGGCGGGCGGGGCCGGTGCCGCCGAGGCCGGGGCCGTGGCGACCCCGGCGGACAGCGGCAGGACGGCGGCGGCGAACACGGCCGCGAGGGCTCTGCGGGGGGATGGCACGGATGCTCCTTCGGTGACGAGGTGCTTCGCGGTGGGGGCACCGGTCCCCGACCGGTGGGCGCGCGGTGCCCGCCGTCCGGGACCGCAGGGGGGGACGGCGGTGCGGGCGCGCGGATGTGCGGCGTGCCGGTGCGGGGGTGAGCCGGTACGGGGTGGGGCCGGTACGGAGTGGCCGGGACGTGCCGGAGCGGTCGGTGTGAGCGCCCGCGGGCCGCCGCGGGGCTCCAGGGGGCCGCCCCGCGGACGGCCGGGGAGACGCGCTGTTCGAAGTTGCGTTTTCCTGCGGGTCTTTGAGCAACTTCACGCACACCGTGGCAGTGCCCGGGAGTGAAGTCAAGAGCTGCCGCCGCCCGGGTCGCCGTCGGGGCGGTCGCTCGGGCCGACGTTCAAGTCCCGGCGCGAGGTGCGGCGTTGGCTGCTCCCGGCCCGGCCCGGCCCGGCCCGGCCCGGCCCGGCCCGGCCCGGCCCGGCCCGGCCCGGCCCGGCCCGGCCCGGCCCGGCCCGGCCCGGCCCGGCCGGGCTAGGCGGTGCGGACCCCGTCCTCGACCGGCTCCGGCCGGACCGGGACGTCGGAGGGGTCCTGGAAGATCCCCTCCAGCGCCAGGTGCGCGCCGCCGCGGGCCGCGTTGGAGAGGCCGAGCGCGGAGGCGGAGACGACGACCTGCTGGGAGCCGGGCGAGATCCGCCGGCGGTCCAGGAACTCCTGGGCCGGGCCGACCAGGTACCGGTCGAAGACCGCGAAGTAGCCGCCCAGGACGATCCGGGGCGGGTTCAGCACGTCCACCAGGACGCTGAGCCCGAGGGCCAGGTCCTCGGCGACGGCGGCCAGCGCGGCGAGGGTGCGCGGTTCCCCGGCGTCGGCCCGGTCGAGCAGCGCGCCGAGCCGTTCGGCGAGGTCGACCGAGCGGTCGTGGACCGGGTCGTCCGGGTCGGCGGCGGCGTCCAGCAGGGCCTGGAGTCCGACGGCGACCTCCCAGCAGCCGGTGCGCCCGCAGCCGCAGGGCCGGTCGAGCCGGTCGAGCTTCATGTGGCCGATCTCGGAGCCGCGCAGCAGCCGGCCGTCGGAGATGCCGGCCCCGCCGGCGCCGATCCCGCCGGTGACGTAGACGAGTTCGCGGGTGTCGGGGCCGGGGGCGGCGAGGTACTCGGCGAGCGCGCCGGACTCGGCGTCGTTCTCCAGCAGGACGGGAGGTGCGTGCCGGCCCAGCCGGGCGCGCAGCTCGTGGACGGCCCGGACGTCGCGCCAGCCGAAGTTGGTGGCCACGGTGACCGTCCCGGTGGCGCTGTCGATCGAGCCCTGGGTGATCAGGGTGATCCCGATGGTGTGCATGCCGCGCTCGGCCACCGCGCTGAGGCAGTCCGCGACCAGGTCGGCGACCTCGCGCAGGGCGGCCTGCGGGGTGAGGGCGGGGACGTCGAGGGCGCGGCGGTCCTGGTGGACCACGGTGCCGCGCAGGTCGAGGGCGAGGACGGTGATGTGGTCGGGCCCGACCTCGGCGCCGACGCCGCAGATCCAGCGGCCGTCGAGCTCGACCATCCGGTGCGGGCGGCCGACCGCGCCGGCCCGGTCGAGTTCGCCCTCGCGGACCAGGCCGCGCTGGATCAGCTCGGCGACCAGGACGGAGACGGTGGCCTTGGGCAGGCCGCTCGCGGTGGCCAGGTGGGTGCGCGACTGGGCGCCGTTCTCCCGCAGCTGGCGCAGCATCACGCCCAGGTTGGTGCGGCGCAGTGAGGCCTTGTCGGCGACCTCGGGGTGGCCCGCCAGGACGGCGCTCGCGAGGCCGCCCGTGCCGGTGGTGCCGCGCTGCGTCTGTCGCACGTGCTCTCCTCGTTCCGAGACCTGGGGCAGGCCGGTGTCGACCTGCCCATATTAGTTGATGCACCACATGAAATAACCGCGGCCGTCGTCCGCCGCCGGGTGCCGATCCGGTCGCCATCCCGCCTCCGCGGCGCCCGCGACATGTGGCGGGACGGATCAATTCCCCCTGTCGTCAGGCATTTTGCCCGACCGGTTCGGCGGGTGCGGCCGTTCGTCGCGTTTGTGCAACGGCCCACCGCACCCCTTGACAGCCCCGCGCCTTAATTAACACACTAGCCGAATTAACGGCCCGGGGTGTTCAGCGGGCCCCCACCGCCGCGCCGGGGCCGAGTCCGCTCGCGGCAGGCAGCAGAACAGGACCTCCTCATGAAGAACCGCGCGCTCAGAACACTCACCCTCGCCGTGGCGCTCGCCTCCCTGGCCGGCACGGCCGCCTGCGGGTCGGACGGATCGGCGGGCCGCTCCGCCGGGCCGGTCACCATCGAGTTCTGGGGCTGGGCCCCCGGCTACGAGAAGTCCGTCGAGCTCTTCAACTCCACCCACCCGGACGTCAAGGTCGTCTACAGCAAGATCTCGCCCGGCTCCAAGGGCGGCTACACCAAGCTGCTCAGCGCCGTGAAGGCCGGCAACGCCCCCTGCGTGGCCATGGTCGGCTTCGAGACGCTGCCCACCTTCGCCGCCGCCGGCGCCCTCCAGGACGTCACCCCGGCCGCCGCGCCGTACGCGAAGGAGTACGCGTCCTGGGCGTTCGCGCAGTCCGGGGTGGCCGGACACACCTACGGCCTGCCGGTGGACACCGCCCCGATGGCGTTCATCTACCGCAAGGACCTGTTCGCCAAGTACGGCATCCAGCAGGCCCCGAAGACCTGGGACGAGTACGCCGCCGACGCCGCGGCCGTCCACGCCGCCGACCCGAACGCCTACATCGGCTACTTCGGCAACGACGCCTACAACTTCGCCGGCCTCGCCTGGCAGGCCGGCGCCAAGTGGTTCGGCACCAGCGGCGACAAGTGGACCGTGAACCTGGACGACCCGGCGACGAAGAAGGTCGCCGCGTTCTGGCAGGACCTGATCGACCGGAAGCTGGTCAAGGTCGTGCCGAGCTTCGACACCGCCCTCTACCAGGGCATGGGCGAGGGCAGCATCCTCTCCGACGTCAACGCGGTCTGGGACACCCCGATCCTGGCCGACAGCGTCAAGCAGACCGCCGGCAACTGGGCCGTCGCCCCGATGCCGGTCTGGGACGCGGCCACCCCCGCCGCGGGCAACGCCGGCGGCACCCCCAACGCCGTCCTGAAGGGCTGCGAGAACCCCGCCCAGGCCGTCGAGTTCGCCCACTGGTTCGGCACCGACCCGGCCAGCGTCGGCAACCTGATCAAGGAGACCGGCATCTACCCCGCCGCCCTCTCCGGCCTGGACAACCCGGCGCTGGCCGAGCCCAACCCGTTCTACGGCGGCCAGCGGGTCTTCGACGTCTTCAAGGACGCCGCCACCCACGTCGACCCCGGCTTCCAGTGGGGCCCGGTGATGACCAAGACCTCCGGCGCGCTCGGCGACGGCCTCGGCAAGGCGGGCACCGGCACCACCACCCTGGACGCCGCGCTGGCCGACACCCAGGCCCAGACCCTGGCCGAGATGAAGACCCAGGGCATGGAAGTCGGCTGACCATGCACCCGTCCCCCACCGCCCCGGCCCCGGCGCCCCCGCGCGAGCGCACCGGGCCCACCCCGCCGGGCGCCCCGCGGCCCCGCGCCGTCGACTGGCGCCGCTGGACGCCGCTGGGCTTCCTGCTCCCGTTCGGCACCCTGTTCGTCCTCACCTTCCTCGCGCCGATCTGCTACGCCGTCCACCAGAGCCTGTTCAAGCTGCACCGCTCCGGCCTCGGGCTCACGCCCCCGACCACCGCCTTCGCCGGCCTGGCCAACTACACCGAGGCGCTGGCGGACCGCGCGTTCACCTCCTCCGTCCTCCGGGTGCTGCTGATCGGCCTCGTCCAGGTGCCGCTGATGCTGGGCCTGGCGCTGCTGCTGGCCCTGCTGCTCGACGCCCGCCGCACCCCCGGCAAGCGCTTCTTCCGGCTCGCCTTCTTCCTGCCGTACGCGATCCCGGGCGTGATCGGCGGCCTGATGTGGTCCTTCCTCTACCAGCCGGACGTCAGCCCGGTCACCCGGGCGCTCTCCGACCTCGGCCTGCACGTCGACTTCACCTCCGCGGGCATGCTGCCCTGGTCGGTGGGCAACATGCTGACCTGGGGATGGACCGGCTACAACACGATCGTCATCCACTCCGCGCTCAAGGCGCTCCCCGGCGAGTACGCCGAGGCCGCCGAACTCGACGGCTGCACGGGCTGGCGGCTCGCCTGGCACATCAAGATCCCGATGGTGCGGCCCGCCCTGGTGATGACCACGGTGTTCTCGATCATCGGCACCGCGCAGCTCTACAACGAGCCGGTCGTCATGCGGGCCGTCGCCCCCGCGCTGTCCGGCGACTGGACCCCGATCATGGCCGCGCAGAACGAGGTCGCGGCCAACAACTACCAGGCCGCCGCCGCCCGTTCGGTGCTCCTCGCGCTGGTGATCTTCGTCCTCTCGTTCGGGTTCATGCGGTTCGTCAACAAGCGCGGAGCGGCCCTGTGAAGGACACGTCGAGGGGCCCGGCCCGGGCCGCCCACCCCGCCGGGCGCCTGGGGACGCTCGCCGTCCTGGTGCTCGCGGCGCTCTACTCCCTGCTGCCCGTGTGGTGGCTGGTGGTCTCGGCCACCAAGGGCAGCGGCGACCTCTTCTCCAGCAACGGCTTCTGGTTCGCCGGGCGGATCGAGCTGGTGCGCAACGTCTCCGAGCTGCTCGGTGTCCAGCACGGCATCTACGGCCGCTGGCTGCTCAACAGCCTGCTCTACGCCGTCGGCGGCGCGGCCGTCGCCACCCTGCTGTCCGCGATGGCGGGCTACGCGCTGGCGAAGTACGCCTTCCGCGGCCGGGAGGCGGTCTTCAACACCGTCCTGGGCGCCGTCCTGCTGCCCGCCCCGCTGTTCGCCCTGCCGCTGTACCTGATGTTCTCCGCGACCCACCTGGTGAACACCTTCTGGGCAGTGTTCATCCCCAGCGTGGTCAGCCCGTTCGGGGTGTACCTGTCCCGGATCTACGCCGCCGCCGCGGTGCCCGACGAACTGCTGGAGGCCGGGCGGATCGACGGCGCGGGCGAGTTCAGGATCTTCCGGTCCATCGCCCTGAAGGTCCTGCGGCCCTCGCTGGTCACCGTCGGCCTGTTCCAGTTCGTGACGATCTGGACGAACTACCTGCTGCCCTCGCTGATGCTCGCCGACGACCGCCTCCAGCCGGTCACCGTCGGCCTGGTCGCGTGGAAGGAGCAGCGCGGCCAGACCGTTCCCTACAACCTGATCATCACCGGCGCGCTGCTCTCGGTCGTCCCGATCGTGGTGATGTTCCTGCTGCTCCAGCGGCACTGGAAGGCCGGACTCACCTCCGGCAGCGTCAAGTAGCCGGCCCGTCGGCCGGCCAGCCCGCCCGCCCGCTTCGGCCGCCGGCCCCCTCACCGGGGCCGGCCCGCGGCCCGGCCCCGACTCCGCAGGGCCAGCAGACCCCGCAGGCCCAGCAGACCCCGAAGACTCCGCAGACTCCGAAGAGGCAGACCCGCAGATGAGTGAGCTCCGGCTTGCCACCCTGACGCTGCCGACCGCGCCGGTCGGCCCCGTCAACCCCCTCCCCCCGCTGTTCACCGGCGTGGACGCGCACCAGGTCGAGGACGCCGACGAGGCCGACGCGGAGATGCGCCGCAACATCGGCTACGGCCGGGTGCCCTCCGTCCTGCCCTACCTGGTGCAGGACGGCTACACCCGGGAGCGGGCGCCCGCCGACCACCCGGTGGCGGTGCTGGAGAACGACACCCTGCGCGCGGTCTTCCTGCTCGCCGCGGGCGGCCGGCTCCAGTCGCTGGTCCACAAGCCGACCGGCCGCGAACTGCTGTTCCGCAACCCGGTGTTCCAGCCCGCCAACCTCGCCCTGCGCGGCGCCTGGCTGGCCGGCGGCGTCGAGTGGAACATCGGCACCATCGGCCACACCCCCACCACCTGCGAGCCGCTGCACGCCGCCCGCCTCACCCGCCCGGACGGCACCCCGGTGCTGCGGATGTGGGAGTACGAGCGCATCCGCGGCGTGGTCTTCCAGATCGACGCCTGCCTCCCGGACGACTCCCCGGTGCTGCTGGTGCACGTCCGGATCACCAACCCGCGCGAGCACACCGTCCCGATGTACTGGTGGTCCAACATCGCCGTCCCCGAGGCCCCCGACGTCCGGGTGCTGGCCCCGGCCGACGCCGCCTGGCAGTTCTCCTACGACCGCCGGGTCCGCCGGGTCGCCCTCCCCGCCCCCGACGGCACCGACCTCAGCCGCACCACCTTCGCCCGGGACGCCGCCGACTACTTCTTCGACCTCCCGGCCGGCCGGCGGCGCTGGGTCACCGCCCTGGACGGGAGCGGCCGGGGCCTGGTCCAGGCCTCCACCGAACGGCTCCGCGGCCGCAAGCTCTTCCTCTGGGGCCGGGGCGAGGGCGGCCGGCACTGGCAGGAGTGGCTCGCCGAACCCGGCCTGGCCTACCTGGAGATCCAGGCCGGCCTCGCCCGCACCCAGCTCGAACACCTCCCGATGCCGGCCGGCGCCCGCTGGGCCTGGACCGAGGCCTACGGACTGCTGGAGGCGGACCCCGCCGCCGTCCACGGCGAGGACTGGACGGCGGCCCGCGACGCGGCCGAGCACGCCCTGGACGCCCTCCTCCCGCAGCACCTCCTGGACGCCGAACTCGAAGCCGCCGCCGACTGGGCCGACCGCGCACCCGAGGAGATCCTGCAGACCGGCTCCGGCTGGGGCGCCCTGGAGCAGCACCGCCGCGCCCGGGCCGGCCAGGACCCGCTGCCCACCCCCGGCACGCCCTTCCCCGACCGCACCCTCGGCCCCGAGCAGCAGCCCTGGCTCGAACTCCTCACCCACGGCACACTCACCCCCGGCGACCCGGACCGCCCGCCGGTCTCCTACCAGACCGACCCGGCCTGGACGCCGCCGCTGGCCGCCGTCGACAACTGGCTCGCCCACCTCCACCTCGGCACCCTGCACGCCCGCGCCGGCGACCACGACGCCGCCCGCGCGGCCTGGCGGCGCTCGCTCGAACACCGTCCCACCGCCTGGGCCTGGCGCAGCCTCGCCGCCCTCGCCGCGCACACCGACCGGCTCGACGACGCCGTCCACGCCTACCGCCGGGCGCTCGACCTCGCCCCCGCCCTGCTGCCGCTCGTCCTGGAGAGCGCCGCCGTCCTGCTCCGCGCCGGACACCCCGGAGAGGTGCTGGACCGCCTCGACGCGCTGGCCCCGGCCGACCGCGCCGCGGGCCGGGTCCGCTGGACGGAGGCCCGGGCCGCGCTGGACAGCGGCGACCCGGAGCGCTGCGGACGGCTGCTGCGCGAGGGCATCGAACTCGCCGACCTCCGCGAGGGCGAGGGCTCCCTGCACGAGCTCTGGTTCGCCCACCGGCGCGCCGCCGCCCCGGCCGGTGGCGGTGCGGAGCTCCCGCGGGCCTACGACTTCCGGATGCTGGCCGCGGAGGGCGCCGGCTGACGCGACCGGCTGATTCAACCGGCGGGTGCTCCCGGCGTCAAGACTTCACGCCGGAACTGACGCAACCTCACAATCCGGACCCGGAAACGGCGTTGTGCGTTCAAGAGGCGAATGAAAGAACCCTTGACGTGTCTGGTTCAGACCTTTAGGTTCCCGGCTCAGAGAAGCGGGGCGCGGCGCGCCCCTCGGCGCTCCCACCGCCGGGCCCCGCCCCACGCCGAGGAGCACCCGTGTTCGTTCGCGAACCGTCCTTGAAACGACTCGCGCCCGCCGTCCTCGCCCTGCTCGCCCTACTGTTCGGCCTGGCCGCCCCGGGCACCCGCGCCGCCGCGGCCGTCCCCGACTTCAAGGTGATCGCCTTCTACAGCGGCACCTGGGACGCGGCCCACATCGACTTCGACAAGGAAGCCAACGACTGGTTCCCGAAGACGGCCGCGGCCAACAACTTCAGCTACACCGCCACCACCGACTGGGACCTGCTCGCCAACGGCGGCGTCGACGCCTACGACGTGGTCCTGTTCCTCGACGACGCCCCGCAGAGCGCCGCCCAGCGGGCCGGCTTCGAGCGCTACATGCGGGGCGGCGGCGCCTGGCTCGGCTTCCACGTCTCCGCGTTCACCACCGACGCGGCGAGCTGGAACTGGTACTACAACCAGTTCCTCGGCAGCGGCAACTTCCGCTCCAACACCTGGGGGCCCACCACCGCCGTGCTGCGCACCGAGAACGGCACCCACCCCGCCGCGGCCTCGCTCCCGGCGACCTGGACCTCCTCGGTCAGCGAGTGGTACAGCTGGTCGAACAACCTGCGGGCCAACCCCGCGATCAAGGTGCTCGCCTCGGTGGACCCGTCGAGCTTCCCGCTCGGCACCGACCCCAACCAGTCCTGGTACGGCGGTGACTACCCCGTGCTGTGGACTAACACCCAGTACCGGATGCTCTACGCCAACTTCGGCCACAACGCGATGAACTACAGCACCAACACCCGGACGTCCTCGACCTTCGCCTCCGCCACCCAGAACCGGATGCTGGTCGACGCCCTCAAGTGGCTGGGCGGGGCACCCGCCCCCGCCGACCCCTGGTACACCCTGACCTCCCAGGCCAACGGCCGGTGCGCGGACGCCCGCGCCGCCGCGACCGCCAACGGCACCGCCGTCCAGCAGTACGCCTGCAACGGCACCGCCGCCCAGCAGTTCCGGCTCACCCCCACCGACGGCGGCTACGTCCGCCTCGCCGCCCGCAACAACCCCGACCAGGTCGTCGACGTCACCGACCGGTCGACCGCCGACGGCGCCCCGCTCCAGCTCTGGGCCTACGCCGGCGGCACCAACCAGCAGTGGCGCGCCGTCGCCGAACCCGCCGGCACCCAGCACTTCGTGGCCCGCCACAGCGGCAAGTGCCTCGCGGTCGCCACCACCGCGGCGACCGACTCCGTCCAACTCGTCCAGCGCACCTGCGACAACGGCGCCGCGCAGAGCTTCCGCCTCACCGCGCAGCCCTAGCCGCCCCGGCCCGCCCGGCCGTCCGGAGGCCCGCCGTACCGGGCCGCTGCCCGTGCGGCGGGCCGCTCCCGGCCGGACAGGGCCTAGCGCGCGGCGCGCAGTTCCTCCAGCAGCATGCCCTGGTCGGCGAGCAGTTCGGTCAGGATGCGCCGGGCCGTCCGGAGCAGCTCGGCGACGTCCGCGCCGGCCAGGGCGTACACCACCGTCGAGCCCTCGCGGGTCGCGGTGACCAGGCCGGAGCGGCGCAGGATGGCGAGCTGCTGGGAGAGGCTGGACGGTTCTATGTCCAGCTCGGGCAGCAGGTCGCGCACCGGCGTCGGGCCGGCCTGGAGCAGTTCGAGGACCCGGATTCGCACCGGGTGGCCGAGCATCCGGAAGAACTCGGCCTTGGCCTGGTACAGCGGTACGGGCATGCTTCCTCCCCTCTCCGGCGGCACGCAGGCCGCCGTCCCGCGCTCAGACCTCCAGCGTCGACTCGATCCGCTTCAGCTGGTGCCGGGCCATGGCGAGGTTGGACCGGCTGCGGTTCAGCGCGAGGTACAGGAACAGGCCGCGCCCGCTGGACGTGGTGAGCGGCCGGATCAGGTGGTACTGGTTGGTCAGGGTGACCAGGATGTCCTCGATGCCGTCGTCGTGGAGGTTGAGCATTTCCATCGCCCGCATCTTGGCACGGACGAGGTCCGTGTTGGCGGCCGCGGCGACGTTCAGGTCGATGTCCCCGCCGTCCCCCAGGGTGCCGAGCGCCATGCCGCTGCCGTAGTCCACCAGGGCCACCCCGATGGCACCTTCAATGGTCATGGCTTCCTTGAGCGAGGTTTCGAGATTCGCCATCGCCTGTCCTCCTGTCGTGGCCGGGTCGGTCGGCACGACTGTAGGAACGGGATCGCACCGCGGCCGACTGTTGACCGGAATCTTTCGTTTCTGGTCAGGACGTGATCGATGGGCGTCGATTCACTGACCACATGAAGACATTTGCAACTACGGATGTGAGCAGTTCACGCGTACGTGATTCCGGCACCCCCTCCCGGGGAACCGGCCCGGAACGTGGCGGGGCCCGGGAGCGGTATCCGGCTCCCGGGCCCCTGTGTGCCACCCAATTGTTGCGCACCGGCACGTTTAAGGACGGTGATCATGCTCAAAGCGCTTGCTTTACCGTTGAAGCTACCGCGCCATGGAGAGGCGCAGGGGGGAGTCGAACCCCCATCCGACGCTATTGGCCCCGTCCGGTCGATCCGGCGCTCGGTGGCGAATGCTGAGACTTGAGCGAGAGTCTGAGTTTCAAGGGGTGCCTCTACCATTTGGGCCACCCCGGCACGTGGTGCCGGGGGAGGGACTCGAACCCCCACCGTTCCCCGGGTTCAGCTTCAACCTCAGTGTCAGCTTGCGCTCTTCGCGCCACCCCCGGTCTCACCCGGGGGCGATCATGGGGCTACCCGAACAGGTAGCCGAAGACGGCGTCGCCGACCCGCCGGTCGGTGACCTCCGCCCCGTTCGCCTCCTCGCGGGCGAACTGCACCGCCTGCTGGAGCTTCTCCACCCGCTCCAGCAGCTCGTTCACCCGCCGGGCCGGCAGCGCGCCGGAGAACTTCACCGTCGTCCAGTACCCGACCGGCACGTCCTCGTAGTAGACCTCGACCTGCGCCGGGTGCTTCTCCGTCGCCTCCGCCTTGACGTGGTTGCGCGGCACCTTCCTGGTGCGGATCGTCCGCACCGCCTCGGTCTTCCACGCGTCCGTCGAGGGGTCGAGCGACCACGCCTCCGCGGCGTCCAGCACCGGGAGCTTGCGGACGAACGTCCGCAGGTCGGTGAGCTGCTTCTCCAGGAAGAGCAGGTACGTCACGGGCGCGCCCGCCACCAGCGTCCGCCCGTCCACCACCACGTCGGCCCGGGCCTCGGTGTTCGCCCAGTCCTTGGTGGCCGTCACGTCGAACAGCCGGGTCAGCGTCGCCGCCGTCGCCCGCAGCACGTCCTCCGCCTTCACCTGCACCCGGGTCGACTCGGGGGGCAGCTGCTCGCCCTCCTCGTCCTTGGGCTGGTACGTCCGGGACAGGCCGGCCAGCAGCGCGGGCTTCTGCAAGTCCTGGTGGGACTGCGTCAGCTCCTGGAACGACTTCGACTTGACGCCTTTTTCCACGGCGATGATCTGGTTCAACTTGGCCACACGAGGACGGTAGCGGCACACCCGTTCGACGGTCACCCGGTTTTCCGCGCCCCGCCCGACCGGCGGCGACAGCCGCCCTGACATGGGCACGCAGCCGGAGAAGTGCCGGAAAAGTCTGATGTTGATGTCACTCCGGACGGGTAATCTCAGGCTGAGATGCTCGATCACCACACCCCAAGCACCCGCTGCGCCCCGTCGCCCGCCCGGGCCACGGCCCCGCAGCCGCAGGCGTCGCCGTCTGCGTTCTCGTCCAGCCACACCCACGGGAAGAAAAGGTGACGCCAGTGCCCGGCAGCCCCATGCCCGAAGAGCAGCTCGACCCCGCGGCCGAGGAGCGGCTCAGCCCCGCCGAGCGGTACGCCGCCTCCCGCGAGCGCGCCAAGGAGCAGGCCACCGCCCTCTACGGCTTCCAGCAGCTGTACGACTTCCCGCTCGACGACTTCCAGCTCCGCGCCTGCCGGACGCTGGAGGGCGGCCAGGGCGTCCTGGTCGCCGCGCCGACCGGCTCCGGCAAGACCATCGTCGGCGAGTTCGCCGTCCACCTGGCGCTGGCCGGCGGCCGCAAGTGCTTCTACACCACACCGATCAAGGCGCTGTCGAACCAGAAGTACGGAGACCTGGTCAAGCGCTACGGCCAGGCCAAGGTCGGCCTGCTCACCGGCGACAACTCCGTCAACGGGGACGCGCCGGTCGTCGTGATGACCACCGAGGTCCTGCGGAACATGCTGTACGCGGGCTCCAGCGCCCTCGACGGCCTCGGCTACGTGGTGATGGACGAGGTGCACTACCTCGCCGACCGGTTCCGCGGCGCGGTCTGGGAGGAGGTCATCATCCACCTCCCCGAGTCGGTGACCCTGGTGTCGCTCTCCGCGACCGTCTCCAACGCCGAGGAGTTCGGCGACTGGCTGGACACCGTGCGCGGCGGCACCGAGGTGATCGTCTCCGAGCACCGCCCCGTCCCGCTCTGGCAGCACGTGATGGCCGGCAACCGGATGTACGACCTGTTCGCCAGCCCCGACCGGGACGGCCGCCCCAAGGGCAGCCTGAAGAACCCCGCCAAGGCGGTCAACCCCGAGCTGGTGCGGCTGGCCCGCTCCGAGGCCGACCGCGGCCGGGACAGGTTCGCCCGCGGCCGCGGCCGCTCGATGCCCGCCGGCCGCCCCGGCCGGGTCTGGACGCCGAGCCGGGTCGACGTGATCGACCGGCTGGACGCCGAGGGCCTGCTCCCCGCGATCACCTTCATCTTCAGCCGGGCCGGCTGCGAGGCCGCCGTCCAGCAGTGCCTCAACTCCGGGCTGCGCCTGAACCGGGACGCCGACCGCGCCAAGGTCCGCCAGTTCGTCCAGGAGCGCTGCCGCGACATCCCCGACGAGGACCTGCACGTCCTCGGCTACTACGAGTGGCTGGACGGCCTGGAGCGCGGCATCGCCGCCCACCACGCCGGCATGCTGCCCCGGTTCAAGGAGGTCGTCGAGGAGCTGTTCGTCCAGGGCCTGGTCAAGGCGGTCTTCGCCACCGAGACGCTCGCCCTCGGCATCAACATGCCCGCCCGCTCGGTGGTGATGGAGAAGCTGGTCAAGTGGAACGGCGAGACCCACGCCGACATCACCCCCGGCGAGTACACCCAGCTCACCGGCCGGGCCGGCCGCCGCGGCATCGACATCGAGGGCCACGCCGTCGTCCTGTGGCAGCGCGGCCTCGACCCGGAGGCGCTGGCCGGCCTGGCCGGCACCCGCACCTACCCGCTCAAGTCCTCCTTCCGCCCCTCGTACAACATGGCCGTCAACCTGGTCGGCCAGTTCGGGCGGCACCGCTCCCGCGAGCTGCTGGAGACCTCCTTCGCGCAGTTCCAGGCCGACCGCTCGGTGGTCGGCATCGCCCGGCAGGTGCAGCGCAACGAGGAGGGGCTGGACGGCTACCGCGAGTCGATGACCTGCCACCTCGGCGACTTCGACGAGTACATGCGGCTGCGCCGCGAACTCAAGGACCGCGAGAACGAACTCGCCCGCGAGGGCTCCTCGCAGCGCCGGGCCGCCGCCGTCGAGGCCGTCGAGCAGCTCAAGCCCGGCGACATCATCCACGTCCCGACCGGCAAGTTCGCCGGCCTCGCCCTCGTCCTCGACCCCGGCCTGCCCCCGGTCAGCCGCAACGGGCACGGCCGCGGCGGCCCCCGCCACCCCGACTTCCAGGACGGGCCGCGCCCGGTCGTGCTCACCGCAGAACGCCAGGTCAAGCGCCTCGCGATGATCGACTTCCCGCACCCCGTCGCCGCGATGGACCGGATGCGCATCCCCAAGTCCTTCAACCCGCGCAGCCCGCAGTCCCGCCGCGACCTCGCCTCCGCCCTGCGCACCAAGGCCGGCCACCTCGAACCCGAGCGCTTCCGCAAGGGCCGCGCCGCCGCCGCCGACGACCCCGAGATCAGCCGGCTCCGCGCCGCCCTGCGCCAGCACCCCTGCCACGGCTGCGACGAACGCGAGGACCACGCCCGCTGGGCCGAGCGCTACCACCGCCTGCACCGCGACACCGAACTCCTCGAACGCCGGATGCGCTCGCGCACCCACACCATCGCCCGCACCTTCGACCGGGTCTGCGGCCTGCTCACCGACCTCGGCTACCTCCGCGGCGACACCGTCACCGACGACGGCAAGCGCCTGGCCCGGCTCTACGGCGAACTCGACCTGCTCGCCTCCGAGTGCATCCGCGAGGGCGTCTGGGACGGCCTGGCCGCCGCCGAACTCGCCGCCTGCGCCTCCGCCCTGGTCTACGAGGCCCGCCAGTCCGACGACGCGCTCGCCCCGCGCGTCCCCGAGGGCGGCGCCAAGGAGGCCCTCGGCCGGATGGTCCGCATCTGGGGCCGGCTCGACGCCCTCGAGGAACAGCACAAGATCTCCACCGCCGAAGGCGTCGGCCAGCGCGAACCCGACGTCGGCTTCGCCTGGACCGCCTACCGCTGGGCCCTCGGCCACGACCTCGACGCCGTCCTGCGCGACGCCGACATGCCCGCCGGCGACTTCGTCCGCTGGACCAAGCAACTCATCGACGTCCTCGGCCAGATCCAGGACGCGGCGGGCGAGAACGCGGAACTCCGCAAGACCGCCCGCAAGGCGGTCGACGGCATGCGGCGCGGCATCATCGCGTACTCCTCCGTCGGCTGACCGGCCCCCGGCGACGGGCCCGACCGCTTCGCGCGCTCGGGCCCCTAGACTGCGGCGGTGAACGCCGACGGCGTCCGGCCGTCCGGCCCTGCGGGAGGACATCGCATGCACGACCCTGCGGACTCGACCGGAACCACCGAGCCCGGGGGGAGCGCCGGTGCCGACGCGGCACAGGACGCGATACCCGCCTCGACGGTGCTGGCCGAGGTGCTGCCGGGCATCGCCGTGGTCTTCGGCGAGGTCCCGGCGGAACTCGCGCCCGGCCTGGTCGACTTCGGGCTGGTGTCGACCGCCGACCGGACGCTGCTGTCCACCACCCTCGCCTCGGTGGGCACCGTGGCCGCGGCGGCCGGCACGCTCGGGAAGGCGCTGCCCGCCGCGCAGGGGCTCTACCGGCTGAGCGACGCGACGCAGGCCCTGCTGAAGGCCGGCGGGACGCTCGCCGTCAAGGACGGGGCGCACCTCGGCGCGGTGTTCAACGGCGGCAGGATCGTCGGGCAGGCCCGGCTCGTTCCCGTGGGCGAGGTGGGCCTGGCGGGTGCGGCGGGCATGACGGGCGCGGCGGGCGCGGCGCAGGTCGCGGTGACCCTCGGGCCGGCGCTGGCCTCGATCGCCCTGCAGATGCAGCTGAACGAGATCACCGGCCTGGTCAGGACCAACATCGCGTTGACGACCCAGGTGCTCACCGCGATCCGCAACGAGCAGTGGGCCGAACTGACCGGCCTGGTCGCCACCGTCGAGCGGGCGGTCGAACAGGCCCGGGAGGTCGGGGCGGTCCCGGCGTCCTTGTGGGACGGTCTCGCGGGCAGCGAGGCGCTGCTGCGCAAGCAGGTCGACCTGTACCGGGGCAACGTCCGAGGTCACGTCGAGGAGCTCGACCGGCCGGGCGCGCAGCGCCGCGAGTACCTGCGGACGAACGCCGAGGCGATCGTCTTCGACGCCAACGCCCTGCTGTCCTCCCTGAAGGCGTGGACCGGCTACCAGGCGCTGCGGGCCGGCCGGGCTAGCGCGGCGGGACACGCGGACGCCGACGAGGCGCGGTACGCCGAGGTCGTCGTCCGCGGCACCCGGGCCGAGCTCGACTCGGCGCTCGCCGGGGCCACGGGCCTGCTCGACGCGCTGACCAGGGAGTTGCGCACCCTGGCCGAACTCCCCGGGCCGGACGGGCTGTCGCTGCCGGGCCGCCGCAAGGACGCCAAGGCGGTGCGGCAGATCTCCGTCCGGCTCCTGGAGGCGGTCGAGCCGCTCGCGGACGCCCTGCGTCCGGCGCCGCCGGTGCTGGCGGCCCCGCAGGTGCTCTGCGCGCCCGGGTCGCTGGAGCTCGACCCGTACCTGCGCCTGCTGCGGTGGGTCCTGGAGGGCGGCGAGACGCTGCGGGCGCTGGCCTTCCCCGACCAGTTGGACGCCCTGGGCCCGATCTCGGCGATCCTCGGCGGCGCGAAGGAGATGCTGGCGGCGGCGCGGGACCGGAGCACCACCCGGACGCTGGTCGCCGTCACGGACCGCCGCATCGTCACCGCCCGGGCGGGTGCGTTCCTCGAGCAGGGCGAGATCCGCCAGGTCGTCCCGCTGGACCTGGTGCGCTACGTCCGGGCGGCGCCCGCGCGGGACGGGGACGCGCGGCCGGTGATCGACCTGATCACCCGGGACGAGAGCATCCGGTGGGTCTTCCGTCCCGACGGCGACGGCGCCCAGGTGGACGCGCTGGCCGCCGTCCTCGCCGAGTCGATGGCGATCCCGGAGGCCGAGCGCGAGGCGCTGCTGCGCAGGCCCCGCACCGCCCTGGCGGCCGACGCCGAGGTTGTCGCGGAGACCGCTCCCGTCGAGTGACCCGGCCCCGGCGGGCCCGGGTGTCCGGCTCGGGTGGCCGTACCGGTGGCGGCGTACCCGGCGGAGTGCCGTCCGCCCGGCGGCCGGTTCAGGGCGCCGCGCCCGGGACCGGGCCGGTGGAGTCGCGGATGATGAGTTCGGTGGCGAGTTCGACGTGCAGGGCCTCCAGGGCGGTGCCTTCGATGAGGCGGAGGAGGAGGCTGACGGCGAGGCCGCCGAGCTCTTCGAGGGGTTGGCGGACGGTGGTGAGGGTGGGGATGGAGGTGCGGCTGAGGTAGTCGTCGTCGAAGCCGGCGATGGAGAGGTCCTCGGGGACGCGCAGGCCGCGTTCGTGGGCGGCGCGGAGGGCGCCGATGGCGGCCTTGTCGTTGAAGGCGACCAGGGCGGTGGGGGGCCGGGGGAGGTCCAGGAGGCGGGCGGCGGCGGTGTGGCCCCAGTCGCTGGTGGGTTCGATGCTGGTGACGAGTTCCGGGGGGATCAGGACGCCGGCCTCGGCGAGGGCGGCGGTGTGGCCGGCGAAGCGGGAGGTGGAGGCGAGCCAGTCGACGGGGCCGTTGATGAAGCCGATCCGCCGGTGGCCGAGCGCGACCAGGTGGGCGGTGAGGTTGCGGGCGCCGGTGAAGTGGGACGCGGAGACGGCGGCGATGTCCCGGGGGACGGGCGTGCGCGGGTCGATGACCACGAACGGGACGTCCTGGCGGCGCAGTCGCTCCAGTTCGGCGCTCTCCTCGACCGGGAGGATCAGCAGCGCCCCGGCGAGGTCGCGGCGGCGCGGCAGCCCGGCGAGCGCCCCGTTGCGCTGGGCGGAGCCGCCCGCGCTGAGGATCAGTTCCCGCCCGTGCCGGTCGAGCGCCTCGGCCACGGCGGTGACGATGGTGCCGAAGTAGTCGGTGAGCAGGTAGGGGCAGCGGACGAAGACCGCGCCCGGCGGGGTGGCGGCCCGTCGGGCGGCGGCCGCCGCGCTCGCGGTCGCGCTCGCGGACTCGGGCGTGCCGAGCTGTTGCATCGCGTCCCGGACGGCGGCCCTGGTCGGCTCGGAGACGGCGGCCTGACCGGTGAGGACGCGGGAGACCGTCGCGGGGGAGACCCCGGCGGCGGCCGCGATGTCCCGCACCGTGACCCGGGTGGATTTCGGTCTACCCATGTGTTTCATCGTTTCGTTTCATGGAAGCGATCTTACATCTCCCAACTCTCAAGGCGTGCATGAATCTTGACACGCGGAAACCCGGTGCCGTTTCCTGAACGCACCACCCGGATTGCAGAAATGTTTCATTTCGTTTCATGAAGGAAGCGGAAGGACCACCGATGTACCGACGCGTGCTCGGCACCGCCACGGCCGCCGCCCTGGCGCTCGGCCTGCTGGGAGCCGCCCCCGCGCCCTCGCACCGGCCCGGCGGGGTCGAGGTCTGGGTCACCACCCCGGACGGCGCCGAACTGCTGCACCAGCGGCCGTCGGTGGCGTTCCACCCGGGCGCCTCCACCCGCACCACCATCATCGTCGACCCCGGGCGGACCTTCCAGCGGATGGACGGCTTCGGCGCCTCGATCACCGACTCCTCCGCCGCCGTCCTGAGCTCCCTGCCCCCGGCCGACCGGGACGCCGCGCTGCGTCAACTCTTCGACCCCGCGCGGGGGATCGGCATCAGCATGGTCCGCCAGCCGATCGGCTCCTCCGACTTCACGGCCGCCGCCGCGCACTACACCTACGACGACGTCCCGGCCGGGCAGAGCGACTTCGCGCTGAGCCGCTTCTCGATCGCCCACGACGAGCAGCGCATCCTCCCCCTGCTGCGCCAGGCCCGGCGGCTCAACCCGGAGTTGAAGGTGGTCGCCACGCCGTGGAGCCCGCCCGCCTGGATGAAGACCGGCGACTCGCTGGTCGGGGGCCGGCTCAAGGACGACCCGGCGGTCTACGACGCGTACGCCCGCTACCTGGTGAAGTTCGTCCAGGCGTACGCCGCGGCCGGCGTCCCGGTGGACTACCTGACGGTGCAGAACGAGCCGCAGAACCGCAGGCCCGACGCGTACCCGGGCACCGACCTGACCGCCGAGCAGGAGGAGAAGGTGATCGAGGCGCTCGGCCCGCTGCTGCGGAGGGCCAGCCCGCGCACCCGCATCCTCGGCTACGACCACAACTGGACCACCCACCCGGACGACGTCGCCGGCACCCCGCCCGGCGAGGACCCGGAGACCGACTACCCGTACCGGCTGCTGGACAGCGACGCCGCCGGGTGGCTGGCCGGGACGGCCTACCACTGCTACGCGGGCGACCCGTCCGCGCAGAGCGCGCTGCACGACGCGCACCCCGACAAGGGCATCTGGTTCACCGAGTGCTCCGGCTCGCACGGCCCGGACGACACCGCAGCCCAGACCTTCCGGTCCACCCTCACCTGGCACGCCCGCAACCTGACCGTCGGCGCGACCCGCAACTGGGCCCGCTCCGTGCTCAACTGGAACATCGCGCTGGACGAGCACGACGGCCCGCACAACGGCGGCTGCGCCACCTGCACCGCCCTGCTGACCGTGCACGACGACCGCACCGTCAGCACCGGCGCCGAGTACTACACCGTCGGCCACCTGTCGAAGTTCGTCCGCCCCGGCGCCGTCCGGATCGCCAGCACCAGCTTCGGCACGCCGGGTTGGAACGGCCAGCTGGCCGACGTCGCGTTCACCGACCCGGACGGGTCGACCGTGCTGGTGGTGCACAACGAGAACGACGCGCCGCGCGACTTCGCCGTCGCGGTCGGCGGCCGGAGCTTCGAGTACACGCTGCCCGGCGGCGCGCTCGCCACCTTCCGCTGGCCCAAGTCCGGTGCGCCGCAGCCCGATCGGCGCGAAGTCCCGCTCACCGGGGCCACCGCCGCCGCCCGGCCCGCCGACGCCGACGCGCACCTGGCGATCGACGCCGACGCCGCCACCCGGTGGTCCAGCGGCGCGGTCCAGACCCCCGGCCAGTACCTGCGGATCGACCTCGGACGGCGCACCGCCTTCGACCGGATCGCCCTCGACAGCGGCGACAACCTCGGCGACTACGCCCGCAGTTGGCGGATCGAGGCGAGCGACGACGGCACCCGCTGGCACCCCCTCGCCACCGGAGCCGGCACCGGCCAGCTGACCACCGTCGACCTGCCGCCCGGCACCCGCGCCCGGTACCTGCGGATCACCAACACCGGTACCGCGCCCGCCTGGTGGAGCCTCGCGGACGTCCGCCTCTACCGCTGAACCACCCCGCCGCCCCGCCTCCGCGCCCCTACCGCACCGCCGCGCCACTCCGCCACCCCGTCACCCCGCGCCCGCACCTCCCCACCCCCACAAGGAGCCGCCCCATGCACGGACCGCACCGCTCCGTCCGCACCGCCGTGGCCCTCGCCCTGGCCGCCGCCGGCCTGGCCACCGTCGGCGGGACGTCCGCCCAGGCCGCCGACACCACCGCCCAGGTCTGGATCACCACCGCCGACGGCGGCAGCCGCCTGGCCCAGGCCGCCTCCGTCGCGTTCTCCGCCACCAGCCCGCAGGCGCAGGACATCGCGGTCAACGCGGCCGACGTGCAGCAGCCGCTGGTCGGCTTCGGCGCCGCGTTCACCGAGTCCTCCGCCCACCTGGTGGCCGGGCTGTCCGCCCCCACCCGGGCCGCCCTGATGAACGACCTCTTCTCCACCGCGGGCGGCGGCATCGGCCTCAACTACCTGCGCCAGCCGCTCGGCGCCTCCGACTTCGTCTCGCACCTGCCGTTCTACTCGTACGAGGACACCCGGGGCTCGTTCTCCATCGCCCGCGACCAGCAGGAGATCCTGCCCGCGATCAACCAGGCCCGCGCGGTCAACCCGAACATCCGGATCATGGGCACCCCGTGGTCGCCGCCCGCCTGGATGAAGACCTCGAACTCCCTCAACGGCGGCAGTCTGAAGCCGGAGAACTACGGCGACTTCGCCGACTACCTGGTCAAGGCGATCCAGGCGTACGGCGCGGCCGGCGCCCCGATCAGCGACCTGACCGTCGCCAACGAGCCCAAGTTCCAGACCACTTACCCCTCCACCGGGATGACGGCCGCCCAACAGGCGGACTTCGTCAAGGTGTTGGACACCAAGCTGACCGCCGCCGGGCTGTCCACCGAGCTCTACGCCTACGACCACAACTGGGACGACACCTCCTTCCCGCTGAGCGTGCTCTCCCAGGACGCCTCGGTGGCCCGGCTCAAGGGCGCGGCGTTCCACTGCTACGGCGGCCAGCCCGAGGCCGAGCAGCAGGTGGCGAACACCGGGAAGGCGGTGTTCTTCACCGAGTGCACCGGCACCGACTCCGCCACCCCCGCGCAGACCTTCGGCAACACCCTGAAGTGGCAGACCGAGAACCTGATCATCCGCAACCTGCGCAGCGGCGGCCGCACCGCCGTGCTGTGGAACGTCGCCCTGGACGCCAACGGCGGTCCGCAGTACGGCAACTGCTCCACCACCTGCAACGGCGTGCTGGAGGTCTCGGGCGGCGGCTACGGCAAGAACGCCGAGTACTACGTGCTCGGCCACGTCTCCAAGTTCGTCAAGCCGGGCGCCCGCCGGATCGGTTCCACCAGCCAGGGCAGCGGCGGCCTCCAGGACGTCGCCTTCCTGAACCCGGACGGCTCGCGCGGCGCGGTGGTGCTCAACGCCACCGGCGGCTCGCAGCACTTCTCGATCAGCGACAGCGGCCGCTCCCTGGTCTACGACCTCCCGGCCGGCGCGGTCGCCACCTTCACCTGGCCCGGCGCCCCCACCGGCGGCGGCACCACCCCGCCGAGCGGGCCGGTCAACACCGCGGCCTGGTACACCCTGGCCAACGCCAACTCCGGCAAGTGCGTGGACGCCACCGGCTGGGGCACCGCCAACGGCACCGCCGTCCAGCAGTGGGCCTGCGGCAACGGCGCCAACCAGCAGTGGCAGTTCACCCCCACCGACAGCGGCTACTACCGCGTCACCAACCGCAACGCCGCGGCCGGCGCCCAGGTCCTGGACGTCACCGGGGCCGCCACCGCCGACGGGGCCAAGATCCAGACCTGGCAGTGGTCCTCCGGCGCGAACCAGCAGTTCAAGCCGGTCCAGCAGTCCGACGGCAGTTGGACGCTGGTCAACCGCAACAGCGGCAAGTGCCTGGACGTCACCGACGTCTCCACCGCCGACGGCGCCCGCCTCCAGCAGTGGGCCTGCACCGGCGGCTCCGCCCAGTCCTTCCGCCTCACCGCGGTCGGCTGACCCCGGGCCCACGCCCGGGCCCACGCCCGGACCCACGCTTGGGCCCACGCCCGGGCCGTCGCCCCCCTGAGCCGGGGTGGCCGGTTGGTGGACCGACCGCCCCAGGAGTGCCCGTCGCGCGCGTGCCTGAGCGCCCGCGGCGGGCACTCCGTCTCCGTTCCCCCGCAGGTGTGCTGATCCGGTGTCAGTGCGCGCCGCGCCGACTCGACGTGTTCCGTTCAAGCCCTGATTACCTCACCATGGGACCGTTCCGGTGCGCCTACGCGCGTAGCGCGCACCGGTGACGCCCCCACTCACGGCAGAGGAGATCAACAGATGATCAGGGCTTCCAAGGCCGTCCGCCCGACCGCCCTCGCCGCGACCGGCCTGCTGCTCGCCGCCGCCGCCGCGACCGTCCAGCCGCACCCCGCCGCGGCAGCCACCACCCTCCAGGCGCCCCCCGCCGCAGCGGCCGCCGCCACCCCCAAGCGGGTGCTGTTCGACAACACCAAGGGCGAGACCGCGGGCAACGCCGACTGGATCATCTCCACCAGCCAGCCCGACCCGCTCGCCCAGAACGCCAACCCCACCACCGAGACCTCCTGGACCGGCGCCCTCTCCGCCTGGGGCGTCGCCCTGCAGAAGGCCGGCGGCTACAGCCTGAAGACCCTCCCGGCGGGCAACACCATCAGCTACGGCACCGGCGGCGCGCTCGACCTCGCCAACTTCGACGCGTTCGTGCTGCCCGAGCCCAACGTCCGGCTCGGCGACGCCGAGAAGACCGCAGTGATGAAGTTCGTGCAGAACGGCGGCGGCCTGTTCCTGATCTCCGACCACACCCAGAGCGACCGCAACAACGACGGCTGGGACTCCCCGAAGATCATCAACGACCTGCTGACCACCAACAGCGTCGACAGCACCGACCCGTTCGGCTTCTCCGTCGACCTGCTCAACCTCACCACCGACAACCCGCGCGCGATCACCGACACCACCGACCAGGTGCTGAACGGCCCGTTCGGCAAGGTCACCGGCTCGATCATCCGCAACGGCACCACCTTCACCCTCAAGCCCGCCGACAACCCGAACGTCAAGGGCCTGCTCTACCGCACCGGCTACAGCGGCAGCACCGGCGCCGCCTTCGCCACCTCCACCTTCGGCAGCGGCCGGGTCGCCGTCTGGGGCGACTCCTCCCCGATCGACGACGGCACCGGCCAGTCCGGCAACACCCTCTACGACGGCTGGAACGACCCGGCCGGCACCGACGCCGCCCTCGCCCTGAACACCACCGCCTGGCTCACCAAGAGCACCGGCACCGGTGGCGGCGGCACCGGCTGCCCCGCCGCCCAGCTGATCACCAACCCCGGCTTCGAGACCGGCTCCACCGCCGGCTGGACCGAGACCAACAGCGACGGCACCAGCACCGTCAACTCCGCTGCCGGTGAGCCCGCCCGCACCGGCGGCTACGACACCTGGCTCGACGGCAACGGCACCACCACCACCGACACGCTGTCCCAGACCGTCACCCTGCCGACCGGCTGCGGCAGCTACCGGCTGAGCTTCTGGCTGCACATCGACAGCGCCGCCTCCACCACCACCGCCTTCGACACCCTCACCGTCACCGCCAACGGCACCACCCTGGCCGGCTACGACAACACCAAGGCCGCCGCCGGCTACCAGCAGCGCACCTTCGACCTCGCCGCCTACGCGGGCCGGAGCGTGACGTTGAAGTTCACCGGCGCCGAGGACTACACCAAGCAGACCTCGTTCGTCCTCGACGACATCACCGTCGACGTCTCCTGACCCCCGACAGCCGTCGCGGGCACTGCCGTACGGTGCCCGCGACGGCTGTGACGGCCGGGGCTTCCGCGGCGGTTGTGACGGTTGTGGCGGAAACCCCGTTCCCGGGAGCCGCGATCGGATGCATGATGACCGGATGAACGGCACCGACCAGCGCTTCCACGTCATCGTGCTGTCGAACTTCGCCCGGGGCTTCGACAAGTACGCGCTCGCCTACGGCAAGGCGGGAATCCCGGAGAGCACCCACCCGGACCGGTTCCACCTGCTGACCCGTGCGGAACTGAGCATCGGCACCGCCAAGGCGGGCCGCCTGCTGGCGCGGCTGGCCGTCCCCGGCGACCGGCTGCTGGTGCTGGAGACCGCGGTCGACCCCGACGAACTGCGCCCCAACCAGGTCACCGGCCTCGGCGCCGAGCTGCACCGGGACCGCATCCGGCTGTCGGCCGTCCACGAACTCGACCCGGCGCCGGGCGGGAACCCGCCGTCCGGCGAGCCGTTCGTCCTGCGCCCGACCACCGTCGAGGACGCCATGGCCGCCTCGCTGCGCCTCAACCCGGACCTGGCCGACTACGCCGACCTGCGGCCGCGCTCGGTCTCGGTGCTGCCGGTCGCCGCCGCCTGCCAGGCCAAGTGCGCGTTCTGCTTCTCCACCGCCTCGATCTCCAGCGACCAGCCCCCGGCCCGCGTCCCGTGGGACACGGTCGCCTCCTGGCTGGAGCGCGGTCGCGCGGCGGGCGCCGAACGGGCGGTGATCACCGGCGGCGGGGAGCCCACCCTGCTGCCGTTCGACCAGCAGCTGCGGCTGGTGTCCGCCTGCGCCGCCGCCTTCCCCAAGACCGTCCTGATCACCAACGCGCACACCCTGGCCGGGCTCGACCCCGCCGCCCGGGCCGACCGGCTGGCCGCCCTGGCCGCCGCGGGCCTGAGCGTGCTGGCCGTCTCCCGGCACCACCAGGACGACGCCACCAGCGAACGCCTGATGGCGCTGCGCACGCCGGTGGGCGAGGTGGCCGACACCTGGCGCGCCGGACGCGACCGCTGGCCCGGGCTGCGGATGCGGCTGATCTGCGTGCTCCAGCACGGCGGCGTCGCCGACCCGGCGGGCGTCGCCGCCTACCTCTCCTGGGCCGCCGCCCACGGCGTCGAGGAGGTCTGCTTCAAGGAGCTCTACGTCTCCACCAGCACCGAGTCGCTCTACCACGACCACGCCGCCAACCGCTGGAGCCGCGACCACCAGGTGTCGCTGTCCGTCGTCACCCGGTTCGCCGAGCAGCACGGCTTCACCGGGACCGGCCGGCTGCCCTGGGGCGCGCCGGTCCTCGACGGCAGCTGGGACGGCCGCCCGATGCGGATCGCCGCCTACACCGAGCCCAGCCTGCTCTGGGAACGCACCCACGGCACCGTCCGCAGCTGGAACGTCCTGGCCGACGGACGCTGCTACGCCTCCCTGGAGGACCGGGCCAGCGAGATCCACCCGGCACCCGAGGGGGCGGCGGCATGAGGCCCGACGGCACGAGGTCCGACGCCTTCCAGGAGTTCCAGCAGTTCCGGCAGGAGCGGCTCGACGCCGACCCGTCCCTGCTGGACGCCGCCGAGACCAACGTCTACCGGGCGCTCGCCCCGCTGCGCCCCGCGCCGCCCGAGGACGCCGACACCCGGACGGTGTACCGCTGCGACCTCGCCCGCACCTGGCTGCGCCGGTACGACCTGCCGGAGGAGTGGTCCCGCCGCGCCATGGTCGGCCGCGGCGTCCGGCACGGGCTCGGCCTGCTCTTCCCCCGGCTGCGCGCCCGGCGGGCCCGGCTCTGGCTGCCCGCCGACGTCTACCCGGTCTACTTCGACCTGGCCCGCGCCGCCGGACTCGCCCCCGACTCCTACCCGACCCTGCCCGCCCCCGTCCTGCCGCGGTCCGCACCGGACGGCGACCGCCCCGAGTACCTGCTGCTCGCCAACCCCAGCAAGCCGCTCGGCCGCCACCTCACCGACCCCGAGTGCGCCGAACTGACCGCCTGGCTGGAACGGTCGCCGCACCGCCGCCTGCTGATCGACGCCGTCTACGACCTGGGCACCCCGTTCGCCCCCGGCACCCGGCGCCTGCTGGAGACCGGCCGGGCGATCCTGCTGCACTCCGTCACCAAGGGCTGGCTCCGGCCCCGCGCCTTCGGCATCGTCCTGCTCGGCCCCGACGAGCCCGAACTCGCCGACGCCTTCCGGGCCGACCGGCCCGGCCCCGCCCGACTGGCCCTCGCCGAAAGCCTGTTGACCGACCACGCCGACACCCCCCGGCAGGTCGCCGCCGCCCTGGACGCCCGCGCCGAACGGCTCTTCGCCCGGCTCCCGGACGCGGTCCGCGCCGCGATCCCCACCGCCAGCCGCACCAGCCCGGGCAACTACTTCTTCCCCGTCGACACCCCGGCCGAGACCCTCCGCCGCGACCACGGCCTGCTCGCCCTCCCGGCCACCGCCTTCGGCGAGACCCCCTGGCCCGGCTCCGTCCTGACCAGCCTGGCCGACGCGTTCGGCCCCACCCCGGAGGCCACCCGATGAAACCGCTGCAGGACCTCGCCGTCTACGACGACGCCGACTTCTACGACCGGGAGTTCGCCACCCGGACCCACGACGTCCCGTTCTTCCTCGACCGGGCCGTCCGGGCCGGCGGTCCGGTCCTCGAAGTGGCCTGCGGCACCGGCCGCCTCACCCTCCCGATCGCCCGCGCGGGCGTCGACATCACCGGCCTCGACGTCATGCCCTCGATGCTCGCCCGGGCCCGCCGGCGCTCCGCCGCCGAGCAACTGCCCGTCACCTGGCTCGAACAGGACTGCCGCGACATCCGCACCGACCGCCGCTTCGCCCTGGTCTTCTCGGCCACCAACGCGATGCAGCACCTGCACGACCTGGACTCCGTCCTCGCCTTCCTCACCTCGGCCCGCGACGTCCTGCGCCCGGACGGCACCCTGCTCCTGGACGTCTTCAACCCCGCCCCGGCCAAGCTCTCCCGGCTCCCCGACGCCCCCTACCACCACAAGTCCGTCACGGACCTGGACGGCACCGAACTCGACGTCCGCGCCGCCACCGGCTACGACGCCGCCACCCAGGTCCTGCACTTCACCCTCGACTACCTGCGCGAGGGCGAGCGCGTCCGCACCAAGAAGGTCAGCATGCGCTGCTTCTTCCCCGAGGAACTGCTCGCCCTCTGCCGCCTGGCCGGCCTCGACGTCACCGACCGCCACGGCGACTACGACGCGTCCCCGTTCACCGGTACCTCGCCCAAGCAGATCCTGCTCTGCCGCCCGGCCCCCCGCCGCTGAACCGCCGCCCGGCACCTCACCGCCCGGCCAGCACCTCCAGCAGCCTGGTCAGCGACGTCCCCAACCCCCAGCGCCCGGCCAGCCACTCCAACCCCTCCGGATCGCGCGGCACCCGCGGCAACTCCGGCTCGAACGCGGGCAGCGGCACGTCCCTGGCCACCCGCACCACCGTCGGCGCCACGTCCAGGTAGGGGGCCGCTTCGAGGATGTTCCGGCGGCGGGCCGGGGTGAGCCCGGAGGCCGGGTCGGCGGCGGCCGCGCGGACGCCCGCCAGGTCGCCGTACTCCTGGACCAGCTGCGTCGCGGTCTTCTCGCCGATGCCCTTCACGCCCGGCAGCCCGTCGCTGGCGTCCCCGCGCAGGGCGGCGAGATCGGCGTACGAGGAGCCCGGGACGCCGTACTTCCCGCGCAGCGCCGCGTCGTCCATCGTCAGCGCCGAGCCGATGCCCTTCGCCGGGTAGAGCACCGTCACCGCGCGGGCGTCGTCGACCAGTTGGAACAAGTCCCGGTCGCCGGTGACGATCTGCACCGGGCCGGTGGCGCGGGTCGCCAGGGTGCCGATCACGTCGTCGGCCTCGTAGTCGGGCACGCCGACGCGGGCGATGCCGAGTGCGTCCAGCACCTGTTCGATCACCGGGACCTGGGGGGCCAGCGTGTCCGGGACCTCCTCCGCGCCGTCCCGGGCGGCCTCGGCGACCCGGTGGGTCTTGTAGGTCGGGATCAGGTCGACCCGCCACTGCGGGCGCCAGTCGGCGTCCATGCAGGCGACCAGCTGGTCCGGGCCGTGGTCGTGGACCAGGCGGGAGATGAAGTCGAGCAGGCCGCGCACCGCGTTCACCGGCTCGCCCTGCGGGGAGCGGAGCGAATCCGGGACGCCGAAGTAGGCGCGGAAGTAGAGGCTCGCGGTGTCCAGCAGCATCAGCCGGGGCGCGGTCGGGACACTCGGTGCGGTCGGTGCGGTCACCCCCCGATCATGCCGCATCCCCCCGACGGCCCGGGGCTGATCCGCCGTCAGTGCGGGTGCGGGCCCGCCCGGTGCACCGGGCCGTGCGCGTCCGCGCAGTGCTCGCGGGCCTCCTCCTCGGCCGCCGCGGCCGCGCTGTTCGGGGCGATCTGCAGCAGCCCGTCCCGGTCGTCCTCGCCGAGGTGGTCGACCTGGAGGGTGGCGTGGGTGATCCGGTACTCCTCGCGCAGCCGGCGCTGGAGCCCGCGCCGCACCGCGTGGCAGTCGCCGCCCGGGGCGACCAGGATGTGCGCCGACAGCGCGGGCTGGTTGGAGGTGATCTCCCAGATGTGCAGGTCGTGGACCTCCTCCACCTGCGGCGCGGCCACCAGCCGGTCCGCCACCTCGTCCGGGTCGATCCCGGCCGGCGCGGCCTCCAGGAAGATCCGCGCCGAGTCCCGCACCAGCCCGGTCCCGGCCCGCAGCATCAGCGCCACCACCACCAGCGAGGCGATCGCGTCCGCCCGGACGAACCCGGTGAACAGCACCACCGCGCCCGCCACCGCCGTCGCGACGAACGCGTACAGGTCGGTCAGCACGTGCTGGAAGGCGCCCTCCACGTTCAGCGAGGACCGGTTCGCCTTCGACAGGCACCAGGTCGCCGCGACGTTCACCACCACGCCCACCAGCGCCGTCACCAGCACCAGCGACCCCTGCACCTCCGGCGGCGAGACCAGCCGGGTCACCGCCTCGTAGCCCAGCCAGGCCGACAGCACCAGCAGCGTCACCCCGTTCGCCTGCGCGGAGAGGATCTCGGCCCGCTTCAACCCGTACGTGTAACCGCCGCGCGCCGGACGCGCCGCCAGCCGCATCGCCACCAGGGCCAGCCCGATCGAGGCGGCGTCGGTCAGCATGTGCGCCGCGTCCGAGATCAGCGCCAACGAGCGGGCGGCGAAGCCGACCACCACCTCGCCCGCCATGAACGCCACCAGCAGGACCAGCGCGCTCCACAGCCACCTGCGGTCCGCGTCCGCCGCCACCGCGTGGCCGTGCCCGGCGTGCGATCCGTGCCCGTGGTCGTGCTGGTGGTCACTGCCGTGGTCGTGCTCGTGCTCGGCCATCGGGGTCCCTCCGCTCTGGTGTCCGCACCGGAAGTGAACCCCAGATCGGAGGAAGATCCAAAGGCTGCACTGGTGACCGTTGTCGTTCTCCGGTACGCCACCCGGGCCGGGTAGGGTGCGCGGCGCATCCGCGCAGCTCGCGCGGTGATCGGGCGGGGGAGTGGACGTGGTGGCAGGGGACGCGGTGACGGGGGACGCGGTGACGGGGGACGCGGTGGAACGGGTGCCGCTCACGGTGATCGCCCGCGAGTGGGGCCGGATCGGCGTCCTGGGCTTCGGCGGCCCGCCCGCGCACATCCTGCTGCTGCGCCGCCTCTGCGTGGAGCGGCGCGGCTGGATCGCCGCGAGCGAGTTCGAGGACGGCATCGCCGCCACCAACCTGCTGCCCGGACCGGCCTCCACCCAGCTGGCGATCCTCACCGCCTGGCGGCTGCGCGGCACCGCCGGGGCGCTGGTCGGCGGCGCGGCGTTCATCCTGCCCGGACTGGCGCTGATCCTGCTGCTGTCCGGGCTGTTCCTGGCGGGCGACCCGCCGCGCTGGGCGCTCGGCGCCGCCGCGGGCGCGGGCGGAGCGGTCGCCGCCGTCGCCGTCCAGGCCGCCGCCACCCTCGTCCCGGCCAGCCTGGCGCGCTCCGGCCCCGGCCCGGCCCGGGTCCGCTGGACCGCCCACCTGCTGCTCGGCGCCGCCGCCGCGATCCTCACCGGGCCGTGGCTGGTGCTGGTCCTGCTGGCCACCGGCGCCGCCGAGATCGCCTTCCGCCGACGCGGGCACCGGCGCGGGCCCCGGCGCGAGCGCGAACGCGGGCGCACGGGTACGGAGGGAACCAGCCCAACGGGGGACGCCGCGCTGGGCCGACCGGACGCGGACCCGCCGCGCACGCCCGGCACCCCCCGGCGGCCCCCGCGCGCCGCGCCGCCGCTGCTGGTGCCCGGCCTCGCCGCGACCGGCGGCCCGGGCGCGCTCGCGCTGGCCTGGGTCGCGCTCAAGGTCGGGGCGCTGTCCTACGGCGGCGGCTTCGTGATCATCCCGCTGATGCAGCAGGACGCCGTCGAGCGCTACCACTGGATGACCGACGGCCAGTTCCTGAACGCCGTCGCGCTCGGCCAGCTCACCCCCGGCCCGGTGGTGCAGACCGTCTCGGTGGTCGGCTACGCCGCCGCGGGCGTCCCGGGCGGGCTGCTCGCCGCGGCGGTGGCCTTCGCGCCGTCCTTCCTGTTCGTGCTGTTCGGCGCGGCGCACTTCGACCGGCTGCGCGCCGACACCGCCGTCCAGGACTTCCTCACCGGCGCCGGCCCCGCCGTCATCGGCGCGATCGCCGGCTCGGCCCTCCCGCTCGCCCTGGCCCTCGGCCGCCCCTGGCAGTACGCGGTGCTGGCCCTCGCCGCGCTCTGGCTGCTGGTGCTGCGCCGGGGCGTGGTGCCCTGCCTGCTCGGCGCGGCCGGCCTCGGCGTGCTCGCCGCCGTGACCGGGGTCGCGCTGCCCTGAGCCGGGGCGGCCCCCCGCTCCCGGGGCGGACGTCTCAGCGGCTGGGGGAGGCAGCGGCCCCCGGGACGACCGGTCCGACCGGGACGACGACCGGTCCGACCGGCACGACCGGGACGACGACCGGTTCGGCCGGGGCGGTGAGCGGGGCCAGCCGGGTCGCGTGCACCAGGGCGCGGGCCACCCGCAGGTCCTCGCCCTGCTCGGGGTGCCACTGGACGCCGACGGTGAAGCCCGCGCCCTCGACCGCCTCGACGGTGCCGTCCTCGGCGTACGCGCTGACGGTCAGGCCCTCGCCGAGCCTGGCCACCGCCTGGTGGTGGAAGGTCGGGACGGAGAGCGACTCCTCCGGCAGCAGGTCCGCGAGCAGCGTGCCGGGGACCGGCCGGACCGGGTGCCGCCCGTACTCGCCGGGCGCGCCGACGTGGCTCAGCTCCTCGCCGACCACGTCCGGCAGGTGCTGGATCAGCGAGCCGCCGCACACCACGTTCAGCAGCTGCATGCCCCGGCAGATGCCCAGCAGCGGGGTGCCGGCGGCGAGCGCGGCGCGGATCAGCGCGGCCTCCCACAGGTCGCGCTCGGGGGCGCAGGCCACCGTCAGCGGGTGGGGGCGCTCGCCGTACAGGGCCGGGTCGACGTCCTCGCCGCCCGCGATCACCAGGCCGTCCAGCCGGGAGACCACGGCCGCGGCGTGCTCCGGGGCGTCCGGCGGCAGCATCAGGGCGATCCCGCCGGCCTCGCGCACCAGCTCGGGGTAGCGCGCGGGGAGCAGCGCGGAGCGGATGGTGTCCCACCGCCCCCAGGCGGCGTCGGTGAGGAAGGTGCTGATGCCGATCACGGGGCGAGAAGTCATGGCGCGCATTCTGCCGCCCGTGCACGCCCCCCGCCGGGCGACCCACCACCCGCCCGCGCCCCTTCAGGCGCGTGGAGCACAGCTCGCGCCCCCCCGCGGTCGCCCCGGCCCGCCGCCGCCGTGGCCGGAACCACTCCGGAACTCCTCCGGGACCGCCCCGAGAGGCCCCGGGGAGGCGCGAGCGGACGATTCTCACCGGAATCTCATCGCCGGACACCCGTTTGCGGCCCCGCGCTGATTTCCCGCTTATCCGCAGCCGCCTAGGGTCTCTACCGTGAGCGAGCAGCAGATTCCGGCCGGGTGGTACCCGGACCCCGTCGACACCGACAGCGACCCCCGCCCCCAGCGCTGGTGGGACGGCAAGGGTTGGACCGCCGAGACCCGCCCGGCCCCCGCCGACGCCGCGCCCGCCCCGGGCCCGGACGCCGGGGTCGGGGCGGCCGGCCCCGAGGACACCGCCGTCCTGGAGGGCACCGTGCTGAACGCCTCCGGGCAGACCGTGCACTACCCCCCGCTGCCCCCGTACGCCGGGCAGTTCGCGGCGGCCGAGCCGCCCCGCCGCAAGCCGTCCAAGCCGGTCCTGGTGGCCGCCTCGGTCGCCGCCGTGCTCGGCCTCGCGATCGGCTCCGGCGTCACCTACCTGGTGATGGACGGCCATCGGGACGGCACCAAGTCCACGGCCGCCTCCAGCTCGGACGGGCACCGCTACGGCGGAAACGGCGGCACCGGCGGGAACGGCGGCAACGGCAACGGGAACGGCAACGGGAAGGCCAACCCCAGCGACCCGTTCGGCTTCGGCTTCGGCGGCGGCAACGGCCAGGGCGGCAACGGGAACGGCGGCACCGGCGGCACCGGTGGAAACGGCCAGGGCAATGGTCAGGGCAACGGCAACGGGAGCGGGACGAACGCCAAGGCCGCCATCGACATGGTCAACGGGATCTCGCTGCCGATCCCGAGCGGCTGGACCGGCGGCACCAGCACGGAGGGCTACGCCGGCATCTCCACCGGCAGCTACACCTGCGTCGACGGCTCGGACAACTGCTCGCTGGGCGGGGTGTCCACCAGCAAGATCAGCGGCACCGACGCCAAGCAGGCCGCGCAGCAGGACATCGCCGCCGCCGCGAAGGATTCCTACGGCGACCTGAACGGCCACAAGGAGCTGAAGAACGAGGCGGTCACGGTGGCCGGCCGCTCCGGCTACCTGGTGCGCTGGCAGGTCGACGCGGCGAAGGGCAACCCGGGCTACGTGGAGACGGTGGTCTTCCCGACCGCCGACGGCAAGGCGCTGACCGCCGTCCACTTCGGCTTCGACATCGCCGACAAGGCGCCCGGCCTGGACCAGATGGACAGCATCCTGCAGGGCATCACCAAGGTCGACCCCGGCTCCCTCCAGGGCGGCGGTGGCGGCACCACCACCTGACCGCCGCACCCTCCGCCGGCCGCGGCCCGGCGTGCCGCTCCCTCCCGTCCGGGGGAACGGCGCGCCGGGTCGCGGCCGTATCGCGGGGCGGGTCAACTCCCGTTGCGCAGCAGGGTGTTGAGCCGGGCGGCCTGCCGTATCAGGTGGTCCCGCTCGGCCTGCGTGCCGGCCGCGCGGGCGGCCCGGGCGTACAGCTCGGCTGCGGTCGGCAGGTCGCCGGCCCGCTCGTGCAGGTACGCGCGGGCGGCGGTGTGCCGGGGCAGCGCGTCGTCCAGCGCGGCGAGCGCGGCCAGGCCCGCGCGGGGGCCGTCCGCCTCGCCGACCGCGACGGCCCGGTTCAGCCGCACCACGGGGCTGTCCGTCAGCGCGGCCAGCTCGTCGTACCACTCGACGATCTGCACCCAGTCCGTCTCGGCGGCGGTCGGCGCGTCCGCGTGCAGGGCGGCGATCGCCGCCTGGGCCTGGAACTCGCCGAGCCGGTCGCGGGCCAGTGCCGCCTGGAGGACGGCGACGCCCTCGGCGATCGCGGCGGTGTCCCAGCGGGTGCGGTCCTGCTCGGCCAGCGGCACCAGGCTGCCGTCCGGCGCGGTCCGCCCGGCCCGGCGGGCGTGGTGCAGCAGCATCAGCGCCAGCAGGCCGGACACCTCCGGCTGGTCGATCCGGGCCGCCAGCTGCCTGGTCAGCCGGATCGCCTCCGCGGCCAGGTCGACGTCCCCCGAGTAGCCCTCGTTGAAGACCAGGTAGAGCACCCGCAGCACCGTCGCCACGTCTCCCGGCCGGTCCAGCCGCACGCCCGAGACGGTGCGCTTGGCCCGGGAGATCCGCTGCGCCATGGTGGCCTCCGGCACCAGGTACGCCGCGGCGATCTGCCGGGTGGTGAGGCCGCCGACCGCGCGCAGCGTCAGCGCCACCGCCGAGGACGCGCTCAGCGACGGGTGCGCGCACAGGAAGTACAGCCGCAGCGAGTCGTCGGTGTCCGGCACCGGACCGGGCCCGGGCTGCTCGTCCACCAGGTCCTCGCGGCGGCGGCGCGCGGTGTCGGCCCGGGCGGCGTCCAGGAAGCGCCGCCACGCGACGGTGACCAGCCAGCCCTTCGGGTCCCGCGGGGGCTCGTCCGGCCAGCGCCGGACGGCCTCCACCAGGGACTCCTGGACGGCGTCCTCGGCCGCCGCGAAATCGGCCCCGCGACGGACCAGCACGGCCAGCACCTCGGGGGTGAGGACGCGCAGCAGGGCCTCGTCCATCGGCGGGACCGGCGGGGCCGGCGGGACCGGCGTCACCGACGGGTCCGGCGGCTCCGGCCGGTCCCGCCGGACCGGCGGGTTCGGCGGCGAGGACACCGGGGTCACTCCGTGACGGTCGGCGGCTCGGACATGAACGGGCGCAGCTCCAGCCACTCGTGGATGGGCTCGCCGCCCGCGCCCGGCGCCGCCGACAGCTCCGCGGCCAGCTCCAGCGCCCGCTCGTAGCTGTCCACGTCGATCACCATCCACCCGGCGATCAGGTCCTTGGTCTCGGCGAACGGCCCGTCGGTGACCGGCGGCCGGCCCTCGCCGCCGTACTGCACCCACGTCCCCTCGGGCGCGAGCGCCTGGGCGTCCACGAACTCGCCGCTCTGCTCCAGCTTCGCCGCGAAGTCGCGCATGTACTGGATGTGGGCGGTGACCTCCGCGGGCGTCCACCGGTCCATCGGGACGAAGCCCTCGGGGGCCGGCGCGCCGCGGTAGTGCTTCAGCATCAGGTACTTGGCCATCGGTCTCACTCCTAGGTACTGGTGCGGCCCATTGTGGCCGCCTTCACCCCTGGGACGGAGCCGCCGACGGGTTCTCGACACGACCGGCGGAAAAATCTCCGGAAGTTTCTCCGGGTGGTCGTCCGTCGGCCCGGAGCAGCGGGAACGGGTGTTTGACCTCAACCGCGCTTGAAGTCCTACCGTCTCCGTACGACTCGTACGACCACCGCTACGACCACCCGTGCGACCACCCGTGCGACCCGTGCGGAGCGCCGGCTGCGCACCCGAACCCGGAGGGGAACGTCCGTGACGACCCACCAGGGCTCCGACGCCGAACCCGCCGGTCAGCCCGCCGCCTACTGGACGGGCCTCGCCCACGAGGCGCTGATCGGGTACACCCGGGCCGGGCAGGCCGAGAAGGGCCACACCCGGCCGCAGTTCTGGCTGCTGCGCAACCTGTCGGCGAACGACATCTCCCCCGACGGCCGGGGGATGACCCTGGCCGAGCTGCGCCGGGCCATGGCCTCCCACCTCCGGCCCGAGGACGACCTGGCGGCGGAGGCCGGGACCCCGGTGGAACGCGGTTGGCTGAGCCGCGACGCCGAGGACCGGCTGTGGCTCACCCCGGCGGGCGAGCGGGCCCGCGTCGACCCGGCCCGCAACGCGCCCGCGATCCGCGCCGCCCTCCACGCGGGCATCGACGACGCGGACTACGTCGCCACGGTGAAGGTGCTCCAGCGGCTGATCCGCAACGCGGGCGGGACGGCCGTCTGACCGGCCCGCTGACCGAGCCGCGCGGCGGTCGGCCGCGCGGCGCGGAGCCGCCGGAGCTCACAGGAAGGTGTGGCCCTCGCCCCGGTAGGTCGGCACGGTGTCGGTGATCGTGTCGCCCTCGATCAGGTGCAACTGCGGGAAGCGCTCGCACAGTTCGCCCGCCTTCGCGTGCCGGAACCAGACCCGGTCGCCGATCAGCAGGTCGTCCGCGGCCGAGCCCAGCAGCGGCGTCTGCACCTCGCCCGCGCCCTCCTGCGGGTCGTAGCGCAGACCGGCCGGCAGGTACGGGACGGGGGAGCGGTCCGCGCCCGCCGGGCCGGACGCCGGGTAGCCGCCGCCCAGCACCGTCACCACGCCCACCCCGGGGCGCCGCACCACCGGCTGCGCGAACAGCGCCGCCGGACGCCCGTGGAAGGCGCGGTAGTTGTCGAACAGCCGGGGCACGAACAGCCCCGAACCGGCCGCCACCTCGGTCACCGCGCGCTCCGCGACCGTCGACTCCACGCTGCCCGTGCCGCCGCCGTTCACGAACTCCAACTCGGCGACCTCGCGCACCCGTCGGACCACCTCGGCGCGCCGCACCGCCAGCTCCGACCGGGCCTTCGCCTGCATCAGCCGCACCGCCGCCGACCGCAGCGGACGCCCCGGCACCGCGTCCCCGACGCCCGCCACGTGGCCCTCGTACGCCATCAGCCCGACCACCTCGAACCCCCGGCGGCGGCCGACCAGTTCGGCGAACCGGCCGAGCTGCTCGGGCGTCCGCAGCGGCGAGCGCCGCGCGCCCACCCGGAGCCGGCCGCCCAGCAGTTGCAGCGAGGTGTCCAGCTCCAGGCAGACCCGCACCGTCGCCGAGCCCTCCCGGGCCGCGTCGATCAGGTCCAACTGCGCCTCGTCGTCCACCACCACGCTGACCTGCCGCGCCAGCTCCGGGTCCGCGGTCAGCCGCCCGAACCCGGCCCGGTCCGCCGACGGGTACGCCAGCAGCACGTCGGTGAACCCGGACTCCACCAGCCACAGCGTCTCCGCCAGGGTGAAGCTCATCACCCCCGCGAAGCCGTCCGTCCCGAGCACCCGCTCCAGCAGCGCCCGGCACCGCACCGACTTCGACGCCACCCGGATCGGCTTCCCGCCCGCCCGCCGCACCAGGTCCGCGGCGTTCGCGTCGAACGCCGCCAGGTCGACGATGGCCAGCGGCGCGTCCAGGTGCGCCGTCGCCCGGTCGTAGCGGGCCCGGTCGGAGACGGTGCCGCTGGTCGCGGCGGTTTCAACGAGTGCCATGGGCGCAGACTGCCACATCCCCCTACTGGGCGGTAGATCCATCGGGCCCCCAATCCCCGGTGTCGCGTCCGCCCGGCCCCCGCCCGGCCGTTGCCGTCAGCGCCGTTGCCGATGCCGCCGGGGTCACCGTCGCCGGGGTCACCGTCGCCGGGGTCACCGTCGCCGGGGTCACCGAGGTCACCGCCCAGCGCGCCGCCGCCTCCACCGCCGCCACGCCCTCCGCCCTCTCCCGCCAGCCGTCGGAGAGCACCGCCACCAGCGTCCCGGCCCCCACCGCGCCGGTGCTGTTGACCACCCACCGCCCGGTGGCGCTGCGCGGCAGCCAGCCGTTCTTCAACCGGACCCCGCCCCCGCCCCCGCCCGCCGCCGAC
The DNA here is from genome assembly GCF_044769485.1 of Kitasatospora sp. NPDC090308. Lineage (NCBI taxonomy): Bacteria > Bacillati > Actinomycetota > Actinomycetes > Kitasatosporales > Streptomycetaceae > Kitasatospora > Kitasatospora sp. NPDC090308. The sequence continues at coordinate 96,006 of NZ_JBIVXY010000008.1, read as the reverse complement.
ACGCCCCACGCCTGCTCGGCCACCACCCGCCCCATCAGCGCGGCCAGCCACTCCCGCCCGGGCAGCGCCCCCGCCGCCGCCCCCGGACCCGCCGCCGCCGGACCCGCCCCCACCGGCGCCCCGAAGACCCGTCGCAGCAGCCGCACCCGGTCGCCGGCGGTCGTCCGGGTCAGCCCCCAGTACCCGTCCCGCCCGGCCACGGTCTCCACCAGGCCGAGCGCCCGGTACGCCGCGTCCAGCCCGTCGGCCCCGCCCACCAGCAGGTACAGCTCGCTCGCCGCCGCGTTGTCGCTGCGGACGATCGACAGCTCCGCCAACTCCCGCTGCCCGTCGGTCAGTCCGCCCTCCCCGCCGTGCCGCAGCAGCAGCGCCGCGACCAGGTCGACCTTCACCGTGCTCGCCGTCACGAACAGCCCGCCGCCGCGCACCGCCGCCGCACCCGTCCCGGGCACCACGGCCGCCACCGCCAACCGCCCGCGCCGCTCCACCGGCCACCTCCTCCGCCCGCACCGCCCGCCCGTACCGCCTGCACCAGCCAGGACCGCCCGCCTGCCCGCGCGCCCGCCGCCGGACCCGTCTCCGCGATCCGCCCGAGGTAAACGTGGCATACCCTCACGGGGTGGAGCGCAAGAACATCCCCAACCCCGGGTTCGCCGAGGACGACGGCACCGCCGACCCCGCCCTCGCCGCGGCCCTCGCCGCCTGGCAGCAGGACCCGGCCACCGAGCCCGACCTGCTCGCCGCCCTCACCCCGAGCCGGTTGATGGTGCCCATCGTGGCACTGCTCGGCGAGGTCGAGGTGGGCGCCGACGGGCACAGGCACGAGAAGACCAGCGACATGGCCGTCCCCGTCGTGGAGGCCCCCGACGGCCGCCGCGCCCTGCCCGCCTTCACCTCGCTGGCCACCATGGCCGCCTGGCGCCCGGACGCCCGCCCGGCCCCGACGGTCGCCCCGCAGGCCGCGATGGTGGCCTTCGCCGAGCGCGCCGACACCCTGCTGATCGACCCGGCGGGCCCGGTCACCTACCAGCTGTCCGGCGCCCGCCTGCGCGCCGTCGCGGAGAACCGCCGCCACCTCCCGCCGCACCGCGACCCCGAGGTGCAGCAGGCCCTGCGCACCCTGCTCGCGGCCGAACCCGCCGTCACCGCCGCCCACCTCGCCCCGGACGCCGACGCCGACGCCACCCTGGCCCTGGTCCTGGCCGACCCGGCCGCCGACCCCGCCGCCGTCCAGGCCCTCGCCGCCCGCCTCGGCCCGGCGCTGGTCGCCGACCCGGCCCTCCGCCTCCGCCTCGACCGGGGTCTCCGACTGGCCTTCCTGGCCCGCCACCCGGACCGGCCGCCGTTCTACGCTGCGAACACGAACGAGTGAAGTCGCGCAGCGTCGGTTCGTGTCCGGAGTGGTGCGTTCGGGGGTATGCCGCCCCTCGGTACGTTGAGGTCTCCCGGGCCCGCTGACGACCCGTCAGCGGGCCCCGCACCGAAGGAGACCCCGTGTTCTCCAGGACCAAGCGGACCGCCTTCTCGGCGGCCCTGGCGTTCGCCGCAGCCACCGCCCTCACCGTCGTCGTACCGAGCGGCGAGGCCTACGCCATCAACCACATCGAGTGCAAGGGCGGCGAGAACTACCTCAAGATCTGGTCCCACCTCGACGGCAAGCAGAGCGTGGACTGCTGCGCCAACGCCGGCCGCACGGACTTCGGCAACTGGTGGGTCGACCGGATCTCCGCCGGCAACAACGACCTCATCTCCTACGACGCCAACGGCGACTCGGTGAAGATCACGCGCTGGCACGACATCACCTTCCCCAACCACCCGCCCCGGGTGAAGTCCATCCAGATCCTCTGACCCCGCCCGTCCCGCCCCGCCGCCCATCGTGGCGGCGGGGCGGGACGGCGTCCGGGGGCGTCAGCCGGTGATCGGGCGGACGCCCAGGCGGACGTGGTCGACCGCCCAGTACCAGTTGTTGCCCGCGTCGTACATCCGGAACTTCAGGGTGACCGTCCGGGCCCCGGCGGGGACGGCGAACCGGCGGGTGACGAAGGCGTTCTCGGCGTCCTGGCCGGCGTTGTCGTTGCCGGTGGCGTCGCTGCTGTAGAAGAGCAGCCGGGCCTCCTCGCCGGTGTCGAACACCGCCGTCACGGACGCCTTCTGCGGGGCCTCCTGGCGGTAGTGCGAGTCGAAGGCGAGGTACAGCGAGTCGGTGTCGGCCGGGACGGGGACGGCGGGGGAGACCAGGGTGGAGTCGAACCTGCCCCTGGCCGAGGGGGAGCCGGTGTCGTCCCAGTCGTCGGGGTCGGCGACGGCGAGGACGCCCAGGCCGCGGGTGAAGTTGCCGCGGTCCTGCCCGGCGGGGGCGGACCACGCGCGCTTGGTGTGGAAGGTCCAGCCCTGGAGACGGACGGTGCCCTGCGGCATGCCGGGCGCGTTGACCACCGACCAGCCGGCGGGGGCCTGGGCCGTCCAGCCGAGCACGCCGGAGACCGGGACGAGGGCGGGGGCCAGCGACTCGAAGTCCTCGCCGAGCAGGTACCCGGCCATCGACGGGGCGGTGCGCGCCGCCACCTCGCCGTCGGCGACGGCGTACCGGTCGGCGGCCGTGCCGCGCGCGGTGACCAGCAGCCGGGAGGTGGCGGCGGGCGCCGCGGGCACCTGGACCTCCCACTCGGCGTCGGCGCTCGCGCCCGCGGCCAGCGCGGCGGGCGGCGCGGTGACCACGGTCGGGGCCGGCCACCCGGCGGGCAGCAGCGGGGCGAGTTCCAGGGCGGTCAGGTCGGCGGTCGCGGTGAGCCGGGCCTTCAGCCGGGCGGGTCGGCCCGGCAGCAGGACCGCCTCGTCGACGGTCGCGGACGCCGAGCCCAGCGCGACGTCGAGCAGCAGCGGGTCGGCCAGGCCCATCGCCGGGTCGGTGGACCCGACGGCCTGGTGCGGCAGCCGTCCGGCGCGCCGGAACCGGTAGCGGGCGTCGTCCCGGGCGGTGACCACGACGTCGTACCAACCCTCCTTGCCCACCGGCAGGTTGACCACCGCGGACTCGCCCGAGCCGAGCCGCACCTCGCGCTGCCCGCCGCCGTACGCCAGGTCGCCGATGGTCATCACCCGGCTCACCGGCGTCCGGTTGGCGACCTCCACGGCCAGCTGCCACCCGCCGCCGCCGTCCTCGGAGACCGAGGTCTCGTACGAGCCCGTCGCATCGCCGCGCAGGTGCCACAGCGCGCCGTTCGGGCCGTGCAGGCGCAGGTCGTAGCCGTCGGGGCCGAGCTGCCAGGTGTCGGAGAGCTTGCCCTTGACGCCCACCGTGTAGTGCCGCGGCGCGCTGCCGGGCTCGGGGTAGGCGGCGATCACGGCGCCCTGCCGGCCGGGGTTGGCCAGGTCGAGGGTGAGCACGCCCTTGCGGACCCGGGCCTTGACCTGGAGGTGGTACGGGACGGGCCGGGCGGTGCGGGTGCCGCGCTGCTGCCGCGGGGCCGCCTGCGGCTTCGGGACGGTCGGTGCGGGCAGCTTGCCGGTGTCGGTGACCTTCTGCCGGTTGCCGGAGGTGTCGGGCAGCTCCGGCCAGGCCGGGTCCTGCCCGGAGAAGTCGAAGACGTCGGTGAGGTCGCCGGTGACGGCCCGCCGCCAGGGCGAGATGTTCGGCTCGGCGACGCCGAAGCGCCGCTCCAGCAGCCGGATCACCGAGGTGTGGTCGTACACCGTGGAGTCGACCACGCCGCCGCGGGTCCACGGCGAGACCACCACCATCGGCACCCGCACGCCCAGGCCCATCGGGTACGGCCCGGACACCAGGGTCTCCCCGGCGGGCAGCGTCGCCGACCAGCCCAGCGAGCCGTCCGCGTTCCGCACCCGGTAGCGGCCGTCCTGCCCGACCACCCGGTGGTACGTCGAGCCGCCCTTGCCGACCCGCACCACCACCTCGCCGTCCACCGGGACGGTCGACGCGCCGCGCCCGGCGGCCAGCGGCGGGACGGGCGGCAGCTGGTGGTCGAAGAAGCCGCCGTGCTCGTCGTAGTTGAGGATGAACACGGTCTTCGCCCACACCTCCGGGTTGGCGGCCAGCGCCGCCAGCAGCCGGGCGGTGAGGTGCTCGCCGTTCGGCGGCGCGTAGTTGGCGTGCTCGGACAGCGCGGCGGGCGCGACCAGCCAGGACACCTGCGGCAGCCTGTCGTCGCGCACGTCGTTCGCGAACGCCTCGACCAGCGCGTCGCCCATCGCGAACGGGTCGCCCTTCTTCGCCGGGTCGCCGACCGCCCGCAGCCCGCGCTCGTACAGCGCCGAGCCCGGCTTGGCCTGGATGAAGGAGGTGAACCAGGCGAGCGCGTTGTCGTCGAAGTTGTCCAGCGCCTGGTAGGTGCGCCAGCTGACCCCGGCCCGCTCCAGCCGCTCCGCGTAGGTGGTCCACTCGAAGCCCGCGGCGGGCTCGGAGTTGTCGGTCACCGGCGTGTCGCGGACGGTGCCGCCGCTGGTGCCGGTCATCAGGTGCTCGCGGTTGGTGTTGGTGTTGCACTGCACCGAGGCGTAGTACGCGTCGCAGGTGGTGAACACCGAGGCCAGCGCGTGGTAGAAGGGCATGTCGGCCGACTCGTAGTAGCCCTGGCCGAGCCAGCCCGAGGAGCGCCGGGTGACCGAGCCGTCGGCCAGGCCGTCGTTCCAGGCGTTCATCGAGTCGACGTAGCCGAAGGCCGGCGCGCCCTGCTGGTAGGCGCTGGTGTGGGCGGCGTTCATCGGGTACGGCAGCAGGTAGCCCTCGGGCCGGGACGGGTCGGGCTGGTGGAACACCGGGCGGCCGTTGACGCCGCGCACCGCGGCGCGGTCCCCGAAGCCGCGCACGCCGGGCAGGGTGCCGAAGTAGTGGTCGAACGCCCGGTTCTCCTGCATCAGGACGACCACGTGCTGGATGTCCTCCAGCCTGCCGGGTCGGGCGGGGGCGGCCAGCGCCTGACGGACGCTCAGCGGCAGCGCGGACAGCACGGCCGCGGCGGCGGTACCGCCCAGCAGGGTGCGGCGCGACAGCGCGGGGCTCGGGCGCGACAGTTCGGGACTCATCGGGGCTCCTCGTGCACGGTGCCGGGCTCCGTTGCTCCCGGCCGTGACCATTGGTAGGCGGCACAGGTGGACTGGACCGGTGCGGCGGATGACGCGCGGATGACACCCGAGGCACAACCTGTACAGACATCTTGGCGGGGCTGTCGCGGATGGCCGGTCCGCCCCGCCCGGGGTAATCTTCGCAGGCCGATATCAACCCTTACCGAATCTGGAGTGCAGCATGTCCGAGGACGCCACCCTCCCCGAACTCGTCCGGGCCTGGGTCAGCGGCTGGACGGTCTCCCGCGGCGCCGCCGACCCCGCCCCCGAGCCCTGGGGCTGGAGCATCGACGTCGGCCAGGCCCGCCACGTGCGGCGCCACGTGCTGCCCGCCCCCGCCGAGGCGGACGTCCGCAAGCTCGGCGAGTCCGCGGCCCCCTGGACGTGGCTCAAGCTGTTCGCCGAGGAGGAGCGGGTCCTGCCCTGGATCGGCCCCGGCTGGCACCAGGACGCCCCCGGCCACCTGATGACCGTTCACCTGCGCCCCGAGCGGCCCGCCGTCCCGGCCGGCTACCGGATCACCACCTGGAGCCGCGGCGGCACCGTCCGCGCCCTGATCCGCACCGCCGACGGCGCCTTCGCCGCCCGCGGCCAGGTCGGCCTGGCCCCCGCCACCCCGCTCGGCGGCCGGGTCGACGCCCCGCTGCTCGCCGTCGCCGACCAGATCGAGACCGCCCCCGAGCACCGCCGCCGCGGCCTCGGCTCGCTCCTGATGCGCACCCTGCAGAACGAGGCGCACGCGGCCGGCGCGCGCACCGCCGTGCTGGTCGGCACCACCGAGGGCCGCGCCCTCTACACCAGCCTCGGCTGGACGCCGCGCTCCCCGATGGCCGGCTTCTGGTACGACCCCGCGACGCCCACCGACCGCCCGCACGGCGGCTCCTGACGCAGCGGTGCCCGTCCGGAGGAGTGCGGACTCCGGACGGGCACCGGGCGGGATTCGAGCGAGAGTGGGGAAGTGCGGGGAGGGCGGGAGGGGAAGTGCGGGGAGAGCGGGAGGCTCAGGCGGCGATCAGCAGGCTCCGGCGCGGGGCGATCACCCGGCCGTCCGGCAGCAGCTCGCCGGTGTCGTCGAACAGCAGCACCCCGTTGCAGAGCAGGCTCCAGCCCTGCTCGGGGTGGCGGGCGACCGGAACGGCCGCCTCCCGGTCCGCCGAGTCGGCGGGCGGACACTCGGTTCGGTGCTGGCACATCCTTGTACCTCGCTTCGCTGAAAATCTGAGCCGGTTCAGGTGTGAAACGGCGTCAGCCGGGTAGGACGATTGGTCCGCGACCCGACCGACACCAGTGTCCGGCTCTGCGGGCGCTCGCGCAGCCATTTGGTGACATGCGCCACAGAAGAACCCGCGAGATCACCCGAGCGGGTGGGGGACGGTCCGATCCACGCACGAACGGGCCATGCCGGACCGATCCGATCGGATCAGTGCGGCATGGCCCGTCCGGGTGGTGCGGGTCCACTTCCGGGAGTTGTCAACCGGCCGCCGGGTCCGCCGACCCCGGCGGCACGGTCAACCCGGTCAACGCAATCGGTGTGATCGGTGCGATCAACCGATCAGCGCGGTCGGCCGGGCCGCGGGCGAGCGCTCCAGCCGGGCCAGCAACTCGGCGGCGGGCAGCGCCTGGTGCGCGGCCACCCCGAGCGGGGCGGGGGCCAGCGGGATCAGCAGGTCCTCCCCGGGCTGGCCGCCGTGCAGCCACAGCGCCGAGGCGTAGTGCTCGGGCAGCGGCAGCAGCCGGGGCTCGTACCGCACGGGCGTGCCGTGGGTGAGCTGCCAGGCCTGGCTCAGCGCCCGCACGGTGGAGTCGAGGAACGGGCCGGCGCTCAGGTGGGAGAAGACCGGGCCGTCCGCGCCGTCGACCACCTCGGCGGCGGCCACCACCTCCTCCAGCCCGTCCTCGGTGAACTCCCCGACGGTCAGTGACCCGCGCTCCGCGCGCCGGTCGCCACCGTCGGCGGCCCCGGCCGTGCAGCCGCCGTGCCCGCAGGGCGCGGGTGCCGCGTCGTCGGCGGTGCTCGCGCTGAGCAGGAAGCGCCAGCCCGTGCGGTCGGCCCCGGCCAGCCGGGGCGCGGGCCCGTGCAGGGTGTGGACGGGCAGGGCGAGCAGCGGGCGGAGGCGGCCGGCGCCGCGCGGCGGCACGGCGGCCCAGGGTGGCGCCGCCGCCTCCGCGGGGGCGAGGGCGGAGAGCGCGGCGCGCAGTGCGCCGGCCGGGGGCTGGGGCAGGTGCAGGGTCATGGCTGAGTCGCCTCTCCGTGCGAGATCGGCGCGCCGTTGCGGCATACCGGCACGGCACCGACATGAGGGAGGTCTGGCCGTGTCCGGTTGTGCGTGGGGCGCCGAGTGGGTGGGCGGGTCGTCGACGAGATCCCTCGACATCGGGGGCGACTCGGACGGCCTGGACCGGGCCTGAGCGGCGTGCGAATTCCATTCGAACAGGTGCGCAGGGTGACCTTCATATCACGTTCAGTTGCCCGTTTCAAGTCGAGGAATCGCTGACGGAGCGTCAGGATCACTGTCTCGCGCGGGTGTTCGCATCGTGGGCTATCGATCTTCGACCTGGGCATGATGCTCAGGCACTGTCGACCGAGGGGAGGGAAGGCACCCGTGGGAGAGAAGGTCGTGGCGACCCGGGCGGAGCTGGCCGACCGGCAGCTGTACCGCCGCAAGCTCCAGTCCTGCCTGGACGTGCTGGGGCGGATGCTCAGGGAGGAGCGGTTCGACCGGCCGAAGGCGATGATGGGCCTGGAGATCGAGCTGAACCTGGCCGACGACCGGGGGCTCCCGGTGCTCGGCAACGAGCGGGTGCTGGAGGCGATCTCCTCCCCCGACTTCCAGACCGAGCTGGGCCGGTTCAACATCGAGGTCAACGTCGCCCCGCGCCGCCTGGGCGGCCACGTGTTCGAGGACCTGCGGGAGGAGCTCGACACCGGCCTGCGCTACGCCGACCGCCGGGCCGCCGACGCGGGGGCCCGGATCGTGATGGTCGGCATCCTGCCGACCCTCGGCCTCGAACACGCCGGGCTGGACGCGATGAGCCGCAACAACCGCTACAGCCTGCTCAGCGACCAGATCATGGCCGCCCGCGGCGAGGACATCGCGCTCGACATCGACGGGGTGGAGCGCCTGGCCGTCGACTCGGTGTCGATGGTCGCCGAGGCCGCCGCCACCTCGCTGCAACTCCACCTCCAGGTCACCCCCGCCCGGTTCGCCTCGGTGTGGAACGCGGCCCAGGCGATCTGCGGCGCGCAGCTCGCGCTCGGCGCCAACTCCCCGTTCCTGTTCGGCCGCGAGCTGTGGCGCGAGACCCGCCCGGTGCTGTTCCAGCAGGCCTGCGACACCCGCTCGGCCGAGCTCAAGGCGCAGGGCGTGCGCCCCATCACCTGGTTCGGGGAGCGCTGGGTCGACTCCGCGCTCGACCTGTTCGCCGAGAACCTGCGGTACTTCCCGGCCCTGCTGCCGATCTGCGACGACGAGGACCCGGTCAAGGTGCTGGCCTCCGGCGGCGTGCCCCGGCTCGGCGAGATGCGGCTGCACAACGGCACCGTCTACCGCTGGAACCGCCCCGTGTACGACGTCTCCGACGGCGTCGCCCACCTGCGGGTGGAGAACCGCTGCCTCCCCGCCGGCCCGACCGTCGTCGACACCCTGGCCAACGCCGCCTTCTACTACGGCCTGGTCCGGGCGCTGGCCGAACAGCCCCGCCCGATCTGGACCAGGCTCCCCTTCGAACGGGCCGACCAGAACTTCCAGAACGGCGCCCGGCACGGCATCGACGCCGTCCAGTGGTGGCCCCGCAGCGGCCGCGGCGCCCGTGGCGGGGTCGAACTCCCGGCCACCGACCTGGTGCTGAACGAACTGCTGCCGCTCGCCCACCAGGGCCTGGACGAGTGGGGCATCGAGCCCCGCGACCGGGACCGCTACCTCGGCATCATCGAGCAGCGCTGCCTGCGCCGCACCAACGGCGCCGCCTGGCAGGCCGCCACCGTCCACCGGCTGCGCGAGCACCACGGCCTCGGCCCGAACGAGGCGATCGCCGCGATGACCCGCCGCTACATCGAGTGCATGCGCACCGGCGAACCGGTGCACACCTGGCCGGTCGCCTGACCCCGTCCCCCGTCCCCGCGGCGGCCCCGGCCCGCGCGGCGGCGTTTCACGGGAGCCTCATCTTCCTGTGAAAGGATGATCGGCCCGGGGCGGCCGCACGCCCCGGGCCGATCGTCCGCCCCCGGGAGAACCGTGACCACCGCCTCGGCCGAGCCCGCCACCACGCCCCAGACCCCCTCGCGCCGGCTGCTCGCCGCCGAACTGCTGATCGTCCTCGGCCTCTCCCTCGGCGCCAGCGGCATCAGCTCGCTGATCAGCTTCGTCGGCTCGCTCACCGAACCCGCCGCGCTCGGCAGCCAGGTCGCCACCCTCAACGCCTCCCGCGCCCCCGGCCGCCCCTGGCTCGACCTGGCCTGGCAGCTCTACTACGTCGCCCGCGGCCTGATGCCCGTCGTCCTGGTCGGCTACCTGCTGGTCCGCGAGGGCGCCGCGCTGCGCGCCCTCGGCTTCGACCTGACCCGCAAGCTCTCCGACCTCGGCCGCGGCGCGGTGGTCGCGGCCTGCATCGGCGGTTCCGGCCTGGCCCTCTACCTCGGCGCCCGGGCCGCCGGGTTCAACCTCACCGTCGCCCCCTCCGGCCTGCCCGACGTCTGGTGGCGGATCCCGGTCCTGGTCGCCTCCGCCTGGCAGAACGCCATCCTGGAGGAGGTCGTGGTGGTCGGCTACCTGCTGCGCCGGCTGCACCAACTCGGCTGGGGCTGGCCCGCGGCGATCGCCGCCAGCGCGGTGCTGCGCGGTTCCTACCACCTCTACCAGGGCGTCGGCGGCCTGGTCGGCAACATGGTGATGGGCGTGGTCTTCTGCCTGCTCTACCGCCGCTGGCAGCGGGTCGGCCCGCTGGTCGCCGCGCACGCCCTGATCGACACCACCGCCTTCGTCGGCTACGCCCTGCTGGCCGGCCACGTCAGCTGGCTGCCCTGACCCGCCCGTCCCCGCCGCTACGCTCCACGACCCGATACCTGACGCACCGTCACCGCGCGGCGGTAGGGTGGTTCCGACGAGCACGGCTACGCGGAACGGGGGAGCGGCAGATGGACGGACAATCGAGCCGGCACGGCGATCGGGTGAGCCGGGTGGCGGACGCCCTGCACAAGCTCACCGGCCGCCCGCCGGTGGTCGACCGCACCCGCACCGGCGCCACCCGGCTCTCCGTCGGGGTCGGCGAGCACCCCGACCGCACCCAGACCCTGGCCGTGCTGCGCGTCCTCAGCCTCGGCGACCGCTTCGGCCACAGCGACAACGCCCGCTGGGAGCGGGTCTGGGTCGAGATCGCCGATGACACCCCGGCCGCCGACGCCAAGGCCGCTGACGCCAAAGCCGCCGACACCCCGGACGCCGACCGTCCGGAACCGCCCCGGGGCTGAACCGCGCCGACGTTTTCCGGTGCTCCGGCGTCCGGGTGTTCCGGCGTCCGGGCCTCAGCAGGCCCACGGGTTCGGCCAGGCCCGCGAGGGCGGGCGCCGCAGCAGCCGCTCCACGTGCTCGCGCTGCAAGCCCTGCGCGGGGTCGACCGGCAGCAGCAGCCGGTCCGCCCGCAGCACGCTGCGCCGCACCAGCCGCGGCGGGATGCAGTCGTCCACCCAGGCGAACGGGCGGCCCTGCGCGTGCCGCAGGATCGGCGCCCACTTGGCGGCCGAGAACAGCTCCATCAGCGGCACCCGGGGGTCGCCGGGCTGCGGCACGTACCCGCTGAACACCACCACCGGCAGCTCGGGCAGCCCGAGCAGCGGGGCGATGTGCTCGTTGGCCCGCTCCTCCCAGGTGGTGGCCCAGACGAGCTCGTAGCGGTCGGCCAGTTCGCGCAGCCAGTCACCGTGGCGAGGTGACAGCAGGACGGAGTAGCCCAGCAGGGTGTGGGCGTCGAAGTCGTCGTCGGGGGACGGGAACACCGGGTTCAGCACCCCGTCGACGTCCAGGTACAGCAGTGGCTTGCCCATGCGGCGGTCTCCCCGGGGGTCGCGGCCAATTACCTGGTCGGACGAAGCGCGGCCCCGGGAGGTTGCAAGCTGTCAGCGGCTGTCACCCGGAAGTGACGGGTTCCGGTTCCGGCGCGCGGGACGCCGGCCCGGCGACCGCCCGCTCCAACCGCCGCACCTCCGGCACCAGCCCGGCCAGCGCCGCGCAGACCAGCGCGCACCCCCACAGCGCCCCGGACAGGCCGAACGCCGCCGCGGCCGGACCGGCCAGCGCGCTGCCCAGCGGCAGCAGCGCGAACGAGCCGAACGCGTCGTACGCCGACATCCGGGACAGCAGCTCCTCCGGCACCTCCTGCTGCAACGTCACCATCCAGCCCACGATGAACACCGTGGTGCCCGCCCCCGCCAGGAACATCGCCACCGCCACCGGCACCAGCGGCCACCCCAGCGCCAGCGCCAGCGGCGGCAGCCCGAACAGGAACACCCCGCCGTTGCCCACCAGCAGCAGCCGGCGCGGCTGCCAACGCGTCATCAGCGGGCCCGCCGCCAGCATGCCGACGCTCAGCGCCGCCATCGCCGCGCCCCACGCCCCGGCGCCGCCCATCCGGTCCTCGGCCACCACCGGCCCGTACACCGCCTCCACCGCGAGCACGCAGGCGTTCGTCACCCCGAACTGCACCACGACCGCCCACAGCCACCGCCGGGCGCGGAACTCCCGCCAGCCGACCCGCAGTTCGTGCACCAGCCCGGGCCCGCCAGGGCCCCGGTCGGCGGCCACCTGCTCCAGGCCGGCCCGCAGCGCCGCCGCGACGGCGAAGCACGCCGCGTCGCCCGCCAGCACCCAGCCGGGGCCGACCGCCGCGACCAGCACGCCGCCGAGCGCCGCACCGGCGATCGAAGCGCCGTTCACCGCCATCTTGAACACCGAGAACGCCTTCGCGGCGTGCTCCGCCGGCACCGCCCGCAGGATCACGCCCTCCGCGGCCGGCGCGTAGAACGCCTGCCCGGCCCCGCCCGCCGCCGAGAGCGCCATCAGCGCCCACAGATTCGGCTGCCCGAACAGCACCAGCGCCGCCAGCACCGCCTGCGAACCGGCGTTGAACACGTTCGCCCCGACCATCACCAGATGCCGCGGCAACCGGTCCGCGACCGCCCCGCCCACCAGCAGCAGCACCACCAACGGCACCGTCCGGGCCGCCGTCACGTACCCCACCTCGGCACTGCCCCACCCGGCCCCGGAGTGCAGCACGGCGAACGCGGTGGCGATCGGCGCCGCGGCGTTGCCGAGCCCGCTCACCACCGCCGCAGCGCTCTGAACGCGGTAATTACGGCCCGCCCAGGCCGGATCGAGGAAACCCACCGCCCGACGATGCCCCCGCCGCACCCCCGCTGTCCAGCGCTTTTCCCACCGGCGAAACCCACCCACGCAACCGGCCGCCCAACCGAAGCCGGACGGCACGCCCCCGGACGACCCCGGCCCTTGGCACCCTCGCCGGAGGCGGTTTCGGCCCGGCTGTCTCCGGAGGTGCCTGATCGGTGTGGCACCGGGCGGTCCCGGGCCGTTGTCTCTCCCCTCCCGCCCGGGCCCCGCCGGGGGCAGTGTCAGCCCAGTTACTCCCGGAGGAGACTGATGGTCTGGCCCCGGGCGGTCTCGTCCCTCGCACCCTCGCCGGGGGCGGTGTCAGCCCAGGTGGCCCCAGAGGAGGCTGATGGTGCGGCGCCAGGCGGTCTCGGGCCGTTGTCTCTCCCCTCCCGCCCGGGCCCCCCGCCAGGGGCGGTGTCAGCCCAGGTGGCCCCAGAGGAGGCTGATGGTGCGGCGCCAGGCGGTCTCGGGCCGTTGTCTCTCCCCTCCCGCCCGGGCC
>NZ_JBIVXY010000008.1:0-82946 GCF_044769485.1 Kitasatospora sp. NPDC090308 | reverse complement strand
GCCCCCCGCCAGGGGCGGTGTCAGCCCAGGTGGCCCCAGAGGAAGCTGACGGTGCGGCGCCAGGCGATCTCGGCCTGGAGCGGGTCGTAGGTGCTGGGGGTCTTCTCGTCGTTGAGGAAGGCGTGGCCGGCCGGGTAGAAGTGGATCTCGGGGCGGCGTCCGGTCGCCTCGCCGATGCGGATCGCGGCCTCGTCGACGGTCTCGGTGGGCAGCGAGGCGTCCCGTTCGCCGTAGTGGCCGAGGACGTGCGCGGTGAGGCCGGTGTAGGGGTGGTCCTCGTCCGGGAGGCCGTAGAAGGGGACGACCGCGGCGATCCGGTCGCCCTCCCGGGTGGCGAGGTGCAGGGCCAGGGCGCCGCCCATGCAGAGGCCGACGACGCCGATCGCGTCGCCGACCGTCGCGGGGTGGTCGAGCAGGTGGTCGACCGCGGCGGAGAGTTCTTCGGCGGCCCGTTCCACCGGGAGTTCGCGTCTCATCCTCGCGGCCTCGGCCCGGTCGTGGGTGACGGTGCCGCCGTACAGGTCGGGGGCGAGGGCGACGAAGCCGGCCGCGGCGAGGCGGTCGGTGAGTTCGGCGATGTGCCGGGTGAGGCCCCACCACTCCTGGACGACCAGGACGCCGGGGCCGGTGCCGGTGGGCGGTGGGGCGAGGTAGCCGTGCAGGGTGCTTCCGGGGCCGGGGAAGCTGGTGTTCTGGCGGGCGGCGCCCATGGCCTCTCCGTCGGGACGGCCGCGGGCGGCAGCTCGCGGCGGGCAGCGGGGGGTTCGCCTTGCACTCTAGGGCCGGCGGGTGGCGGCGGCCGTCTCCGCCACCCGCCGTCGGTCGTCCTGTCGGCAGGTCGACCGGTTCCGTTCAGCCCATCTCCTCCAGTGCTTTGCCCTTGGTCTCCTTGATGAAGAAGGCCACGAACGGGATGGAGAGCAGCGCGAAGCAGGCGTAGATGACGTACGTCGCCGACAGGTTCCAGTCGGAGAGGTTGGGGAAGCTGACGGTGATCGCCCAGTTGGCGATCCACTGCGCGGAGGCGGCCACCGACAGGGCCAGCGCCCGGATCCGGTTGGGGAACATCTCGCCGAGCAGCACCCAGACCACCACGCCCCAGGAGAAGGCGAAGCAGAACACGAAGACGTGCGCGGCGATCAGCGCGGTGGTGGCGTACGCGTCGTCCAGGGTCGCGCTGTCGCCGGTGCCGTGCCGGAAGGAGAACGCCCAGGCGGCGACCGCGAGGGCGACGGCCATGCCCGCGGAGCCGGCCAGCGCCAGCGGCTTGCGGCCGATCCGGTCGACCAGCAGCATCGCGACCACGGTGCCGACCACGTTGACGATCGAGGTGGAGAGCGAGATCAGCAGCGAGTTGGACTCGTCGATGCCGACCGACTGCCACAGGAACGACGAGTAGTAGAAGATCACGTTGATGCCGACGAACTGCTGGAACACCGAGGCGCCGATGCCGATCCAGACGATCGGCAGCAGCCCGAACCGCCCGCCCAGCAGGTCCTTCAGACGGGGCTTGTTCTCGGTGTCGAGCACCTGGCGGATCTCCGCCATCCGGGCGTCCAGGTCGACGCCGGAGCCCTCGACCTCGGCCAGGACCTTGCGGGCCTGCGCCTCCCGGTTGTTGGCGATCAGGTAGCGCGGCGACTCGGGGATGGACAGCGCCATCAGCCCGTAGACGATCGCGGGCACGGCCTCCACGCCGAGCATCCACTGCCACGCCTGGACGCCCGCCAGGTGGTTGGTGGACTCGCCGTCGGCGGCCTGGTTGAGCCCCCAGTTGGCGAGCTGCGAGACGGTGATGCCGAGCACGATGGCCATCTGCTGGAAGGAGGCCAGCCGCCCCCGGTACGCGGTCGGCGCGACCTCGGCGATGTAGGTGGGGGCGATCACCGAGGCGATGCCGATGGCGATGCCGCCGAGCACGCGCCACACGCCGAGCACCTCGATGCTGGGCGGGAACATCGAGCCGACGCCGCTGATCGCGAACAGGACGGCGGCCAGCAGCATGGTGCGCACCCGGCCGTAGTGGTCGGCCAGCCAGCCGGCGACCACCGCGCCGGCCGCCGAGCCGAGCAGGGCGATGGCGACCACGAACGCGGTCTCGCCGTTACCGACGCCGAAGTGCTTCTGGATGCCGGTGACCGCACCGTTGATCACCGCGCTGTCGTAGCCGAACAGGAACCCGCCCATCGCGGCGGCTGCGGAGATGAACACCACATGGCCGAGGTGTTCGTCCCTGGCGGCGGAGTGGGTAGCCAGTGTTCTCTCCCTACATCCCGTTCCGCCCGTTTCGGGCGGAAATATCCGGAGGTAATTCGATCAGCGGCTACCCCGCGGTACGCGTTCGACACGCCCGGAACGGACGATCCGTCAGTCCGGCGAACGGTCGGCACCGGCCGTCCGTACCGCCATCCGCCGCAGCAGCTGCGCCCGCGCCCCGGCGTCCCGCGGGTTCCCGATGGCCGCGTGGCGCTCGGCCAGCCGCTCGGCGACCTCGGCCTGGAGCTCGACCGGCTTCTTGTCGTCGTACTTGAACTTCGCCCGCACCCGGCGCACCGTCAGCCGCAGCCCCCGCACGCCGGTCAGCAGCGCCCAGTGCGCGCCGCCGGGCCCGACCCGGTCGCCGGGCCGCTCGGGCTGGAAGTGTGCCAGCTGCCGGTTGAGGATCGCGGCCTTGCCCGCCGCGTCCTCCACCAGCTCGGCGGTGCAGGAGAACTGGACGGACGCGTAGTAGCTGGTCGGCGTGTACGGCTCGCCGCGCCAGCGGCCGGGGGCGAAGGCGTAGTCGTCGGTGACGGCCAGCGTGACGCGCGGGTCGGCGCGCACCGCGGCGAGCAGCGGGTTGGCGGCGGCCAGGTGCAGCAGCACCTCGCCCGCGTCCGCGTCCAGCAGGAAGTGCGTGGGGACGAGGACCGGGCCGTCGGGGCCGTTGGCCGCCAGGGTGCCGAAGTCCCGCCCGGCGGCCAGCCACTGGCGCCACTCCTGCTCCGAGCCCCGGTCCCAGCCCCGGATCAGCACGCCGACTCCCGGAGGTACGGCGGGAGTTCGACGTCCGTGTGCGGGGAGGGCAGCGGCGCGCCGTGGGCGGGGGCGACCGGCACCACGCCCGCCCAGTACGGCAGGGCGAGGTCCTCGGGCTCGTCGTTGACGCCGCCGGTGCGGGTCTTGGCCGAGACCCGGTCCAGCTCCAGCCGGATCACCGCGGTGGCGGCCAGCTCCCTGGCGTTGGCCGGCCGGCAGTCGGCCGCGCGGCCCGCCACCACCTGCTCGACGATCGCGTCCAGCGCCAGCCGCAGCTCGGCGGGGTCGGTGACCTGGTGGGCGGTGCCGTGCGCGACCACCGAGCGGTAGTTGACGGAGTGGTGGAAGGCCGACTTGGCCAGCACCAGCCCGTCCAGGTGCGTCACCGTCACGCACACCGGCAGGCCCTCCTCGCCCTTGGCCCCGCGCAGCGGGCGGCTGCCGGTCGAGCCGTGCACGTACAGCCGGCGGCCGACCCGGGCGTACAGCGTGGGCAGCACCACCGGCGCGCCGTCCCGGACGAAGCCGAGGTGGCACAGGTACCCGGCGTCCAGGATCGCGTGCACCGCCTGCTCGTCCCAGGCGGCGCGCTCCTTGGAGCGGGTCGGGGTGGTGAGGCCGTCGCGGGTGTACGACCCGCCGGGGCTGTCCGACATGACAACTCCTCTGCACTAGTGCATAATCTTCTTTGTGCTAGGAGAGTATCGGATCACCGGTCGGCGAGCCAGCGAGATTGCCGCCGACGTCGAACGCGCGCTCGCGGCGGGGGAGTTGACCCCGGGTGCCGCCCTGCCCCCGCTGCGCGACCTGGCCGTCGAGCTCGGCGTGAACCCCAACACGGTGGCCGCCGCCTACCGCCTGCTGCGCGAACGCGGCGTCATCGAGACCGCCGGGCGGCGCGGCAGCCGCGTCCGCCCCCGCCCGGTCACCGCCCCCCGGGACCAGGCCCGGCTGCCCGTCCCGCCCGGCGCCCGCGACCTGTCGGCCGGCAACCCCGACCCGGCCCTGCTGCCCCCGCTCGGCCCCGCGCTGGCCGCCGCGGCCGCCGGGCCCGCCGTCCTGTACGGGCAGCCGGTCGCCGAGCCCGGGCTGCTCGCCGGGTTCCGCGCCGAGTTCCGCGCCGACGGCGTCCCCGACGGCGAACTCGCGGTCTGCTCCGGCGCGTTGGACACCATCTCGCGGGTCCTCGCCGCCCACCTGCGCCCCGGCGACACCGTCGCCGTCGAGGACCCGGGCTGGGGCAGCCTGCTCGACCTGCTGCCCGCGCTCGGCCTGCGCCCCGTCCCCGTCCCGGTCGACGACGAGGGCCCGCTGCCCGGCCCCGCCGCCGCCGCGCTCGACCACGGCGCCCGCGCCCTGATCGTCACCAGCCGGGCCCAGAACCCCACCGGCGCCGCCCTCACCCCGGCCCGCGCCGCCGCGCTGCGCGCCGTCCTGGCCGCCCGCCCCGCCACCGTCCTGATCGAGGACGACCACGGCCACGGCATGGTCGACCAGTCCTTCCAATCACTGGCCGCCGGCACCGTCGCGCACTGGACGCTGGTGCGCTCCGCCGCCAAGGCGCTCGCCCCCGACCTGCGGGTCGCGGTCTGCACCGGCGACGCCGACACCATCGCCCGGGTCCTGGGCCGCCAGCGCCTGGACGCGGGCTGGGTCAGCCACCTGCTCCAGCGCGCCGTCCTCGAACTGCGCCGCGACCCGCCCGCCCCCGCCCCGGTCTACCGCGCCCGCCGCGACGCCCTGCTTGCCGCCCTCGCCGCCCACGGCATCCGCGCCCACGGCGCCAGCGGCCTCAACGTCTGGGTCCCCGTCCCCGACGAGACCGCCGCCACCGCCGCCCTGCTCCACCGCGGCTGGGTCACCGCCCCCGGCTCCCGCTTCCGCCTCGCCTCCCCGCCCGGCCTCCGGATCACCGTCTCCACCCTCACCCCCGCCGAATCCACCGCCCTCGCCGCCGACCTCGCCGCCGCCCTGGCCGCCCCCGCGGCCGGCTCCCGGCTCACCTGAGCGGGCTCGCCCCCGTGCTGGTCCACCTGGAGCGCCTGCGCCCCGCCGACCCCGGCCCCCCGCTCGCAGAGGTCCGCACCCCGTACGGCCCGGCCCTCGCGCGCCGGCGCGGCGACCCGGCCGACCCGCCCGGCCCCTACCGCGTCGAGTGGACCGTCGACGAGGAGCACGCCACCGTCCGCCCCGCCGCCGGGGCGGCGCCCGCCGTCCGCACCGAGGGCGGACTCCTGCTGCTGACCGGCGAGTTCGGCGGCGCGGAGGTGCTGCGGGCCGGCGACTGCCCGATCCTGCCGGACCTGGCCGCCCCGCCCGGCCGGATCGAGGTCGCCGTCCCGTGCGGCCGCGCCGAGCGGTACCCGTACCGCCTCTGACCGCTGTCATGTCCGCGAGGAATAGTGGGCGTCCCGTCCCGGTTGTGCACGACGCACCGACCAGACGACCGGGAAGGACCCCGCCATGCGCGTCCGAAACTCGCTCCGCTCCCTGAAGGCCAAGCCCGGGGCCCAGGTGGTCCGGCGGCGCGGGCGCACCTTCGTGATCAACCGGAGGGACCCGCGCTTCAAGGCCCGCCAGGGCTGAGCACCGCGAAGGCCCCGACCCGGAGGAACCGGGCGGGGCCTTCCGCCGTGCGGCGGGCGCGCTCAGCGCTCAGCGCTCAGCCCTTGGCCAGCAGCGCCTGCGCGTGCTCGCGGACCTCGTCGCGGGACAGGTACGCGTCGGTGTACTCGAAGTCGCGCAGCCGGGCGGGCTGGCGGGCCAGGAAGCCGGTGCGGACGAAGTCGTCGCCCGCGGTGGCGTTCAGCAGCCAGTTGGCCGCCGTGCGGTACTTCGCCGCGTTGGTGCGCATCGCCATCACGTGGTAGCCGCGGGCCACCGCCTGCGCGGGCGCGCCGTGCAGCTCGATCCCCAGCGGCTTGGACACCGCGTCCTTGCCGCCCAGGTCGACCACCAGGCCCAGGTCCTTGTGGAAGTACGGCTGCAGCGGCTGGTTGCGCAGCGCCGCCACCAGGTTGTCGGCGACCTTCTTGCCCTGCCGGGCCGAGTGCTGCGCGGTCGGCGGGCACACCGCCCCGTCGCCCTTGGCCAGGTCCGGCACCGCCGCCGCGTCGCCGAGCGCGAAGACGCCCTCGAACTGCGGCACCCGCATCTCCGCCGTCACCGCCAGCCGCCCGCGCACCGTCTCCGCGTCCAGCGTGCCCACCAGCGGGGAGGCGGCCACGCCGGCCGTCCAGATCAGGGTCCGGCACGGCAGGGTCCGCCCGTCGGTGAACTTCACCGTCTCCGGGCCGACCTCGGCGATCGACACGCCCAGCGACACGTCCACGCCGCGCGCGCGCAGGATCTCCATCGCGGTGACGCCCAGCTTGTCGCCCAGTTCGGGCATCAGCCGCGGCGCGATGTCGATCAGGTGCCACTTGATCAGCTGCGGGTCCAGCCGCGGGTAGCGCTTGGCCGCCGCGGTGGTCAGCCGCTGCAGGCAGGCCGCCGTCTCGGTGCCCGCGTACCCGCCGCCGACCACCACGAACTGGAGCCGGGAGGCCCGCTCGTTCTCGTCCATCGACGCGGACGCCAGGTCGAGCTGGGCGATCACGTGGTCGCGGATGTAGGTGGCCTCGGCGAGCGTCTTCATGCCGCGCGCGTAGTCCGGCAGGCCGGGGATGTCGAAGGTCCGGGTGACGCTGCCCGGCGCGAGCACCAGGTAGTCGTACTTCTCCGCGACCACCTCGTCGGTGATCTTGCGGACCACGGCGACCTTCGAGCGCGGATCGATGCCGATCGCCCCGCCCGGCACGATGTGGGTGCGCCGCAGCGAGCGCCGCAGCGAGATCGCCACCGACTGCGGGGTCAGCACCCCGGCCGCGACGTGCGGCAGCAGCGGCAGGTACAGCTGGTACGAGAACGGCGTGACCAGGGAGATCTCCGCCTCGGAGGGGGCGAGCTTGCGCTCCAGGCGGCGCGCGCACTCGAGTCCGGCGAAGCCGCCGCCGACGATCAGGATCCGAGGTCGTTCCATCTTCATCCCCTACTGTGTGCAGGTCCGTGAGTGGCAAGGACGACTGTTGGCCACACTCGCACGGGGTAACGGCGGGTGCATCTCCAACGCCCGCCCGACGCCTGCCCGGCCGCCGCCGAGCCATGCCACCGACCCGGGCCGCTAGGCTGTCCGGATGCTCTCCGAGGTGACGGCCGTCCGCTACGCGACGCCGCTGCGCGAAGGCGGTTCGATGCCCGGCCTGATCGAGGCCGACGACCGCCGCCTGTACGTCCTGAAGTGGGTCGGCGCGGCCCAGGGCCGCAAGGCGCTGGTGGCCGAGGTGCTGGCCGGCGAGCTGGGCCGCCGGCTCGGCCTGCCGGTGCCCGAACTGGCCCTGGTGGACCTGGACCCGGTGCTGGCCCGCAGCGAGCCCGAGGTGCAGATCCAGGACCAGATGCGGGCCAGCGGCGGCACCAACCTCGGCATGGCGTACGTCCCGGGGGCGCTGAACTTCGACCCGCTCTGCTTCGAGGTGGACGAGGACACCGCCGCCCGGGTGCTCTGGTTCGACGCCCTGATCGGCAACGTCGACCGCTCCTGGCGCAACCCCAACCTGCTGGTCGCGGCCGGCGGGCTGCGGCTGATCGACCACGGCGCCAGCCTGGTCTTCCACCACAGCTGGCCGGGCGCCGAGAAGTGGCGCCGCAAGCCCTACGACGCCTCCGACCACGCGCTGCGGCACGCCGCCGGCCGCCTGCCGCGGGTCGACGCCGACCTCGCCGACCTCGCCGCCGGGGCGCTGCCCGCGGCGGTCGCCGCCGTCCCGGACGTCTGGCTGGCCGACGAGCCCGGCTTCACCGGCCCCGCGGACGTCCGCGCCGCGTACACCGCACAGCTCACCGCCCGTCTGGCCGGGCCCCGCGACTGGCTCCCGGAGGTGGCGGCCCGATGACCGACCTGCCCGTGCCCGGACACCCCGCCCACGACTACGAGTACGCCCTGATCCGCGCCGTCCCCCGGGTCGAGCGCGGCGAGTGCGTCAACATCGGCGTGCTGCTGTACTGCCGCCACGCCGAGTACCTGGGCGCCCGCACCCACCTCGACCAGGGCCGCCTGCTCGCCCTGGACGCGCTGGCCGACGTGGCCGGCGTGCGGCGCGCGCTGCGCGGCATCGAGGCGGTCTGCGCGGGCGGCGAGGCGGCCGGCCCGGCCGCCCGGGACAGCGCCGGGCAGCGCTTCCGCTGGCTGACCGCCCCGCGCAGCGCCGTGGTCCAGCCCGGCCCGGTGCACACCGGGCTGACCGCCGACCCGGACGCGGAACTGCACCACCTGTTCGACCGTCTGGTGCTCTGAGCGGGTCCGCCGCGACGGACGCGCACCCACCGTCCGCCGGATCCGCAAACTACTTGCCAGACTCAATACTGGAGTCACTGAAACGAATGGGCGTACCCTGACCGCCATGGGCAGCACCACAGGCACCGGCACCGCACCCTCCACCACCGAGCTGATGGAACAGATCGCGGCCGTCGGCACCGCCTACTTCCAGGACTACGCCGCCGCCGCGGCCCGCCACGGCCTCAACTCCTCCCAGGCCAAGGCGCTCAAGGCGGTCCTCGAACCCGTCCCGATGCGCGCCCTGGCCGGCCGCCTCGGCTGCGACGCCTCCAACGTCACCGCCATCGTCGACCGCCTCGAAACGCTCGGCTACGCCCGCCGCGAGGCCGCCGCCGCCGACCGCCGGGTCAAGATCGTCACCATCACCGACCAGGGCCGCGAGGTCCTCGACCGGATCCGCGACGACATGACCCGCGCCCGCGCCGCCTTCGACAGCCTCGACCCCGACCAGCGCACCGCCCTCGCCGGGCTCTGCGACCAGGTCCTGCCGCTGCTGTTGCGCCCCTGCACCCCGCCGCCGCAGTGACCGTCGGTGGCGTGCCGTACGCTCACCGCATGCACCAGGCGAACGGATGGACCGCCACCGGGCTGCGCTGGCAGGACGGCGCGCCCCGGCTCACCGCCAGCGACGGCCGGCAGCGCCACGACCGCCCGCTCACCGACGGCCTGGCCGTCGCCTGGCGGATCTCCGGCCCCCGCCGCTGCACCGGCGCGCACACCGAGCGCGGCCACCGGCCCTGCCCGCACCACGCCACCGTCCAGCCCGAGGGCACCACCAGCCAGTGCCCGAGCTGCCAGAACGCCGACCGCGGCCTCCAGCTCGCCCGGGACCGCATCCTCGACGACGGCCGCGACTACCGCCTCTACCTCGCCTGGTTCGCCCCCGGCCTGCTCAAGGTCGGCCTCACCGCCGAGGAGCGCGGCACCGTCCGCCTGCTCGAACAGGCCGCCCTCACCTGGACGTTCATCGCCCGCGGCCCGCTGCCCGCCGTCCGCCGGGCCGAACTCGCCCTCGCCCACGCCCGGTTGGCCCGCGAGCGGATCCCCGCCGCCGCCAAGTACCCGGCCTGGTGGCAGCTGCCCGCCCCCGCCGAGCGGCGGGCCGCGCTCACCGCCGCCCGCACCCGCGCCCACCGGCTGCTGGCCGAGCAGGGACACGAACAGCTGGAACCGCTGCCCGACCACCCCGTCACCGACCAGGTCGAGCTCTTCGGCCTCACCGACGGCGCCCCCGACCGCTACCAGCAGGTCACCTCGCTCGCCGACGGCGCCCGGCTGGCCGGCCGGCTGCGCCGCCCGATCGGCGGCCACCTCTTCCTCGACCGCCCCGACGGCCTCCCGCTGCTGCTCGACACCCGGCTGCTCACCGGCTGGACGCTGCACGCCGAACCCGACGGCCCCGGCTGCGCGGGGCTGACCCTGCTCACCAAGGCCCGGCCCGAGGCCGAACAGGACGCCCTGTTCTGAGCCCCGGGCCCGAGCGCCGGCCGGGGGTTCAGCCCTTCTTCCGGGCCTCCTGCTTCTGCCGCGCGCCCAGCGCCGCCAGCGCCATGTCCTGCGCCTGCGACTTCAGGTTCTTGTAGCCGTACCCGCGGTCGGTCAGCCACAGCTCCGCCGCCGTCTCGGCCCGCACCGACGCCGCCACCACGTCCTCCTCCGCCTCCCCGTGCTCCAGGAACCGGAAGGTGAAGAACGGCCGCGCCGACAGGTCGTACGTCAGGTGCCCCTCCTCGGTGAACTCCGCGCGGAGCACGTCGTGCTCCGCCGCCCGGGCCTGCAACCCGGCCCGCTGCTCGTCGGTCAGGGCGTCGAAGGAGCCGCGGACCGTGATCCGGAAGGTGCGCTTGGTCATGCCCGGACCCTAACCCGCCGACCCCGCCGCGCTCATCCCGGTTTCCGGACGCGCTGCGTGCTCGCCTGACCTCGACTGTTAGGCTTGCGAAACGTGAGCGCGAAGCCCAAGATCCCCAATGTCCTGGCCTCCCGGTACGCCTCGGCGACCCTGGCCCAGCTGTGGTCCCCCGAGCACAAGGTGGTCCTGGAGCGCCACCTGTGGCTGGCCGTCCTCAAGGCGCAGCAGGACCTCGGCATCGAGGTGCCGGCCACCGCGATCGCCGACTACGAGCGGGTGGTGGACCAGGTCGACCTGGCGTCCATCGCCGCCCGCGAGAAGGTCACCCGGCACGACGTGAAGGCCCGGATCGAGGAGTTCTCCGAGCTCGCCGGGCACGAGCAGATCCACAAGGGCATGACCTCGCGCGATCTCACCGAGAACGTCGAGCAGCTGCAGATCCGCCAGTCGCTGGAGCACGTCCGCGACCGCACGGTCGCCGTGCTGGTCCGCCTCGGCCGCCTCGCCGCCCAGTACGGCGAGCTGGTCATGGCCGGCCGCTCGCACAACGTGGCCGCCCAGGCCACCACCCTCGGCAAGCGCTTCGCGACCGCCGCCGACGAGGTCCTGGTCGCCTTCGTCCGGCTCGAGGAGCTGATCGCCCGCTACCCGCTGCGCGGCATCAAGGGCCCGGTCGGCACCGCCCAGGACATGCTCGACCTGCTCGGCGGCGACGCCCACAAGCTCGCCGAGCTGGAGCGCCGGGTCGCCGGCCACCTCGGCTTCGAGAACGTGTTCACCTCGGTCGGCCAGGTCTACCCGCGCTCGCTCGACTACGACGTGGTCTCCGCGCTCGTCCAGCTCGCCGCCGGCCCCTCCAGCCTGGCCAAGACCATCCGCCTGATGGCCGGCCACGAGCTGGTCACCGAGGGCTTCAAGGCCGGCCAGGTCGGCTCCTCGGCGATGCCGCACAAGATGAACACCCGCTCCTGCGAGCGCGTCAACGGCCTGGCCGTCATCCTGCGCGGCTACGCCTCGATGACCGCCGAGCTCGGCGGCGACCAGTGGAACGAGGGCGACGTCTCCTGCTCCGTGGTGCGCCGGGTCGCGCTGCCGGACGCGTTCTTCGCCTTCGACGGCCTGCTGGAGACCTTCCTGACCGTCCTCGACGAGTTCGGCGCCTTCCCCGCCGTGATCGAGGCCGAACTGGACCGCTACCTGCCGTTCCTGGCCACCACCAAGGTCCTGATGGGCGCGGTGCGGGCCGGCGTCGGCCGGGAGACCGCGCACGAGGTCATCAAGGAGCACGCGGTGGCCGCCGCGCTCGCCATGCGCGAGGGCGCCCGCGAGAACACCCTGGTGCCCGCTCTGGCCGCCGACGAGCGCATCCCGCTGGACCACGCCGCGCTGGACGCCCTGCTGGCCGACCGGCTCGCCTTCACCGGCGCCGCCGCCGCCCAGGTCGGCGAGCTGGTCCGGCGCATCGAGGAGGTGGCCGCCGCCCACCCGGAGGCCGCCAAGTACGCGCCCGGCGACATCCTCTGACGATCCGTCAGCCACCGCGCGGCCCGTCCCGGAACAGCTCCGGGGCGGGCCGCGCCCGGTTCCCGGGGGCCGCCGTGCCGCCCGGGGGAGGGAATCGGCGCGAAGTCGGGGTCGGACGGCGGTCGGGCGGGGTACACCGGAGGTGTCCGTCACTGCGGGAACGGTGAGGACGCCGACGGCGGCGGTGCCCAGCACACCCGGAGAGCCAGCCATGCGAGCCACCAAACGGTCGGCCGGCGCCCCCACCGGCGGCGCCGCCCCCAGGGCCGGGATCAGCGTCGCCTACGTCGGCCTGTGCGGCGCGGCCGACCTGCTGCTCTCCGGCGCCCTGGCCCGGTTGCTGGCCGGCACCGCCACCGGGGTCCTCCCGCTGCTGCTCTTCCTGGCCTTCTTCCTCCCGCTCGGCGCCCTCGCCCTGCTGGGCACCGAACCGGCCGACCGCGCCGTCACCCGCCTGCTCACCCGGTCCGCCCACCCCGCCCCGGACCGGCCGCCGACCGGCGCGCCCGCCGGGCAGCCCCGCGACTAGACCGCCCGGTGCCCGCCGCCGTCCGGGTGGATCGGGGGCGTGGTCGGGGCGCAGTACCAGTCGCAGTCGGGCTCGGCGACCGGGTGCGGCGGGGCCAGCGCGTCGGAGCGGACGGTGGCGAAGGCCAGGACGGCGCCCGCGATCAGCAGGCCGGCGCAGATCAGCATGGCGGTGCGGAAGGCGTCGTCCACCTCGGCCGGGACGCGGTAGGCGTCGCCGCTCAGGCCCGCCAGCGGGGGGATCGCGGCGACCGCGAACAGGCCCGCCGCGCGGGCGGCGGCGTTGTTGACGCCGGAGGCGATGCCGGCCCGGCGCACGTCCACGGCCGCCAGGACGGTCGCCGTCAGCGGCGCGACCAGCAGCGTCATCCCGGCGCCCTGCACGGTGACCGCGGGCAGCACGTCCAGCCAGTAGCTCGCGCCGGGCCCGATCCGCAGCATCAGCAGCACCCCCGCGGCCACCACCAGCGGCCCCACCGTCAGCGGCAGCCGCGGCCCCACCGCCCGGCCCAGCCGTCCCGCCCGGCCGGAGAACAGCAGCATCAGCACGGTGATCGGCACCAGCGCCACCCCCGACAGCAGCGGCGTGAACCCGGCGACGATCTGCAACTGCACCGTCAGCAGCAGGAACACCCCGCTGAACGCCCCGTACACGCACAGGGTGACCAGGTTGACCGAGGTGAACAGCCGCGAGCGGAACAGCGACAGCGGCAGCATCGGGTTCGGCGAGCGGTGCTCGACCAGCACGAACGCCGCCGCCAGCGCCAGCCCCGCCACCCCCGCGGCCAGCGCGGCCGGGGTCGGCCCCGCGCCGGCCTCGGTCAGCGCGTACGTGATCCCGGCCAGCGCGAGCGCCGCGAGCAGCGCGCCCGGCACGTCGAAGCGCCCGCTCGCGTCCGGGTCCCGGCTCTCCGGGACGTGCCGGGCCGTCACCGCGACCACCACCGCCGCCAGCGGCAGGTTCAGCAGGAAGATCCACCGCCAGCCCGGCCCGTCCACCAGCCAGCCGCCCAGGAACGGCCCGACCGCCGCCGCGACCCCGCCCAGGCCGGACCAGGCCCCCACCGCGCCCGCCCGGTCCTCCTCGGCGAACACCGCCTGTAGCATCGCCAGCGAACCGGGTGTCAGCAGCGCCCCGCCCACGCCCTGCAACGCCCGTGCCAGCACCAGCAGTTCGACGTTCGGCGCGGCCGCGCACCCGGCCGAGGCGAGCGCGAACCAGCACACCCCCAGCAGGAACACCCGCCGCCGCCCGTACCGGTCGCCCAGCGAGCCGCCGAGCAGGATCAGCGCCGCCAGCGTCAGCATGTACGCGTTGACCGTCCACTGGAGCGCGGACAGACTCGCCCCCAGCTCCTCGCCGATCCGCGGCAGCGCGACGTTCACCACTGTGCCGTCCAGCATCGCCATGCCGGAGCCCAGCGCCGTCGCCGCCACCACCCACCGGCCGCGGCCCGTGCCGAGGCGGATTCCGTTGTCGCTCACGGTCCGAGTCTCCGGCAGGAGGGGCGGCGGCCGGGGGAGCGGCGCGCAGGCGGTGGCGGGACGTCAGGGATGGCGGGACGTCAGGGGTGTCAGGGCGCGAGGGTGTCAGGGCGCGGGGGTGTGTCAGGGCAGCAGTGCGCCGCGCTGCCAGGAGCGGGCGGTGGCCGGGGTGACGATGCCCAGGTCGGTGAAGAACTCCATCGCCTTGCGCGCCCAGTCGATCCGGGCCTGCCGCCAGTGCGGGTTGGCCGCGGCGGCCCGGCGGGCCTCGACCGGGTCGAGCCCGGCCAGCGCGTACACCCGCGGGTGGACCAGCTCGGCCACCGCCTGCCGGGCCAGCAGCGCCAGCGCCCGCCGGAACACCGCCCGCCGGGCCGGGGTCATCGCCGCCCAGCGGCGCTCCAGCTCCGGCTTGGCGTAGCCGATGTGCCGGGCCTCCTCCACCACGTGGATCCGGGCCACCGACCGGGCCAGCGGCTGCAGCGACTCGTCGCGGACCATCTCGCGCTGCATCGCGTCCGTGAACTCCTCGACGAAGATCGCCCCGGCGAAGGTCATGGTGGTGTCGTTGAGCAGGAAGTGCAGCTTCCCCAGCCGGTCCGCGCGCCGGGTCGGCCGGGCCGACGGGTAGCCGGTCGCGGTGATGTAGCGGGCGAACATGGTCGAGTGCCGGCACTCGTCGGCGACCTCGGTCAGCGCGTACTGGGCGTGCCGGGTGGTCAGGTCGCCCGCGTAGACGTGCCGGATCAGGCCCTCCATCAGCACCAGCTCGAACCAGATCCCGGCGGCCGTGGTGGAGGCGAACTGGTGCACGCTCAGCTGCGCCCGCCGCCGCTCGTCCAGCCGTTCCCACAGCGGGGTGCCGTGGAGCGCGACGCGGTGCGCGGGCAGGGCGTAGTGGTCCGGGTCGACGGGGGCGCTCCAGTCGATCTCGGTCAGCGGGTCGTAGGAGTGCTTGGCGGAGGCACGCAGCAGGCGGGCGGCGTTGAGTTCGCGGTCGGCGTTGCGCTGCCGGGCGGGGGTCTGGGGCGGGGCGGTGGTGTCGGACACGGGCGGGCTCCGGAGGGTCGGGGCGGTGGGGGCTCCAGGAGGAGTAAACCAATGAGACAGACTGTCAACAAGGGGTCGAGGCAGATCAGCGGCGACCCGCCCACCCGTTCCCCGCCCGTTCCCCGCCCGTCTCCCGCCCGGGTGCGGCCCCGCCCGGCCCCGCGCAGACTGGCCGCATGGACC
The DNA here is from genome assembly GCF_044769485.1 of Kitasatospora sp. NPDC090308. NCBI lineage: Bacteria > Bacillati > Actinomycetota > Actinomycetes > Kitasatosporales > Streptomycetaceae > Kitasatospora > Kitasatospora sp. NPDC090308. The sequence continues at coordinate 67,929 of NZ_JBIVXY010000008.1, read as the reverse complement.
CGGTCACCGCCCTGGAACGCATCGCCTTCCTGCTGGAGCGCGAACTCCCCTCCCCGCACCGGGCCGCGGCGTTCCGCTCCGCCGTCGGGGCCGCCGCCGCGCTGCCCCCCGAACCGATCTCCGCCGCCGACGCCGAACGCCTCCCGGGCGTCGACCCCGTCGCCGCCCGGGTGATCGCCGACGCCACGGCCGGCCGCACCCCCCGGTACCTGCTGGAGACCGAGGCCCGCGCCGCCGCCGGACCCGCCCCGTCCCCCGCCGCGCTCCGGCTGCGCGAGAAGCTCCAGGGCGACTGCCACCTGCACTCCGACTGGTCCGACGGCACCGTCCCGATCGACCTGATGGCCCGCACCGCCGGCGCCCTCGGCCACCACTGGGCCGTCCTCACCGACCACTCGCCCCACCTGACCGTCGCCCACGGCCTCAGCGCGGAGCGCCTGCGCGAACAGCTCGACCTGATCGAGGACCTCAACGGCCGGCTCGCCCCGTTCCGGCTGCTCACCGGCATCGAGTGCGACATCCTCCCCGACGGCTCGCTCGACCAGGACGAGGAACTGCTCGGCCGGCTCGACGTGGTGGTCGCCTCCGTCCACTCCGAACCGCGGATGGAACGCGACGCGATGACGCACCGGATGCTCGCCGCCGTCCGCAGCCCGCTGGTCGACGTCCTGGGCCACTGCACCGGGCGGCGGCTCGGCGAACAGCCCCGCCCGCCGTCCGAGTTCGACGCCGAGGCCGTCTTCACCGCCTGCCGCGAACACGACACCGCCGTCGAGATCAACTGCCGCCCCGACCGCCAGGACCCGCCCGACGACCTGCTCACCCTGGCCGCCGACCTCGGCTGCCTGTTCGCCATCGACACCGACGCCCACGCGCCCGGCCAGCTCGACCACCAGATCGACGGCTGCGAGCGCGCGGCGATGCTGGGGTTGGACGCGGAGCGGGTGATCACGGCGTGGTCGGTGGAGCACCTGCTGGCGTGGGCGGGGGCGCGGTAGGGGGCGCCTGCGGCGGGCAGGGGGGAGGAGGGGGTGGACCGGCTCGACCACCAGGTCGGCGGCTGCGAGCGCGCGGCGGCGCTGGGGTTGGACGCGGAGCGGGTGGTCACGGCGTGGTCGGTGGAGCACTTGCTGGCGTGGGCGTGGGCGTGGGCGTGGGCGGGGGCGCGGTAGGGGGCGCGGTAGGGGGCGCCTGCGGCGGGCAGGGGGGCCGGTCCGACCACCAGTTCGGGGGCTGTGAGTGTGCGGCGGTGCTGGGGTTGGACGCGGAGCGGGTGGTCACGGCGTGGTCGGTGGAGCACCTGCTGGCGCGGTAGGGAGGCGCCTGCGGCGGGCTGGGGCTGGGGCTGGGGGGCTGAGGGGGTGTCAGTGCGGGTCGGTACGCTGCGCGGATGACTGACGTGCACGAAGTGGTGAGGATTAGGCCGTTGGCGTTCCACGCGGCGGGTGGGACCGAGGACTGGCGAGTGCTGGGGGAGGGGGCGTGCGCGTTCTTCCGGACGGGGTCGTTCGGGGCGGGGGCGCGGCTGGTCGGGGCGATCGGGGAGGCGCTGGCGGGGGTCGGCGAGGCGGACGTGGACCTGCGGCCGGAGGGCGTGACGGTCCGGCTGATCGAGGCGGGCGCGGAGTACTACGGCCTGACCGAGCGGCACGTCGAGCTGGCCCGGCTGGTGTCCGGGGTCGCCCGGGAGCTCGGCGCGGTCGCCGAACCGGACGGGGTGCAGACCGTGCAGGTCACGGTCGACGCGCTGGACGTGCCCGCCGCGGTCGCGTTCTGGCGGGCGCTGCTCGGCTACCGGGACCGCTCCGGCAGCCCGGAGGACCTGCTCGACCCGGCCCGTCGCGGTGCGCCGTTCTACTTCCAGCAGATGGACGGGCCCCGCCCGCAGCGCAACCGGGTGCACGTGGACGTCTGGGTGCCGCACGACCGCGCCGAGGAGCGGATCGCCGCGGCGATCGCGGCCGGCGGCCGGCTGGTGACCGACGAGCACGCGCCCAATCACTGGGTGCTGGCCGACCCGGAGGGCAACGAGGCGTGCGTCGGCGCGGCCGGAGCCGCGGGCTGACCCCGGGCTGACCCGGGCTGACCCGGCCCCGGGCGGACGGTCGGGCCGGGCGGGGCGGGGCTCAGGCGGTTTCGATCAGCCGCTCGCGCAGGCCGTCCAGGGTGTCGTCCTTGAGCCCGAGCCCGGCCCGGGCGTAGCTCTCGGCGTCGCCCCAGTGCTCGGTGAGGGTGTCGAGCGCGGCGGCCAGGTACTCGGCGCGGACCGAGAACACCGCGTCCGCGACCTCCGGGTCGCCGCCCGCCGCGAGGAAGCGCTCCACCAGCGGGGCGTAGTGCGCGCGCACCGCCGGGTCGACGGACAGGTACTCGGTGCGGACGGTCTGCTCGTCCGCGCCGAGCAGCAGCAGGACGAGGGTGGCGCCCCAGCCGGTGCGGTCCTTGCCCGCGGTGCAGTGGAAGAGCACCGGGCCGCCGCCCCGGTGGGCGAGCGCGGTGATCAGCTGCTTGTACGCCTGCCGGGCGGAGGCCGAGGTGACGAACGCCCGGTAGTCCGCGCGCAGCGCGCTCGCGGCCCGGCCGCCGCCGAGCGCCCGGTTCGCACCGGCCGGGTCGACGAGCGCCGCCGCGAGCGTGGCCGCGAGCGCCGACACCGCGCCGCTGCCCGCCTGGTCGGCGAGCACGTCCGCGACCAGCAGGTGCGCCCCGCCGGGCACCCGGTCGGGGAAGGCGGCGCGTTCGGCGGCGGTGCGCAGGTCGATGACGGTGCGCACGCCCAGCGCGTCGAACATCGGGTCGCCCGCCGGATCGAGCCGGTCCAACTGGCCGGAGCGCAGCGCCAGCCCGGGTCGGACCCGGGCCCCGCCGGGCAGGGCGATGCCGCCGAGGTCGCGCAGGTTGGCGACGGTGGCGGAGTCCACGAGGTACGAGTGCTGCATGACGGCCTCCCTGTCGACGGATCCCGGGAAACGGGCGGACCTTGCCAGCACGCTAGGCGCGCCCCGGGCGGGTCGCCCCCGGAGTACCCCCGGCCGGGCGGCCCACTGCGGCGCCCGGGGGAGCGCACGCCCGGGCGCCGCGCCGCGCCGCGCGCGCCCCTTGATTGACGTCGCGTCAGCGGGCAGGGTGGGCAGCGCCCGGTCCCGTCGGGGCAGGGCGGTGCCAGGTGCGAAGAAGGGACGGAATCCCCGGATGGCAGCGAAGATCCTGATCATCACCGGTGACGCGGCGGAGTCGCTGGAGGTGTTCTACCCGTACCAGCGGCTGCTGGAGGAGGGCTACCAGGTCGACATCGCCGCGCCGACCAAGAAGACCCTGCAGTTCGTGGTGCACGACTTCGTCCCGGGCTACGACACGTACACCGAGAAGGCCGGCTACACCTGGCCCGCCGACCTGGCCTTCGCGGACGTCGACCCCGCGCAGTACGTGGCGCTGGTGCTGCCCGGCGGCCGGGCGCCGGAGTACCTGCGCAACGACCCGGAGGTGCAGCGGATCGTCGCCGCGTTCTTCGAGGAGGACAAGCCGCTGGCGCAGGTCTGCCACGGCCCGCTGATCCCGCTGCGGACCGGCGCGCTGGCCGGGCGCCGCACCGCCGCGTACCCGGCGCTGGAGCCGGACGTGGCCGCGGGCGGCGCGGACTTCGTGGACGGCGACGCGGTGGTGGACGGCAACGTGGTCTCCGCCCGGGCCTGGCCGGACCACCCGACCTGGATGCGGGCGTTCGTCAAGCTGCTGCGCGAGAAGGCCCCGGTCGAGTAACCGGCCGCCCGGGGTGTCGGCTTGCCCGTCCGGGGCCGGGCGGGCGAGCGTGTACCCCATGGCAGCCCACCTCGAAGGACCGGACCTGCTCGCGCTGCACGCCCGGGCGCTGGAGCACTTCGGCGCCCTGGTCCGCGCCGTCCCCGCCGACGGCTGGCGGGCGCCCACCCCGTGCACCGACTGGACGGTGCGGCAGCTGGTCCACCACCTGACCTCCGAGCAGCTCTGGGCGCCCGAGCTGCTGGCCGGGGCCACCGTCGCCGAGGTCGGCGACCGCTTCGACGGCGACGTGCTCGGCGACGACCCGGTCGCCGCCTGGACGGCCGCCGCCGACGCGGCCCGGGCCGCGTTCGCCGCGCCGGGCGCGCTGGAGCGCACCGTGCACCTCTCGTACGGCGAGCGGCGGGCCGCCGGGTACGCCCGGGAGATGACGGTGGACGCGGTCGTGCACGCCTGGGACCTCGCCCAGGGCATCGGCGCCGACGCCACCGTCGACCCGGCCGCCGCCGAGTTCGCGCTCGCCGAACTCTCCCGGCAGGCCGACTCGTTGGCCGCCTCCGGGCTGTTCGCCGACCCGGTGCCCGTGCCGCCGGACGCGGACGCCGCGACCCGGCTGCTGGGCCTGGTCGGCCGCGACCCGGCGCACCCGCTGGGCCGCCGCTGAGCCGGGGCGTCAGCGGCGGGCGCGCACCCCGTCCAGCGCGATGGCGAGGACGTGGTCGCGCCGGCCCTCCTCCGGGAACGCCACCGAGGTGATGCCGGAGACCATCCGCAGCAGGTCCTCGATGCCCATGTCGGTGCGGGCCTCGCCGGCCCGCTGGGCGCGCTCCAGCAGCGGGGTGCCCCCGGCGTACATGGACTGCAGGCAGGCCTGGAAGATGTCCGACTCCTCGCCCGCCAGCGCCTCGCGGATCGCCCGCTTGGTGGTCGCGTAGTCGACGAACCGGCGCAGCCAGGCGTTCAGCGCCTCCCACGGCGGCAGGTCGGCGACCTGGCCGGCGACCCGGCCGAGGTCGTCGACCTCGGCGGCGTACACCGCCTCGAACAGGTGCCGGCGGGTGGGGAAGTTGCGGTAGAGGGTGCCGATGCCGACGCCGGCCCGCCGGGCGATGTCCTCCAGCGAGGCTTCGGCGCCGTGCTCGGCGAAGGCTTCGCGGGCGGCGACCAGGAGGGCGTCGAAGTTGCGGGCGGCGTCCGCGCGGCGCGGGCGCTGGGCGGCGAGGAACTCGCTCACCACGATCTGATCCGGCACGGGGACCTCGTTCTCGACACATCCGGACGGGCGGGGGACGGGGTGCGGGCGGCCGGATGACCGGGGGGCTGTTCGGGAGTCGTTCGGGGGGTCGTTCGGGGGACGTTCGGGGGACGTTCGGGGAAATCACGGAACCGGATTGAACCGGAGGCGCGCCTCCGATAATCTGGAGGCATGCCTCGACTTTAGCACCGGGGCCCGAACTTCGGCCCGCCGCGCACCGGCGGACCGGCCCTTTCGCCGTATCCGCCACCCGCCCGACGACGCGGGGTGCGCGGACGGCCACCGTCCGTACCGCCCGGTCCGATCCACGCCCGGCCGCCGCGGTCCGACGGCGCCCGCGCGCCGTTCGAACCGCGTCCGCCCGGCACCCGCTGCCCCGCCGTGGCGCGCACCCCGCTCCCCGCGCGCCCGCCCCGAGTCCCGAGAGGGTTCGATGAACCGCCACTCCCCCCGCCTGACCTTCGGCGTGCTCGCCGTCGGCGCCGGCGTGTACGCGCTGCTCCAGTCGCTGATCACGCCCGCCCTCCCGATCGTCCAGGAGGAGATGCACACCACGCAGTCCACCGTCACCTGGATCATGACGGCCTACCTGCTCTCCGCCTCCGTCTTCACCCCGATCCTCGGCCGGGTCGGCGACCTGGTCGGCAAGAAGCGCACCCTGGTCGCCGCGCTGGTCGCGCTGCTGCTCGGCTGCCTGGTCGCCGCCCTCGCGCCCAACATCACCGTGCTGATCGTCGCCCGGGTGATCCAGGGCATCGCCGGCGCGCTGTTCCCGCTCTCCTTCGGCATCATCCGCGACGAGTTCCCGCCCGGCCGGGTCTCCGGCGGCATCAGCAACATGTCCGCGGTGATCGCCGTCGGCAGCGGCCTGGGCATGGTCCTGGCCGGGCCGATCGTCGGCGCCCTCGACTACCGCTGGCTGTTCTGGCTGCCCGTCATCGTGGTGGCCGGCACCATCGTGCTCGCGCACCGCTACGTCCCCGAGTCGCCGCACCGCAGCGAGGGCAGCGTCGACTGGTTCTCCTCGGTGCTGCTCTCCGGCTGGCTGGTCGCCCTGCTGTTGCCGGTCAGCCAGGCCTCCCAGTGGGGCTGGGGATCGGCCAAGGTGCTCGGCCTGCTCGCCGTCGCCGTGGTGCTGTTCGCGGCCTGGGGGTTCAACGAGTCCCGCTCCCGCAACCCGCTGATCGACCTGCGGGTGATGCGGCTGCCCGCCGTGTGGACCACCAACACCGCGGCCCTGCTGTTCGGCGGCGGCATGTACGCGGTCTGGGCCTTCCTGCCCGGCTTCGTCCAGATGCCCACCAGCGCGGGCTACGGCTTCGGCGCCAGCGTCACCGGCGCCGGACTGCTCATGCTGCCGATGGTCGCCGCCATGTTCGTGGCCGGCGTGCTCGGCGGACGGCTGGCCGGACGCTTCCCGGCCAAGGCCCAGCTGGTCACCGGCGCCGTGCTCGGCGCGGTCGCCTGCGCGCTGCTCGCCGCCCGGCACGGCAGCCCCGCCGACGTCGCGATCGCCGCGGGCGTCTTCGGCCTCGGCATCGGACTCGCCTTCGCCTCGATGAGCAACCTCATCGTGCAGGCCGTCCCCGCCGCCCAGACCGGCGCCGCCACCGGCATGAACGCCAACATCCGCACCATCGGCGGCTCGATGGGCGCCGCCCTGATGACCGGCCTGGTCACCGGTCACCTCCAGGCCGACGGCCGCCCCGCCGAGAGCGGCTACACCCACGGCTTCGCGCTGCTCGCGGCGTTCTGCCTGGCCGCCGCCCTGGCCGCGCTGCTCGTCCCGGCCCGCCGGGCCGCCGCCGCGAGCGCGCCGGTGCCGGTGGAGGCCCCGGCGGCGCAGCGCCTGGAGCCGGAACTCGCGGGGGCGCGGCTCGCGGACGTGGAACTCGCCGACGTGGAACTCGCGGACGCACAGCTCTCCGTGGTGAAGCGGGAGGCGGTCGGCGGGTGAGCGCCGGCGGGTGGGGGCGGGGGGTTCGATCCGCGGGCCGGGCCGGCCGGGTGCGACACCACGTCGCGTCCGGCCGGCCCGGCCGCCCGCCGTTCCGCCGTCCGGCGGCGGCCGACGGGTGCGGGCTCAGCAGTCGCGCAGCTCCGGCGACTGGTTCAGCAGCTGGGCCCGGGGCGAGGTGAACTCCCGGTAGGCGTCGGTGTGTTCGGCGTGCGGGTGGAAGGCCGCGAGGCGGTGGCAGTTCTGGAAGGCCAGCTTCACCGCGAAGTGCCGCTCCAGCGCGCCGCGGATCGAGTCGCTGGCCAGCGCGCGCAGCAGCTGGGCCCGCTCGGCCTCGCTCGGGGCCACCGTGTTGTCGGCGAACTCGGCCCCGCTGGTGGCGAGTTCGGCCGTCAGGTCGTTGACCAGGCGGTAGGCGTAGGGCAGTGAAGTGCGGACGGTGGCGAGGAAGTCGGCGTCGGCGACCTCGTCGCGCTCGGCCAGGGCGAGGAGGGAGGGGGAGACGTCCAGCGACATGGCGGATCGGACCTTCCGGTCTGGTGGTAGTGGAAGTCGTTTTCAACAAGTGATCCTGTCGCCCGCCTGACGCCCTGTCAATTGCGCTCCCTCGATCGGGGCAACACGCCCGCGCCGCCCGGCTCGCGGCAGCCCCCGCCCCTTCCTAGAGTGGGTGGCAGACGACCGCGAGGAGGCCCACCGATGGACCAGCAGCGCACCGAAGGCGGCACCGACCGCCGCATCCTGGAGCGGATCAGCGAGATGGTCGAGGCCGAGCGCGGTCTGCGCGCGGCCCTCGCCGCGGGCCGGATCGACCAGTCCACCGAGCACCGCGAACTCAAGGACATCGAGGAGCAGCTCGACCAGTGCTGGGACCTGCTCCGCCAGCGCCGCGCCCGGGTCCGCGCGGGCGAGGACCCCGACGGGGCGAGCGTGCGCAGCGCCGACGAGGTCGAGCGCTACGAGTCGTAGCGGCCCGCGGACCCCGGGGGGGCTTGAGCGGCGTCAGTCCTGGGCGGCGTCCAGGTTGGCGGTGACGCGGGTGAGCAGTTCGCGCAGGCTGCGCAGCTCGTCGAGGGGGAGTCCGGCGGCGGCCAGGATGCGGCGCGGGACGGCCAGCGCGCCCTCGCGCAGGGCGAGCCCGGTCGGGGTGGGGGTGACGATCACCGAGCGCTCGTCCTCGGGGCTGCGCTCGCGGGTCACCAGGCCGGCCGCCTCCAGGCGCTTGAGCAGCGGGGAGAGGGTGCCGGAGTCCAGGCGCAGGCGCTCGCCGAGCTGCTTGACCGGCAGCGACCCGTGCTCCCAGAGCACCAGCATCACCAGGTACTGCGGGTAGGTGAGCCCGAGGTCCTTGAGCGCGGTGCGGTAGACGCCGCCGAACGCGCGGGAGGCGGCGTTCAGCGAGAAGCAGATCTGCTGGTCGAGCAGGAGCAGATCCGTCTCCTCGCCGCGAGGGAGGGGGGAGGTCTCACCGTGCCTGGTCATGGCTCCAGGGTAGCAAGCAGCCGATTCAGTTGTGCGCAATTTAATTGTGTGCTGTAGTTATGGGCAGCAGGACGGGCCGGAAGACGAAACGGCAGTACGAAGCAGCACGAAGCAGCAGGACGAAGACGAAGGAGACAGTCGCCATGAACGCGCTCTACACCGCAGCCGCCACCGCGAACGGCCGTGAGGGCCGCGCCGTCAGCTCGGACGGCCGGCTCGACCTCAAGCTCTCCCCGCCGCCCGCGCTCGGCGGTGACGGCGAGGGCACCAACCCCGAGCAGCTGTTCGCCGCGGGCTACGCGGCCTGCTTCGCCAGCGCGCTCGGCGTGGTCTCGCGGCAGCAGAAGGTGGACGTCTCGGACGTGTCGGTGACCGCCGAGGTCACCATCGGCAAGGACGACAGCGGCTTCGGCCTCTCCGTCGTCCTGCGGGTCGAGCTGCCGGAGTCGCTGGCCGGCGAGACCGGTGAGCTGCTGGTCAAGCAGGCCCACCAGGTCTGCCCGTACTCCAGGGCCACCGCGGGGAACATTCCGGTGGAGCTGGTCGTCGAATAAGGCGAGGCAGGGGTCTCACCCGGGGTCTGCGGGCCGCGTCCACATGGGGGTGGAGGCGGCCCGCAGTGCTGTCCCGGCCGGGTCGCTCGCGGTGCGGCCCCGGGCGGGCCGGTGCGGCCGTGGCGACGGGGCCGGGCGGGCTCAGAGCGGGAGCAGCTCCGGGCGCTTGGCCTCCACGTGGTCGCCGGAGGACTCGCCGCGCAGGCGGCGGCCCACCCACGGCAGCAGGAAGGTGCGGGCCCACTGCAGGTTCTCCCGGCGCTGGTCGGCGGCCGTGAGGGCGGGCGCGGGCGGCCAGGCGGCCTCCGGGTCCGCGTCCACCGGCAGGCCGAGCGCGCGCGCCGCCAGCAGCGCCACCCGCTGGTGGCCCTCCGGCGAGAGGTGCAGCCGGTCCTCGGACCAGGCCCGCCGGTCGTGCACCGCCCGCAGCGACCACAGGTCGGCGACCGCGAGGCCGTTGCGGTCGGCGATCGCCCGCAGGTGCGCGTTGTAGGTGGCGATCTTGCCGCGCAGGTGGCGCAGCACCGGGACGTTGCGGGTGTCGAAGCCGGTGCAGATCAGGACGGTTCCGGCGTTCTCGCGCAGTTCCAGGACGGCCGCCTCGAAGTGCTCGGCGATCAGGTCCGGGTCGCTGCCCGGGCGCAGGATGTCGTTGCCGCCCGCGCACAGCGTCACCAGGTCGGGCCGGAGCAGGCGGACCTTCGGGACCTGTTCGGCGACGATCTGGTCCAGCAGCCGACCGCGGACGGCCAGGTTGGCGTACCGGAAGCCGGGCTCGGTCCGGCGGGCGGCCAGCATGCCGGCCAGGCGGTCGGCCCAGCCGGCGAACTGGCCGTCGGGGCCGGGATCGTTGAGGCCCTCGGTGAAACTGTCACCGAGGGCCGCGTAGGAACTGAGGTCAAGGATCTCCTGGTAGTCGGCCATGCAGGAGATGGTTCACCTTGTGAAGTGACCTACGCCACCGTAGGTGCCCCGTGGCGGAGCGTGATCTCCGCCACGGGGTCCTGGTCGGTACCCTGCAAGGGGTCCGGGCGGTCGAAGCCGGGCCGGACGGCGCGGACAGGAGGACGGTCGTGGGCGGCGACCCCATGGGCGGGAAGGCGGCGGCGGGCAGTGCCGCGGTGCGCGAGGAGACCTCGCGCCGCAGGCAGATGCTGATCCGGGCGCTGATCTACATCGCCGGCACCCACCTGTTCGCCGGGTTCGTGATCCTGCTGTTCGCGGTCGGCGGCCGTCACTGAACCCGAAGCCGCTCGCTACGGGGCCGGCTGCGGGGTCACCGGCCCGTCCGGGAGTTCCGGCAGGACCCGGCGGGCGACCTTGGCGAGGTGCGCCTCGAACGCGGCGGGCGGGTCCGGGTGGACCCGGACCAGGGCGACCATGGCGGTGATCATCACGTCGCACAGCTCGTCCGCGACGTCGTCCCAGGTGTGCGAGAAGCCCTTGCGCGGGTTCTGGCCGAGGGCGCCGATCACCGCCTCGGCCACCTCACCGGCCTCCTCGCCGAGCTTGAGGCACTGCAACACCCGCTGCATCTCCGGGGGTTGGGTGCTGCCCTCGGCCAGCCAGTCGGCCAGCCGCCGCACCGTCTCCCACTGAGCCCCCGTCTCTCCCCGGGCCACCGTCCCCCGCCGCGTCCCCTGCTGCCGCTCGTCCACGCCCCACCGCCCCGATCGCTCCGTTGCCGACCGCGCGGCCGGCCGGGGCCGTCCGCGCGCCGTTCGGCAACGACCGTACCGGGTGGGGCGGCCGGGCGGCGGGGGGTCAGCGCAGGCGCTGCTGCCAGTCGATCGGGACGTGGCCGGCCGGGCCGGGGGTGGGCTGGGTGACCGGGTGGGCGGACGGGCCGGCCAGCTCCGGTCCCTCGTAGAACTGCTCGGTCTCGGTGTTCCAGAACCAGTCCTCGCCGGGCTCGAAACTGGTGAGGAACGGGTGGCCGGCCGACCTGGCGTGCGTGCTGGCGTGCTGGGACGGGGAGGAGTCGCAGCACCCGATGTGCCCGCAGGCGGCGCACCTGCGCAGGTGGAACCACCAGCCCTGGCCGTCGCCGGCCAGGCACTCCGCGCAGCCGTCGCCGCTCGGCGGGACGCTGGGGTCGATGCCGGGGATCGTCGTGTCGTCGCTCATCGTGGAACCTCCTCGGCCAGGGTATGCCCGGTGCGCCGGACGCGCGGCGGAAGCGGGTCCGGCGCGGCGGGGTGAAGCGGCCTCCCCGGGGGAAGGGGAACGGGCGGGGGCGTCGGACGGAGGCGGATTCCGTACCGATCTACAGTGCTGTAGATTCAACTCGGGCCCGGGCCCGATCGAGGGGCCCGGCGACGGCCGCCGCGCCGAACCGGCCGAACTGCCGCGCCCGGTACGGGGAAACCACAGGAGGGCACACATGGGAGTCTCGCTCGCCAAGGGCGGAAACGTCTCGCTGACGAAGGAGGCCCCGGGGCTCACCAACGTCATCGTTGGCCTGGGCTGGGACGTCCGGGCCACCACGGGCGCCGACTTCGACCTGGACGCCAGCGCGCTGCTGTGCAACGAGGCCGGCCGGGTGCTCAGCGACCAGCACTTCGTCTTCTACAACAACCTGCGCAGCCCCGAGGGCTCGGTCGAGCACAGCGGCGACAACCTGACCGGTGGCGGCGACGGCGACGACGAGCAGGTCAAGGTCGACCTGGCGGCCGTCCCGCCGCAGGTCGCCAAGGTGGTCTTCCCGGTGTCGATCTACGACGCGGAGAACCGGCACCAGAGCTTCGGCCAGGTCCGCAACGCGTTCATCCGGATCGTCAACGAGGCCGACGGCAGCGAGGTCGCCCGCTACGACCTGTCCGAGGACGCGTCCACCGAGACGGCGATGGTCTTCGGCGAGCTCTACCGCTACGGCAGCGAGTGGAAGTTCCGCGCGATCGGCCAGGGTTACGCCTCCGGCCTGCGCGGCATCGCGCTCGACTACGGCGTCAACGTCTGACGTCCCCCTCGCCGCGGGCGGGCCGCTCCGACGCCTCCGGGCAGCGGGGCGGCCCGCGCCGTTCGGGCCAGTCTCGTCGCCGTCGCCGTCGCCGACGCCGACGCCGACGCGGGGAGTGTCGGCGTTCCGGCGGTGCGCGGGGTTGTGGCAGGCTCGGCGCATGGAACAGCGTGTACTTGGCAGGACCGGCCGTCCGGTCTCGGTGATCGGTCTCGGAACGTGGCAACTCGGCGCGGACTGGGGCGTGGTGCTGGAGGACGACGCGCTCGCGGTGCTGAACGCCGCGGCGGACGCCGGGGTGACGTTCTTCGACACCGCGGACGTCTACGGCGACGGCCGCAGCGAGCAGCTGATCGGCCGTTTCCTGAAGAGCCGTCGGAGCGGGGACGGTGGCGACGGCCTGACCGTCGCCACCAAGCTCGGCCGCCGGCTGCCGCAGCTCCCGGAGAACTACGACCTCGCCAACTTCCGCGAATGGACCGACCGTTCGCGCCGCAACCTGGGCGTCGAGCGGCTCGACCTGGTGCAGCTGCACTGCCCGCCCAGCGCCGTCTACTCCAGCGACGAGGTGTTCGACGCGCTCGACACCCTGGTCGAGGAGGGCCGCACCGCCGCGTACGGTGTCAGCGTGGAGACCTGCCGGGAGGCGCTGACCGCGATCGCCCGGCCCGGCGTCGCCAGCGTGCAGATCATCCTCAACCCGTTCCGGCTCAAGCCGCTGGACGAGGTGCTGCCCGCCGCCGAGAAGGCGGGCGTCGGCATCATCGCCCGGGTACCGCTGGCCTCCGGCCTGCTGTCCGGCAAGTACACCAAGGACACCCTGTTCGGCGCGGACGACCACCGCACCTACAACCGGGACGGCTCGGCGTTCGACCAGGGCGAGACCTTCTCCGGCATCGACTTCGAGACCGGGGTGGAGGCCGCCGACGCGTTCGCCCGGCTCGCCCCGCCCGGCGCCAGCTCCGCGCAGACCGCGCTGCGCTGGATCGTCCAGCAGCCCGGCGTCACCACCGTCATCCCCGGCGCCCGCAACCCCGAGCAGGCCCGGGACAACGCGGAGGCGATGGCCCTGCCGCCGCTGCCGCCGCGGACCCTGGAGGCCGTCCGCGACCTCTACGACCGGCGGCTGCGGGCCCGGGTGCACTCGCGCTGGTAGCCGGGCCCGGGCGGGGCGGGGCGGGGCGCGGTCGGGGCTCAGGGCAGGGGTTCGGCGTGGAGGGGGGTGCGCGGGTCCTGGTGGCCGCCGGTGGCCAGCATGCGGACCTCGCCCTGGTCGCTGATCTCGGCCTGCACGATGCCGGAGGGGTCCGCGTACACCGGGTGGCCGCCCGGGCCGCGCCCGCCCGTCGCCTCGACCACCACCACGTCCTGTTCGGCGTGGCCGCCGGTCTCTCCGGGGAACGTGAGTGCGAATCGCTGGGTCATGGCCTGGCCTTCTTCCGTCGGCATCGTTCCATCCTAGGCGGGTGCCGGGCGGACGGTCGCGGGCAGGCGGGTGCGGACGGACGGTAGCGGGACGGTCGCGCGGCGGTACGGGGGCGCGGGAGGCGTCGCGGGCGGTCAGACGAGCAGGTGGAGGCGTTGCGCGGCCGGGCCGACCCGGACGGTCTGGCCCCAGGTGAGGTGCAGGGCGTCCGACTCGATGCCGTCGCCGAACGCGACCAGGAGTTCCGACTCGACGGTCAGGGTGAGCTGCTGGTCGGCGTCCAGCAGGCCCTCGACGCGGGAGGTGCCGGTCACCGGGGACGGCCACGCCTCGCGGACGAACCAGGACAGCCGGGGCACGGTCGGCCCGGGCAGGTCCAGGCGGCTGGAGCGCTCCAGCCAGGCCGAGCGGCACCAGCCGGTGGCGCCGGTGCCGGTGCCGACCAGCACCCCCGAGGACGCCTGCGACTCGGCTTCGCCGCCCGGCGCCGCCAGCCGGTAGCGGGCGGTCTGGTGGCCCGGCTGGCCGAGGTAGACCTCGTTCAGCGCGAGCAGCCGCTGGGTGTCGTCCGCGACCGCCTGCACCATCGTGCGCCGCTCCAACCGCTGCTCCGCGCCCGGCAGGACGGCCGCCCGCAGCAGGGCCCCGGCCCGGTCGGCGCGGTGCCGGACCAGGACGCCCGGGTTGCGGCCCGGCTCGGCGTCGATGCCGATCACCGGCTGGCCGGCCAGGTACTTGGCGGTGTTCGCCACCAGCCCGTCCTGGCCGACCACCACGACCACGTCCTCCGGGCCGAACAGGAAGCGGTCCAGGTCGGCGCGCTCCACCCGGGCCTGCCGCCAGTCCAGCGGCACCGCCGCCGACACCTCGGCGAGCGCGCCCCGGGAGCGGTGGTGCCGCTGCTCGGCCTCGGCCAGCGAGCGGCCGCGCCGGGCGAGGAAGAACTCGGCCTGGCCGCGGGTGCCGTGCCGGGCGATCAGCTCCTCGTACTCGGTGCGCCGGTGGACCAGCACCACGCGCGGGGAGAGGCTCACCGCTCCGTCCCCTCCGGTGCGGCGGCGCCGCCGCCCGGCACCGACAGGCGGGTGAGCAGGCCGGTCAGCAGGTCCGGGGTGAGGGTGATGCTGTCGATCCGCGGCAGGTGCTCGGCCAGCCGGATCAACGCGAGCGCCTGGAGGACCTCGGGGCCGGCCTGCTGGTGCGCGGCCAGCCAGGCGGCCTCCGCGGCGGCCTTCGCCTCGCCCAACGTCCGTGCCGCCTCGGCCTGTTGCGCGGCCAGGGTGCCGGCCGCCTCGGCCTCCGCGACCGCCATCCTGGTCCGGCGGGCCGCGTCCGCGCTCGTCCGGACCGCGTCCGCGGCGGCCTTCTGCTCCGCCTCGCGCCGCGCGTTGGCGCCCTGCTGCTCGACCAACTCCTCCTCGCGGCGCGCCAGTTCGATCCGGCTGGCGAGTTCGTTCTCGGCGATGGTGCGCTCCCGCTCGACCGCGACGGCGCGCCGCTCGTACGTCGCCCGGTCGGCCTCCTGCTGGACCTGCTCGCGGGCCGGGGTGCGCAGCGCCCGCTCCATCTCGGCCTCCGGCCGGACGGCGGTGACGCGCACCGCGAGCACCGTCACCCCGATCTCGGCCAGCCGGGGTTCGGCGGCCAGACCGGCGGAGATCCGCTCGCGGACGGCCGTCACGCCGTCGACCAGGGTGTCGGCGAGCGGGGTCCGGGCGATCAGCTGGAGCGCGTGCTGCTGGGCGGTCTCGGTCAGCAGGGCGCCGAGCTGGGCGAGCGGTTCGGCCCGCCAGCTGCCGGTGTCCGGGTCGATGCCGAAGTCGAGGCGGGTGGCGGCGGTGGTCGGGTCGCTGATCCGGTAGGTGACGGTGGCCTGCACCGCGAGGTCCTGGAAGTCCGAGGTGCGGGCGTGGAACATCATCGCCAACTCGCGGTCGTCAGCTGGGACTTCGGATATCGCGGCGGTCAGCGGCCGGAACCAGAAGGCCAGCCCGGTGCCCTCGTGGGCGAGCTGCCCGCCGCGCAGGTGGCGGATGTGGCTGGTGGGGGTGGAGCGCAGGTGGCGGAAGCCGAAGCGGCGCGTGATGTCGGCCATGGGAGTCGCGGTCCTCTCTTTTCGTCCGGATGACGATAACCGGGACCGCTGCTTGTCGTCAATACGACGAAAAGTGGGTGGTGGGGTGGGAGCGGTCGGCCAGGGTCCAGGACCGGCGTCGGAACGGTGCGGAGGCAAAGTTATGCTGGTCGCCGTCACCGTTCAGCGCTCCGGGGGATGCCGTGCCGCCCTACCGCACCAGTGTCCCGGGGCCGCGGCCGAACCTTCGCCTGCGGGCGGTTCTGGGCGCGGCGGCCGGGGTGCTGCTGCTCGGGCTGGTGCCCGTGGTGCGGCACGGTGCGGGGGCGAGGGCCGACGAGGGCGGCCCGGACGGGCCCCGGCTGACGGTGGCGACCTGGAACATGTGCGGAGTGGCCTCCTGGGGCTGTGCCGAGTACGGCGGCGGCGAGCAGAAGGCCGGGGCGCTGCGCTCGCTGGCGAAGGACCACGGGGCGCGGGCGGTGCTGGTGCAGGAGGCCTGCCGGGGCGACCTGGACCGGGCCGGGCTCGGCGCGGGCTGGCGGTTCGTCTTCCAGCCGTACACACAGGTGGACGAGACGGGCACCGCCGCCCCGGTGGAGTGCGGCGACGGCCGGGGCGAGGCCGGCATCGGCATCCTGGCGGCGGCCCCGCTCACGGACGTCTCCCCGGTCGCCGCGCCCCAGCCCGAGCACGGCCTGCGCCGCGGCATCCTGTGCGCCACCGCCGCGCCCACCGCCTCCTCGAGCGCCGCGACTGCGACCGCTCCGCCCGGCAGCGGCCTGCGGCTGTGCGTCGCGCACCTCTCGCTGCCGCCCACCGACCGGTCCGATCGCGGTGCGGATCTCCGTGACGACCAACTGGCGGCGCTGCTCGCCGCCGGGACGGCCCGAACGCCGGGCACGACCGGCTCGGTGTTCGGCGGCGACTTCAACTCCTCGCCGCCGGGCCCGAACAACCGGGACGCCTGGATCTGGCCCGCCGCCTACTTCGACACCGTCCGGGAGTGCGCCCAGGAGAGGCCGGACCAGCGCTCCGGCTTCGCCGCCACCCACGAGAACGGGCTCAAGCTGGACTACCTGTTCACCGCACTGCCCCGGCACGGCTGCGGCCGGGTGGACACCGGCTTCTCCGACCACGAGGCCGAACTGCTCACCGTCGCCGTCACGTCCTGACTGCCCGTCAGCCGCCGTAGCGCTGCTGGAGCACGGGGTTGCGGGCGAGCGCGCCGGCCACCACGAAGGTGACCTGGCCGGGCGGCGAGGTCCGGCCGTCGGAGTAGGCCGCCCGGGCCTCGACGGTGTGGCCGCCGCCGCGCCACTCCCAGGCGGGCTGCCAGCTCCACAGGCCGTCCTCGACGGGGACGGTGCCCAGCGCGTGCTCGCCGATGGCGAGTTCGACCCGCTCGGCGCCGAACGCGTGGCCGCTCAGCCGCACGGTGGGGCCGGGCACGTAGCTGTTGTCCACCGGTTCGGTGACCACCGGCGCGGGCGGCGGCGTCTCGGTGACGGTGGGCTGGGCGCGGGGGGCGTGCCGGTCGATGGTGAAGACCACGTCGGAGCGTTCGCTCTGGACGTTGCTGGCGTCGGCGGCGAACACGCGCAGCAGGTGCCGGCCCGCGGTGAAGGCCCGGTTCGCCTGCCAGGACCAGCTGCCGTCGGCGGCGACCGGGGCCGAGGCGAGGTACTTGCCGTTCTCCCAGATGCTGACCCGCACGCCGCCCGGCGCGAAGCCGGCGACGGCCACGCCGTCCGGTGGGAGCAGCGCCTCGGCCGGCGGGAAGGTGATCACCGGTCGAGGGAAGGAGTCGCCCTTGACCTGCGAGGTGTCCTTGAGGAACTGCTCGATCGCGGTGAGGTCGGGCTCCGGGACCTCGCCGCCGTTGGTGATCAGGCCGATCCGCGGGACGACGCCGTCCACCAGCAGGTTGAGGATGCCCATGATGGTGGGCAGGTTCCGCAGCGTCACCTTGCCGTGGCCAGTGATCAGCACCGAGTCGTTGTAGACGAGGTTGAAGTTCGCGTAGCCCTGGAAGAGGTGGAGGAACGGTTGCACCTGCCGCGGGAACTGCTCGTCCTGCGGGGAGGTGACCAGGTAGATGTTGGCGTTGCGGTGCGGGCTGGCCGCCGCCAGGTCCGGCAGGACGGCGTCGAGAACGGCGACGTTGTGCTCGGTCACCTCGCCCATCATCAGCCGGGCCGCGTCGGGCATGTCGGCCAGCACGTAGGAGCCGATGTGGAACTGGGGCACGCTGGCGACGATGTTGCCGAAGCCGTACTTGAGGCCGTAGAACAGCGCCGCGCTGCCCCCTTTGGAGCTACCGAAGACGGTGACGTCCTGCGGCGTCAGGTGCAGCGACCGCATCACCCGGTCGATCAGCCCGGCGACGGAGCGCTCCAGCAAGAAGTCCATCCCCTTGCACAGGTAGTAGGTGTTGGCCCCCTCGAAGGAGTCGCGGATCCACAGGATGTTGGCGCGCACCTTGTCCAGGACGCCGTTGGCCCAGCCGTACTCGTCCGGCGCGGTGAGGTTGGCGAACACCACGACCAGGCGCCGGTTGCCGTTGCGGGCGTGCGAGAAGCGGTACTCGATCGGGACGGCGCCTGTGGTGTCCACACCGGTGAAGATGCGGCGGGTGTGCTTGGCCTGGTCAGGCATGGGCCGAGTCCAATCGTCTGCGCAGTTCTGCCTGGAGGTCGCGCGGCGGCTCCACCACCGCCGCGGCCCCGTCGGGTTCGCGGAAGGAGCGGGGGCCCGGCCGGGTGCCGCCGGACGGGCGGGACGGGAGTGCCGACGCCTGCTGCGGCAGCTGCACCAGGTCGCCGCCCGCGACCAGGATCCGCTCCGCCAGGCGGGCCGAGGCGTACCCGTCGTCCAGGTCGCAGAAGGCGTCCTGGAAGCGCCGGTAGCGCTCCGCGTAGCGCTGCCGGATGCGCTCGGCGTCCCGGATCGAGGAGATCAGCTCCGGGGAGTCGAAGAGCAGCGGCCCGGGGGCGCTGTGCTCGAAGTCGAAGTAGAAGCCGCGCAGGGTGTCGCGGTAGTGCTCCAGGTCGTAGGTGAAGAACAGCAGCGGGCGGCCGGTGTTGGCGAAGTCGAACATCAGGGAGGAGTAGTCGGTGATCATCACGTCGGTGATCAGCGACAGGTCGGCCATGTCGGGGTAGTCGGAGACGTCGTGGACGAAGCCGTCGCCGGCACCGGGCACCGGGTCCACCACGTTGGGGTGGCGGCGCACCAGCAGGACGTGGTCGTGGCCGAGGCGGGCGCGGGCGTCGTCCAGGTCGATCCGGAAGTCGAGCTTGTACCGGCCGGGGGCGTAGTACTGGTCGTCGCGCCAGGTCGGGGCGTACAGCACGACCCGCTTGCCGTCGGGGACGCCGATCCGGCGGCGGATCTCGGCGGCGCGCTGACCGGTGTCCGGGCGGCGCAGCACGTCGTTGCGCGGGTAGCCGGACTCGACGATCTCGCCGGGGAAGCCGAAGGCGCGGCGCAGGATCGGGGTGGAGAAGCTGTTGGGGGAGACCAGCAGGTCCCAGTTCTCCACCTCGACGGCCAGGCGTTCGAGGTAGCGCTTGTCGGCGAAGTGCACGGCCTCGATGTCGTGGCCGATCTTCTTCAGCGGGGTGCCGTGCCAGGTCTGGACGACGGTCTGGCCGGGGCGCTTGCGGAACCAGTCGGGCAGGTGGTTGTTGGCCACGACGTAGCGGCTGGTGGCGAGGGCCTCGTACCACTCGGGCGACCACATGCGCACCGCGCGGGCGGTGTCGGGGACGTCGACCTGGTCGTCCTTGACCACCCACAGGTGCTCCAGCGGGACCTGGCGGCGCACCAGTTCCTCGTGCAGGGCGCGCGGACTGTCGGAGTACTGGGTGCCCTTGAAGGCGTCGAACAGCACGATGGCGCGGATGGGCTGCTGGCGGGCGGCGGGGTACGCCTTGGTGCGCAGCAGTTTCTGCCGGTAGGGGCCGCGGGCGTGGTCGGGCATCGCCGAGTGGACCAGCAGGGACAGCCGGTCGTAGGCCTCGGCCTGGAGTTCGTAGCGGCGCAGGTTGCGCTCGTAGTCCTGCGGGAAGGTCCCGATGGTCGGCTGGTCGATCTTGAGCATCAGATCTGCCAGGCGCTCCTCGGGAGCCACCGTGGAGGGGTCCTGGCGGCGCAGGAAGAAGTCCCAGCGGCCGGCCGCCAGGGGTATGGAGCCGGCCAGGGTGCGCATCGCGGCGGGCTTCACCACGGCGCGGAAGTAGCTGCCGCGCCACTCGAGCGCCACGGCCCGCTCGGCTCCCTGGGCACGGGAGCGCACCACCAGGTGGGTGTCGCGCAGCTGTTCGGGGGTGAGCAGTTCGAGGGCGGCGTAGTGGCCGACGATCTCCAGCGAGCCGTCCTCGTCCCAGCCGGTGCGGGTGACCAGCGGCAGGGCGGAGCGCTCGAACAGTACCAGGTAGCCGGAGCCGTTGCGGTGCAGCACGACCTCGCGGTCGCCGTCCGGGTTCTGCAGGGCCGCGGGCAGCCGGTAGTGGCCGTCCGGGGTCTCCTCGGCCATGACCGGGTACATCGTCATCTTGCGCCCGGCGACGTGGAAGGTGGTCTTCCAGCCGTTGCCGCCCATCTCCCAAGCCTTGGGCGCGTCGTCCTCGGCTTCGCCGGCGGCGCGGTGGCCCGGGACGAGGGCGCTCATCGGCACGGTGGTCACCCAGCTGGCCCAACCGTCGCCGCTGTCGAGGAACTTGACCCAGGCGTCGTGCTGGCCGGCCGCGCCGAGGCTGGTGAGGCGCAGTTTTCCCCACTCCGGCACGGTCGGACCCAGGTAGACGCCGCGGATGCGGATCTTGTCACCGGCGAGTTCGTGCTTGGTGATCCGGCAGCGGACCACCTCCACCCGGAGCTTGAGCCGGTCCTTGAGGAACAGCGGCAGCAGCCGGGTGTTCTTGTCGACGTACCGGTAGGGCGGGTTGGCGGCGCTGCCCGCGCCGCCGCGCTCGATGCCCCGGTAGCGGAGCAGGCCGCGGCTGAGCACGCCGGCCGCCACGTCCCAGGTGCCCTCGACCCACTGGCCCTTGTGCTGGAGGCGGGTGGTGTCGAAGGAGGCTTCGAAGCCTGCCCAGTCGTAGCAGTACCGGGCCTGGTTGGAGTGCTCGGTGGCCTGGGGGGCGTAGACGGTCTTCGCCGTCGCCACCACGAGGCGGCCCTGCTTCTTGTTGCGCAGGGCGAGGGCTTTGATCGACATGTGGCGCTTGTGGATGTTGATGTACCGGATGTAGGCGGAACCCGTGATGTTCAGCCGGTCGCCGTCCCAGCTCGCCCCGCTGATCGAGGCGTGCAGGGAGAGTTCCTTGTCGAGGCGGTAGGCCTTGCGGTCGATGCCGAGGCTGCGGTCGCCCAGGGTCGGGTACTGCAGGTAGCGGTGGAGGCGGCGCTGGACGGGTATCGGCCCGCCCCGGCGCTCGAACTCGACGACGTCCAGCAGCTCCTGGAGCTTGCGCCGGCGCACCAGCAGCCACTTCACCCGGGCCTCGGCGGGCAGTTCCCCGATCAGGTCCTCGCCGGCCTCGTCCAGGAACTCGTTGGCCCAGGTGACGAAGGACTCCCGGTACTCCTCGTCGCCGTCCGGGAGCGCCTTCAGGTGGAGCATCAGGTCGGAGGTGAGGCAGGCCAGGTCGTACTTGCGCTTGGACTCGGCGAAGCGCCTGGAACGGTGCTGCCCGAGGAAGCGGCTGACGCTGAGGACGGCGTCGACCCGGTCGCGCAGGTTGCCGACCTCGTGGTGCCGCTGGGTGATGGAGGGGGCCGCGTTGCCCTCGCGGCGGCGCCAGTAGTAGACGACGTCGGTGATGGTGTCGACCTTGGACGCCCGGAAGTGCGCGAACATGTTCACCCAGGAGTCCTCGTAGAGGACCCCCTCGGGGAACTCGATGAAGTAGTAGTCCCAGAAGCTCCGGCGGAACAGCTTGTTCCACACCGTGCGGTCGTAGATCAGCTTGTCGAAGCGGGTGATGTGGGTGCCCCGCCGGTCGGCGGCCATCGGGGCCCGGTGCAGCGGGGACTGCCACTTCTTCGTCGAGTTCATCATCTGCACGTTGCCGGAGACGAAGTCCGAACCGGACTCCTCCAGGGTGCGCAGCAGCGTCTCGTAGGCGTGCTCGGGCACCACGTCGTCGCCGTCGGCGAAGACGAGGAACTCGGCCTCCGGGTGGAGCGCGCGCAGGCCGGTGTTGCGGGCGTGGCCCGGGCCGTGCGCGTCCTGCCGGATCAGCCGGAAGCGCGGGTCCCGGGCGCACATCGCCCGGGCGATCGCGGTGGAGGAGTCGGTCGAGCCGTCGTCGACCAGGATGACCTCGAAGTCGCGGAACGACTGCCGGGCGATGGACTCCAGACATTCGGTGAGGTACATCTCGACGTCCTGGAAGGGCACGACGACGCTCAGTTTCGGGCGCTGGGCAACCACGGGAATCCGTCTCTCTGTCAGCCGGCGGAGGAGGCCGGGACGGGCTTGTCCTCGCGCAGGGCCTGCCAGAGCAGCTGGGCGCGGGGCTCGTCGGCGGCCACCCGGTTGTGGTCGATCCGGTCGGTGACCACCGGGAGCATCACGGTCTTCATCCGCTCGGGCTGGAGGCCCTTCATGCTCTGCGCGAAGTCGAGCAGGCCGTTGAGCGACCCCAGCGAGGTGTCGGTGGTGAGCGCCTTGGTGGCCGCGTCCGCCACGCCGTAGGCCTTGGTCGGGCTGGAGAGGGTGCCCTTGCGTTGGAGCTGGGACAGGACGGAGAGCAGGAACTTCTGCTGCAGGCCGATCCGGCCGAGGTCGCTGCCGTCGCCGATGCCGTGCCGGGTGCGGACGAAGGCGAGCGCCTGCGTGCCGTCCAGCACGTGGGTGCCGGCGGGCAGGTGCAAGCCGCTGTACTCGTCGTCGATCGGGGCGTCGGTGGTGATCTCCACCCCGCCCATCGCGTCCACCAGGTCCTTGAACCCGGCGAAGTCGATCTCGACGTAGTGGTTCATCCGCAGGCCCGTCATGGACTCGACGGTCTTCACCACGCAGGACGGGCCCGCCGTGGTGTAGATCGAGTTGAACATCACGCGGGGCGCGCCGGCCACCTGCTTGCCGTCGGTGGTGGTGCACGCCGGACGGGCGACCATGGTGTCGCGGGGGATGCTCACCACGGTGGCGTTCGCGCGGCCCTCGGGTATGTGAACCACCATCGCGGTGTCGGAGCGCGCGGTGCCGCCGACGTCGCCGCCCGCCAAGTCGCCGTTGTCGCCGCTGCGGGAGTCCGAGCCGAGCACCAGGATGTCCTGCGCGCCGGTCGGCAGCACGGCCGGCCGGTCGTCCCCACCCAGCGCCTTGTCGATGTCGACGGTGTCGAGGTTGCCCTCCAGGTGACGGTAGCCCAGGTACGCGGCCCCGCCCGCGGCCAGCGCGAGCACCAGCACCGTGCCGCCGGTGATCAGCAGGATCCGGCGGGCCCGCCGCCGCGGCTTCGCCGGGGTGTCCAGGGCCGCGTACGGCGTCCCGCCGGTCGACATCTCATCGGTCTTCGCCATGCCTGTGCGTCCTCCTGGTCGTGACGCACGGCTGTACTGGTATGTGCGCGGAGTAAATGTTCTCACGCGCTTTTCACCCGAACTTAACCGACTGGATCACATTCCCATATCGAATCTTTACGCAATCATGGAATCACTCAGCGTGAGCAGCCGATTCCATGCTGTTCGTACCCGTCTTCGGCGGCCTGTCCGCATTTCGCCCTCATCTGGCGATTTGGTTTCCCCCGGCGGATGGTGAGGGGGGGATTAATTTTCCGAGCGGGTTCTCAATTGGCTTTCCTCGGGGCCGGGTTGGGCCCGGACCGCCGGATCGACCCGGACCTCGGCAGGTGGGGTGCGTCGCTTCCACGGCTCCAGGTGGCAGGGGTCGACGGAGAGCCGTCCTGACTGCGGGAGCGCCGAAGGGAGGGCGGTGAGTGCATCGATATGCGGCCGGTGCGGGCGGGCGGGCGCGATAAAGCCGCCCGAAAGGTCGACTTCGTGTCATTCGTCCAGCGGCGCTCTGCGGCGCTGCTCCGAACCGCCCGGGTCCTGACCGGAAGTCAGGAAAATGCGGGTGCCTTGCCGCAGGGAGAACTGGCCGTCGCCGCAATCCCCGCCTGCCCGGGCCGAACTCGCAATGTCGGTGGCTGGGGGGGGCTCTTCGGCAACCCTCATCCGGCCGTTCGCGCCGGGTGCTCCGGCTGAGCAGGCGGCCGGGGTGTCTTCCCGGCCGCCGGGCGGTCAGATTCCGGCGCGGGTGCGGGAGGTGGTGGAGACCGCGGCGAGGTCCTGTTCGCCGTGGCCGTGGGCGACCGCCTGGAGCAGTGAGTCGCGCAGCAGCGAGGCCAGCGGGAGCGGGACTTCGGAGGCGGCTCCGGCGTCCAGGGCGAGGTTCACGTCCTTGAGGCCGAGGGCCAGGCGGAACCCGGCCGGCTCGAAGGTCCGCTGGGTGATCATCGACCCGTAGCCGGCGTACACCGGGCCGGGGAAGAGGGAGTTGGTGAGCACGTCGAGCAGCGCCGCCGGGTCGAGCCCGTTGGCCTCGGCGAGCGCGGCGGCCTCCGAGAACGCCTCGATCGCCGACACCAGCAGGAAGTTGGCGCCGATCTTCGCGACGTTGGCCGCCGCGGGGTCCTCCCCGAGCGGCCAGGTGCGGCGTCCCATCGCCTCGAACAGCGGTGCCAGCCGGTCCAGTTCGGCGGACGGGCCGGCCGCGAGGATGTTGAGGTTCCCGGCCGCCGCGACGTCCGTCCGCCCCAGCACCGGCGCCGCGACGTACCCGAGGCCGTGCCGGGCGTGCAGTTCGGCGGCCCGGCGGGCCAGCGCGGGTGAGACGGTGGCCATGTTGGCGTGCGTGACGGCCCGGGCGCCGGACAGCAACTCCTCGTCCAGCAACAGGCTTTCGACCACCCGGTCGTCCGCGAGCATGGACACCACCACCTGTGCCTCGAACGCCTCGGCGAGCGATCCGGCGGCCGAGGCCCCGTCCGCGACCAGCTCGGCCACCGGCTCCGGCGAGCGGTTCCACACCCGCACCGCGTGCCCGGCCGCCAGCAGCCGACGGGCCATCGCCCGCCCCATTCCCCCCAGACCGACGAAACCGACGTCCATGCGCAGTGCCTCCCAGTTCTCGGCGGACCCCCGACGGGCCCCTCCGGCGGACCCCGCCCGACCGGTCTCGGCCGGTGGTTCTCGGCCGGTGGATCTTGGCGGATGTTCCGAGGCGATGCTACGGCGCGGACGGGTGAACGGCCCGGACGGGCGGGGCCGGAGCGCGGGTGGTGTCGCCCTCCGGCCGTGCCCGGTCTGCCAGGATGCTCCCATGGTGGCGGACACGGTGACGGTGCGGACGGTGCACACGGCGGACCTCGACCCGGAGACCCGGCGGGCGGCCCGGGCCCTGCTGTTCGAGGTCTTCGGCGCGGACGACATGACCGAGGAGGACTGGACGCACTGCCTCGGCGGCCTGCACGTACTCGCCTGGGAGGACGGCGAGTTGATCGGACACGCGGCCGTGGTGCAGCGCCGCCTGATGAACGGCGACCGCATCCTGCGGACCGGCTACCTGGAAGGCGTGGCCGTCCGCCGGAGCCGCCAACGGCGGGGCGTCGGAGGGAAGTTGATGGACGAGGCGGAACGCGTCGTCCGGGCCGCCCACGAGATCGGCGCCCTCGGCGCCAGCGAGGAGGGCGTCCCGTTCTACCTCGCCCGCGGCTGGCGCCCCTGGCCCGGCCCCACCTGGGCCCTCGGCCCGCACGGGCGGCAGCGCACCGCCGAGGAGGACGGCGGGATCTACCTCCTGGGCGGCGAAGGGGAGTTGGACCTCGACGCCGACCTGGCCTGCGACTGGCGCGAGGGCGAGCTGTGGTGACCCGCGGCGGCCGGTGACGCCCCGCGCCGGCGCCGGGGGAGTGCGGGGGCCGACCGGACCCGGCACCGGCCGCCGCCGGAAACCCGGATGACCGCGACGCGCCGCCCGAATAGGGTCGGCCGGTGCCCGAACCGGAGCAGGTGCGCGCCGACCACGCCCCGGCGGTGCCGGCCTTCGAGCCGGTGGACCGGGCGTACTTCGCGGCGGCCGTCTCCGACCGCGGTGACGACTTCTCCGAACGGTACGCCGACCGGCACCGGGCCCTGCCGGCCGAGCAGGAATCCGGCGCATGCGCCTCCCACCTGCTCCGCGCCGAGGACGGCTCGGTGCTCGGCAGGTTCAACCTCTTCGACATCGACATCGGCAGTGGCAGTGACACCGGCACCGGCAGCGAGAGCGAGAGCGACAACGGGCGCGGCGGCGGTGCGAAACTCGGCTACCGGGTCGCGCAGCACGCCGCCTCCCGGCGGGTGCTGGTCAAGGCGGGCTTCGTCCCGGTCGGCCCCGTCGGCCCGGCGGACCTCGGCGGCAGGCAGGGCACCTGGTACCGGCGCGTCCTGCCGGTCGAGGAGCGGTGGGTTCCGGGCCGCCCCGGCGGAGGTGGTCCGTCCGGGGCGGCCCGTGTTCGGCCCGGTGTCACCAGTCGGCGTTGGTCGCTCCCAGGCTCAGCAGGACCTGGTCGAAGTCGTTGCCGTCGTTGTCGTCGGTGTACGACACCGCGAGCGCGCCGAACGGGGAGGAGGCCACCGCGGCCTGCTCCTGCCGGCCGGTCGTGACCTTGCTGACGGACTGGGAGGGCAGCCGGCCGGTGAAGGTGCCGTCGGGGTTGAGGCCCCGGGCCCGGACCGCCGGGTCGGCGCCGGCGACGCTCCAGCCGACCACGGCGTGGCGCTGGTCGTCGATGCCGACGGTGGGGTTGCCGGCCCCGGTGCCTCCGGAGATCTCGACCTCGGCCGGGCCGGCGGTGCCGGTCGCGGTGAACGACCGGGCCCAGACGCCGCGGGTGCCGGTGTGGTCGGACTCCCAGGCCACGACGAAGTCGCCGTTGAAGTCGGCGGCCACGGCCGGGCGTTGCTGCTGCCCGTCGGCGACGCCGTTGGCGCTGCGGCGGCTGAGCGTGACGGCCCCGTTGGCCTTGGCCAGCTTCACCAGGCCGATCTGGTAGTAGCCGTTGCCGTCGGTGTCCTCGTCCCAGACGACGACGGCGTCGCCCGAGGCGGAGGTCGCCACGTCGGGGTCGTGGTGCGCGCCGCCGGTCGCGTTGACCGTCACCTCGTACGCCTTGGTGGTGGTCCCGGTGAACCCGGCCGCCTTCACGGTCGCCGCCGCGGTGCCCTGGACGTCCTCCCAGACCACCGAGAACGCGACCGCGGTGGTGCTGCCCGGCGCGCCGTCCGGGTCGACCGCGACGCGCGGGTGGAGCTGCTGGCCGTCGGCGTTCGCGTTGACCCGGCCGGAGCCGAGGACCGCGCCGGTCGGGGAGAGCACCCGGTAGACGATGTTGTAGAGCCCGTTGCCGTCCGGGTCCTCCGCCCACACGACGACGGCGTCGCCCCGGTCGTCGAGGCCCACGTCGGGCTGGAGGTGCCGCCAGGCGGTGCCCGCCGTCCCGCCGGCCGAGAGCTTCGTCTCGTAGGCGGAGGCGCCGTCGCGGTACATCCGCACCCACACGTCGCTGTGCGCGTCGTCGCCCGGGTCGGTCGTGTCGCGGTCGTCCTCCCAGACCACCGCGACGTCGCCGAGGCGGTCGGTCGCGATCGAGGAGGAGTCCTGGTCGCCGGTGGCGTCGCTGTTCACGGTCACCCAGGACGAGGGCCCCGCCGCCGAGGCCGGGGCGACCAGGGCGAGGACCGCGGCGAGACCGGCGGCGGCCGCGCCGAGTACGGAGAGCTTACGCATCGGCCAACCCCGGCTGTCCGTCGTGGATGATGAAGGTCTTGGCGGTGGTCGCCGCCGCGCCGTGCTCGGTCACCGCCGCCACCGACCGGAAGTCGGCGGTGATCTGCGAGGGCTCGATCCGGGTGCGGACGTAGCCGCGCCGGTTGGAGTAGAAGCGCAGGTGCGGGTTGAGCGACCCGTTGGGGACCGCCGTGGTGGCGCTGCCGTCGCCGCCGCTGGTGATGGAGGTGCAGACCAGCTCGGAGCCGATCGTCGCCGACGACGGGTTCGCGTAGTCGGCCTTGAGGTCGTTGCCCCAGGACGCGTGCACGTCGCCGGTGAGGACGACCGGGTTGCGCACGGCCCGGTCGACGATGCCCTGCTGGATGCGGGACCGGCTGGCCCGGTACCCGTCCCAGGCGTCCATGTTCATCGCGCCGGACGCGTTCACGTTGCGGGCGAAGAAGACCTGCTGGCCGATCAGGTCCCAGGTGCTCAGGCGCTGGCCGAGCCCGTCGAGCAGCCACGCCTCCTGGGCCGAGCCGGTGATCGAACGGCCGGCCAGGTCGGCGTCGGCGCAGACCTTCGTCCCGTCGCCGCAGGACTGGTCGTCGCGGAACTGGCGGGTGTCGAGCATGTGGAACGTGGCGAGGGTGCCCCAGCGGACCCGGCGGTAGAGCTGGATGCTGTTGCCGGAGGGCGTCGCGGCGGCCCGCAGCGGCATGTTCTCGAAGTACGCCTGGTACGCGGCGGTGCGCCGCGCGGTCCACTGGGCGGCCGTCAGCACGGGGCTGCTGTCGGCGCGGACCATGTTGGCGTAGTTGTTCTCCACCTCGTGGTCGTCCGGGACCACCAGCCACGGCGCGATCGCGTGCGCGGCCTGCAGGTCCGGGTCGGTGCGGTAGAGCGCGTAGCGGCGGCGGTAGTCGGCCAGTGAGACGATCTCGCTGCCGAGGTGCTGGCGCACGCCGGTGGTGGTGGCGCCGCCCTCGTAGATGTAGTCGCCCAGGTGCAGGATCAGGTCGGGGCGGTCGTCGGCCATCCGGCGGTAGGCGGTGTAGTAGCCCTGCTCGTAGTGGGCGCACGAGGCGAAGGCCATCGTGAAGGCCCGCCCGAGCGTACCCGGCGCCGGCGCGGTGCGGGTCCGGCCCACCGGGGAGATGAACCCCTGGGCCCGGAACCGGTAGTAGTACTCCGAGTCCGGGGCGAGCCCGCCGGCCAGCACGTGCACCGCGTGGGCCTGGGCGTAGCGGGCGGTGACCGTCCCGGAGCCGATCAGGCTGGTGAAGTTCTGGTCGGCCGACACCTGCCAGTCGACGGCGACGTCGGCGTTGGGCATGCCGCCCTGGCCGTCCGCGTTGGTCGGCGCGGGAGCCAGCCGGGTCCAGAGCACCACGCTGCTGTCGTCCGGTTCTCCGGAGGCGACGCCGAGCGTGAAAGGGAAGGGGGTGGAGGCGGCGGCCGACGACGGGGCCATCGCGCCGAGTTGGAGCGCGGCGGCACCTGCGGTGGTGAGCCCGCCTAGCAGGAAGATGCGGCGACTGAGGTTGCTCATGACAAGCCATGTTCGCGGGTCCAGATGAACTTCCGACCTTACCGGAAGGACCGTCAAGTGACGGGGTGAAGACGCGAGTTGGCGGGACGTCGGGGGCGTACGACCTCCTTCGGACGGCTGGTGCGAGGGGAGGGTGAGCGGCCTAGGGCGTGTTTTGAAAGTGCTGGTCACAGCCACTCGTTGATGGCTGCGACCAGCACGGTCGCTTCGTAGCGAACGGCGAGTTTGTCGTACCTTGTGGCGACCGCTCGGTGGCGCTTGAGGCGGCTGGTCCCGCACTCCACCGCGTGGCGCTCCTTGTAGCCGTCCTTGTCGAACTTCGGTGGCCGCCCGCCGTGGGAACCACGTTTCCTGCGGTTCGCGATCTGGTCCCGCTTCTCGAGGATCGTGCAATAGACGTGGCGTCTTCGCAGGTGGACGCGGTTCGCGCGGGCCCCGTACGCCTTGTCGGCGCGGACCCTGTGCGGCCGTGCACGCGGGCGTCCCAGGCCCAGGCGCGGCAGGCGGATTCGGTCCAGGACGACCTGGAACTGCGGGGAGTCGCCGCGCTGTCCGGCGGTGATCACGAGCGACATAGGCTTCTGGGCCTGCCCGACGGCCAGGTGGTTCTTGGAAGTCAGTCCGCCGCGGGAACGTCCGAGCCCATGGTCGCCGGGCTCGGTGAAGGCACCACCGGGCGACTCGACCTGCAGGTTCCCCTTTTTGCGCGCACCGGCTGCATGCCGGTTGCGCGAACGATCGTGGAGTCTACGGAGATGTCCCAGGCGATCAGGCCCTTCGCATCGGCCCGGGCCTGAAGCTGTTCGAGGACCCGGTGCCATGTGCCGTCACGCTGCCAGCGACGGAACGGCCCGCATACCGCCCCCCATGGCCCGTAGCGCACCGACAGGTCCCCCCACGGAATGCGGGTGCGGATGCGGGTGCGGAGCCGTGTACCGTTGATCAGCTGTCGCTTGGTGCGCAACGGAGGCCGGCCGGGCTTGACGCCCTGCGGTAGCAGCGGTTCCAGCACTGCCCACTGGGCGGCCGTCAGATCTCCCCGGGCCATGGAAGGTGATCATCGCATGACCTTGATCCACTTCTGGGAGCGGGCTGCCTCCTTCAGCCGGTCGTCGGAGACGGCTCCACCGGTGGCGGCTCGGATGAGTAGCGAGCCCGGTTGGCGTTGAAATGAGCCAGGTAGTAGGTGACACCGTCGAGGTGCAGCTCCATGGGCGGAGGATCGGTCACCAGACGGGTCCAAATGGACCGGCCGTCTAGCTGCGCCTCCAACTTCGGAGTGTTCCAGGAGCGCGCCCGGCTCTCCGCCTCTTCCGGAGACCACAGGAAGCGGGCGGCGGACTCCTTCTCCTTACCGGGCTCCGCCGCTGTCAACGCCCTTACCAGCGCCGGACTGTAGACGGCGCGGACCCGGAAGTTCACGAGGAACCGCCTCCTGATCACGATTCGCGCGTAACGACGGCTGTTCCCCCGGTGGCGTCCGGCCACGATGACGCTTTCACCGCCGTCGCCCCAGCCCGGCGGCGCGACCCACACCTTCGCCCCCGCCACGAAGTGCCGATGCCCCTGGCGAATCTCCAGCCCGCCTTCGCCCTGGCCGGTCTCCGGGGCGATGTTGGCCACGATGCACAGGCCCAGCGGCTCAGGTCCAGTTCCATCCGTCATGGCTGCCATCATTGCCAGGCCCGCGCACGCTGTCGCGTTCTTTTTGCGGGCCGGGCTCGTGACACGGAGCCATCGCGACGCCGGGACCGTGCTGGTCGCAGCCATCAACGAGTGGCTGTGACCAGCACTTTCAGAACACACCCTAGCCGTTGGCGGGGGCGCCTGTCGGCGTGCGGGAGCGAGAGGGGGAGAGGGAAGGTGCGGGCGCGGGCGCCGGTGTCGGGGAGGTGGTCAGACGGGCGGTGATCGCGGTGGCGGTGCGGGCCGCGGTGTGGTCGAGGTGGCGGGCGGAGCCGCGCAGGAGGTGGCGGGTCTCCGTGGCGGCCAGGGTGAGCAGGCCCGGGAGGAGGTCGGTCGAGCGGGCCGCCACCCAGCGGGTGCCCCGGGTGGCCATCCACCACAGGTCGGCCCCGGGGCCGGGGGCCGTCACCGGCAGGTGGGCGGGTGCCGTGCCGACCGGGTGGCCGGCGGCGGCGAGCAGGGCGTGGAACTCCCGGGCGATCAGCTGGTGCCCGGCGGCGCTCGGGTGCAGCCGGTCCACGCTCAGTAGCTCCCGCTGCCGCGTCCAGGGCAGGTCCGCGAGGTGCAGGTGGGCGGCCCCGTAGTGCGCGGACAGCGCGTGCACCACCGCGTTGACGCCCCGCATCCGCCGGGCCAGCGGTCGGGCCAGCGGGGCGGGCAGCCCCAGCAGCCGCCCCGGGTCGGGCAGGCAGGCGGTCAGCGGGAGCGCCCCGATCGCGGTCAGCGAGGAGAGGGCGGAGGCGAACCGGCGGGCCGTCGACTCAAGGTCGAAGGAGGACCGCAGGGTGTCGTTGCCGCCGACCAGCACCGCCGCGTACCGGGGACGCAGGGTGAGCGCCGCGGGCAGTTGGGAGACCAACAGGTCGAGGCTGAGCGCGCCGCTGTTGGCCAGGTTGCGGAACTCGACGGGGTCCGGCGACAGGGCGGGCGCGAGCAGGGCCGCCCAGCCCCGCCACCCGCCCGGTACCGGATCGCCGACCCCCTCGGTCAGGGAGTCGCCGAGCGCAGCGAATCGAACCGTCATCACGTCCCTCCGGGGGCTGGGAAGGTGGCTGAACCCTGGTGCGGGTGAAGGTGGTCGGGGGCGGGCTGTGTCACCCGGCCGTGCTGGCGGAAGGGGACGGAGCCGGTGGCGGGCCGGGGCGCCGGGCGGTGGCGGGTGCCCGGTGGGCGGCGAGGAAGGCGGCGGTGGCGGCCTCCCAGCTGAACTCCTCCGCCCGGGCGCGGGCGGCGGCCCGCCGTTCCGCCTCCGGGCGGTCCAGCAACTCCCGTAGCGCGAGGGCGAATCCGGCCCCCGTGTCGGCCGCCGCGAGTCCGGCCCGGCCGACCACCCGGGGCAGGGCCGAGGACCGGCTGACCGCGACGGGGGTGCCGCAGGCCAGCGTCTCCAGGGCGGCCAGGCCGAAGGTTTCCACCGGGCCGGGCGCGATCACCGCGTCCGCCGTGGCCAGCAGGGCCGCCACCTCGGAGCGTGCCGCGAGGTGGCCCAGGAACCTGACCGGCAGCCGCAGTTCGGCCGCCCGGCGTTCCAACCGGCCGCGCAGCGGACCCGTCCCCGCGACCGCGAGCACGGCCGGGACGCGGTGCCGGCGGCGCAACTCGGCCAGCGCCTCCAGCGCCCGCTCGGGCCGCTTCTCGCCCGACAGCCGCGAGCACATCACCAGCAGCACCTGCTGCGGATCGGCCAACTCCGCCCGCAGCGAAGGGTCGTGGCACTCGGGCCGCATCACCTCCAGGTCCACCCCCAGCGGTGCCCGCTCGACGTTCCCGGCGCCGATCCGCTCGAACTCCTCGGCCGCCCACGCCGTGGTGCACAGCACCGTGTCATAGCCCTGCGCGGTACGGGAGTTGAGCCGGTCCGCGAGCCGCCGCGCGGTGCCGGGCGGAACCCCCCACGCGCCGAGCACCCCGGTGGCGCTCTCGTGCGAGACCATCATCGAGCGCACCCCGTGCGCCCGCGCCCACCCGCCCGTCCAGCGCAGCGTGGTGCGGTCCGAGACCTCCAGCCGGTCCGGCGCCAACTCCTCCAGCAGCGCGGACAGTTGCTTCCTGCCGTAGAGCACCCGGTAGCCACCGGTGCCCGGGACGCGCGGACCGGGCAGGGTGATCACCCGCCCCTGCTCGGTCCACTCGTCGGTGCGGACCGGCCCCGGCACCACCAGCACGGGCCGGTGGCCCGCCGCCAGGTACCCGGCCCCGAGGTGGCGCAGCGCGGTCCGCAGCCCGCCCGAGACCGGGGTGACGAAGTTCGCCACCCGGACGATGCACAACCCGCCGTCCGGACGGGCCGTTTCACGGTTCACGCGGGCTGCTCCTCGACCGAGAGCGGAGCGGGGGAGGTGGGGGTGGGAAGGGGGCCGTCGGGGCGGCGGGGTGCCGGGACGCCGCCCAGGAGCGGCTGCGCGGCCGGTTCGGCCACGGGGGCGGCGGCCACCGGGGAGGGGGCGGGAACGGGAGCGAGGGCGGCGGCGGGTGCGGCGTTCCGGTCGAGGTCGAGGTCGGGGTCGCGGTCGAGGTCGGGGTGGAGGTCGAGGTCGAGGTCGGAGTGGAGGTTCCGGACGCGGTCACGGTGCGCGGCGAGCACCTCCTCGTAGTGCCGGATCAGCTGGTCGCCGACCGCCTCCCAGGTCCGGCCGGTGACCTCGGCCCGGCCCGCCGCGCCGTACCGGGCGCGCAGTTCGGCCGAGGCGGCGAGGTCGGCGACGGCACGGGCGACGGCACCCGCGTCGCGCGGGGCGACCAGCAGCCCGGTGCGCCGGTGGCCGACCAGGTCGAGCGGGCCGCCGACCGCCGGGGCGACCACCGGTACGCCGCTGGCCATCGCCTCCTGGATGGTCTGGCAGAAGGTCTCCAGCGGGCCGGTGTGCACGAACAGGTCCAACGAGGCGAAGCAGCGGGCGAGTTCGGCCCCCGTACGGCGTCCCAGGAACACCGCGCCGGGCATCGCGGCCCGCAACACCGGTGCGCTCGGGCCGTCCCCGATCACCACCACCCGCACGCCGGGCAGCCGGGCCGCCTCCGCCAGCAGGTCGACCCGCTTCTCCGGGGCGAGCCGCCCGACGTACCCCACCAGCACCTCGCCGCCGGGGGCCAGCGCACGGCGCAGCGCCTCGTCGCGGTGCTCCGGGTGGAAGCGCGCCGAGTCCACGCCGCGCGCCCAGATCCGGACCTGGCGCACCCCGTGCGCCGTCAGGTCCTGCGCGGCCGGGGTCGACGGCGCCAGGGTGCGGGCGGCGGCCCGGTGCACGGAGCGGATCCGCGCCCAGGCGATCGCCGAGCCGATGCCCCGGCCCATCCGGTACGCCTGCGCGTACCCCGCCAGGTCGGTCTGGTACACCGCCACGGTCGGCAGGTCCAGCCGCTCGGTGAGCCGGGCGGCCCGGGCGCCGAGGATGAACGGGCTGGCCAGGTGCACCACGTCCGGCTGGTGGGCGGTCAGCGCGGCGGCCAGCCTGCGGCTGGGCAGGGCGATGCGCACCTGAGGGTAGCGGGGCAGCGGCACGGACGGGACGCGCACCACCGGCAGCGGCTCCCGGTCCGGGCCGAAGGACTGCGGCGGGCAGTGCGCGCCCCGGGCCGGGGCGGGGGTGATCACCAGGGGCTGGTGGCCCCGCCGGACGAGGTGCTCGGCAGCCCTCAGCACGCTGTGGGCCACGCCGTTGACCTCGGGCGGGAAGGACTCGGTGACGATGGCGACTCGCATGCCAACGTTGTTGCCAACCCGGGCGTGCGGGCAGCCAAAGGGATCTTTCGCGCAGACGAACGTCTGCCGCCATTTCCGCACGGGTGTGTGAATGCCGGGGCCGGGCGGCCCCCGGCCCCGGCCCGCGCGGCCAATGGGACGGGGGGGTGGACCCGAGGTCAGGACTGGAGGTGGGCCAGCAGGCGTTCCAGGTCGGCCGTGGTGACCGCGCCGCCGGCGAAGCTGACCAGGCGGCGGACGGGGACGGAGGCCATCATCCGGGCCAGGTCGACGCCCAGGCCGCCGCCGGCCCCGTTGCCGCCGGCGCCCTGGGGGAGCGGCAGCAGGGCGCCGAGCGTCTCGGCCGCGCCGGGCAGGGCCATCACCTCGCCGAGCGTGGAGTCCAGCGTCAGCGGCAACTCCAGTTCGTCCCCGGCGAGTTCGATGCTGCTGGTGGCCCGCGGGTCGCGGCTGGACGCGGCGGCCAGCACCTCGTACCCGCCGCCCTCGACGATCCAGCGCCCGGCCCGGGTGTCCCAGTACGCCAGGTCGGCGCGCGGCAGCAGGACCTCGACGCGCCCGCTCGCGCCGGGCTCCAGGGTGATGGTGGCGTGGCCCTTGAGCTCGCGCGGCGGGCGGACCACGGCCGAGCCGGGCTTGGCGACGTAGAACTGGACGACCTCGCGCCCGGCCCGCCCGCCGGTGTTGGTGACCGTGACGGACGCCCGGATGCCCTCCGCGTCGGCGGCCAACTCCAGCCCGTGGTAGCTGAATTCGGTGTAGGACAGGCCGTGCCCGAACGGGAAGGTGACCGCGATGTCCCGGGCGTCGTACCAGCGGTAGCCGACGAACAGGCCCTCGCCGTAGGCGACGTGGCCGTGCTCGCCGGGGAAGTCCAGGTAGGCGGGGGTGTCCTGGAGCCGGACGGGGACGGTCTCGGTGAGCCGGCCGGACGGGTTGACCCGGCCGAACAGCACGTCGGCGAGGGCGCCGCCGGCCGCCTGGCCGAGCAGCGCGCCGTCCAGCAGGGCGGGGGCGGCGGTGACGGGGGCCAGCCGCAGCACGCCGCCGTGGCTGAGGACCACCGCCGTGCGCGGCTGGACGCGGACCACCTCGGCCAGCAACTCCAGCTGCTCGGAAGGAAGTTCGATGTGCTCGCGGTCGAAGCCCTCGGACTCCTGGTGGGCGGCCAGCCCGAGGAAGAGCACCGCGGTGTCGGCGGCGGCGGCCACCGCGACCGCCTCGGCCCGCAGCGCGGCGGCGTCGCCGGTGCCGTCGGTGGTGAAGCCCGGCGCGTGGACCACCTCGGCCGCCCCGGCCAGGGCGCGGATCTCCGCCAGCGGGACGTCGAGCCGGGTCGGGTTCACGTGCGAGCTGCCGCCGCCCTGGTAGCGCGGCTCGGTGGCGAACGCGCCGAGCACGGCGAGCGGACGCCCGGCGGTGAGCGGCAGCACGGGCGCACCGTCGACGGGGTCGTTCTTGAGCAGCACGACGCAGTGCGCGGCGACCCGGCGGGCCAGCGCGTGGTGCGCGTCCGGGTCGAACGGACCGACCGGCAGGGCGCGTCCGGCCAGGGCCCGGGCGGCCAGCGCGACCGTCCGGGCGGCGGCCGCGGCGACCGCGTCGGCGTCCAGTGCGCCGGCCTCGACGGCCGCGACCACCTGGGCGTCGGTGGTGCCGCCGGTGCCGGGCATCTCCAGGTCGAGCCCGGCGGCCACCGAGGCGACCCGGTCCTGGACGGCGCCCCAGTCGCTGACCACCGCCCCGTTGAAGCCCCACTCGCCGCGCAGCACCTCGGTGAGCAGCCAGCGGTTCTCGGCCGCGTAGGTGCCGTTGATCCGGTTGTACGCGCACATCACCGTCCACGGCTGCGCCTGCTGGACGACCTGCTGGAACGCCCGCAGGTAGACCTCGCGCAGCGGGCGGGCGGCGACGTCGGAGCTGGAGCGCATCCGGTCGTGCTCGGTGTTGTTGGCGGCGAAGTGCTTGAGCGAGGCGCCGACGCCG
This sequence comes from Kitasatospora sp. NPDC090308, assembly GCF_044769485.1. NCBI lineage: Bacteria > Bacillati > Actinomycetota > Actinomycetes > Kitasatosporales > Streptomycetaceae > Kitasatospora > Kitasatospora sp. NPDC090308. Next base: position 31,766 of record NZ_JBIVXY010000008.1, on the reverse strand, counting down.
GTGCTCTGGAGGCCGCGCACCCAGGCGCTGGCGAGGGTGCCGGTGAGCCGGGGGTCCTCCGAGTAGTACTCGAAGTTGCGGCCGCAGCGCGGGTCCCGCTTGATGTTCACGCCCGGGCCGAGCAGCACGTCCACGCCCAGCGCCCGGCCCTCCGTGCCCAGCGCCCGGCCGACCTCGGCGACCAGTTCGGCGTCCCAGCTCTGGCCGAGGCCGACGGCGGGCGGGAAGCAGGTCGCCGGGCGGCTGGCCGCGAGGCCCAGGTGGTCGCTCTCCCCGGCCCGGTCGTCCTGGAGCCGTACGCCGTGCGGTCCGTCGGTCAGGGTGAGGGCCGGGACGGGGCCGACGGCCTTGGTGGTCCAGAAGCCCGCCCCGCTGCCGAGCGCGGCGCGCTCCGCGAGCGAGAGGTCCGCCGACGCGGCGGCGAGGTCGGCGGGGCCGGTCGAGCCATTGGGGTCGCTGGGGCCGGTGGAGTCAGTGGAGCCGACGGGGTCGGTGGGGCCGAGAGCGGTCACGGGGGTCTCCTCGGGGAGTGCGGGGCGCGCCGGGGCGGGGCGGCGGCCCGGGCACTGCCGGGGACGGTCGGCCACCCTGCCGAACACAAAAACAGTACGACATTCGGTTTTCGTGTCACAAGCACCGCGACCAGGTCACTTCCCGTGGCGGACGGTGGCGTAGAGTCGTCCGCATGGCTCGACCACGTGGCTCCTACGCGAAGGGCATCGCCAAGCGCGAGGAGATCCTCGACACCGCGCTGGAGATCGTCGCCCGGGTCGGCTACAGCCGCGCCACCGTGCGCGAACTGGCCCAGGCCGTCGGCCTCAGCCAGACCGGTCTGCTGCACTACTTCGGCAGCAAGGAACAGCTCTTCGTCGAGATCCTGCGCCGCCGCGACCTGGTCGACCTGCGGGCGGCCACCGGGGCGAGCGGCAGGGCCGACGGGAGCGGCGCGGGCGGTGGAAACGGCGAGGACGGCGGGAGCGGCCCGGAGGACGCCGGGTTCCCGCCCGACCTGGTAGGGGCGCTCGCCGCGCTCCAGCGGCACAACGCCGAAGTCTCGGGCCTGGTCCAGCTGTTCTCGCGGCTCTCCGCCGAGGCCGTCGAACCCGACCACCCCGCCCACGCCTACTTCCGCGACCGCTACCGCGACGTCCGGGCGGGCGGCGCCGAAGCGATCCGGGCGAGCCAGGCCGCCGGGGAACTGCCCGCGGGCATCGACGCGGACCGCCTCGCGGTGCTGGTCTTCGCGCTCATCGACGGGTTGCAGATGCAGTGGCAGTACGATCCCGAGATCGACATGGCCGAGCAACTCTCGTACTTCTGGCGCCTGTTGGGACGGTGACGCCCGCCCCTGGTCAGGACGGCCGGTGGCGGACCCGGGCCGCCAGCAGGGCGATGTCGTCCTCGGCGGCGTCCGGAGCCAGGGCGGCGAGGGTGCCGTCGAGCAGGGAGTCGAGGGGGCCGTCGGCGGGGAGGCGGAGCGCGGAGAGGCGGGCGAGCGAGACGTCGATGTCCTCGCCGCGCCGTTCGACCAGGCCGTCGGTGTAGAGCAGCAGGGCGTGGTCGGCGCGCAGCTCGACGACGGTCTGCTCGTAGCCGCCGACGCCGGTGCCCAGCGGCGGGCCGGTCGGCACCTCGATCAGCTCGGTGGCGTGCGGGGTGAGCAGGGCGGGCGGCAGGTGCCCGGCGCTGGCGAGGGTCCAGCGGGCGCGGGCCGGGTCGGCGAGGGCCAGCACGCAGGTCGCGGGGCGGGCGTTCTCCTGCTCGGCGATCAGCGCGTCGAGCTGGCGCAGGATGCGGTGCGGCGGCAGGTCCATCGCGGCGACGTAGCGCAGCGTGGAACGGTAGTTGCTCATGTCGACGGCGGCCTCCACGCCGTGCCCCATCACGTCGCCCATGGCCAGCAGCGTCCGCCCGAACGGCAGCCGCACCGTCTCGTACCAGTCGCCGCCGACCACCGAGGCGATCCCGGACGGCAGGTAGCGGGAGGCGAGTTCGAGGTTGGGGTGCGGGCTGCCGGGTTCGGCGAGCAGCGCCCGCTGGAGTTCCAGGGCGGTGTCCTGCGAGCGGGCGTAGCGCCGGGCGTGGTCGAGGGTGAGCGCGGCGCGCCCGGCGATCGTGGCGAGCAGCTCGGTGTCCTCGTCGGTGAACCCGAGCGAACTGCCGTGCGCCCGCGCCAGGGTGAGCACGCCGATCGGACGGCCGCGGGCGATCAGCGGGACGGCGAGCAGGCAGTCCACTCCGGCACTCCGGCAGGCGGACAGGGCGGCCCCGTCCGGGACCAGCGCCGCCAGCTCCTCGCCGGACAGCAGGTTGGCGGCCACCGGACGGCCCTCGGCGAGCGCCCGGGCGGCCACCGAGCCGGGCCGGTGCCGCACCGCCCCGCCGACCGGGGCGGGCGGCGGCGCGCCGGGCCGGGCCGGGCCGCCGGCGGCGGCGGCCCGCCGCAAACGCAGCCGCGACCGGTCCCGCTCCTGTTTCTGCTCCTGTTCCTGGTCCCGTTCCTGGTCCCGCTCTCGTCCCCGCTTCGGGTCGGCGTCCGGGCGTGGCGCGGCGGTGCCGGGGGCGGCGGTGCCGGGTGCGGCGCTGTCGGGCGTGTCGAGCGGCAGGACGTCGACCAGGGCGAGGGTGGCGAAGCCGGGGACGGCGAACGCGGCGAGTTCCGCGCAGGTGGTGTCCGGGTCGAGGGTGGTGCCGATCCGTTCCGAACCGGCCTCCAGCAGGGCGAACCGGGCCCGGACGCGTTCGAGCTCGGCCCGGTGGGCGTCGGCGCCGCCCGGCAGGACGACCAGCACTCCGGTCGGCGCGCCGCCGACCTCCAGCCGGCGGAAGTCGGCGGGCCGCCCGGCGAAGGTGCCCGAACGCGGTCGCCCGTCGGCCAGGACGCGCGGGACGGCAGGGTCCGGCCGGTCGGCGGCCCGGCCCAGGATGGCCGTCGGCGACACGCCGGTGACCTGCTGGAACGTCGTGTTCAGGTAGCGCCAGCGCAGCTCCGTGTCGAGCACCGCCACCGCCACGGGCAGCTGCCCGAGCAGGGCGCCGGTCAGCGCGTCGCGGTCCACCCGCAGGGCCGCGGAGGCGGTCGTGAGCAGCGAATCCGTCGAGCTGTCGCCCGCCGACTCGGGCCGCACCCGTGATCCCTCCCTCGCCACGTCCCCCGTGGAGCCGTCGGCGGGCCCGGCGCGCTGTCGTACCGCGCGGCCCGGTGTCCCGCCTCCCGGGTGATCCGCACCCGGGGACCGCACCCTACTCGGCGAACCCGCCCGGATCCGAACCCGACACGGTGCGGGCATCCGTCGGGGCGGGGTTTTCGCCGGGCTCGACCGTTCTCCTCACCGTTCTCCGACGGATTCGGACCGCCCTGCCGACGGATGCGGCCCGCCCGGGGGCGCTCGGCGGCGTCCGAGCCCGCGGCGTGTCCCGGTGACTGCGGTACCCGTCGCGGTCGGCCGCGGCACCCGTGGCGGTGGGCGGTCGGCCGGGCAGGGAGAATGGACCGTTCGATCCCCCGCCGCAGGAGAACCCGTACCGTGACCGACCAGCAGCACCCCGCCCCGACCGGCCGTCGACTCGACCTGCTCGCCGACTGCTCCGCCTGCTTCGGCCTGTGCTGCGTCGCCCTGCCCTTCGCCAAGTCCGCGGACTTCGCGGCGAACAAGAACGCGGGCACGCCCTGCCGCAACCTCCAGGCCGACTACCGCTGCGGCATCCACACCGAGCTGCGCGGGCGCGGCTACCAGGGCTGCACGGTGTTCGACTGCTTCGGCGCCGGGCAGAAGCTCTCTCAGCACACCTTCGGTGGACGCAGCTGGCGCGAGGACCCGGACACCGCCCGGCAGGTGTTCGAGACCTTCCCGGTGATGCGCCAACTCCAAGAACTGCTCTGGTACTTGACCGAGGCGCTGGAGCTGCCGAAAGCCCGGCCGGTGCACCCCGAACTGCGTCGGGCGCTCGACGGGATCGAGCAGCTGACCGGGCGGGACGCCGCCGCACTGCTCGCCGCCGACGTGCCCGCGATCCGGGCCGAGACCAGCGAACTCCTGCTGAAGGCGAGCGAGTTGACCCGGAACGCGCTGCCCGGAAAGAAGCGCAACCACCGCGGCGCCGACCTGATCGGGGCTCGCCTGCGCGGCGCGGACCTGCGCGGGGCCAACCTGCGCGGCGCCTACCTGATCGCGGCCGACCTGTCCGGCGCGGACCTGCGCGACGCCGACCTGATCGGCGCGGACCTGCGCGACGCCGACCTGCGGGGTGCCGACCTGACCGGGGCGCTGTTCCTCACCCAGTCCCAACTCAACGCCGCCAAGGGCGACTCCACCACCCGCGTCGGCGCCGCGCTGGCCCACCCCGCGCACTGGTGAGCCCCGCCGGGAGGACGGGGAGAGCGCGGGAGGGGGCGCGCGGGGGCGCGCGTGGACCCCTGAATCGGGATTAATTGCCTGCGGTCCGGGCGGAACCGGGCGTATGGTCATGAACTCCCCGACGCGAGAGGAGGATCATCCGCGATGGGAATGTTCAAGGACGCACCACCCAGCGAGCATCCGGACTTCACCCAACTGCGGTTCATGGCCGCCGGCACGCCCTCGTGGTGGAAGCGCAACCGCCACAAGACGCTCGGCGTGGCGGGCCTGCTGGCCGGCTTCTGGCTGGCCAGCCACTACAACACCGCAGCCCCCGCCGCTTCCTGCACCCCGACCGCCACCACCGCCACGTCCAGCCCCCAGGGCGCGGCCGTCGCCGAACGCTGAACGGCCGTTCGGCGGTGGCCGCGCCGACGGGTGGGGCGGGACCTGGCGGACCGTTGTGGTCCGGACGCGTCACCTGCCGCCGTCGCGCAGCGCGGCGAGCGTCGCGTCCAGCTCGGCACCGGAGTCGCGCGGGCGGTTGTAGGGGAGCCTGCCCAGCAGCGAGCCCATCGCGCAGGTGTTGCTGACGGCCGAGAACAGCAGGCCGCCGCCGACCGCGGCCGATACCCACCGCACCCCCGGGACGGCGACGTCGACGACGAGGCCCGCCAGCACCAGCGAACCGGCCACCAGCCGGACCTGCCGATCCATCGCCCAGCGGACCGGCCGGCCCGGCACCCGGTTCAGCGCCCCGCCGTTGGCCGCCCAGGCGGCCGTGCCGCCGTCGACGAGCAGCGTCTGCACGTCGGCCGCCGCCAACTGCTCGCAGGCGTGCAGCGCGCGGGCGCCGGACGCGCAGGTGACGACCAGCTCGCCGCGCCCGGCGGCGGCCCGCAGCGCGGGCACGGCCTCCGCCAGCCGGTCGAGCGGCACGTTGTGGGCACCGGGGATGTGGCCGCCGGCGAACTCGCCGGGCGAACGGACGTCGATCACGGTCAGCCGGTGCAGGCGGGGCTGGAGCTGGTCGACGGTCAGGGGCGTGGTCATCGGAACGGGTGAACCCTTCGGGAGGAGACGGCCCGGCGTGTACGGACGGCCGGGAGGCAAGGGGGCAAGGGGGCAAGGGGGAGGCGTGGGCGGGGCGGGAGACGCGCGGCCGTACGGGGGCGGCGGGCGCGGGGTGCCGGAGCGCGGCGTCAGAGCACGGCGTCAGAGCACGGCGTCCACCAGCATCAGGGCGGCGACGGCGAGCAGCGCACCGGCGAACAGCCGTTGCAGCGTGCGGCCGGACAGTTTCGCGGCGAGCCGCTTGCCGTCCCAGGCACCGAGGACCGCTGCGGCGGCGAACGGCCCGACCGTCGACCACGGCACCTCGGCGGCCCCGCCGATCCGGGGCAGCAGCGCGGCCAGCGAGTTGAGGGTGATCACCAGCAGGCTGGTGCCGACCGCCTCGGCCATCGGGAAGCCCAGGAAGGACACCAGCGCGGGCACCGCCAGGAACCCGCCCCCGACCCCCAGCACCCCGGTCGCCGCCCCCAACCCGGCCCCCGCGCACGCAGCCCGCCGCGCCGCGCCCGCGGCAACCCGCGCCGTCGGCCCGGAGCCCGCCGGACGCGGACACGGCGCGGGGTCGGTCCCGGTGGGGGCCGCCGCTGTTGCGGTGGCGGCCTCTGCTTCGGCGTTGCCGGGCGTGCGCGTGGTGTCCGGGGTCCGGGCTGCCGGTTCGGAGACCGTCGGGAGCGGGAAGGGCTCGGGGTGCATCCCTGCGAGGACCGTCGCCGTTGCGGTGGCGGCCTCCGCCTCTGCGCTATCAGGCGCGCGCGTGGTGTCCGGGGCTCGGGCTGCCGGTTCGGAGACCGTCGAGGGCGGGAAGGGCTCGGGGTGCACCCCCGTGGGGGCTGCGGCCGTTGCGGTGGCGGGCACGAGCTCCGCGGCCGCCGCCGATCGGCGGGCGGCGGGCAGCGCCCGTGCAGGCTTCGGGAGGGTCCCGCCGTCGAGGCTGTCGCTGGCGGTCGTCCCCCGTCCGCCCGCCAGCATCCGCCAGGCGGCCAGGCCGGCCAGCAGGGCGAACGCGCTGGTCAGGGCCGGGGCGGGCAGGTGGCGGGAGAGTGCGCCGCCGAGGGTGGCGAGCGGGAGGCCGGCCGCGCCGAACAGCAGCCCCTCGCGCCAGCGGACGCGTCCGGCCCGGGCATGGGCGACCAGGGCGGTGAGCGAGGTCGTGGCGACGATCAGCAGGCTGGCGGTGGTCGCGGTGCCGGGGGTCAGTCCGATCAGGTAGATCAGCGCGGGGACGGCCAGCATGCTGCCGCCGCCGCCGAGGCCGCCGAGCGCCAGGCCGACCACCGCTCCGGCGGCCAGCGCCAGCAGGACGGTGGTCATGCCGCGCCGCCGCAGCGACATCCGTCCCGGTGCGCGGGCAGTCCGGCCTGCCGCCAGGCGCGCATCCCACCGACCACGTTCACCGTCGGCACCCCGCGCGCGTTCAGCAGTTCGGCAGCCCGCTGCGAACGGTTGCCGGACCGACACACCGCCAGCACCAGCCGCCCACCACCCGCGGCCCGGACCGCCTCGACGCCACTGCCACCGCCACTGCCATCGCCATCGCCACCGCCACCTCCGAGATCGCCGTCGAAGTCGCCGAAGTCGCCGAGCGGGACGAGGAACGCGCCGGGCGCGTGCACCTCGGCGTGCTCCACGGGTTCGCGGACGTCGAGCAGCAGCGCCTCGCCCGCGGCGACCAGGCGGTGCGCCTCGGCGGGGTCGATCTGCTCGGGCGCGGGCGGCTGGGGGGACCGGGCCACGGTGTCCTCCTGGGGTGGCGGGGCGGTGCGCGAGGGTGTTCCGACGGGTTCCCGGACGGCGGGCCGTCCTCGGGAAAATACCGGCGGGGGTATATCGTTGGACCCGAGCATATACCCCCACCCGTATCACCCGGTCAGGCCGTCGGTGGGAAACCGCCTGCAAGAATACCCATAGGGGTATCGAAGTCCGCAGGCCCGGACGCGGTATCCGCCCGGCGCAGGAGACCCACCCCACGCAGAGAAGAGGACTCCGTGTTCTTCGCCCAGTACTACCTCGACTGCCTCTCCCAGGCTTCCTACCTGATCGCGGACGAGACCACCGGCCGCGCCGTGGTGGTCGACCCGCGCCGGGACGTGGACGAGTACCTCGCGGAGGCCGAGGCCCGCGGCTTCACCGTCGAGGGCGTCATCAACACCCACTTCCACGCCGACTTCCTCTCCGGCCACCTCGAACTCGCCCACCGCACCGGCGCCTGGATCGGCTACGGGCGACGCGCCGAGACCGAGTACCCGATCCGCGGGCTCGCCGACGGCGAACGGATCGGCCTCGGCGAGGTCGTCCTGGAGATCCTCGAAACGCCCGGCCACACCCCCGAGTCGATCAGCGTCCTGGTCCGCGAGCGCGCCGCCGACGCCGTCCCGTACGGGGTGCTCACCGGCGACGCGCTGTTCGTCGGCGACGTCGGCCGCCCCGACCTGTTGGCCTCCGCCGGTGTCACCGCCGACCGGCTCGGCCGGATGCTGTACGACAGCGTCCAGCGCAAGCTGATGTCCCTGCCGGACGAGGTCCGGGTCTTCCCCGCGCACGGCGCGGGTTCGGCCTGCGGCAAGAACCTGTCCACCGAGCGGCAGTCCACCATCGGGCAGCAGCGCGCCACCAACTACGCCTGCGCGCCGATGACCGAGGACGCGTTCGTGGCCATCGTCACCGCCGGACAGCCCACCGCCCCCGGCTACTTCGGCTACGACGCCGACCTCAACCGCCGCGACCGCGAGCTGTTCGACGCCGCCGCGCTCGCCGTCCCGCTGGACGCGGGGGAGTTCCTCGGCCGCCGGGCCGACGGCGCCGTCGTGGTCGACGCCCGCGACCCGCAGGCGTTCGCCGCCGGGCACCTCGCCGGGTCCGTCAACGTCCCCGCCGACGGGCGCTTCGCCGAGCAGTCCGGCACCGTCCTCGACCCGGTCTGGCCGCTGCTGGTGATCGCCCCCGAGGACCGCGAGCGGGAGATCGTCACCCGGCTCGCCCGGATCGGCTTCGACCGCGTCGCCGGCTACCTCGCCGACCCCGAACGGGCCTTCCGCGCCGCCCCCGACCTGACCTGCCGGGCCCCGCGCCGCACCGTCGCCGACCTGCGCGCCGAACTCGCCGGTGCCGAACCGCCGTTGGTCGTCGACGTCCGCGACGAGGGCGAGCGCGCGCAGGGGCACGTCCCCGGCTCCGTCCACCTCCCGCTCGCCGAACTCCCGCACCGCCTGGCCGAGATACCGCAGGACCGCGCCGTCGTCGTGCACTGCGCCGGAGGCCACCGCTCCTCGATCGCGGCCAGCCTGCTGCGCCACCACGGCCACCTGCGGACCTCCGACCTGCTCGGCGGCTACGCGGCCTGGGCCGCCGCCCGGAACGACGCGGGCTGACGTTCCCCGGGCGCGGCCGGGCGAGGTCCGTTCACCGGCGGGCCGGAAGAGGAATGCGCCGTCCACCGGTGAGGTTGATACGGGAGGGGGTATGAGCAGAGCGTCACGGCGCGGGTCCCGGTGCACCGGCACCGTCCGATCCGCGACACGGAACCCGGGGCGGGCGGCGGACGGCCGCCCGCCGAGGACGAGGAGGAGTCCCGATGCAGGTGGACGACGAGGCCGTCGGCGCGGTGCTGAACCGGCTGCGCCGGGCGCAGGGCCAACTGGCAGGCGTGATCGCGATGATCGAGGCCGGGCGCGACTGCAAGGACGTGGTCACCCAACTCGCCGCCGTGTCCAGGGCCCTGGACCGCGCCGGGTTCAAGATCGTGGCCAGCGGCATGCGCCAGTGCCTGGCCGAGGCGGAGGAGGGTACCGCCCCGATGAGCGAGGCCGAGTTGGAGAAGCTCTTCCTCGCCCTCGCCTGAGCCCGGCCGGTCGAACGGCCGGGCGGACGGGCGGCCGGACGGGCAGGAGTGCGGGTACGGAGGCCGGCCGACGGGCGTACGACAGGCGTACGACGACGCACCGCGCTCCGGCGCGGTGCGTGGCGGTCGGCGCCCGGCCGGTCGGGCCAGGGTCAGGCCAGAGTCAGGAACATCTTCTCGAGTTCCGCCTCGCTCATCGGCGCGGCGCCCTCCTCCGCCTCGGCCAGGCACTGGCGCATGCCGCTGGCGAGGATCTTGAACCCGGCCCGGTCCAACGCGCGCGAGACGGCGGCGAGTTGGGTGACCACGTCCTTGCAGTCGCGCCCGGCCTCGATCATCGCGATCACACCGGTCAACTGGCCCTGCGCCCGGCGCAGCCGGTTCAGCACCGCGCCGACGGCCTCGTCGTCCACCTGCATCGAGCACCTCCTCGCCTTCTCTGAACTCGCCCGATCATACGGGAGACACCCCGCCGTCCCGTCCCGGCCACCGCCCGGGCACCGCGGGTGCACGAACCGCCGGACCGGCTCCGACCTGCCCGGTTACCGCCCGGCCGCCACCGCGACCCCCGACTCCGCCTCGACGGCGACCGCCCCCGCCGCCCCTGCCTCCGCCCCCGCCCCGGTGGTGCCCGGGACACCGATCGGCCGCTCGACGGAGGCGGAAGCGGAGGCGGGGATGGAGACGGGGATGGAGACGGGGCCGGGGACGGAGCGGACGCAGGCCGCGCAGCCGGGCGCGTCGGCCGGGGCCCCGTCCGGGTGGCGGTGCCGGTCGACCACCCGCTGGGCCGCCGCCGCGAGCTGCCGCCGGCCCGGGAACAGCGCGGGCGGCAGCAGCGGCAGGAACTCGACCTCCGCGGTCAGGCCCCGCACCGACACCACCCGCCACAGCGAGGCCAGCAGCCCGTCCTCGCCGACGAACGCCGGCGCGGTGCTCGGCCGCCCGTCCGCGCCCCGGTAGCGCAGCGTCAGCGGCTGCACCGGCACGTCCGCGCGCACCGCCGCCTCGAACAGCGCCGGGCGGAACCGCCCGCCGCCGCGCCCGCACCAGGTGCTGCCCTCCGGGAAGACCACCACGCGCTCGCCGCGGCGCAGCGCCGCGGCGATCTCCTCGACGGTGCCGGGCAGCGCCCGCAGCCGGTCCCGGTCGATGAAGATGGTGCCGCCCCAGGAGGTCAGCGGGCCGAGCACCGGCCAGCGGCCGACCTCGGTCTTGGCCAGCATCCGGCCCGGCCGGACGGCCGCCACCAGCAGGACGTCCAGCCACGAGACGTGGTTGGAGACCAGCAGCGAACCGCCGGCCGGCCGACCCGGCGCGGCGATCGGCCGCACCCGCACGCCCAGCGCGGCCAGCAGCAGCCGCGACCACCAGCGCACCAGCCGTTCGGCCGGCAGCCAGGCCAGCGCGCGCACCGGCACGGCCGCCAGCACCCCCGCGACCAGCACCGCCAGGCACCCGGCCAGCCGCAGCACCCGGCGCACCACCCCCGCCCGGGGCCCGGCGACCGTCACGCAGTCACCGGGCGTGCACGGCGCGGTCGGCAGCCAGGCGCTCACGCCGCCGTCGCCGTTCCGCGCGCGACGCCGCTCCCCGCCTCGTTCCTCGCCCCGCGCCCGGCCCCCGGCGCGGTGCCGTGCGCGGTTCCGCCGTCGGCGAGGGCGTCGGCGGGGGCGTCGGCGGCGACGGCCCCCGCCGGGCCGCCGGTGATCGCGGACAGCGGCAGGTCCGCCGCCGCGGCCAGGAAGTGCCGCAGGTAGCGCGGGTCGGTGCGCTCCAGCGACAGCAGCACGTACAGGTCCGCCACGTCGAAGTCCGGGTCGTACGCGGGCTCGCCGCACACCCAGGCCCCCAGCCGCAGGTAGCCGCGCAGCAGTGCCGGGACCGGGGTGCGGTCGGCCCGGGCCACGCCCTGCGCCGACCACGGGCGCAGCGGGGTGACCCGGTACTGCTGCGGGGCCAGGTACTTGGCCGAGACGGTGTCCCACACCGCGGCGGCGGTCGCGCCCCCGTCGGCCAGCGGGATCGAGCAGCAGCCGGCCAGCCAGGCGTTGCCGGTGGCGGTCATGTAGCGGGCGATGCCGCCCCACATCAGGTTGATCACCGCGCCGTTGCCGCGGTGCGCCGCGGCGATGCAGGACCGCCCGACCTCGACCATGCCCTCGCGCAGCCCGCCGAGCCGGGCCAGGTCGAACTCGGTGTCGGAGTACAACCGGCCCGCCCGGCGGGCCTGTTCGGGCCGCAGCAGCCGGTACGTGCCGACCACCTCGCCGGTGGGCTGCTCGCGCACCAGCAGGTGGTCGCAGAACTCGTCGAACGGGTCGACGTCCAGGCCGGGCAGCGGCGAGTCGAGCACCGCGCCCAGCTCGTCCGCGAAGACCCGGTGGCGCAGCCGCTGCGCGGCCGCCACGTCCTCCGCGGTCCGGGCGAACACCAGCTGGTACGAGGGCGGTTGGGGCTCCGACGGACGGCCGGACGACAGCCGGGCGGAGGACTGGACGGGGACGTGGACCTGTCCGGTGCGGGCGGGGGCGGTGGTCATGGCGGGACTCTCCGGGATCTCGGGGCGCGATAGGGTGGCGACGGACGGCACGGGACGACACGCAACGACACGAGCGCTCGCACCCGGACCGCCGGTCGGGCGGTACCGGCCGCGGGCGGCCTCCGTATGTCTCCCCGACCCGCCCGGCACTGAGGTGGCCATCCGAGGGAGGCCAGATGTGCACCTGCTGAATGGCAGGTTCGACCCCTCCGGCACCGCCGCGCCCCCGCACCGGCCCCGGCCTGCGGACGGCATCGGCCGGACGCCCTCCGGCCACCCGGCGGACGCCGACTCTTCCCGCCGGGGCCACGCCGCTCTGCCAGCGTTCCCGGCATGCCGAACACGGGCGCGAACGCCTACCCGAGCCGGTACCGGTGGCTCGGCCTCCTGGGCTCGCTCGTCCTCGCCGCCGGCGCACTCACCTCCGGCGCCCTACCCGCCGCCACCACCGGCCCCACCCTGCGAGCCTCCGGCGGCGCCGGCACCACCCTGGTCTTCGCCGGCCTGGCCGTCCTCACCGCCGCCTGGCTCCTGCTCGGCCGCTCCGCCGCGGCCCTTCCCGCCGAGGCCCTTCCCGCTCCTGCTCTTCCCGCCGACGCCGTCCCCACCCGTGCCGTCCCCACCCGTGCCGCCCGCCGCGCCGCCCGCCCGTCCGGGACCCGCTGGCTGGCGGTCACCCTGGGCTGGTGGGCCGCCCCGCTGCTGCTCCTGCCGCCGTTGTTCAGCCGGGACGTCTACAGCTACCTCGCCCAGGGCGCCATGCTGGCGGGCGGGTTCGACGTCTACGCGGACGGGCCCGCCGTGCTCGGCGGCTCCGTCGCCCAGCAGGTGCCCCAGGTCTGGCAGCACACCCCCGCGCCGTACGGCCCCGGCTTCCTGCTGCTGGCGCGGGTCGCCGCCCCGCTCGCCGACCACCCGTACGCCGGGACCCTGCTGCTGCGGCTGTCCGCCGTCCTGGCCGTCGTCGCGCTGACCGCCCTGCTGCCGGCTCTGGCCCGGGCCCTCGGGACCGACCCGGCGGGCGCGCTGCGGCTGGGGGCGCTCAACCCGCTGGTCCTGCTGCACCTGGTCGCCGGGGCGCACAACGACGCCGTCCCGCTCGCCCTGATGCTCGCCGGACTGCTCGCCGCCACCCGCCGCCGCCCGCTCCTCGCCGCCGTCCTGATCACCCTCGCGGCCCTGGTCAAGGCTCCCGCCGCGCTGGCCCTCCCGGTCGCCTGGTGGATCGCCGGCCGCCCGGACGACGCCCCCGGACGGGGGCGCCGATCGCGCTGCGCCGTGACGGTCCTGGTGGCCGCCGCCGCGACCACGGCCGCCGTCACCGCCGCGGCCGGTACCGGCTACGGCTGGGTCGGTGCTCTCACCACCCCGGCCACCGCGAGCAGTTGGTCGCCGAGCACCGCGCTGGGCCGACTGGCCGCCGACCTGCTGGGGGTCGCGCCGGAGGGGCCGGTCGGGGCGGCCCGGCTGCTCGGGGCGGTCGGGGCGGCGGTGGCGCTGGGCCTGCTGGCGGCACGGGTCGTGCGGCGGGGGAGCGAACCGGCGGCGGCCCTGGCGCTCGCGTTCGGGGCCCTGGTCGCGCTCGGACCGGCCTTCCGGCCCTGGTACGCCCTGTGGTGCGTCGTCCCGGCCGCGTTCGCCGCGCGCACCGCCGGGGCCCGCCGGGCGGCCGAACTCACCTGCGCGGCACTGGCTTTCGCCGTCATGCCGGACGGCTTCGGGCCGGACCAGGCCGAGTTGGTGCTGGCCGCCGGGGGGTTGGGCGTCGGGGCGATCGCCGTCCTGCTGACGGAGCGTCAGATCACCTTCCAGGAGAGGCAGCCGGCGTGCTGACCCGCGGCACCACCACCGCCAGGATCGCGGTCCTCGCCGTCGCGGTCCTGGCCACCGGCCTGGTCCTGGCGGTCATCCTGGGCCACCGCGGCTGGTTCGACGCCGGCGTGTACTACGGCGCCGTGCGCCACTGGACCGCCACCGGGCAGCTCTACGACTACGTCCGGCCCGGCACCCCCTACGGCTTCACCTACCCGCCGTTCGCCGCCGTCTGCATGCTGCCGATGCGCCTGCTCGGCTGGCACCCGGCGATCGCCGTCGGCGTCGCGCTGTCCGCCGCCGCCACCGCCCTGCTGCTGTACTGGCTCGTCGACCCGGTCGCCCGCCGCCGGGGCTGGTGCCGCTGGTACGCGTTCGGCCTCGCGGCCTGCCTGTGCGCGCTCACCAACCCCGTCCGCGACACCTTCAGCTTCGGCCAGGTGAACCTGCTGCTGGTCGCCCTGGTCTTCGCCGACCACCAATTGACGAACCGTCAATTCACGCAGAGCCGTTGGAGGTTGCTCGCCGGGGTCGGCACCGGACTGGCCGCCGCGATCAAACTGACCCCGGCGCTGTTCATCGTCCACCTGCTGCTCACCCGGCAGTGGCGGGCCGCCGCGACCGCCACCGCCACCGCGCTCGGCGCCACCGGCGCGGGCTTCCTGATCGCCCCGGAGGTCTCCCGCCGGTTCTGGACCGCCACGCTCTGGGACACCGACCGGGTCGGCGGCTTCGCCAACATGTCCAACCAGTCCCTGCAGGGACTGATCGCCCGCCTCGGCCCCCACCTGCCCGGCCGCGCCCTGTGGGCGGTCGCCGCACTGGCCGTCCTCGCGCTCTGGGCGCACCGCCTGCACCGCGCCGCCGCGGCCCGCGACACCCTCGCCGCGTACAGCCTCACCGGCCTCGCCTGCTGCCTGGTCAGCCCGATCACCTGGGTGCACCACCTGGTCTGGATGCTGCCCGCCCTGATCGTCCTCGCCGACCCCGCCCCCGACCCCGACGCCGTTATGGGTGCCGCCCCGCGCCGCCCGGGCCGCCGCCGCGCCCGGACCGCCCTCTGCTGGCTGCTCCACCTCGTGCTCTCCAGCGGCATGGTCTGGCTCTGGCACCCCGACGGCCGCGACCTCGGCACCCTCCTCGGCGGCAGCGCGTACGCCCTGACCACCCTCGGCCTGCTGCTCGCCCTGCCGATCCGCCACCACCCCGAGCAGCCGGACGACCCCGCAGCCCCGGAGCCACCGGAGCGGACCGCCACCCCCGCCCGCACGTCCGCGCCCGCGCCCGCGTTCAGGGAACGCCCGGCCCCCGCCGGGCGATGAGCGCCGACCCGCCCCCCGCCGCCCGCTCACCCGTCCGGCGCAGCGACGCGCCGTTGGCGGTGCGGTCGACGGGCCCCGGGCGGGGCTGATCGCTAGCGTCCGGCGGAGAGCAGGCCAGACCGAGTGGGCCGTCGAACGCTGAGGAGAGTGCGCGTGGCCGGAACAGCGCCGCCCGCGGAGGGCAGACCGACCGGGGGAGGTCCGGGCGGGAGCGGTCTCGGCCCGGGCGGCGTCGAGCCGGTCGCGCCGTCGCCCGGCTCGACGACGGTGGTGCGCGCCTCGGTGATCGCCGCCGCGGCCGGCGTGCTGCTGGTGGTGGCGATCGTGCTGGGCAGCCGGGGCCTGCGGGACTTCGACTCGGCGCTGGTGCCGTACGCGGTGGCGTCGGTGTTCCTGACCTTCGGCGTGGTGTACCGCTACGTGGTGTGGGTCTCCGCGCCGGCCGCCCGCCGGCTCTTCGTGCAGGGCTGGAAGGCCGCGCTGTCCTGGGAGAACCTCAAGCGCTCGCCCGCCGCGCTGCCGCGGATGATCGCCACCTACCTGGGCTTCCAGAAGTTCCTCGGCGCCCGCTCGCACGCCCGCTGGGCCGCGCACCAACTGATCTTCTGGGGCTGCCTGCTGGCCGCGGCGATCACCTTCCCGCTGACCTGGGGCTGGTTCACCTTCACCTCCGCCAGCGCGTCCGGCCCGGGCTACGAGATGCGGCTGTGGGGCGTGAAGCTGTTCGGCTTCGACTCCGGCAGCTTCCTCGGCTGGGCGCTCTACCACGGCCTGGACCTGGCCGCCGTGATGGTGATCGGCGGCGCCGGCTACTTCCTGTGGCGGCGGATGCGCGACCGGGCCGCGACCACCGGCCAGCGCTTCGGCTACGACTTCCTGCCGCTGCTCGCGCTGATCACCATCTCGGTCACCGGCCTGCTGCTGACCTTCTCGGAGATGTTCCTGCACGGCGGCGGCTACGAGTTCCTGGCGATCCTGCACATGGCCTCGGTGGTGCTGACCCTGGTCTACCTGCCGTTCGGCAAGTTCTTCCACATCGTGCAGCGCCCGGCCGCGGTCGGCATGCAGCTGTTCAAGTACACGGCGCGGCGCAAGGGTTCGGACGCCCAGGAGCTGCGGGCGTGCCGGCGCTGCGGGCAGCCGATCGACACCGTCGCGGCGGTGGACAACCTGCGCGCCACGATGCGCGACCTGCGCCTGGGCTTCGACGAGTGGGCCGAGTACTGCCCCCGTTGCAAGCGGGTGCTGCGCGGCAACGCCTACCTGTCGAACGTCAAGCGGGGGTTCAAGTGAGCACCGAGCACGTCCCGTTGGACCCGAGCGTCGCCCCGCTGGGGACGCGCGCCTTCCGCGACGCGGGCGGCCTGCCCGCCGCCGCCTGGCGGGCCGACCAGACCGAGCAGACCCTCGTTCCCACGCACTGCTGCTTCTGCGGCATCCAGTGCGGCATGTACCTGCGGGTGGACGGGCGCGGCAAGGTGTTCGGGGTGGAGCCGCGCAACCACGACATCAACCGGATGCGCCTGTGCCCCAAGGGGATCAACGCCTACCAGCAGGTCAACCACCCGGACCGGCTGACCGCGCCGCTGGTGCGCCGCAGCCGCGACGAGGAGTTCCGGGAGGCGAGCTGGGAGGAGGCGCTGGACTTCACCGTCGCCGAGATCCGCCGCATCCAGGCCGCGCACGGCCGGGACGCGTTCGGGATGCTCGGCGGGGCCAGCCTGTTCTCCGAGAAGACCTACCTGGTGGGCAAGTTCGCCCGGGTCGCGCTGAAGACCCGGCACGTGGACTACAACGGCCGGCTGTGCATGGTGAGCGCGGCGGGCGCCAACAAGCTGGCCTTCGGCATCGACCGGGCGGGCAACCCGTTCTCCGACATGCTGCAGACCGACTGCCTGCTGATCGCCGGGGCGAACGTCGGCGAGTGCTTCCCGGTGCTGACCCAGTACGTGTGGGGGGCCCGCGACCGGGGCGCCACCCTGATCGTGGTCGACCCCCGGGAGACCGCGGTCGCCCGCACCGCGGACGTCCACGTCGCGCTCAAGTCCGGTACGGACGCGGCGTTCTTCAACGCCGTGCTGCACGTGATCGTCGCGGAGGGCCTGACCGACGAGGCGTTCCTGGCCGAGCACGCCACTGGTTGGGAGGAGGTCAAGGCCACCGTCGCGGCGTACCCGCCCGACCGGGCGGCCGAGATCTGCGGCGTCCCCGCGGAGCAGATCGTCCAGGTGGCGCGGATGTTCGGGCGGGCGGAGCGGGCGATGGCCTGCCACGCGCGCGGCATCGAGCACCACACCCAGGGCGTGGAGAACTGCCTGACCGTCATCAACCTGTGCACCGCCACCGGCAACCTGGGCCGTCCGGGCGCCGGTTACGGCACACTCACCGGCCAGGGCAACGGCCAGGGCGGCCGCGAGCACGGCCAGAAGTCCGACCTGCTGCCCGGCGGCCGCTCCATCAACGACCCGGTGCACCGCCGGCAGATCGCCGCGATCTGGGGCATCGAGGAGTCCGAACTCCCGCAGGCCGGCACCTCGATGATGGAGATGGTCTGGCAGATGCAGCGCGACGAGATCCGCGGCCTGATCGGCGTCTGCAACAACCCCTTCGTCTCGCTGCCCAACTACGCGGTGGTGAAGGACGGTTTCGACCGGCTGGAGTTCCACGCCCAGTTCGACTTCTTCCTCTCCGAGACCGCCGCCAACGCGCACGTGGTCTTCCCGGTCACCACCTGGGCCGAGGACGAGGGCGTGATGGCCAACGCCGAGGCCCGGGTGGTCAAGCACAACAAGGCGCAGGAGCCGCCCGCGGGCGTGCGCACCGACACCTGGGTGCTGTGCGAGATCGCCCGACGGCTCGGCGAGGGCAGCAAGTTCGCCTTCGAGGGCTCCCGGGACGTCTTCGACGAGCTGCGCCGCGCCTCGGCCGGCACGGTGATCGACTACTACGGCATCACGTACGAGCGCCTGGAGGCCACCGGCGGCATCGCCTGGCCCTGCCCGAGCCTCGAACACCCGGGCACGCCAAGGCTGTTCGAGGACGGCCGGACCTACCACCCGGACGGCAAGGTGCACCTGCAGGCGGTGGAGTGGCACCCGCCGGCCGACCCGTACAGCGACGAGTTCCCGATGCGGCTGACCACCGGGCGCACCGTGGCGCACTTCCTGTCCGGCAACCAGACCCGGCGCCTGGGCGGCCTGGTCGAGCAGACGCCCCGGCCGTGGGTGGAGGTCCACCCCTCGCACGGGTTCCGCAACGGGGAGCCGGTGCGGGTGGTGACCCGGCGCGGCAGCGAGGTGCTGCCCGCGCTGGTGACCGAGGCGATCCGCCCCGACCACGTCTTCGTGCCCTACCACTGGCCCTACCCGACGGCGGCGAACGTGCTGACCATCGACGCGCTGGACCCGCGCTCGAAGATCCCCGAGTACAAGGTGTGCGCGGTGCGGATCGAACGGGCCGAGCGGATCGACCCGGTGCCCGCGCCGCCGGTGCCGCCGGGCCGCGAACCGTACCCCGAGACCCAGGTCTCCCGCACCGACCCGCTGTCGCCGACCGCGCCGCAGGGCCGCGGCACCGCCGAGAGGGGCTGACCGAGATGCTCGGACGCACCATCTTCATCGACCCGGGCCGCTGCATCGGCTGCCAGGCGTGCGTGTCGGCCTGCCGCGAGTGCGACTCGCACCGCGGCAAGTCGATGATCCACCTGGACTACCCGGACGAGGGCCACACCGTCGCCGCGCTGCCGACCGTGTGCATGCACTGCGAGGACCCGGTCGCGCCGTGCGCCGAGGTCTGCCCGGCCGAGGCGATCCTGATCACCGCCGACGGCGTGGTGCAGGAGGCCGACCCGACCCGCTGCATCGGCTGCGCGAACTGCGTCAACGCCTGCCCGTTCGGCGTGCCCAAGATCGACCTGGAGGCGAAGCTCCAGATGAAGTGCAACCTCTGCTACGACCGCACCTCCTACGGCCTGGCGCCGATGTGCGCCACGGTCTGCCCCACCGGCGCCCTGTTCTACGGCACCGTCGAGGAGTTGCAGGCCGAACGGCCCGGCGTGGACGTCTCCACGATGTTCGCGTTCGGCGACACCGTGGTCTCCACCGGCGTGGCCATGGTGGTGCCGGGGGAGCGGCGGGCCCCCGTCCCCGGCGGCATGCTCACCCTGATCGAGGTCAACGGGCGCCCCACGCCCGGGAACGGAGCGAGGGCGTGACCGGCCCCGGCAACTCCCCCGAGCCGTACGGCTCCGGCGGCTCCACGGACCCCTACGGCGCCGGGGACCCCGACGGCCTCCGGGCCGAACGGGCCGCGCTCAAGGACCGGATCAGCGCCGACTCGCTGACCACCCGGCGCGACTACCTGCGGATCGTCGCCACCGTCTCCGGCGGCCTGGCGGTCGGCTCCACCGTCGTCTCGGCCGGCGTGCTGCACCGCCACGGGGACGGCGCCGCCGCCCCGTTGAAGGTCGCCGACCGGCTGGAGCGCGGCGAGGCGGTGAGCTTCGACTACCCCGGCGAGGACGACCGGGCGATGGCGATCCGGCTGCCCGACGGCACCCTGGTCGGCTACTCCACGGTCTGCACCCACCTGGCCTGCGGGGTGCTCTGGCGGCGCGACCACGGCAGTGACGGCGACCTCTACTGCCCGTGCCACGAGGGGCAGTTCGACTCCCGCACCGGCGAGGTCACCGGCGGCCCGCCGCCCCGCCCGCTGCCCAAGGTGGTGGTGGTCGAGGACGCCCAGGGCGCGGTGTGGGCGATCGGCACCGCCCGCTCCGGCGAGGACGAGGAGGCCGGCCTGTGCCGCGGCCTGACCGAGCGCAACCCGGCCCTCGCCGAGGCGGCCGGCTGCGCGAACCGCAAGAGCGGCCGATGACCGGCGCCCGGAGCGACCTGACGGATCGTCAACCAACGTGTGGAGGTGCGGGATGAGCGTCCCCGAAGGCCACTACCCGGAGGGCTACCACCCCGGCAGCGACGAGCCGCGGCTCAACCGGCCCGTCCGCGAACGGTACCCGCAGATCCGGTCCACCTCCGGCTACGCCGACCCCCGGGTCTCCGCGACCGGCCCCGGCCCCGGCGCGGGCACCGACCAGCAGCCCGAGCGCTCGGCGATCCTGTCCGCCCGGCTGGCGCTGGGCGTCACCATCGTGGTCGGCCAGCTGTGGGCGCTGAGCACCGCCACCAACGCCTGGATGCGCGGCGAGACGGCCACCGCCTGGTGGTGCACCGGGTTCAGCGCCGCGTCCTTCCTGGTCGTCCTGCTCGCCTGGCGGATCGCGCCCAACGACCGCTGACCGCAGCGGCGTTGCGGACGGTCACGATTCACCACCGCCCGCCCCGCCCGCGTTCCCGAACCGCCCGCCGCCCCGTACGCTGTCCCCCTGGCCGCGCGGGCGGCCGACGGGACACACCGCGGGGTGGCCGGCCGACGAGCCGGCACCCGCCGGGTCGCGCGCCGTGCGGGCGCGGGAAGGGCACGGCGCATGACGGAGCACCCCACCACCGAAACGGTCCAGCCCAGGCCGTTCCCCGACCGGCAGGCCGTGCTCCGCGCGGCCGTCCTGGTCCCCGTCACGGTCTCCCACATGCACGAGGCCCACCCGCACGGCCCGCTCACCCTCGCCGCCACCGCGCCCGTCGGCGCGCGCACCGGCGGCCTGGACTGGGACGGGCGGCGGCTGGTCCACCACCCCGAACCCGCCCGGGTGGTCGGCGCCCGGATCGAGGTCCTCACCGTCGGCGACCACCACCTCGGGCACGCCGTCGCGGGCCCCGGCGGCGAGATCCACTGGCCGCAGTGGGCCCGCTTCGGCGACACCCCCGTCCACTGGCACGGCCGGCCCGACCTGCTCGCCGAGGGCGGCGCCCACCCCTGCCGGCTCCACCTCACCGGCGACCAGCGCGCCCTGCTCGTCCAGGCCGAGGGCGAGCACGGCCTCGACTTCAACGAGGCACTGCTGCGCGTCACCCGCCCGCTCGCCGAAGCACTCGACCTGCTCCCGCCCGACCTGCGCCGCACCGAGGCGGTCGACCGCCTGGTCGCCCTGCTGACCGACCGCGGCGCCCGCTACCTCGTCCCCGCCGACCCGTACCACCTGCCCGGCTGGGAGGCGCACCTCCACCACGCCTACCTGGCCCTCGACGCGCAGGCCCGCGCCCACCGCGACGAACGGCCCACGCCCGCCACCGCCGCCCACCGCCCGGTCCGCTACGACGCCCTGGTGCGGCCCGGCGAGGACGGCCGGCCGGAGATCGTGCTGACGCCCGTGCTGCGCAAGAGCGGCCAGTGGCTGCCCGCGATGGACCCGGCCGCGCTCGACCTGCCCTGCCACGGCAGCGGGACGGACCGCGGGCTCGCGGCGGCCGGGTAGCCGGGCGAGGTGTCCGGGCGGGCCGGGCCGACGGGCCGGCGGCTCAGGGCAGCGGCTGCGGGCGCTGGGCGAGCACCGCGCCGACCAGCAGGCCGACGGCGATCGCCACCACCGTGGTGACCATCGACAGCAGGTCGTGGAAGCCCCGCACGGGATGGCCGCCGGCCAGGCTGGTCAGACCGCGCATGCCCAGCGAGCCGACCGTCAGGGTGAAGAACCCGGGCAGCGCCAGCAGCAGCCGCGGCGGCCGGTCCGGCCGGTGCGCCACCGCCGTGGCCAGCGCCCCCAGCGCCACGGCGGCCACGAACGTCCCGCCCACCTCGCCGACCAGCTTCGTCGCCCCCGACTGCACCGCGACCGTCAGGTACACCGTGCCCAGCAGGACCGGCAGCAGCCGCCACGGCACCGCGAACGCCAGCACCGTGCCGACGGTGAACACCACCCAGGACAGGAACACCGCCCAGCGCGGCAGGTCGGCGCGCGCCGCCACGTCGAACAGCGCCGAGGTGTCCCCGCCGGTCGCGTACACCCCGAGCATCACGCCCAGGTACAGCTGCAGCAGCAGGAACACCGCGTACACCAGGCGCACCGCGCCCGTGGTGAGGAACCCGGCGGCCAGCTCGGCGGCGGCGGCCGACAGCAGGTCGCCGGGGACGAAGTAGAACAGCGCCGGGAGCATCAGCAGCACCGCCCCGCCGTGCGCCGGGGTGCGGGCGAACACCTCCAGCACCAGCACCGACACGGCCGCCGCCGCGACCAGCGGCAGCACCCGCGACAGCCGCGGCCACCGCCCCGCCGCCACCGCCAGCACCGCCGTGACCAGGCCCAGCAGCGCGCTGCTGCCGATCTCGTACCAGGTCGGCTGCATCAGCGGCGCGAAGCCCACCGTGAACAGCACGATCCCCAGGCCCTTGAGCCACCACGGGTACGGGGCGGGCGCGCCGTCGATCGCCGCCAGCCCCCGCTCGGCCTCCGCGAGGGGGGTGCGGCCCAGGGCGGCCCGGTGCGCCCACGGCTTGAGCGCGGCGACCTTGTCGAGCCGGGCGACGTCCGGGAAGGCCCGCACCGCGACCGTCGAGCTGCGGCCGTCCAGCGACACGGTCAGCGTCGCGCCGTCCGGCACCAGCACCATCGCGCTCCGGGCGCCGAAACCCGCCGCGACCCGCGCCACCGTCCGCTCGACCTCCGAGGCGCCCTCGCCGCTCGCCGCCAGCAGCATCCGGGTCAGCCGCTCCAGCAGCGCCGTCAAGCGCTCCAGCGCCACCCCGCCGCCGTCCGGCTCCGTGCGCACCGCCCGCCCGCCGTCCATCCGCGCCTCCCGCGCCTCCCGCGGCGCCTGACCCGGCACCCGCTCACATCCTCGCCCGGTCCGCGGCGGGCTGCGCGGCGGCCGACCGCCGACGTGCGGTGCCCGAAATGTGGTGATACCACTCGTAGGACCTGTGGAAGGGAGCCAGTCGATGGACGACTACCCGGCGCTCAACCTGTTCTGGACCATGCTGTGGCTGTTCCTGTGGATCCTGTGGTTCTTCCTGATGTTCAAGGTGCTGACCGACATCTTCCGCAGCCACGACATGGGCGGCTGGGCCAAGGCCGCCTGGACGATCTTCGTGATCGTGCTGCCCTACCTCGGCGTCCTGGTCTACCTGATCGCCCGCGGCCAGGGGATGGGCCACCGCGACCGGGCGGTCGCCGCGCAGGCCGAGGGACAGTTCCAGGACTACATCAGGAAGGCCGCCGGGACGGAGGACCGGGACACCGGACCTCGGCACGTCGACGAACTCGCCCGGCTCGCCGACCTGAAGGACAGCGGCGCCCTCTCCGAGGAGGAGTTCCGGGCCGCGAAGCAGAAACTGCTCGCCTGAACACCGATGGCTGACGGGACCGGACCCGAGGGCCGACGGGACCGGGCGGGCCCGCGGACGCCGCGCCGCCGGCCGGGACCGCCCGGCCGAGGCCGCCCGGCCGGGCCGGAGAACGGACCGGACCGGTCCGGACGAACCCGCCGAGCGGCGGACGGGAGGAGGACCACGGCGTGCCGGAACCGCAGCTGACGCCCGAGGTGTTCGACCGCGCCGTCGTCGCGATCGCCCTGACCGCCGGCCCCGAGCACCGGATGGTCTACTACAACGACGCCTTCCGCGAGCTGTTCGGCGACCGCCCGCTCGGCGCGCCCGCCCGCGAAGCCTTCACCGAACCCGGCAGCGAGCGCTTCCTCGCCACCCTGGACGCCGTCCTCGCCGACGGCACCGCCCGGCAGGTCACCGCCCACCGCACCCTCGGCTGCCCCGGCGCCGGACCCGCCCACCGCCACTTCGTCTACTCCTGCTCGCCCGCCGCCACCCGGTACGGCCCCGGCATCCTCGCCGCCGCCATCGACACCACCGCCGAACTGCACTCCGCCCTCGAGGCCGAACGCCAGTCCGCCGAACGCCTGGAAGCCCTGCGGCGCTACGAGGCGCTGATGGCCGCCGCCGCCCAGATGGTCTGGGTCGCCCGCACCGACGGCACCGCCAGCGAACTCATGCCCGGCTGGGAGGAGATCACCGGCCAGCCCTTCTCCGAAGCCGCCGCCGACGACGGCTGGCTCGACGTCGTCCACCCCCAGGACCGCGCCGACACCGCCGCCCGCTGGGCCGCCGCCGCCCGCGACCTGCCCCGCGTCTTCGACCACACCTTCCGGGTCCGCAGCGCCGCCGGCGGCTACCGGCACGTCCGCTCCCGCGCCGTCCCCGTCCCGCACGAGAGCAGCGGCACCGAATGGATCGGCACCACCCGCGACATCGAGGACCACTGGCGCGGACGCCTGCGCGAACGGCTGCTCGCCCGGGCCGGCGCCGTCACCGAGGCCGAACGCGCCGAGGACGCCTTCGCCGCCCTCGCCGCCACCCTCGTCCCCGACCTCACCGACGTGTGCGCCGTCTACCTGCTGCCCGCACCCGACGCCGCCGGCGAGGAGATCGTCGCCACCCGGATCGCCTCCGTCGCCCGCCCCGGACTGCCCCCGCTGCCCCCGCTCAACCAGCAGACCTTCACCCTCGGCGCCCGGGCCCGCCAAGCCGTCACCGACCGCACCCCCGCCCTGCTCGACCTCACCGACGGCGCGGTCCCCGGCGGAGCCGTCCCCGAGATATCGGCCCGCTGGCTGTCCGCCGCCCGCGCCACCAGCCTCACCCTGCTGCCCATCGTCGTCGACGGCGCCGTCGTCGCCCTCGCCGCCACCGCCGGCTGCGAGGACGCGCCCCCGCCCGGACCCGCCGACATCGACCTCCAGCACGAAGTCCTGCAACGCGCCCAGGCCCCGCTGCGCCAGGCCCTCGCCCTGCAACGCGCCCGGCACGCCGCCGTCGTCCTGCAACGCGCCCTGCTCACCACCCTGCCCCGGCTCGGCGCCGCCGCCGTCGCCGCCCGCTACCAGCCCGGCAGCCGCAACGCCGAGGTCGGCGGCGACTGGTACGACGCCTTCGCGCTGCCCGACGGCTCGCTCGCCGTCACCATCGGCGACGTGGCCGGCCACGACCTCGCCGCCGCCACCACCATGGGCCAGCTGCGCGCCATGCTGCGCTCCATCGCCTACACCCGCGGCCACGCCCACACCCCCGCCGACACCCTGCGCGAACTCGACACCGCCGCCGAGGGGTTGGGCGTGGGCAGCTTCGCCACCGCGGTGCACGCCCGGCTGGTGCGGCACGGCGCCGACGGCGGCTGGGAGATGGAGTGGGCCAACGCCGGACACCCGCCGCCCGTCCTCGTCCCGGTCGACGGACCGCCCCGGCTGCTGGCCGCCGAGGACGCCGACGTCCCGCTGTGCGTGGACCCGCGCCGGCCCCGGGTCACCCACCGGCACCCCGTCGGGCCCGGCGAGACACTGCTGCTCTACACCGACGGCCTGGTCGAAGTCCCCGGCGAGCACCTGAACGACGGCCTCGCCCGGCTCTGCCGCACCGCCGCCGCGGCCCGCCACCGCCCGCTGGCCGACTTCTGCGACCACCTGGTCGCCCAGGTCGCCGACGTCCGCGACGACATCGCCGTGATCGCCTTCCGGCCCGACCCGCAGGGACGCGCGGTGGACGCCGCGAGCAGAGGCCCCGGCCGGGAGGGCGGCCGGTGAGCGACGGCGAGCAGGAGGAGCGGCGGGGGGACGGCGAGCAGGACGGGATGCGGAGGAACGGCGTGGACGGCCACCGGGACGACCGGCACAGCGACGGAGAGGGCGGCGACGTGAGCGGACCGGCGGACGGGGCGGGCGGGGGCGCGGTGCCCCGGCCGGCGGGCAGCGGCCAGGGCGACCACGTCGACGCGGCCCTGCTCGACGCGCTGTTCGCGCAGGCCCCGATCGGCCTCTACCTGCTCGACGACGAGCTGCGGGTGATCCGCTACAACAGCGCCGCCCGCGGCGTGCGCGACATGGCGAGCACCGACATCGTCGGACACCGCCCCGCCGAGTTCGCCCCCGGCTTCGACCGCGTCGAACTGGAGGTGCTCGCCCGGCAGGCCCTCCAGGACGGCGGCTACGTCCGCGAACACCTGGTGCGCGGCCGGATGCCCGCCGACCCCGGACACGAGATGGTCGGCGCGGTCTCCCTGTTCCGGATCGTCTCCGACACCGGCCGCCGCTACCTGGTCGCCGCCGTCGAGGACGTCACCGAACGGCAGTGCGCCCTCGACCGGCTCGACATCCTGCACAGCGCGCACCGCCGCCTCGGCGTCTCCCTCGACGCCATCGGCTCCGCCCAGGAACTCGCCGAGGTCGCCGTCCCCCGCTTCGCCGACTCCGCCACCGTCGACCTGCTCGACGAACCACTGCGCGGACTGCCGCTGCGCCCCGGCCCGATCGACCCCGGCGCGCCACTGCGCCGGGCCGCCTACCGCTCGGTGCGCGGCACCGGCCCCGCCGGACCCTCGGCGGGCCCCGTCCCGCACGGCGCACTGTCCACGTACGGGGCGCCGACCCCGTACAGCCGGACCCTGGAGGACGGGCGGGCCCGGCTGATCCGCGGGCTGGGCGGGGAGGAGGAGTGGCTGGCCGCCGACCCCGAGCGGGGGCGGCGGCTGACCGGGCTGGGCGTGCACTCGATGATCGTCGCGCCGCTGGTGGTGCACGACGCCGTGCTGGGCGTGCTGGCGCTGTACCGGCACCGGCGGCCCGAACCCTTCGACCAGGACGACCTGGAGCTGGCCGTCGAACTGGCCTCGCGCGGCGCGGTCGCCATCGACAAGGCCCGCAGCTACGCCCGGGAACGGTCGATCGCCACCACGTTGCAGCGCCAACTGCTGCCCCGGGAACCGGTGGAGCTGAGCGCCGTGCGCAGCGCCCACGTCTACCTGCCGGGCGTGGTCGGCCCGGGCGGGGACTGGTACGACGTGGTGCCGCTGTCCGCCGCCCGGGTCGGCCTGGCGATCGGCTCGGTCACCGGCACCGGCATCGAGGCCGCCGCCCTGATGGGCCAGGTCCGCACCGCGCTGCGCACGCTGGCCGTCCAGGACCTGCCGCCCGACGAACTGCTGGTGCGGCTGGACGACGCGGCCCGGGTGCTGACCGACGAGCAGCGCGGCAGCCTGCCGGCCGGCGCGAGCACCCTGCCGGACGGCCTGGCCTCCTGCCTGTACCTGGTCTACGACCCGATCGCCCGGACCTGCACGGCCGCCTCCGCCGGACACCCCGGGCCGGTGGTGGTCGGCCCCGACGGCGTGCCGGTGCCGTTCCCGGTCGAACCCGGGCTGCCGCTGGGCTGCGGCGACGGCTGCTACGAGATGCGCGTCGCGGAACTGCCGGTCGGCAGCGTCCTGGCGCTGTACACCAACGGGCTGATGTCCGGCCCGCCGCGGCGCACGCCGCCCCGGGCGGACGGCGCCGCGGAGCGCGGGCCGGGGCGGAGCGCGGAGCGCGGCGGCCTGGACGAGACGCTGCCGGCCGGGCCGGGGGAGGGCCGGCGGGCGGCGCTGCAACGGGTGCTGGCCCGGGCCGGGGAGGAGGAACTGGCGCAGCTGTGCGACCAGGCGGTGTACGCGCTGCTGCCCGAGCGCCAGCGCGAGGACGCCGTGCTGCTGCTGGTGCGCACCCTGGAGCTGCCCGAGGACAAGGTCGCGGTGTGGACCCTGCCGGAGGACCCGGCGGTGGTGCGCACCGCCCGGCGGCTGGCCGAACA
Source organism: Kitasatospora sp. NPDC090308 (assembly GCF_044769485.1). Lineage (NCBI taxonomy): Bacteria > Bacillati > Actinomycetota > Actinomycetes > Kitasatosporales > Streptomycetaceae > Kitasatospora > Kitasatospora sp. NPDC090308. The sequence goes on along the minus strand of NZ_JBIVXY010000008.1, from coordinate 4,319 downwards.
CCAGCTCGCCGCCTGGGGGTTGGAGGAGCTGGAGTTCGCCACCGGCCTGATCGTCAGCGAACTGGTGACCAACGCGATCCGGTACGGGAAGTCGCCGATCCGGCTGCGGCTGATCAACGACCGGGGCCTGATCTGCGAGGTGTCGGACAGCTCGGACAGCACCCCGCACCTGCGGCGCGCCAAGTCCACCGACGAGGGCGGCCGGGGGCTGTTCATCATCGGGCAGCTGGCGCAGCGCTGGGGGACCAGGTTCGCCCGGCACGGCAAGACCATCTGGGCGCAGCAGGAGGTGCCGGAGGCGTCGGAGACGTCGGAGGTGCCGGGGGCGCCCGCGGCCTCGGCGGCGCCGGTGGTGCCGGGGCCGGCGGGGCTGGCGGAGGGCGGCGGGGAGTAGCGGGCCGCGGGCGGCCACCGGGGTGTCGCGGTGGCCGCCCGCGGGCGCGCTGCGCCGGCCGGGTCCGGGCGCCCGCGCGTTCAGGCGCCCGGCACGCCGGTGGGGCTCAGGGGCGGGTCTTGGGGGCGTTCTCCGCGGTCCGGGCCGGGTCGAACTCGGCGACCGGGGCCAGGATCTCGTCCATCCGGGCGAGCAGCGCGGGCTCCAGCTTCACGCCGGCGGCCTTGACGTTCTCGGTGACCTGCTCGGGGCGGGAGGCGCCGATGATCGCGGCCGAGACGTTCGGGTTCTGCAGCACCCAGGCGACGGCGAGCTGGGCGAGCGACAGCCCGGCCTCCGCGGCGAGCGGGTGCAGCAGCTGGACGCGCTCCAGGACCTCGGGCCGCAGCCAGCGGGAGACGAAGTTCGCGCCGCCCTTCTCGTCGGTGGCCCGGGAACCCGCCGGCGGCTCCGCCCCGGGCTGGTACTTGCCGGTCAGCACGCCCTGCGCGATCGGCGACCAGACCACCTGGCCGATGCCCAACTCCTCGCAGGTGGGCACCACTTCACCCTCGATGACGCGCCACAGCGCGCTGTACTGCGGCTGGCTGGAGACCAGCGGGACGCGCAGCTCGCGGGCCAGCGCGTGACCGGCCCGGATCTGCTCGGCCGTCCACTCGGAGACGCCGATGTACAGCGCCTTGCCGGAGCGGACCACGTCGGCGAACGCCTCCATGGTCTCCTCCAGCGGGGTGGAGGGGTCGTAGCGGTGGGCCTGATAGACGTCCACGTAGTCGGTCTGCAGCCGGCGCAGCGAGCCGTCGATCGACTCCAGGATGTGCTTGCGGCCCAGCCCCCGGTCGTTGCGGCCGGGGCCGGTCGGCCAGAACACCTTGGTGAGCACCTCCAGCCCCTCGCGGCGCTCGCCCTTGAGGGCCCGTCCGAGGACCGACTCGGCGCGGGTCTCGGCGTAGACGTCGGCGGTGTCGAAGGTGGTGATGCCCGCGTCGAGGGCGGCCCGGATGCAGGCGGCCGCGGTGTCCTCCTCGACCTGCGAGCCGTGGGTGAGCCAGTTCCCGTACGCGATCTCGCTGATGATCAGGCCGCTGCGGCCCAGGTGACGGAATTCCATGATCTGTACCGTACGTCAGCGGCGGCGGCGTCGGCACCACCCCGGCCAGGCGGCCAGAGCGGCCAGGGCGGCGGGGTCGGTGCGCGGGGCGGCGGACGGGGGCGGTACGCGGGGCGGCGGACGGGGTCGGAGGTCGCCGGGCCCGGGCCTTTGGGCCCTACCGGGCGGGGCGGGGCGGGCGCAGGCTCAAGACACGGAAGCGTGCGACCCGACGAGGATGCGGCGAGGAGTGATCCGCGATGACCGAGCCGATGGCGGGAACGGTGGACGGGGTGCCGGGCGGGCCGAGCCCGGCCGAACTGCGGGAACTGGTCGCCGCGGCCGGGGCCGCGCCGTCGCTGCACAACACGCAGCCGTGGCGGTTCCGGCCGACCGCGGACGGCCCCGGGGTGCTGGTGTTCGCCGACCCCGCGCGGGCGGTGCCGCTGGCCGATCCGGACGGGCGGGCGATGCTGCTGTCGGTCGGGGCGGCGCTGTTCAACCTGCGGGTGGCGGCCGCCCGACTCGGGCTGCCGGTCGAGGAGTTGGACCTGATACCGGGACCGGACGGGCCGGACGGGCCGGTGGCGGTGGTGCGCTTCGGCCCGCGCGGCGCGCCCCACGAGCCGGTCGAGTTGGCCGAGTTGGCGGAGGCGGTCGGCCAACGGCACTCCAGCCGCGAGCCGTTCGGGAACCGGGACGTGCCCGAGGCGGTGATCGGCGAGCTGATCGAGGCCGCCGCCGACGAGGACGCCGTACTGGACGTGCTGGAGGAGTCCGGCGCGCGCCGGGTGCTGGCGCTGACCGCGGAGGCCGAGGCCCGGATCGCCGCGGACGCCGCCCGCCGGGCGGAGACGGGTGGTTGGCTGCGCGCGGAGCCCGCAGGTCGTGCTCCCGCGAGCGTTGCCGCGGACGGCATCCCGGAGTGGGCGCTCGGGCCCCATGACCACGAAGCCCGGGTCCCCGTACGGGACTTCGCCGGGCGCGGGCCCGTGCGCACGCAGCGCTTCGAGGCGCTGCCGCAGGTGGCGACCATCGCCACCCGGGGCGACACGGCGGCGGACTGGCTGCGGGCCGGGCAGGCGCTGGAGCGGGTGTGGCTGGTGGCGACCGCGCGCGGGCTGCGCGTCTCGGTGCTCCACCAGGCCGTCGAACTCCCGGACACCCGCTGGCGGTTGCGCGACCCCGACAGCGGCGTCGGCACCGTCCAGGTGGTGCTGCGGGTCGGCTACGGCCCGCCCGGGGCGGCCACCCCGCGCCGGAGCGTCGACGACCTGCTGCGCGACCCGGCCCGGGGTCGCTGACCGCCGACCGCCGGGGACTGTCAGTGGCCGGGGGCATCATCGGCCGGGAGGATTCCCCAGCGGACGGAGCGGCGGCATGACGATCACCAACGAGCGGATGGCGGGGTACGAGTTCCTGGGCCCGATGCGCGGGGACGGCTACTACCCGGCGCACCTGGTGGCCAAGGGCGGCGACATCCTGCACGCGCTGTGCGAGCGGATCGAGGGCCGACCGCCGCGCGGGCTCGACGAGTTGTACGAGCTGACGCACGCCGCGACGGAGCAGTTCAACCTGCTGGCGGAGGAGTTCCACGAGGCCGGCAGCGAGATCGAGACCGTCGCGCGCGAGGCGATCGCCGCGGACTTCGACCACCTCGCCCGGGCGTACGGCTTCCCGGAGGCCGACCTGGAGGAGCTGGTCGACCCCCGCGAGTGGTGAGGCGGCAGGCGGGCGCGGTTCAGCGGACGGCGGAGGCCAGCAGGGCGCGGTGCGGGAGCAGCAGGGCGTCCGGGGCCGCCGGGTCGGTGCGGTACTCCTCGGCGAGCCGCTCGTAGTGGCGGCGGGCCGCGTCCCGGACGGCGGGCGGCTGGGCGAGCAGGGTCAGCCCGATGGTGGCGACACCGGCCGCCGGGCCGCTCCACCACTCGTCCAGGGTGGTGGCGTGGTCGAACTCGACGGTGCTCCCGTGGGCGTCGCGCAGTCCGGCGCCGGTGAGCAGCCCGGCCAGGCCGTCGGGGGTGCGGTCGAAGTCGTCGGCCGGGTCGAGCGGCCCGAGGTGTGCCGGGCGGGCCGCGCCGGCCGCCTGCAGGGCGCGCGGGACCAGCGTCTGGCCCGGGGCGGGGCTGCCCGACCAGATGGTCAGGGCGAGCCGCCCGCCCGGGCGCAGCACGCGCCGCAGTTCGGCGAGCGCGAGCAGCGGCCGACCGACGTGGTTGAGCACGAAGTTGGCCACCACCGCGTCGAACTCGCCGTCCGGGAAGGGCAGTTCGGGGAGGGTGGCGAGTTCGCTCCGGGCCTGCGGGACGTCGCGGCGGACGAGTGCGAGCATGCTCGGTTCGGCGTCGACGGCGGTGACCAGGGCGCCGCGGGCCACCGCCGCCGCGGCGACGGTGCCCGGCCCCGTCCCGACGTCCAGCACCCGGTCCCGCGCGGACACGCCCGCCGCGTCGAGGAGCCGCTCCACGGGGCGGGCGCAGAGCCGGCCGAACGAGGCGGCGTAGACGGCGCCGTGCCCGGCCCAGGCGGTGCGCTCGTTGGCGTCGAAAGCGGTGGTCGGCGGTGCGGTCCGCGGCATGGGTCCCCCTCGTTCCGGTGGTTGGCGGACGATCATAGTCGGACGGGGCCGGAGCCCGGCCCGCCGCGGGCGGCGGGGGAACGCCGAAGGGCGCGACCGGAGCGGTCGCGCCCTTCGGGCCGGGCAGGCCGGTCGACGGGACGTCAGCCCGTCTTGACCTGCTCGGTGAGCTGGGGGAGGACGGTGAAGAGGTCTCCGACGACGCCGTAGTCGACGAGTTCGAAGATGGGGGCTTCGGGGTCCTTGTTGACGGCGAC
>NZ_JBIVXY010000007.1:0-363835 GCF_044769485.1 Kitasatospora sp. NPDC090308 | reverse complement strand
CCCGAGCCGGTCGGCCATCGACCCGGCCGTCAGCAGCAGGCCGCCGAAGGTCAGCGAGTACGCGCCGGTCACCCACTGGAGGGCGGTGGTGCCGCCGCCCAGGTCCCGGCCGATGGTCGGCAGTGCGATCGAGAGCAGGGTGTTGTCGACCATCTCGACGAAGAAGGCCAGGCAGAGCGCGGCCATCGGGATCCAGGCCGCGCGCAGCGACGGATAGGTGCGGGAAGCCGCGGGTGCGGCAGCGGTGGCAGTCATGACGGGCCTCCTTTCGTGGTTTCGGGCGGGGGCGGTCCGGGCGTCGCGCCGGGCGGGCGCGGGGTGCGGCCGTACCGGTCCGCGACGCACTATCGAACGTGGTTCTACTATAGAACCGAGTTCGATAATCCCGCAAATGTGATTGGATGGGAACCATGGCACCGACGCGACCGCACCCCGCCGAACGCCCGACCCGAGGGCGTCGACGTGCCTCGCACTCCATGGAGGCCGTCCTCGCCGCCGCCGTCGCCCTGCTGGACGAGGACGGCGAACAGGCCCTGACCCTGCGCGCCCTCGCGAGCCGGCTGGGCACCGGCGTCGGCAGCATCTACTGGTACGTCTCCGGCAAGGACGACCTGCTCGACCGCGCCATCGACCACGTCCTCGGCGGCGTCCTGACCGCCGTCGAGCAGCGGCCCGACACGGCCGACCCGATCGCCGACCTGCGCGCCATGGCCGTCACGCTGTTCGACGCGGTGGCGGACCGGCCCTGGCTCGGCGACCGCTTCCTGCGCAACATCGGCACCGAGGGCAACTCGCTGCGCCTGTACGAACTGCTCGGCCGGCAGCTGCTGCGCCTCGACCTCACCCCGAAGCAGCGCTTCCACGCCCTGTCGGCGGTCATCGGCGTCGTGGTCAGCAACGCCGCCGACCTGGGCCAGGAGGAACCGCCCGAGGAGGTCGTCGAGGGCGCCGTGGGCCGCGAGGAGTTCCTCGGCCGCTTCGCCGACAACTGGCGCGCCCTGGACCCGGAGCGCTACCCGTTCCTGCACCACATCGTGGACGAGTTCGACGGGCACGACGACCGCGAGCAGTTCCTCGCCGAACTCGACCTCACCCTGGCCGGGCTCCGCCTCCAGGCGGGCTGAGACCGGGCCGGGGACGCCCCGGGGCGTCCCCGGCCCGGTCTCAGCCCAGCCGGGACAGCGGCAGCCGCCCGGTCTCCGGCGCGGCGGGGGCGGCCGGCCCGGCCAGCGCCCGCAGGTAGTCCCCGCGCGCCACCGTCCGGGCCCCCAGGGCCCGGACGTGCGGGCTGTCCCACTGCACGTCCAGCAGCCGCCCCCCGGCGGCGGCGAACCGGGCGGCCAGGTCGGCGACGGCGGTGCGGTCCGCGCCCGGCCGGCGCCCGAACATCGAGTCCAGGCTCAGCACCCCGCCGACCACGACCCCGAACGCGCCGCCCACCAGCTCCGGCCCGTCCCAGACCTCGGCGCTGTGCGCGACGCCCGCCCGGTGCAGCCGGGCCAGCGCCGCGCGCAGCGCCGGCGTCAGCCAGACCGGCCGCCGCCCCTCCGCGCAGCCCGCCACCACCTCGGCGAAGGCGCGGTCCGCCGTGCTGTACCCGTCCGCCCCGGCCCGCAGGCTCCGGCGCAGCCGGGTCGCCAGGTGCACCTCCCCCGGCGCCAGGACCGGGCGCGGATCGGGGGACCACCAGGCCAGCGCGTACGGGTCCTGCCCGACCGGCCCGGGCAGCAGTGCGATCCGCCCGGCCGCCACCTCCGAGCCGTGGCGGACCTCGTGGAACGCGGCCGCCATCTCGTCGGCCGGCATCGGGAACAGGCCGCGCCGGTAGGCGGCCAGCAGCACCGGGCCGGTCAGCTCCGCGCCGAACGCCACCGGGGCGTCGGCGGGCGCGCGGGCGAGGTCGAGCCCGTCGAAGGGGTCCGGTCCGTCGAGGGCGTCCGGCCCGTCGAAGGGGTCCGGTCCGTCGAAAGGGTCCGGTCCGTCGAAAGGGTCCGCTTCGGCGGCGGGGTCCGGCCCGTCGAAGGCGTCCGGTCCGTCGGCGCTGCTCACCGCGGCCTCAGCCCGCCCGGCCCGGCAGCAGCCCGGTGCCGTCCAGCTGCGCCAGGCAGCGGTCCAGCAGCCCGGCGTCGACGTCCGGCAGCACGATGCCGCTGCCGGCCAGGGCGGCCTCCGCCCGGGAGCGGTCGAAGCGCGGGAAGACCGGCCGGAAGTACAGCTCGCTGATCGACAGCCCGGTGCCGGGCGCCCGGTCGACGAACAGCGGCGCGTACGGCGCGATCGGGTGGGACGGGTGCGCGGCCGCGAAGGCCACCAGTTCGCGCACCCACTCCCGGTAGGGGACGGCGGTGAGCGGACGGCCGGCGGCCGCCATCCGGGCCGCCAGCTCGGGCAGCGAGGCCGGTCGCGGCGAGGCGAGGTGGTAGACGTCGCCGCGGGCCGGGGCGTGCGCGGCGATGTGGGCGGCGGCCCGGGCGAACCGGTCGGCGGGCACGAAGTCCAGCGGCAGCCGCACCTGCGGGTAGCGCCCGCTCTCGGCGAAGTACAGCACCAGCGCCCACAGCTCGGTCGCCGGGTTCATCGCCCCGCCGGCCAGGTCCCCGGTGACGTCGTTGGTGCGGATCACGGTGACCGGCAGCCCCTGCGCCGCCGCCCGGTGCAGCAGCTGCTCGGCGACCCACTTGGACTCCACGTAGCCCACCCCCAGGTGCTCGGGGTGGGCGAGCGGGGTGCGCTCGTCCACCCCGTCGACGCCGACCGCCCCGAAACCGGCCAGCACGGCCAGCGTCGAGACGTAGTGGACGGGCACGCCCCGGCGGTGCCCGGCCAGCCGGACGACCTCCCGGGTGCCGTCCACGTTGGCGCGCCGCAGCTGGTGGTACGGGTAGAGGAAGTTGACCCGGGCGCCCAGGTGGTGGATCGCGTCGAGGTGCTCGGCCAGCCAGTCGAAGCGGTGCTGCGGCAGGCCCAGCAGGGGCTCGGTGAGGTCCCCGGTCAGCGGGACGACCCGCGGGTCCGTCAACTGCCGCCCCAGGAAGCGCCGCTGGGCGTCGTGCAGGCGCTCGGCCGCCGCCGCCCGGTCCGGCGCCCGGACCAGGCAGTGGATCCGCGCCCCGGTGGTGGCGAGCAGCGTCTCCAGCAGGTGGGCGCCGCAGAAGCCGGTCGCGCCGGTGAGCAGGATCTCGGCGGGCCGTACCCGGTCCGGCGCGGGCCCGCCGCCGCCGCGCACCGGGCAGCGCACCTCGGCCTCCGCGTTCCAGTCGATGCCGCCCGCCCCCGGCCCGGCGCCGGCCGGGCCCCCCGCGCGGGCGGCCCGGACCGCGGCGGCGAACGCCCGCAGCGTCGGCTCGCCGAGCAGGGACCGGGTCAGGCCGCGCACCAGGGTGACGTCGAGGTCGGCCAGCAGCCGGACCCGGGCCAGCATCTCCATGGCCAGCAGCGACGTCCCGCCCAGGGCGAAGAAGTCGTCCAACGGCTCGACGTGGTCCACGCCGAGCAGTTCGGCCCAGAGCCGGCCGATGGTCAGCTCGGTCGCGTCCGCGGGAACGCCGTCGCCCGGCCCCGGCGGCGGCGCGGCGGCGTGCACCGCCGACGCGGGCGGGGCCGGCAGCGCCCGGCGGTCGATCTTCCCGGCCGCGGTGAGCGGCATCGCCGCCAGCGGCACGAACGCGGCCGGGACCATGAACGCGGGCAGGTAGCGCGCCAGGTGGGCGCGGATCGGCGCGACCCGCTCCGGCGCGCGGGCCGTCTCCGGGTCCGCCGTCGTGTAGTACGCGGTGAGGGCGGCGCTGCCGTCGGGGGCGGTCCGGTCGGCCAGCACCTTCGCCAGCCGGACCTCCGGGTGGGCGGCCAGCACCGCCTCCACCTCGCCCGGGTCGACCCGGAAGCCGCCGACCTTCACCTGCTCGTCGACCCGCCCGAGGATCTCCAGGACACCGTCCGGCCGCAGCCGCCCGGTGTCGCCCGTCCGGTACACCAGCGCCCCCGGCTCCCCGGCGGACGGGTCCGGCACGAACGCCTCGGCGGTCGCGGCGGCGTCCCGCCAGTAGCCCAGCGCCAGGCCCGGACCGGCCAGGTGGATCTCGCCCTTCCCGCCCGGCGCCACGGGTGCGAGCCGCCCGTCCAACAGGTGCACCCGCACCCCGGGCAGCGGCCGGCCGATCGGCGCCGGCGCCGTCGCGGCGGCGTCCCCGAGCACCTCGGCCGTCACCTCGCAGAGGGTGGAGGTGATCGCCGCCTCGCTCACCCCGTAGGCGTTGAGCAGCCGCACCCCCGGCAGCCGGGCCAGGAAGGCCCGGCAGTCGTCCACGTGCACCACGTCCCCGCCGACCAGGACCAGCCGCAGCCCCGTCCGGCCCAGCTCGCCCGGCTCCAGCTGCGCCACCAGGTGGTGCCAGTACGCGGGGGTGAGGTCGGCCACCGTCAGGCGCAGCTCCCCGATCCGCTCCAGCAGCTCGGTCGGCGCCCACGCGTCGACCCCGCCGAGCACCACCGCGGCGCCCCGGGTCAGCGGCGCGAGGACCTGCTCCAGCGCGGTGTCGAAACCCAGCGCGCCCAGCTGCAGCACCCGGTCGCCCGGCGCCAGCCCGTACGCCCGGCCGACCCGGTCCAGGGTGAACGCCAGCGGCCCGTGCGCCACGGCCACGCACTTGGGGACGCCGCTGGAGCCGGAGGTGTGGATCAGGTACGCCAGGTCGCCCGGACCGAGCGGGGGCGGCTCCTCGACGGGACCCGCCGCGTCCGGCCCGAGCACCCGCACCCCCGGCCAGCCCGGGGCGCCCGCCGCCACGGCCACGGCCGCCCCGCACCGCGCCACCACCCGGTCCTGCCGCTCGGCGGGCCAGGACGGGTCCACCGGCAGCAGGCCGCCGCCCGCGCCGAGCACGGCCAGCCAGGCGACCACCAGGTCCACGTCCCGGGGCAGCCGGACCGGCACGGGGTCGCCCGGCCTGACCCCGGCCGCCCGCAGCGCCCCGGCCAGCCGGGCGGCGCGCAGCGCCAGCTCCCGGTAGGACAGCGTGCCGCCCTCGCCCAGCACGGCGAGCGCCTCCGGGTCCCGCGCCGCGCGGGCCCGGAACGCCTCGTACGCCGGGACCGGCCCGCCCGGACCGGGCCGCGGGCCGTCCCCGGACCGGGCCGCCAGGCCCAGCTCCGACGGCCGCCAGTTCCGGTCGACGAACGCCCGGCAGTCCGGGCGCCCGGCCGGCCCGAAGACCGGCTCCCACCCGTCCGTCCGGGCCGCCGCGGCCGGTCGGATAGCGTGCCGCCCGGAGGCGTCGCGGATCACCGACCAGCTGGTCCCATCCGGCGGGGGAGGACCGTCCGCCGTACCGCCTGCTCGTTCCACCACAGGACTGACCTCGCTCGCGCGGGCAACAGAAACAGATACGAAATTGTGCTATTCGACTATATGCGCCCATGGTGGACGAAGGTGTTCGCAAGCCGTCGATCCGGGACCCTACCGGCAGGAGGTAGCGCCATGACAGCCCGTCGCCGGCTCCTGATGGCCTGCTTCCTGGCGTGGATGGCACTGCTGACCGGCATCTACTACGCCAACCCCGACCAGCGGATCATCTGGTGGACCGGGATCGGCATGAGCGGCGCCGCCGCCGTCGTCACCGGCGTCCGGCTGAACCGGCCCGCGCACGCCACGCCCTGGTACCTGCTGGCCCTCGCCAACGTCAGCTTCACCGCCGGCGAGGTCACCCAGGTCGTCCAGACCCAGTTCCTGCACCTCGACAACCCGTTCCCGTCCGTCGCGGACGTCTTCTACCTCGCCGAGTTCGTGCTGTACGCGGCCGGCGCCCTGCTCTTCATCCGCCGCCGCAAGTCCAGACAGGACTGGGCCGGGCTGCTCGACGCCCTGATCCTCACCATGAGCCTGGCGCTGCTCGGCTGGATCTACCTGATCCTGCCCTACACCCGCAACCCCGACCTCGACTGGTTCTCCAAGGCCGTCTCGATCGCCTACCCGCTCGGCGACATCGTCGTCCTCGCCCTGCTGCTGCGGCTGCTCACCCCCAGCGGCGGCGCCAGCCGCTCGCTGCAACTGCTCACCGTCGGCACCGTCGGCATCCTGCTCTCCGACACCGCCTACGGACTGATCCAGCTGCACGGGAACTGGCACATCGGCACCCCCGTCGACCTCGGCTGGGCCGTCCTCTACGCCGCCTGGGGCGCGGCCGCCCTCCACCCCTCGATGGTCGAACTCACCCACCCGCTGCCCACCCAGCAACCCGGCCTGGGCACCGGACGGCTGCTGCTGCTCACCGCCGCGGCGCTCATCGCCCCCGCCATCCTGCTGGCCGAGTGGGTGGCCGGGAACACCGCCAACACCGGCGTGATCGGCGCCTTCTCGGCCGTCCTGTACCTGCTGGTGCTGGCCCGGCTCGCCGTCGTGGTCGCCGCCTACCGGCAGGCCGCGGTGCGCGAGCGCACCCTGCGCGAGGCCGGCTCGCGGCTGACCGCCGCGGTCACCGTCGACGAGATCGCCACCGGCGTCGAGAGCGCCGCCTCGGCCCTGATGCCCGCCCGCCCCGGCCACCCCGTCCGGCTCGCCGTCGCCCGGACCCCGCACTCCCGGCCGGCCGGCGCCCCGACCGCCCCGCCCACCGAACAGGTCGGCGCGCTGCTCGCCCTCGCCTCGCCGGACACCACGCTGCTGCTGCCCGCCGACGACCTGCGCGGCACCTCGGCGGCCTTCCCGCACGGCCTGCCCCACGTGCTGCTCTGCCCGCTCACCCTCGCCGAACGGCCCTCCGGCGACCCGCTGCTCGGCGTGCTGGTCGCGGCCGGCACCGAACAGGAACTGGCCGACCTGCGCGGCCCGCTGGAGATCCTCGCGGCCCAGGCCGCGCTCGCCGTCGAACGGGTGCTGCTCAGCCAGGAGATCAACCACCGCAACAGCGAGCTGTACTTCCGCACCCTGGTGCAGAGCGCCAGCGACGTCATCCTGATCCTCGACGACGACGACACCGTCCGCTACGCCTCCACCTCCGCGGCCCGGGTGCTGGGCCACGCCCGGCTGGACGGCACCCCGCTGACCGACCTGGTCCCGCCCGGCGACGTCCGGGGCGTCGTCCGGACCCTGGAGCGGATCCGCACCCGCGGCTTCCCCGTCCCCGGCGACGGCCAGGACCAGCCCCGCGAGCACTGGCGGCTGGTGCGGCCCGACCGCACCCCGATCGAGGTCGAGGTCCGGTTCAACGACCTGCGCGCCGACCCGACCGTCGAAGGACTGGTGCTCACCCTGCGCGACGTCACCGAGCAGCGCGCGATGGAGCGCGAACTCACCCACCTGGCCTTCCACGACCCGCTGACCGGCCTGGCCAACCGCGTCCTGTTCCAGGACCGCGCCGCGCACGCCCTGGAGCGGACCGCCCGCAGCGGCCTGGTCACCGGCGTGCTCTTCATCGACCTCGACGACTTCAAGGCCGTCAACGACACCCAGGGCCACGCCGTCGGCGACGAACTGCTGCTCTCGGTGGCCCGCCGGGTCTCCGGCGCCCTGCGCAGCTCCGACACCGCGGCCCGGCTCGGCGGCGACGAGTTCGCCGTCCTGGTCGAGGACGCCCGCACCCCCGCCGACGTCGACGCCGTCGCCGACGGCCTGCTCGCGCTCTTCGCCGAACCGTTCGTGCTCGGCGCCGGCGCCGCCCGGGTCTCGGCCAGCATCGGGGTGGCCACCACCGAGGACAGCTCCGACACCACCGAACTGCTCGCCCACGCCGACCTCGCGCTGTACGCCGCCAAGGACGCCGGACGGCGGCAGCGCCGGCACTACCGCTCCGCGCTCCAGACCCGGCTGCTGCGGCGGCACGAGCTCTACGAGAACCTCGACGACGCGCTCACCGAGTCCGCGTTCCGGCTGCACTACCAGCCGATCGTCGCCCTCCAGGAGGGCGTGCTGACCGGCTTCGAGGCGCTGATCCGCTGGCCGCACGACCGGCACGGCATGATCCTGCCCGACGACTTCATCTCGGTCGCCGAGGAGAGCGGCCAGATCGTCCAGCTCGGCGCCTGGGTCCTCGAACAGGCCGCCCACGAGGTCGGCAAGTGGGCGGACGAGGGCGGCGCCCCCGGACGGCCCCGGCTGCGGGTGAACGTCAACGTCTCCGCCCGCCAGTTCCGCGACGCGGGCTTCCTCGACACCGTCCGCGAGGCGCTCGACACCTCGCGGATCGAACCGACGGCGCTGGTCCTGGAACTCACCGAGTCCGTGCTGATGCGGCGCGACAACCGGGTCCTCGCCGACATGGAGGAGCTGACCGCCCTGGGCGTCGGCATCGCGATCGACGACTTCGGCACCGGCTACTCCTCGCTCTCCTACCTGCGGGAGTTCCCGATCTCCATGCTGAAGATCGACAAGACCTTCATCGACGGGCTCGGCGCCTCCCCGCAGCAGCACGCCCTGGTCGAGGGCATCGCCCGGATCGCCGACACCCTGGGCGTGACGGTCATCGCCGAGGGGATCGAGACCACCGCCCAGCGCGACCTGCTCGCCGCGATGGGCTGCCCGCTCGGCCAGGGCTACCTCTTCGGCCGCCCGATGACCGCCGTCCAGGCCCGGGAACTGGTGCGCAGCCAACGGACCTTCGAGGAGTAGCCGCGCCCGTCCGGTGGGGCCGGGGGCCGGGGTCCGGGGGACGGGGCGGGGGGACGGCGGGGCCGGGTGCGTGGGGCCGGGGACCGGTCAGCCGAGGTCGGCCTGCATGCCGGCGAGCAGCCAGTCCAGGGCGCGGTGGAACTCGCGCTCGCGGAGCAGGTGTTCGGGCTCGCGGGGGCGGTCGGGGAGGACGCCGGAGTCGGCGAGGCCCGGGAGGTCGCGGACGGCCTCGGTGATCTCCTCGACCAGCTCCTCGGTGGTGCTGCCGGCCTCGGCGGCCTTCTCGGCCCAGTTCACCTCGGTCGAGGTGAAGCCGTAGGTGTACTGGAAGATCGCGGAGAGGGCGGCCATCGCGTCGGTCCCGGAGAGCGGGGAGGCGCGGGCGATCTCCAGGGCGCGGGCGGAGAAGCGGACCGAGTTCGGCCCGATGTTCAGGTAGTCGGCGTAGATCCGGACCGCCCAGGGGTGCGCCAGCATCGCGGCGCGCCACGTCACGGCGAGGGCGCGCAGGCCGGACTGCCAGTCGGTGCCGTCCCCCGCCCCGGGCAGCACCATCTCGCCGGCCACCACGTCCAGGGCGAGCTCCAGCAGGTCGTCCTTGTCGGCGACGTACCAGTACAGGGACATCGGCGTGACGTCGAGCCGGGCGGCCAGGGCGCGCATCGAGAACCTCGCCTCGCCCTGCGCGTCCAGCAGCCGGACCGCCGCGGCGACGATCACCTCGCGGTCCAGGCTGCCCGGACCGCCCTCGCCCGCGCGCGGGGAACGGCGGCCGCGCACCGGCCCCGGGGTGAGCCACACGCTCTTCTTGACCTGCGAGGCTCGCTTGGTGGCCACGCTGCTCCTTCGCTTCGACGGGGTGCCACCACGGTACGGCTCCGGGCCCGTGCGGCGAGCACGGGCCCGGCGGGGGGCCGGTCCGAGGTGGGGCGTCAGCGCGGGGCGGGGACGGGCTCCGGCTCCGGCTCCGGCCGGGCCGCGGGGGCGGCCGGAGCCGGGCGGTCGGCGCGGTACAGCAGGGCGGCGGAGAGCAGGCCGCCGAGCAGCACGGCCGCCGCGCCGATCAGCTGACTGGACGTCAGCCCGTGGGCGAAGGAGCTCCGCACCGCGCCGCGCGCGGCCTCGCCCGGGGCGGCGGCCAGGGCCTCCGGCAGCGACTTCGCCGCCGCGGCCGGGACGCTCTCCGGCAGGCCCGCCGCGAAGCGCGAGCCGAGCACCGCGCCGAGCACCGCCACGCCCAGACCGCCGCCGAACTCGGTCACCGTGCCCTGCACGCCCGCACCGGCCCCGGCCCGCTCCGGCGGGATGGCGCCCATCACGGCCGCCGCCATCGCCGGGCCGGCGACCGCGATGCCGCAGCCCATCAGCAGCAGCCCGGCCAGCAGCCCCGGGTACCCGTGGCCCGAGCCCATCGCGGCGAGCAGGGCCAGGCCGCCGGCCAGCAGCCCCATGCCGAGGGCGACGGCCCCCGCGAAACCGACCTTCGGCAGCAGCCGGGCGCCCACGCCCGACAGGTTGAGCAGCACGATCACCAGGGCCAGCGGCGACATCCGCAGGCCCGCCTCCAACGGCCGGTAGCCGAGCACCAGTTGCAGGTACTGGGTGAGCAGGAACAGCGAGCCGGCCATCCCGAAGGCGACCAGGATGCCGCCCGCCACCGCGCCGTTGAAGCGCCTGTCCCGGAAGAAGGCCATGTCCAGCATCGGGGTGGGGGTGCGGACCTCCCAGGCCACGAAGCCCGCCAGCGCGGCCAGGCCGACCGCCGCCGCGAACAGCACCGGGCCGGAGCCCCAGCCGTGCACCGGCCCGGAGATGATCGCGTACACCAGGCCGACCATGCCGACGGTGGAGAGCACCGCACCCGGCACGTCCGGCCGGCGGCCCGACGGGTCCCGGCTCTCCGGGAGCAGGCGGGCCACCGCGACCAGGCCGAGCAGCGCCACCGGGATGTTGACCAGGAAGATCGAGCCCCACCAGAAGTGCGCCAGCAGCACGCCGCCGAGCAGCGGGCCGCCCGCGAAGCCCAGCGAGCTGACCGCCCCCCAGATGCCGATCGCCTTCGGCACCTCGGGGCCGTGGAACACCTGCATCACCACCGCCAGCGTGGTGGTCATCAGCAGCGCGCCGCCGATGCCCATGCCGGCCCGGGCGGCGATCAACTGCCCGGAGGACTGGGCCAGGGCCGCCGCCGTCGACCCCAGGCCGAACAGCGCGAGACCCACCAGCAGCGCCCGCTTGCGCCCGTACCGGTCGGACAGGCTGCCGGCCGTCAGCAGCAGGCCGGACTGGACCAGTGCGTAGGCGTTGATCATCCACTGGATGTCGGCCGTGCCCGCGCCCAGGTCCTCCGTCAGGGAGGGGATGGCCACGTTGAGCACGGTGTTGTCGAGCAGCACCACCAGCGTGGCCAGGCAGACCACCGCCAGGATGACCCACCGCCGCGGGTGCGGAGCGGCGGGCGGGGGGACGGACGGCTGTGACAAGGGGGCTCCCGGGGACGGCGGGCACGGCCGGTCGACCGCGCGTTGTACACCGTAGAGGAGTCCTTCTACGGTGTACAACGGATTTCCCCGGGGGCGGGCGGGCGGCGCAGTCCGGGGGTGGCGGTTCCGATCAGGGCGACGGCGGCGAGGCAGAGCAGGCCGCCGCTGATCAGGGCGGTGGTGCCCGAGGTGGCGGAGGCGACCAGGCCGCCGCGCAGGTTGCCCAGGTCCGGTCCGGCCTGTCCGACGATCTGCTCGGCCGCGCCGACCCGTCCCAGCAGCGCGTCCGGGGTGTGCAGTTGGACGACGGTCCCGCGGGCGACCACGGACACGGTGTCCGCCGCCCCGGCCAGCACGAGCAGCCCCAGCCCCGGCCACGGGCTCGACACCAGGCCGAACAGGGCCAGTGCGACGCCCCAGGCCGCAGCGGCGGCCAGCATCACCGGCGCCTGGTGCGGCCGCCGGGTGAACGCCCCCGACAGGACGGAGGCGGCGACGCCGCCCGCCGCGATCGCGGTCAGGAACAGCCCCAGGGTGCGCGGACCGCCGTCGAACCGCTCCGCGTTGACCAGCGGGAACAGGCTGATCGGCATGGACAGCACGGTGGCGGCCAGGTCGGTGAGCAGCGCGGCGCGGACGACCGGCGTCCGGGCCAGGAACGCCAGGCCGTCCCGCACGTCGCGCAGCCCCGCGCGGCCCGCCCGGGCGGTGCCGGCGGGGCGGGCGGTGGCGGCAGCGGCGGGGTCGGCGCCGGGCGCGGCGTCCGGGCGCATCCGGGGCAGGCGGAGAGCCGCGTACAGGGCGGCCGCGAAGCTGAGCGCGTCGGCCAGGTAGCAGCCGCCGACGCCCGCCCACGCCACCAGCAGCCCGCCCAGTGCCGGGCCGAGCAGCATCGCGCCCTGGAACGCGACCCGGTTCAGGGCCAGGCCCGCCGCCAGCTGCCCGGGCGGGAGCAGCCGGGGCGGGAAGGTCCGGGCGGCCGGGCCCGCGGCCGCGACGAAGACGGACTGCCCGGCCACCAGCGCGACCACCCCGGCGGGCGGGAGGTACCCCAGCGGTGCCTGGGCCGCGAGCAGCAGCGCGCACCCGGCCTGCCCGGCGGTGGCCAGCAGGTACAGCGTCCGCCGGTCCGAACGGTCGACCAGCGCGCCGGCGAACAGCCCGAGCGCCAGCAGCGGCACCGCCTGGGCCAGGCCCACGGCGCCGGTCCACACCGTGCTGCGGGTGTGCTCCCAGACCTGGAACGCGACGGCCACCAGCGCCATCTGGCCGCCGAGGCCGGAGACCGTCCCGCCGAGCCACAGCCGCCGGAACGCGGGCGACTCGCGCAGCGGGGCGACGTCGAGCAGCAGCCGGCGGCCGGTCACCGCCACCGCGGGTCACCGGCCAGCCGTCCGAGGATCCGCTCGTGGAAGCTGCGGCGGGCCAGCGCCCGCTCGATGTCCTCAACCACCCGGCTGAGCGGGTACGGGAGTTCGGCCTCCAGCTCGGCGAGCGCGGCCTCGGTGGCCTCCCACTCGGCGGCCAGCCGGCCGACCACCTCCCGCGCCTTCGCGGTCAGCGTGACCTTCTTGCTCCGGGCGTCGGCCCCGGGCACGGTCTCCACCCAGCCCGCCCGCCGCATCGCGGCCACCTTCTGGCTGAGCGCCGAGTGCGTGTGCCGCACCGACTCGGCCAGCTCGGTGATGGTCATCGGCCCGCGCGCGTGCAGCCGGAGCAGCTCCAGCACGAAACTCGGCCGGAGCCCCTCGACGGGCGTCTCGGCGTAGACCCGGCCGATCTCCTCGTCCATCGACGCCTGGAGCAGGCGGAGCGGGCGCCAGAGGCTCAGCTCGGTGGGGTCGGTGGGGCCGGCTGGGTCGGCGGGGCCGGCGGGGGTGGGGGTTCCGGTCACGCGGCCACTGTAACAGCGCTTGTACAAGCGCTGTTGTATCCGGTCAGGACCCGGCGGGCGGGGCCGGTTCGCCGGGGAGGGGGGTGCCGGTGCGGACCAGGGTGACGTCCGGGGCCGGGGCGATGCGGGTGCCGGGCGGGAAGGGGAGCGGTTCGTCCGGGATCAGGTCCTGCCAGTCCGGGGCGCCGGGGCCGGGGAGGCGGTAGCGGGCGCCGATGTCGGTGGCCCGGACGGTGACGGTGCCGTCCTGGAAGGAGACCAGCAGGGGGGTGCTGTCGACCGAGAGGGAGAGCGGGAACGAGGACCCCTCCTCGACGGTGAACTGGCCGGAGCAGAACTGGTCGGTGACGGCTTTGAGGTGGGCGACGGCCGGGCGGGGGGCGGCCGGGAGCAGGGGGGTGCGGTGTTCGGTGCAGACGGCGTCCAGTCCTTCGACGCTGGGCAGCGGCGGCGGGGTCGGGCCGGGGGCGTAGCGGGCGCACCCCTCGGTCGGGCAGCGCCAGGTGCGGCGCACGAGGTGGCCGAAGTCGGCGGAGGACGGCCGGGGGGCGGGGGCGGGGCGCGGCAGCAGCCGGAGGGTTCCGTCGGGTTCGGCGTGCGGGACGAGACGGGTCACCCACGGGCCCAGCGGGCCGTCCGGGAGGGTCGGGTCGGAGGAGATCACCGGGGTGTCGAGGATCGCGGCGAGTTCGAGCAGCCGGGCCCGGTGCGGGGCGGCGGCCTCGACCAGCTCGTTGTCGATCCAGTCGCGGACGACCGCGCGGTCCCGGCGGTCGAGGCCGTCCAGGACGGCCGGGTCGACGATCGGGTGGATGCCGGTGGCCGGGTCCCGGCGGTGGCCGATCAGGGCCCGCAGGAGCGCGTAGACCTGCTCCACCAGGTCGGCCGGGGCCGAGCGGATCAGGTCCGTGAGGTCGAGCAGCGCGTCGGCGGCACCCGGGACGGTGGTGAACGCGCTCTGGATGCGGTCGAGTTGGGTCGGGTGCGGGGTGGAGTGCGGGGCGCCGAGCCGGTCCAGCGCGGCGGTGGCCACGGCCGCCCACCAGTGGCTCCCGGCGGTCAGGGCGAGGTCCAGGGCGAGCCGGTAGGCGTCGGCGGCCCGGGCCCGGTCGACGGATTCGAGGCGGTGACCGCCGTCGACGGCGTCGCAGATCAGCGACTCGTTCCGGCCGGGGCGGAGTCGCACCGCGCCCGGTGTCGGCGTGGCGAAGGGGTCGACCAGCAGGACGCGGGCCTCGACGCCGGTCAGGGCGGACAGGAACTCGTCGGGCCGGAACGGGGTCTCGCCGTCCGGTCGGCGGGCGGTGAGGACCAGCAGCAGGTCCGCGCGGTGCCGGGCCAGGTGCTCCAGGACGGCCTCCCGGTCGGGTCGTTCGAGCCCCAGCCGCTCGCCGAGCTCCTCCCACCGCCGGGCGGGGTCCAGGCTCTCGCCGGGCACGCGGACCTGCCGGACGCGGTCGGTCAGCGGGCCGAGGCAGCGCAGGACCGTGGCCAGCGGCAGCCGCGTGGTGCTGGAGAACTCCCGCGGGGCGGTGTCGTGGATGCCACCGGTGAGCCAGGACACCAACGAGTCCAACAGGTGGGCGGGTCCGGGCTCCCGCGCTTCGGCGGGCCTGGCCTCGGGGGTGAAGAACGGCAGCAGGTCGTCCGTGGTGTCCGCCGTGGCGAGGGTGCCGATGTGCAGGCGTTCCCGCAGGTGGACCCCGACCTCGGGCGACTGGAAGACGCCGACGGCGAAGGCGGTGAGCAGGCCCGACATGCTCTCGGAGAAGGCCGGGGCGGGGGAGTTGCGGACCAGCAGGGTGAGGGCCGGGCTCCCCGGCGGCGGGGTGGCGGGCTCGGCGCGCAGCGGGTGCTGGTCGACGATCAGGAGCAGGCGGCCGAGGCGGCCGAAGGAGCGGCGGAACTCCTCCAGCCCGACGCGGCGGATCCGGCGGGGGCGGGCGGCGGACAGGCCGTCCGGGAGCAGGAGTTCGACCTGCTGGCCGAAGGCGGCCATCGAGTGGCCGGCCAGGTAGACCGCCACCAGGTCCCCGGGGCCGAGGCGGACCTGCCGCGCCCAGGCGCGCAGCAGGTCCACGGCGCTGCCGTCGCCGGTCGGCCCGGCCTGCTGGTAGCCGAGCCGGCCGAATCCGGTGGCGACCCGGGCGGTCGCCCTGAACAGGCCGGCCGCCTCGGGTTCGCCCTCGCCGGGGACGGCGACCCCGATGACGGGGAGGAAGAAGCGGCGGCCCGGGGCGGGGGCGGGCACGGGGGCGCCGGTGTGGGCCCAGGGGCGGGCGCCGGCGGGGAGGGTGAGCGGGCCGTCCGGGTCCGGGAAGAGCGCGGTGAAGCGGGCGCCCAACACGGCGGCGTGGGCGGCCAGGTGCTCGGAGACGGTGTCCACCACCTGCTGGGCCTCGTCGCGGCGCAGGGTGGCGAGCAGGCGCTCCCGGACGCCGGGGGCGAACTCGTAGGCGCGGCCCAGGGATTCGGTGGACGGGTCGTCGGGGACGGCGCGCAGCAGGCCGCTGAAGACGATCTCGGCGAGGTCGGCGGGCGGGCTGTCGGGCAGCAGCGCGGACTGCACCAGCCGCATCACGCCGAAGTTGAGCGGTACGGCGGACAGCAGGGCGGCGAGCCGGAACACCCGGGGCTGGGCCTGGGCCAGGAAGGAGTCGAAGCCGCCGGCGGGCAGGGCGGGGCGGTCGTCGGCCGGGGGTTCGGCCGGCGGCCGGGACGGGGGACCGGGGGCGAGCAGGACGGCGGGCGCGTCGTAGGCGTGCGGCCCGGCGGTGGCGCGGGCCCACGGGGCGAGCCACTCGGGGGAGAGGCCGAGGACCGGCACGGCGAGGGTGCCGGGCGGCTGCGGGGGCGGGACGAGGGCGTACGGGGTGAACCGGGGGTGCGGGTCGGCGGGGGCGGCGGTGCGGAAGCGGCCGGGCTCGGGGGCCAACGCCGTCTGCGCCCACAGGTGTTCGGGCAGGGTGTGCAGGACGGCGGTCGGCCCGGCCTGGGCCCAGCGGCGCAGGGCGGCACGCAGGCGCGGCCCGGCCCAGTCGGGGTGGACGCCGTCGGTGAGGACGAAGGTGGCGGTGCGGCCGGGCGGCCGGGCGGCGGTGTCGTCCCCGGGGGCGTCGGGGCCGGTCAGGCGGTGCAGCCGGACGTCCCGGAAGATGCCGGAACCGGCCAGCAGGGTGGCGAGTTCGCGGGCCAGCGGCTCCCACAGCACCGCGCTGTCGCCGTGCGCGTCGACGATCAGCCGGACGCCGAGCCAGCGCTCGACGCCGGGCACCAGCACCGGCCACCAGCGCGGGTCGCGGGCGAGGCGCTCGGCGGTGGCGTCCTCGTCCAGCGCGGTGCGGTCGGCGGACGGCACGCCGCGCTTCAACGGGCGCAGTGCGCGGGCGAGTTCGCGGCGGCGGGGGAGGGCGCGGCCGGTGCCGACCCGGACCGGCGAGGCGGGCAGCGGCGGGGTGCCCGCGGCGGGCACCGGGCCGGGCAGGTGGAGCGGGCGGCGCGGGGCGGGGGGCGGATCGCGCCGCGCGGGGCGGGGGTCGGTCCGGTCGGTGGGGGCGGGGCGGTGGACGCCGGGCTGCCGGAGCTTGACCGAGACGGCGTCGACCTCCCCTGGCGCGGGGGACGGGCCGCCGCCGAGGCGGGCGTGCAGCCACAGCAGGTCGGCGAGTTCGCGCCCGGTCGGGGCGGGACCGTCCGGGCCGGTGAGGTCGGCGAGCAGGGCGGCCAGGCGGCGGACGGCGTCCCGCCCCGGGCCGGGGGCGCCGCTCACGGCCGGCCGGGCGGGGCGTCGTTGAGGTGCTGCATGACCAGGTCGAGCAGGCGGTCCCGGTCCGGCCCGGCCGCACCGGCGGACGGCGCCAACAGGTAGACCGCGTTCAGGAGTTGGTCGGTGGCCAGCTCCCCGGTCGCGGCCCGGGCCAGGAACGCCCCGACGACGGCCTCGGCCGCCGCGCCCGCGCCCGGCAGGTGGGCCTCGACGATCGCGCGCAGCCGCGCGCCGTCCTGGTGCGCCGACGGCAGGTGCAGCCGGATGCAGCGGCGCAGGAACGCGGGCGGGAACTCCCGTTCGCCGTTGCTGGTCAGGATCACGAACGGGAACGCCCGGCACTGCACCGCCCCGCGGGTCACCCGCACCGCCGGCCCGCCGTCGTGCGGGCGCACCGCGACGGTCGGCTGCTGGTCGGCGGCCCGGGTCAGCTCCGGGATCTCGAAGCCGCCCTCCTCGAACACGTCCAGCAGGTCGTTGGGCAGGTCCAGGTCGCCCTTGTCGATCTCGTCGACCAGCAGCACCCGGGGCAGCGCGTACGGGGCGAGCGCGGTGCCGAGCGGACCGAGGCTGACGTACCGCCCGAGGTCGGTGGCGGCGGACGCCCCGGCCGGGGCGTCGGACTGGTGGCGGGCCAGGCCGGCGTCCTCCAGGCGACCCAGCGAGTCGTACCGGTACAGGCCGTCGCGGAGCGTGGTGCGGCTGTTGACGGACCAGCGCAGCACCGGGCCCAGTCGCAGTTCGCGGGCCACCGCGTCGGCCAGGGTCGACTTGCCGACCCCCGGGTCGCCGCTGACCAGCAGCGGACGGCGCAGGTAGAGCGCGGTGTTGACGGCGTCGACGGTGCGCTCGTCGGCCCGGTACGCGGCCCGGTGCGGCAGGCGGCGGCGGCCACCGCCGACCGCGTCGCGGTCCACGGCGGCCAGGGTGCCGTCCCGGCCGCCGTCGAACTCCCGCCAGGGCGGCGGGGGCGGCAGGTCGGCGATCCGGTCGTGGGGTCGGTCCACGCCCTGGTAGATGCGCCAGAGGGTCATCGCGGGAGTCCTTCCGTGGCGGGGGCGGTGGAAGTGCTGGGGGCGGGGTCGGGTGCGGTGGAGGCGGCGGGGGCGGTGGGCGCGGTCACCGGGGAGGTGGCGGCCGGGGCGAGCCGGGTGCGGGGCAGTTGGCGGGCCGGGTCGTCCCAGAGCAGCACCACCCGGTCGCCGAGCGGGGCGTCGGGGGCGTCCGGGCCCGGGTGCCGTTCCGCCTCGTGCAGCTCGGCCTCGTTGCGCAGGTCGCGGATCCGGTCGGGGGCGGCGTCCCGGTGGGTGTCGGCCAGCGCCGTGCGGGCCGCGCGCAGGAAGCGGCCGTCCGGACAGTCGCCCCGGCCGGGGGCGGTGCAGCCGGTGGCGCAGGCGCCCTGGTCGAGCGGGCGCGGGTCGGTGCCGCGCTCCCACAGCATCACCGGCACGCCGGAGGCCACCGCCACCCGGAACGCCTGCGCCAGCGCACCGCCGCGCGGCGCTCCGGCCAGGACCAGCGCGGCCAGCTCCGGAGCGGTGTTGAACGCGGCGTCCAGCGCCTGCGGACGCTGCTGCCGGCCGCGCCCGCACACGCAGACCAGCGCCCGGTCGAGCGACTGCTCCGCCAGGTGCTCCCAGCGCATCAGCCAGGGGTGGTGCAGCCTCGGCTCCTGGTGGCGCTCCAGCGGGCGGACCACCAGCCGGTGCTTGCGGCCCAGCGTCCACCACTCCAGCTCCGGCCAGAGCCGCCAGCCCGCGTAGTCCTCGTCCAGGGCCTCGTGCGGCAGGATCAGCTCCACCAGCGCCGGCCGCCCGGCCGCCCCGTCCAGGGCCTCCAGCGCCTCCACCGTCTCGATCTGCGGCGGCAGCGACTCGGCCAGCAGGCGCAGCGCCTGGGGGAGCGTCAGCTCGGCGGACTCGGGACCGGCCGGGACGATCTCCTCCGCGCCGCGGAACTGCCACACCCGCACGTGGTAGCGGCTGCGGTCGCGCAGCGAGTGCCGGACCCGGCCGATCACCGAGGGGCGCACCGGCGCGGCCGGACGGGGTGGGTGGTGCGGCGGGGCGGATGCCGGGGCGTACGCCGGGCTGCCGTCGATCCGCTGCCGGGCGGCCTCGCCCCGGCCGGTCTCCCCGGCCCGGATCAGCACCCGGTCGCGCAGCGCCCGGGTGAGCGGCGCGTCCCCGGGCAGGGCGCGCACCAGGTCGGCGCAGTAGGCGAGTTCGGGCGTCAGGTGGTCGCCGCCGAGGGTGACCCGGGCGGCCAGCTCCTGGTAGACGTCGCGGCGGTCGAGCAGCGGCAGGTCCGGCTCGAAGGTGCCCGGCGGGGCGGCGCGCAGGAACGCGGCGCGCAGGTCGGCGGCGGAGTCGGGGGGCAGTTCGGCGAGCAGTGCCAGGAACGCCCGGTCGGCGGCGCGTTCGGCGGTCCGGGCGGCGGCGGGTCCGTCCGCGTACCCGGTGGGCGGCGGGGCGTCGGCGAGCGAGCGCCAGCGGGCGTCCACGGCGTGGAAGCGGTCGTGCGCGGACAGCACCCGCCGGTACGCCGCCGGGTCGAGCAGCCGCAGCGCCGACACCGGCACCCCGTAGCCGCCCATCGCGCTGTCCTCCTGCCGGGTGGCCTTCACCACCGCCGTCACCCCGCCCGAGCGGTGGCTGAGCACCGGCCCGCCCGACAGCCCCGGGTTGACCTCGCCCGCCACCAGCTCCAGCATCGCCCGCCCCGGCTGCCCGGTCCGGCCGCCCGCCGCCAGGACGGCCGTCCGCGGGCCGAGGTCGCGGGTGAAACCGGTCGCCGTCACCCGGGTCCCGGACGGCGGCGCCTCCGGGTCCAGCCAGACGCACGGGTGGCCGGGCGGCGGGTCGGCCAGCTCCAGCAGGGCCAGGTCCGGGAACGGGTACAGCGGTCGACCGGCGGCCGCGGCGGCGTCCGGCGCCGCGGCGAGCACCGTGGCCGGGTGCGCCGCGCCCTCGTACTCCACCCGGACCCGCCCGCCCGCCGCGCCGCCGGCCACGTGGGCGCAGGACAGCACGAAGCCGGGCGCGACGAAGAACCCGCTGCCCTCGGTCCGGCCGTCCACCCGGACCCGGCAGCGTTCCAGCAGCGCCTGCAGGGCGGTCAGCGGATCGAAGTTCCGCATCGGGCGCGGGCCCCCGCCGCGCTCAGGCCCCGGCGGCGGGATCGCCGGGCGCACCGGGCCCGCCGGACCCGCCGGATGCGTCCGGCTCGTCGGACCCGCCCGGCTCGTCGGGCTCCTCGGCCGGGGGCCGCTCGGCGGACGGGCCGCCGGAGGTCCACTTGAGGGCGACCTTGAAGGTGGCCTTCCCGCCGACACCGGTCAGCGCGGCCACCACACCGCCGCGCCCGGCGGCCAGCTCCAGCCCGAACTCGACCGACACCTCGTCGGGCCGGACCGCCGCGACCGCGTCGCGCACATTGGCGGCGACGGCGTGCAGCGACTCCTGCAACCCCTCCAGCCGGGTGGCCAGTTGGTCGCCCAGCCCGGTGTCGCGCGGACCCGACGGGCCGTCCACCAGCGCCCAGACCGTCTGCCCGTCCGGCATCGCCAACTCGACCAGCTGCTGCATCTCCCCGCCCCTCGCCACGGCGCCGCTCCCCGCGGCGGCCCCCATGCTAGAACGTCCGCGCCGCGGGCCGGGCCGGAGTCCCGGAACCGGGCACCCGGGCCGGGAGGAGGGGGTGCGGGCGGAACGCGCCGCGCCGGCGGAGGCCCGGCGGCGCGCGGCCGACGCCCGGCGGGGCGCTCTCCACGGCCGTCCGACGCCCGGAGGTGATCGGTCCCGTCGGCGGGGTAGGCGGTGCGGCGGCACCGCACTGCCGTAGCTTCGAATCCGTTCAGGACTTGATCAAGTATGGCGAAGCATGACCGAGAGAAGGCCGTCGCTATGACCGATCGCGGTTCCCCCGCACTGCATCCCGCGGTGAAGGGCCCCGCCCGCCTGGCCCTGATCGTCGGGGCACTGGGGGTGGTGTTCGGGGACATCGGGACCAGCCCGATCTACACCCTGCAGACGGTGTTCGACCCGGACGACCCGCACCCGGTGCCGGTCAGCACGGACAACGTGTACGGCGTGGTGTCGCTGGTGTTCTGGTCGGTGGTGGTCGTCGTGCTGGTCACCTACGTGCTGCTGGCGATGCGCGCCGACAACGACGGCGAGGGCGGCATCATGGCGCTGATCACCCTGATCCGGCGCTCGGGCGCGAAGGCCGGGCGGAAGGCGGCGGCCGTGCTGACCGTGCTGGGGATCTTCGGCGCGGCGCTGTTCTTCGGCGACAGCATGATCACCCCGGCGATCTCGGTGCTGTCCGCCGTGGAGGGCCTGGAGGTCGTCCAGCCCTCCCTGAAGGACGCGGTGGTGCCGCTGACGGCGGGCATCCTGGTCCTGCTGTTCCTGGCGCAGCGCCGGGGAACGGCGGCGGTGGGGCGGGTGTTCGGGCCGGTGATGATCCTCTGGTTCACCGTGGTCGGGGCGTGCGGCGTGCGCGGGATCACCGAGCACCCGCAGATCCTGCGCGCGCTGTCGCCGACGTACGCGCTGGGCTTCTTCGTCGGCCACTTCGGCACGGCGTTCTTCGCGCTCGCCGCGGTCGTCCTCGCGGTCACCGGGGCGGAGGCGCTCTACGCCGACATGGGGCACTTCGGCCGTCCCGCGATCACCCGGGGCTGGCTGTTCCTGGTGTTCCCCGCGTGCATCCTCAGCTACCTGGGACAGGGCGCGCTGATCCTGGACGACCCGGCGAACATCAGCAGCCCCTTCTTCCTGCTGGCACCGGGCTGGGCCCGCTGGCCGATCGTGCTCCTGGCCACCGCCGCCACCGTGATCGCCTCCCAGGCCGTGATCACCGGCGCGTACTCGGTCACCTCCCAGGCCGCGCAGCTCGGCTACCTGCCGCGCCTGCGGATCGCCCACACCTCGGAGTCGACGATCGGCCAGATCTACGTCCCGTGGGTCAACTGGCTGCTGATGGTCTCCGTGCTCACCCTGGTCTTCGCCTTCCGCAGTTCCGCCGCCCTGGCCTTCGCCTTCGGCATGGCCGTCACCGGCACGATCACCATCACCACCCTGCTGTTCTTCTACCTGGCCCGCACCCGCTGGCACACGCCGCTCTGGCTGCTCGCCGTCGGCGCGACCGCGCTGCTCACCGTCGACCTGCTGTTCGTCGCGGCGAACGCCACCAAGTTCTTCCACGGCGCGTGGCTGCCGCTGCTGATCGGCCTGGCCGTGTTCACCGTGATGACGACCTGGCAGCACGGCCGGCGGACCGTCACCGCCGAGCGGGAGCGGCGCGAGGGCCCGCTGCGGGAGTTCGTCGACCAGCTGCACGACGGGCGGGTGCCGGCCGCCCTGGTCCCCGGCACCGCGGTCTTCCTCAACCGGGGCAAGGAGACCACCCCGCTGGCGCTGCGCGCCAACGTCGAGCACAACCACGTCCGGCACGGCCAGCTGGTCATCCTGTCGATCAGCACCGAACCGGTGCCGCGCGTCCCGGAGGAGGAGCGGTGCGTGGTCGACAGCCTCGGCTACGCCGAGGACGGGATCGTCCACGTCACCGCCAGGTACGGCTACATGGAGACGCCGGACGTGCCCGCCACGCTCGCCCTGCTCGACCCGGCCGACACCGAGGGGCCGCTCGACCTCGACCAGGCGTCGTACTTCCTGTCGAAGATCGAGCTCCGCCGGGGGGAGCAGCCGACCATGGCGCCCTGGCGCAAGCGCCTGTTCATCGCCACCTCCTACATCACCTCCGACGCCGCCGAGTACTTCGGCCTGCCCCGGGACCGGACGGTGATCATGGGCGCGCAGATCGAGGTGTAGCCGGTTCGGGGGAGTGGTGCGGGGAGGCGGCCCGTTCACCGGCGAGGGCGCACCCCGTCAACGTTCCGTCAGGGCGGACCGGACCGGTGCAGTCGCCGCGTCAAGAACCGGCCGGTCCGCGGACGGCGGGTGTCCACTGGAGGCACGGACGGGGCCTGCCGGAGGCTCCCGCCGCTCCCGGACGAAAGCGACCACGCCATGACCGACCTGCGGCTCGTCCCCGCGTCGCCCGCGCCCGCGTCGCCCGCGCCCGCACCCGCGCCCACGGCGGACCGGAACGGGTCCGGCGGAGCGGACCTCCGTCGACCACCGCGCGGCCCGGCGCCCGGGGCGCTGCCCGAGGGCACCGACGAGGACCGGCGGGCACCCGGCCGGGCCCACCGCGCGGCGGGCGCCGGGCACTGCCGCTTCGCCGCGTCCTACGAGGACTGACAGCACGCCTCCCGCCGGAGCCGGGGGGCCGCCCCGCCCGGCAGTCCCGGCCCGGTGCGCGCGGAATCTGCGCACGGGGTTCACACCGCGGTCGCCGGGAGGACCGGGCCGCCGTGCTGCCATGGAGACATGGCACACGTGTCGTTCCTCGTCGTCCTGGTCGTCGTGACGGCCCTCGCCTTCGACTTCACCAACGGTTTCCACGACACCGCCAACGCCATGGCCACCTCGATCGCCACCGGCGCGCTCAGCCCGCGGACCGCCGTGCTGATCAGCGGCGTCCTCAACCTGGCGGGCGCGTTCCTGTCGACCGAGGTGGCCCGGACGGTCTCGGGCGGCATCGTGGACGACGCGCTGGTCACCCCGGGGGTGATCTTCGCGGGGCTGGTCGGCGCGATCCTGTGGAACCTGACGACCTGGCTGCTGGGCCTGCCCTCCAGTTCCTCGCACGCCCTGTTCGGCGGCCTCATCGGGGCGGTCTGCGTGGGCGTCGGGACCGGCGGCGTCCACTTCGTCACGGTGGTGCAGAAGGTCCTGCTGCCCGCGCTGCTCTCCCCGCTGATCGCCGGCGCGGCGGCCCTGCCCGCCACCTACCTCGCCTACCGGCTGACCTCGGGCGGTCGGCGCGACCGCCCGGAGGTCGCAGGGTCCGCAGGGACCGCGCGAACCGGGCCCGCCGACGCGGCCGTCCCCGAGCGCGGCTTCCGGGTCGGGCAGGTCTTCTCGGCGTCCCTGGTCTCGCTCGCCCACGGCACCAACGACGCCCAGAAGACCATGGGCATCATCACACTGACCCTCATCTCGGCCGGGGCGCTGGACAGTTCGGCCGGGCCGCCGCTGTGGGTCGTGGCGACGGCGGGTCTGGCCATCTCGCTGGGCACCTACCTGGGGGGCTGGCGGATCATCCGGACGATGGGCCGGGGCATCACGGACATCCACCCGCCGCAGGGCTTCGCCGCCGAGACCGCCGCCACCGCCGTCATCCTCTCCTCCGCGCACCTCGGCTTCCCGCTGTCCACCACGCAGGTGTGCTCGGGCGGCATCCTCGGCGCCGGGCTGGGCCGCCGGCTCGCCGAGGTGCGCTGGGGCACCGCCGGGCGGGTCGCCGTCGGCTGGGCGCTGACCCTGCCCGCCGCCGCGGCGGTCGGCGCGCTGGCCGCGCTGCTGGTGGTGCACGGCGGCACCGCCGGGATCGCCGTCACCGCGCTGGCGGCGCTCGCGCTCAGCACCGTGATCGTCCTCGCGGCCCGGCGGACGCCGGTCGACGCCTCGAACGTCAACGACGACCACACGGTGGCCGTGCGTCCGGCCCCCGCGTCCGCCTGATCCGTCCCACCGCGCCCCGGGAGGGCCCGTGCACATCGACTGGACCGCGCTCGGCCAGGTCGCCCTGGTCGGCATCGGCGCCACCACCGCCCTGGTCGGCCTGTTCGCGACGGGCCTGCGGGCCGCGGACCGCGCGGCGGCGGCCCCCGCGCCCCGGCGGCCGCCGCTGCGGCTGGCCGCCGGCCTGTGCTTCCTGGCCTGCCTGACCGCCACCGCCTACGGCCTCTACCTGATCGTGCCCGCCTTCCACTGAGCGTCCGGCGAACCCGGCGAACCCGGCGAACCCGGCGAACCCGGCGGGTCCGGCGGGTCCGGCGGGTCCGGCGACGCGCTGCCCGGCGCGGGAGGTCCCCGGGGACGCGGCCCCGCTCCCGGGGGAGGTGCGAACGGGCCTCAGGCGAGCGGGCCTCAGGCGAGCGGGATCTCGGCCTCCCGGGTGCCCGCCGGGAAGGGGTGGCGGCGGCCCGCGTGCCGGAGGTTCCAGGGCTTGGGGCTGTCGGTGGTCACCAGCAGCCGGTCGCCCGCGCGGCGGACGGTGAAGACCGCCGCCGCCCCGGTGCCGGAGGTCTCCGGGACGACCACCTCGCGGACGGCGCCGTCCGCGAAGGAGTGCACCAGCAGGGTGAGGCCGTCGGCCCAGTCGGAGACCGGGCGGGAGTCGTCGGCGGCGAGCGGGAGGACCGAGTCGGGGCGGGCCAGCAGCGGGAGGGTGGCGAAGCCGTGGCGTTCGCGGACCCAGCGCGGGCCGGTGACCGCGTCGCCGGTCAGCACGTTCGTCCAGACGCCCGCGGGCACGTAGTACTCCACCGTGCCGTCCTCGGTGAACACCGGTGCCACCAGCAGGTCGCCGCCCAGCAGGTACTGCCGGTCGAGCGCGGCGACCGCCGGATCGGACGGGAACTCCAGCAGCATCGCCCGCATCACCGGCGTGCCGTGCAGGTGCGCCTGCTGGGCGGCGTACTGGAGGTAGGGGGCGAGCCGGTGCTTGAGCCGGGTGAAGGCGCGGGTGACGTCCACCGCCTCCTCGCCGTAGTCCCACGGCACCCGGTACGACTTGGAGCCGTGCAGGCGGCTGTGCGAGGACAGCAGGCCGAACTGCACCCAGCGCTTGAACACCGCCTCGGTCGGGGTGCCCTCGAAGCCGCCGATGTCGTGGCTCCAGAACCCGAAGCCGGACAGGCCCAGCGACAGGCCGCCGCGCAGCGACTCCGCCATCGCGGTGAACGTCGACTCGCAGTCGCCGCCCCAGTGCACCGGGAACCGCTGGCCGCCCGCCGTCGCCGAGCGGGCGAACAGCACCGCCTCGCCCTCGCCGCGCTCCGCGCGCAGCAGCTCGAACACCGCCTCGTTGTAGCGCTGGGCGTACAGGTTGTGCATCCGCTCCGGGTCGCTGCCGTCGTGCCAGACCACGTCGGTGGGGATGCGCTCGCCGAAGTCGGTCTTGAAGCAGTCCACGCCCTGGCCGAGCAGCCGGCGCAGCCGCTCGGTGAACCAGGCCGTCGCCGCCGGGTTGGTGAAGTCCACCAGCGCCATGCCCGGCTGCCACAGGTCCCACTGCCAGACCGTGCCGTCGGCGCGGCGCACCAGGTAGCCCTCGCGCCGGCCCTCCTCGAACAGCTCGGAGCGCTGCGCCAGGTACGGGTTGATCCACACGCACAGCCTCAGGCCCTGCTCCTTCAACCGGGCCAGCATGCCCACCGGGTCGGGGAAGGTGTCCGGGTCCCAGACGAAGTCGCTCCAGTGGTAGCCGCGCATCCAGAAGCAGTCGAAGTGGAAGACGCTCAGCGGGATGCCGCGCTCGGCCATCCCCCGGGTGAAGCGGGTGACGGTCGCCTCGTCGTAGTCGGTGGTGAAGGAGGTGGACAGCCACAGGCCCAGCGCCCACGCGGGCGGCAGGGCGGGGCGGCCGAGCAGCCCGGTGTAGCGGGCCAGCACCTGCTTGGGCGTGGGCCCCCGGAAGACCAGGAACTCCATCGACTGGTCCTCGACGCTGAACTGCACCTGCCCGACGGCCTCCGAGGCCACCTCGTACGAGACCCGCCCGGGGTGGTTGACCAGCACGCCGTAGCCGCGGCTGCTCAGGTGGAACGGGACGTTCTTGTACGCCTGTTCGCTGCTGGTGCCGCCGTCGGCCTGCCAGATGTCCACCGTCTGGCCGTTCTTGACGAACGGGGTGAACCGCTCGCCCAGCCCGTACACCGACTCGCCGACGCCGAGCGCGAGTTGGGCCACCATGTGGTGCCGGCCGTCGGCGTCGACGGCGAAGCCCAGGCCGCGCCCGCCCAGCGAGGTGATCGGCTCGCCGTCGGAGCGGAACTCGGCCTTCCACGGGCCGGCGGTGTCCACCCGCAGGGTCAGCCCGCCGGAGCGGAGCTCGACCGCCGTGCCGTCCCGGACCACCGTCCCGGCGCCGTCCGTGCGGCCGACCAGCTCGAACCCGCCGCCGGGGCGCACGGACCCGGCGTGGTGGGTGAACCGGACGGCGATCACGCCCTCGGCGGGGGAGTGGCAGTCGACGGTCAGCAGCGGGGAGTTGAGGGTGTCGGCCCGGTCGGCGACCCGCCGCAGCGGCGCCCACAGGGTGAACCGGTCCGGCTCGGTGCGGACGTCGGCGACCTCGGCGGCGTAGCGGTTGGTCACGCCCGGGCGCATCAGCCAGTAGCCGTCGGTGAACTTCATCGGGGGATCTCCAAGCGGAAGGGCGGGGCGGGGGTGCGGGCGGCGGGGCGGTCGCTCAGGCGACGGTGAACGCGGTGAGCCGGACCGGCCCGCGCAGGGCGACCCGCAGGTCGTGCACGCCCTCCGGGACCCCGGACAGCGCGGCGGTGACGGTCCGCCGGGCGTGGCGGTGGCCGGTGTGCGGCACGGCGACGGTGGCCAGCACCGCGCCGTCCACCGCGAACTCCACCACCGCGCGGTCCGCGTCGACCAGCGCGACCTCCACCGAGACCTCCCGGGCACCGGTCAACTCCGTCGCGGAGAAGAGCAGTTCGGCGTCCTGTCCGGCGGGGGTGACCGCGTCGCCGGACTCCCGGGCGGCGTCGACCAGGGCGGCGCCCCGGTGCGCGTCGAAGTCCGCGGCGCCGGTGCGGCGGCCCAGGACGGCGCGCGGCGCCGGGGCCGGGCCCTCGACGGTGACCTCGGCGGTGGCGCGGACGTCCTCGGCGGAGGCCGCGGCGAGCAGCCGGTAGCGGCCCGGGTCGACGGTGAACGCGCCGGTGGCGACGTCCCAGTGCGCCAGGTGGGCGGCGACCGGGAGGTCGAAGACCAGGCGGCGGCTCTCGCCGGGTGCCAGGGTGAGCTTGCGGAAGTCGGCGAGCCGGCGGCGCGGCGCCTGGTAGCGGGCCGCCGGCGCGCACGCGTACAGCTGCACCACCTCGGTGCCGCCGCGGGGGCCGGTGTTGGTCACCGTCAGCGCCGCCCGCACGCTGCCGTCCCGGCCCACGGTGGCCGCGTCGAGCTCCAACTCCCCGTACCGGAAGGTGCCGTAGGACAGGCCGTGGCCGAACGGGTAGCGCGGCGCGGCCTCGTGGTACTGGTACGTCCAGCCGGCCTGGATGATGTCGTAGTCCAGCGGGTGCGGCAGCTCGTCGTCGCCGCGGTACCAGGTCTGCGGGAGCCGGCCGGCCGGGTCGGCGTCGCCGAACAGCACGTCGGCGAGGGCGTGGCCGGTCTCCTGGCCGGCGTGCGAGGTCCACAGGACGGCGGGCAGGTGCGCATCGGCCCAGTCGACGGCGTACGGGTAGCTGCTCGTCACGATCAGCGCGGTCTCCGGGCGGACGGCGGCGACCGCCTCCAGCAGCTCCTGCTGGGCTGGCGGCAGGGCCAGGTCCCGGCGGTCCTCGGTCTCGCGGCCGTGGATCAGCGGGTGGTTGCCGAGCACGACCAGGGCGAGGTCGGCGCCGGCCGCCGCCGCGACGGCCTCCGCCCGTCCGTCGCGCAGCAGTTCGCGGGTGAAGCGCTCGGCGTCCGCCGGGTCCGCGGCGGTGACCCGGACGGTGCCGTCGGCGTCCAGCGCCGCGTACCGGCCGCTCAGCACGGAGCGCAGCAGCACGCCGCCTTCCACCTCGTCCAGGCGGAAGGTCTCGTGCACGTCCCAGCTCTTGATCACGGCCCGGTCGGCGACCAGCGAGCCGTCCGCCCCGACGGAGAGGAAACGCCCGCTGTCGGCGGCGCGCAGGGTGAGCACGCCCAGGCCCCAGTCGCCCAGGTCGAAGGCGGTGCCGTTCAGCGGCTCGCCGGTGGCGGTGGAGCGCAGCAGGATCCGGTCGGCGCCCTCGTGCACCGTCAACTCGCCTCCGGCGGGGGCGAGTCGGGCGCGCAGGCCGTCGGCGACGGTGACCGCGTAGGGCAGCGTGCCGGAGTACCAGTCCTCGAACAGGGCGTCGCCGTGCGGGCCGATCACGGCGATCCTCCGCGTCGGGTCGGTGAGCGGCAGCAGGCCGGTGTTCTTCAGCAGCACGGTGCAGCCGGCGGCGGCCCGGCGGGCCAGCGCACGGTGCGGGGCGCTGTCGACCACCTCGGCGCCGATCTGCGCGTACGGGTCCAGCTCGGGGTCGAACTCGCCCAGCCGGAAGCGGAGTTCGAACTGGCGGCGGACCGCGCGGTCGATGTCCTCCTGGTCGATCAGGCCGCGCTCCAGGGCCTCGCGGAGCCGGCCGAGGACGGTCCCGCTGTCCTCGCCGTGGTCGGTGAAGGAGTCGATGCCGGCCTTCAGCGCGGCGGCGTGGCCCTCGGCGTGGTCGTCGAAGTAGCGCTCCGGGTCGACCAGGTTGGAGGGCGCCTCGGCGTCGGAGACCACGAACAGCCGGTGGCCGGTCGGCTCGGCCCAGCGGCGCAGCTCGGTCTCCAGCAGCGGGGAGACGTGGCAGGGGCGGCCGTTGACCAGGTTGTACGCGGCCATCACCCCGGTGGCCGCGCCGGAGGCGACCACCGGTCTGAACGCGGCCAGGTCGTACTCGTGCAGCACGCGCGGGCGCAGGCCGGAGGAGGTGGTGCAGCGGTCGTCCTCGTTGTTGTACCCGAGGAAGTGCTTGAGCACCGGGGCGGCCCGCAGGCGGGTCGGGTCGTCGCCGGCCAGGCCGCGGCAGAACGCCTCGCCGAGGCGGGCGGTGTGCACCGGGTCCTCGGAGTAGCCCTCCTCGTTGCGGCCCCAGCGCGGGTCGCGCAGCAGGTTCAGCACCGGGGCCCAGACCTGCAGGCTGTTGGGACCGCGGTCGGGGGCGACGGCGGCCGGGCGGTGGTGGTGGAAGGCCCGCAGTTCGACCGAGACCGCCTCGGCGACCTCGCGGACCAGTTCCTCGTCCCAGCTCGCGCCGAGGCCGACGGCCTGCGGGAACACGGTGGCCGCACCCAGCCAGGAGACGCCGTGCAGGGCCTCCGCGCCGGTGCGGAACGCGCCGACGCCCAGGCGGGGCACGGCGGGGGCGTACTGGTGGAGCATCGAGAGGCGCTCGGCGGGGGAGAGCCTGGACAGCAGATCGTCGACGCGCTTGTCCAGCGGAAGCGCGGAATCGCGGAACGGGAACCGCTCGGCGGCGGAAGGGGACGGGGAACTCAACGGGCTCACCCCAGGATGATCGTGCGGTGCGGTCGGTCGTCGAAGCGGAT
The DNA here is from genome assembly GCF_044769485.1 of Kitasatospora sp. NPDC090308. Lineage (NCBI taxonomy): Bacteria > Bacillati > Actinomycetota > Actinomycetes > Kitasatosporales > Streptomycetaceae > Kitasatospora > Kitasatospora sp. NPDC090308. Next base: position 333,885 of record NZ_JBIVXY010000007.1, on the reverse strand, counting down.
CGACGCTGACACGAAGCATGAACCCTGTCAACTCCCGTTGGCTACAGGGAAAATGAATTTGTCCAGGCACTTGTCCAATCGGAAACGTGTCGTTAGTGTCACCGCAACATCAAGCGCTTCGACAGTCAAGCGCTTCGACAGCGCCCGGTGCCGGGCGTCGCGGAAGGGCCTCCCCACCATGAGAACCGAGCTGAACCGCAGATCCTTCGTCACCGCCGCCGTCTCCGTCGCCGGAGCCGCGGCGATGACCCCCCTGCTGGCCGCCTGCGGGGGCGGCGGCTCGAAGCACAGGACGGGCGCGAACTCGGCCGACGGCGTCAAGTCGGCCCTGCCGGCCTTCACCGCCAGCACCTCCGTGACCCCGGACATCCCCTCGGTGACCGGCGCGGACGGCGCGATGACCGACCCGGCCTTCCTGACCTACCCGGCCGACCCGGTCGCCACGGTCACCGGCGTGCCCGGCAAGGGCGGCAGCTACTCGGCCGTCACCCCGCTGTGGGGCACCGTCCCGCCCGCGGGCAACTCGTTCTACACCGCGATGAACAAGGCGCTCGGCGTCACGCTCGAGATGAAGCCGGCCGACGGCAACAACTACGCCACCATCATCCCCACCATGACCGCGGCCAAGAAGCTGCCGGACTGGATCCAGCTCCCGACCTGGTGGAACCCGAACTTCAACGTCGGCGAGCTCGCCGCCTCCCAGTTCGCCGACCTCACCCCCTTCCTGGCCGGCGACAGGATCGGCAGGTACCCGAACCTGGCGGCCATCCCCACCGGCGCGTGGCAGGCCGGCATCTGGGGCGACAAGCTCTACGGCATCCCCTCCTTCTCCACCGGCTTCTCCATCGCGGGCACCACCTTCTACCGGCGGGACGTCCTCGAGGCCAGGGGCATCACCGCGGACCAGGTCAAGACGCTCGACGATCTGATGGGCCTGGGCAAGGAGCTCACCGACGAGAAGGCCGGCACCTGGGCCTTCGACGACGTGTGGACCTACCTCTTCCCGTTCTTCGACGTCCCCAACAAGTGGAAGCTCACCGACGGCAAGCTCGTCCACAAGTACGAGACCCCGGAGCTGCTGGAGGCCCTGGACTGGCACCACAGGCTCGCCGCCTCCGGCTGCCTGCACCCCGACGCGATCGCCGGCAACAACGCCGACGCCAACACCCGCTTCTACGCGGGCAAGACCCTGATCCAGGGCGGCGGCACCGGCGCCTGGAACCTCGCCGACCAGCTCTCCGGCGCCGCCGCCGCCCCCGGCTACCGCCGCGGCTCGTTCGACTTCCTCACCGCGAAGAGCGGCGGCACGCCCAGGCTGTTCATGGGCTCCTCCACCAGCCTGATGAGCTACCTCAACGCCAAGCTCAAGCCCGAGCAGATCGAGGAACTGCTCGCGGTCGCCGACTACCTGGCCGCGCCGTACGGCTCCGCCGAGTACACCATGGTCAACTTCGGCGTCGAGGGCATCCACCACACCCGGGTCGACGGCGTGCCGACCTTCACCGACGAGGGCAAGAAGGACGTCCAGGCGCAGACCTACCCCTTCCTGGCCACCGCCTCCTCGGTCGTCTCCAACCCCGGCGCCGACCAGGTCACCAAGGACATCGCCGCCTTCCAGGCCGCCAACGTCAAGCACCTCTACAAGCCGCTGTTCTGGAACATGAACATCTCGATGCCGCAGAACATCGCCACCGTCGACACCGCGCAGGCCGTCGAGGACACCATCAAGGACTGCTACCACGGCAAGAAGAAGGTCTCCGACGTCCAGGCCGCCATCTCCACCTGGAAGTCCGGCGGCGGCGACCGCCTCAAGCAGTGGATGACCGACAACGTCCTGAGCACGTACGGAACGGGTCAGTGAGCACGGCGCGACCGGAACGGGGCGAGGACACCACCACCGGCCGGAGGAGCACCGGCCGCAGCGGCGCCGTCCGGCTGGACTGGCGGGTCAGGCTGCGGCGCGACCGGACGCTGCTGCTGATGACCCTCCCGGCCGTGGTCCTGCTGCTGATCTTCAACTACGCGCCGCTGTTCGGCCTGGTCACCGCCTTCCAGTACTACGACCCGCTGGTCGGCGTGCGCGACAGCGAGTGGGCCGGCCTCGCGCAGTTCCAGCAGCTCTTCCACGATCCGCTGTTCTGGGGGGCGCTGAAGAACACCCTCTGGCTCAGCCTGGTCCAGCTGGTGCTGTTCTTCCCCGTCCCGATCGCGCTGGCCCTGCTGCTCAACACGGTGCTCAGCGAACGGCTGCGCAACTTCGTCCAGTCCGTGGTCTACCTGCCGCACTTCTTCTCCTGGGTGCTGGCCGTCACGATCTTCCAGCAGATGCTCGGCGGCGCGGGAATCCTCAACCACTTCCTGCGGCAGAACGACATCGCCCCCTGGGACATCACCACCAACCCGCACACCTTCGTCCTCCTGGTCACCTCGCAGGCGATCTGGAAGGAGGCCGGCTGGGGCATCATCGTCTTCCTCGCCGCACTGGCCGCCATCAACACCGACCTGTACGAGGCCGCCGCCGTCGACGGCGCCGGACGCTGGCGCCGCACCTGGCACATCACCCTGCCCGGCCTGCGCGGCGTGATCGTGCTGATGCTGGTGCTGCGCCTGGGCAACGCGCTGACCGTCGGCTTCGAACAGTTCCTGATCCAGCGCGAGGCGGTCGGCCACGAATCCGCCGACGTGCTCGACACCTTCTCCTTCTACTACGGCATCGCCACCGGCAACTACAGCTTCGGCGCCGCGGCCGGCCTCTTCAAGAGCGTCATCTCGCTGCTGCTGATCTGGGGGGCCAACAAGCTGGCACACGCCTTCGGCGAGGACGGGTTGTACCGCAGATGAGCCAGACACCCACCACCGTCCGCGAGGGCACCGCGTCCGCGGCGCCCGCCGCCCCCGCACCCCGCCCGGCCGGGACCGGCCGCCCCCGCGCCCGGGCCGGGCGGGCCCCCTGGGAGGAGCCGCCCACCGCGCTCGGCCGGGGCGCCAAGGGCATCACCCTGGTCGGCGTGGTCGCCGCCGTGGCCGTCCCGCTCTGGATCATCGTGCTGACCAGCGTCTCCACCCCCGGCGCCGTCAACCGGGCCGGCGGGCTGGTGATCCGGCCCGACGGCCTCACCCTCGACGCCTACCGGCAGATGCTCGGCGACGGCACCGTCCGCACCGCCCTGATGGTCAGCCTCGCCGTCACCCTGGTCGGCACCGCCGTCTCGATGGCCGTCTCGGTGACGGCCGCCTACGGGCTGTCCCGCTCCGGGTCCTTCGCGCACCGGCCGATCCTCACCCTGCTGGTCGTCACCATGTTCGTCAGCGGCGGACTGATCCCGAGCTTCCTGGTGGTCACCGGCCTCGGCGGCTACGACCGGTGGTGGTCGCTGGTCCTGCCCAGCGCCGTGTCGGTGTTCAACATCCTGGTGCTGCGCTCGTTCTACTCCACCACCTCCGCCGACCTGATCGACGCCGCCCGCATCGACGGCGCCGGCGACTGGCGCATCCTGTGGTCGGTGGTGCTGCCCACCTCCCGGGCCGTCACCGCCGTCATCGCGCTGTTCTACGCGGTCGGCTACTGGAACTCGTTCTTCAACGTCATGCTCTACCTGCCGACCTCGGCCGAGAAGTGGCCGCTGCAGTACGTGCTGCTGACCTACGTCAACCGCGGCAACGGACTGCCCGGCTCCGTCAACTCCGGCTTCGGGGCCGCCAATGCGCAGACCGCGCCGCTCACCCTGCAGATGGCCGTCGTGGTCCTCACCCTGGTGCCGCTGCTGCTGGTGTACCCGTTCATGCAGAAGCACTTCCGCACCGGCGTCCTCACCGGCGCCGTCAAGGGCTGAACCACCACCGAGCCACGGCGGGAGCCGCGCACGACCCGGCGTCAGTAACCTGGCGCCGCAGGGGGCCGCACACCCCACCGACCAGGAAAGCAGGAACCGCACCCATGGTGACTCTCGCCGACGTGGCCCGGCACGCGGGCGTCTCGCCCAGCACCGTCAGCTACGTGCTCAGCGGCAAGCGCTCGATCTCGGAGGCCACCCGCCGCCGCGTCCAGCACGCCGTCGAGGAACTCGGCTACCACCCCAACGCCGGCGCCCGGGCGCTCGCCGGCCGGCGCTCCCACATCATCGCCCTCGTCGTGCCGCTGCGCACCGACGTGTACGTGCCGATCATGATGGAGATCGCCGTCTCGGTCACCATGGCGGCCCGCCAGCACGGCTACGACGTGCTGCTGATCACCAACGACGAGGGCCCCGACGGGGTCCGCCGGGTCGCCGCCAGCGGCCTGGCGGACGGGGTCATCCTGATGGACGTCGAACTCGACGACGAGCGCATCCCGGTCCTGCGCGACCAGGGCATCCAGGCCGCGACGATCGGCCTGCCCGCCGACAGCACCGGCCTGTCCTGCGTCGACCACGACTTCGCCGCCGCCGGCGCCCAGTGCGCCGACCACCTGGCCGACCTCGGCCACCGCGACGTCGCCTTCATCGGCTACGCGCCCGCCGTCTACCACCGCCACGCCGGGTACGCCGAACGCACCCTGACGGGGTTTCGAGAGCGCGCCCTCGAACGCGGCCTGAGATTCCTGCACCGTCCCTGCGAAGGAACCTACGAATCCACGGCCGGCACCCTGGCGCGCATCCTCGCCGACCGGCCCGACACCACCGGCTTCGTGGTGCAGAACGAGAACGCCATCGGCCCGCTGCTGCAACTGCTGCCCACCAGCGGACGCACCGTCCCCGAGGACGCCTCGGTGGTCGCGCTCTGCCCCGAACAGCTCGCCGAGCAGTACGCCCCCGGCCTGACCGCCGTCACCGGCCCCGCCCAGGAACTCGGCCGGGTCGCCGTCGACCAGGTGATGCGCCGGATCGCCGCCGCCGAACGCGGAACCGAACCCGAGGACGAACTTGTCCTGCTCACCCCCGTCCTGACGCCCCGTCAGAGCAGCGGCCCGCTGCTCGCCCCCGTCCCGCCCGTCCGAAGGGGGGAGCGCCGCCCGTGACGGCCCCCGGCCGGGGCACCGGCCGAGGACGCCGGCCGGGTCGCGGCCGGTACGCCGCCGAAGGCGCCGCCCCCTGCGACTGGTTCGACCTCCAGCCCCTCCGCCAGGGCGACCGACCGGACAGGAACACCCGCATGCCCGACCTGAACGACGCCACCCGCGGCCGCATCCTCTACGGCGGCGACTACAACCCCGAGCAGTGGCCCGAGGAGACCTGGCAGGAGGACGTCCGCCTGATGCGGCAGGCCGGCGTCACCAGCGTCACCGTCGGCGTGTTCTCCTGGGCCCGGCTCGAACCCGCCCCCGGCGCCTACGACTTCGGCTGGCTCGACCGGCTGCTCGACCTGCTGCACCAGCACGGCATCGGCGTCGTCCTGGCCACCCCCACCGCCTCCCCGCCGCCCTGGCTCGGCCACCGCCACCCCGAGACACTGCCGCGGGCCGAGAACGGCACCACCGTCTGGTACGGCTCCCGCAACCAGTTCTGCGCCTCCTCCCCGGAGTACCGCCGCCGCGCCGCCGCCGTCACCGAACGGCTCGCCGCCCGCTACGGCGCGCACCCCGCGCTCGTCCTCTGGCACGTCAACAACGAGTACGGCACGCACTGCTGGTGCGACGCCACCGCCGCCCACTTCCGGCGCTGGCTGCGGGACCGGCACGGCACCCTGGAGGAGCTCAACTCCGCCTGGGGCACCGCCTTCTGGAGCCAGCACTACGCCGAGTGGGACGAGATCCTGCCGCCCCGCCAGGCCCAGTACATCCGCAACCCCGCCCAGCTGCTCGACTTCGCCCGCTTCACCTCCGACGCCCTGCTGGAGTGCTACACCGCCGAGCACGCCATCGTCGCCCGGCACAGCCCCGGCATCCCCGTCACCACCAACCACATGCCGTTCTGGCGCGGCCAGGACGGCTGGGCCTGGGCCGAGCGGCAGGACGTCGTCGCGCTCGACATCTACCCCGACCCCGACGCCGCCCTCGGCGCCCAGCACGGCGCCCTGGTCCAGGACCTCGCCCGCTCGCTGGCCGGCGGCCCCTGGATGCTGATGGAACAGGCCACCGGAGCCGTCAACTGGCGCCCCGTCAACCGGCCCAAGCCGGCCGGCCTGATGCGGCTGTGGTCGCTGCAGGCCGTCGCCCGCGGCGCCGACGCGGTCTGCTTCTTCCAGTGGCGCCAATCCCGGCAGGGCGCCGAGAAGTTCCACTCCGCGATGCTCCCGCACTCCGGCACCGGCAACCGGGTCTTCCGCGAGGCCGCCGCGCTCGGCGCCGACCTCGACCGGCTCGGCCCCGCCGTCTCCGGCACCCGCGTCACCGCCGGGGCCGCCCTGCTGCACGACTGGGACGCCTGGTGGGCGGGCGAACAGCCCGGCCGCCCCTCCGAACTGCTCGACTACCAGGAGAACGTCACCGCCTGGCACCGCGCCCTGTGGGAGGCCAACCACACCACCGACCTCGCCCACCCCGCCGCCGACCTGACGCCCTACCGCCTGGTCGTCATCCCCTCGCTCTACCTGCTCACCGACGCCGCCCTCGACAACCTCGCCGCCTACGTCCGCACCGGCGGCACCCTGGTGACCGGCTACTTCACCGGCGTCGCCGACCACCAGGACCGCATCCGCCCCGGCGGCGTCGACGCCCGGCTGCGCGAGGTGCTCGGCCTCGCCGCCGTCCACCAGTGGTGGCCGCTGCGCGCCGACGAGAGCGTCCGCTGCACCACCGCCGACGGCGCGGACTTCCACGGCACCCTGTGGGCCGAGGAACTGGAGACCGCCGGCGCCGAGACGGTGGCCCGCTACGGCGACGGCGAACTCGCCGGGTACCCCGCCGTCACCCGCCACCCCCACGGCCGGGGCACCGCCTGGTACCTCTCCACCCGCCCCGACCCCGACGCCCTGCGCGCCCTGCTGACCCGCGCCGCCCGCGAAGCCGGACTCCGCCCCGCCGCCGCCCACCTGCCCCCGGGCGTCGAGGCGGTCCGCCGCGGCGACCTGCTGTTCCTGCTCAACCACGGTGCGCAGCAGGTGCGTTGCGAACTGCCCGGACACTGGGACGACCTGCTGACCGGCCGGACCGCCACCGCCGCCGTCACCCTGGAGCGCCACGGCGCCGCCGTCCTGCGCCCGGCCGCCCGGTGAACCCGCCCCGCCGGCGCGGCAGTTGGGAACCGGCCCCGGCCGCCCGCTGGGAGGACGCGCTGCTCACCGGCAACGGCACCCACGGCGCGATGGTGCACGGCCGCACCCGCGAGGAACTCGTCGTCGTCAACCACCACCTGCTGCTGCGCCCCAACGGCGGCGAACGGGCCCTCGCGCCCGACGTCGCCGGGCAGTTGGAGGACCTCCGGGACGCCGTCCTGACCGGCCGCGCCCGCGCCGCCGTCGCCCGCCAGGTCACCGCGCCGCTCCAGTGGGTCCGCCCCTTCCACCCCGCCCTCGCCCTGCGACTGCGCCGCCCCGCCACCCCCGCCGACGGCTACCGGCGCGAAGTCGACTACCGCACCGGCGTGGTGGCCACCCACTGGGACGGCCGCCGCGCCGAGACCTTCGCCTCGCGCGCCGACGACCTCCTCGTCCACCGCGAAGTGGGCACCGGAGAGCTGGAGCTGACCCACCACTGGCGGCTCGACGGCGCCCCCGCCGACCTCGACGTCCGCACCCGCGCCGAGACCGGACCGGGCGGCCCGGTGCTGCGCACCGACGTCCGCCACCCCGACACCCCCTACGGCTACACCTGTTGGACGCACGTCCGCGCCACCGGCGGCACCCTGCGCACCGACGGCGCCGCCGTGCACGCCGAGGGCTGCGCCGAAGTGCTGCTGCTCACCCGGGTCCGCCCCTGGGAGGACCCGCAGCCGCCGCCGCTGCCCGACCTGCCCCACGCCGAACTGCTGCGCCGCCACCTCGCCCGGCACACCCCCGCCTACGACCGGGTCGAACTCGACCTCGGCGCGCCCGAGGAGCACCGCGACCTGCCCGGCTCCGCGCTGCTCGCCGACCCGGAGAAGCACCGGGCCGCCCTGCTGGAGCGGCTGTTCGACGCCGGACGCCACCACCTGCTGAGCTCCGCCGGCACCCTGCCGCCCCGGCTCACCGGCCTGTGGACCGGCTCCTGGGACACCGCCTGGAGCGGCGCGCTCACCTGCGACGCCAACCTCAACCTCCAGGTCGCCTCCGCCGCCGCGGCCGCCCTCCCCGAAGTCAGCCGCGCCCACGCCGCCTTCGTCGCGGGCCAGTTGGCGCACTGGCGGAGCAACGCCCGCCGCCTGTTCGGCCTGCCCGGACTCGTCGCCCCCGCCCACACCGACGGCCGCTCCGGCCACGCCTACCACTACAGCGAGGACTACCCGCTGCACCTGTGGACCGCCGGAGCGCACTGGCTGCTGCACCCCCTGCTCGACCACGTCGACACCACCGGCGACACCGCGATGGACCGGGAACTCGTCCGCCCCGCCCTCGCCGAGACCGCCGACTTCTACCGCGCCTTCCTCACCCGCACCGGACCCGACGGCCGCCTGCTGGTCGTCCCCTCCTACTCGCCCGAGAACACCCCGCACGGCGCCGACAGCCCGATCAGCGTCAACGCCGCCATGGACCTCGCCGCCGCCCGCCACACCCTCACCGCCACCGGCCACCACCGGCTCGCCGACCGGCTGCCCCCCTACCGGATCAACTCCCGGGGGGCGCTCGCCGAATGGGCCTGGCCCGCCGCCCCCGACCACCAGCAGCACCGGCACCTCAGCCACCTGCACCCGGTCTGGCCGCTCGGCGAGATCAACCCGCTCGACACCCCCGACCTGGCCGCCGCCGCCCACCGCGCCCTCCACCTGCGCGGCAGCGAGAACCACTCCGCCCACGGCCACCTGCACCGCGCCCTGGTCGCCGCCCGCCTCGGCGACGCCGACCTGCTCGGCGCGGCCCTCGACGCCGTCCTGCACGGACGCTTCTTCCACCCCTCGCTGATGAGCTCGCACTACCCGGACCTCGACGTGTACAACGCCGACGCCGCCCACACCCTCCCCGGCGTGCTGATCGAAGCACTCCTGCACTCCACCCCCGAACGGATCGTCCTGCTCCCCGCCCCGCCCGCCCACCTGCCGCGCGGCACCGTCCGCGGCCTGCGCACCCGCTGCCGGACCACCCTCACCACGCTGTCCTGGGACACCGCCCAGGGCCGCCTGGACGCCGTGCTGCTCGCCGACACCGACCGCACCGTCACCGTCCACCTCGGCACCGACCCCGACCGGCCCCCGACCCGCCTCGACCTGCGGGCCGGCCACCCCACCCCCCTGCACCTCGACCACCACCGGAGCTGAACCCCCGTGCCGCTCACCGACCTCGACCTCGACGACCTGCGCACCTACCGCCCCGACCTCGCCGCCCCCGCCGACTTCGACGCGTTCTGGGCCGACACCCTCGCCACCGCCCGCGCCGCCGACGGCACCGTCACCGCCGAACTCCGCACCGACACCCGGCTGACCGCCTTCGACGTGCACGACGTCCGCTTCCCCGGCTGGAACGGCGAACCCGTCGCCGCCTGGCTGCTGCTCCCGCGCGGCAGCACCGAACCGCTGCCCGTCATCGTCAAGTACCTCGGCTACACCTGCGGCCGGGCCCTGCCCGCCGAGCACCTGCTGCCGCCCGCCGCCGGCTACGCCCACCTGGTCGTCGACAGCCGCGGCCAGGGCCACGACACCCCCGACCGGGGCGAGGGCGGCGGCACCCAGTGGGTCGAGGGCTTCATGACCCGCGGCATCGACAGCCCCCGCCACCACTACTACCGCCGCCTGATCACCGACTGCGTCCGCGCCCTCGACGCCCTCCCGCAGCTGCCCGGCACCGACCCCGCCCGCGTCGTCGTCTCCGGCGCCAGCCAGGGCGGCGGCCTCGCCCTCGCCGTCGCCGCGCTCGCCCCCGGGCGGGTCGCCGCGCTGCTCAGCGACGTCCCGTTCCTGTGCCACTTCCGGCGCGCCGTGCAGATCGCCGGCGAGGGCCCCTACCCCGAGATCGCCAAGTACCTGCGCTGGCACAGCCGGGAGCAGGAGGAGCGGACCTTCGCCACGCTGGCCTACTTCGACGGCGTCCACTTCGCGCCCCGGGCCAGCGCCCCCGCCCTGTTCAGCGTCGGCCTGATGGACCCGGTCTGCCCGCCCTCCACCGTCTTCGCCGCCTACCACCGCTACGGCGGCCCCGCCGCCATCGAGGTCTGGCGCTTCGCCGACCACGGCGGCGGCTACGGCTCCACCCCGGTCAAGCAGCTCGACTGGCTCGCCGGGCACGGCCTCGCCCCGAAGAGCGCCGGCTGACCGGACCGGCCGACCGCCGCAGCGCCGCCCGGGCGTTCACCGCTCGGCCGGTCGCGGTCGCGGGGGACCGGTGCTCGGGCACGTCGGCGTCCGGGCCGCGCGGAGGGAGCGCACCGCAGGGGCCGCCTGCGGCCGGGAGGCCGCAGGCGGCGAGGGGGCTCAGGCCCAGATCGACAGGCGGGCGGCGTTCGGGACGACGTCGCAGAAGTAGGTGACCGCCTCGCCGCGGGCCACGTAGCCCTTGCCGGCCGCCTCGCACGCGGCGCCGCTCGGGTACATGCCGACGTAGACGAACCCGGCGGCCTGGGCGGACGGGGCGACCAGTAGGGCGGCCGAGGCCAGCAGGGCGGTCAGGCCGAGAGCCGAAATCGCTTTGCGCATGGGTGGGTTGTTGCCTTCCTCTTCTGGGGGAGGGCGTTCCGGTCGTGATGATCCGGTGCCGGTGAGCAGCTTCCTTCAGCGGCGGACCGCGCGGCAATGGTCGAGACCAATTCGGCCGGAAGTCGCCGGGAGCGGCGCGGCACCCCGGGTGGGGCGCGGTGCGGGCCCGCTCCGGGTGCGGGGTGCCCACCGGAGAGTCCGCCGACGAAGAACCGGCTCCCGCGCGCGGCCCGCCGGTCCGGGAGGGCCGACCGCCCCGGACCGGCGGCCCGGCGGGACGACCGCGCGGACTTCCCGGTTTTCGGCCATTGGTCCAGACCGCACGTCCGGCGGGTGCGGCCGGGCAGCCGACGACCCGGTGTCCGCAGACCCGGTGTCCGCAGACCCGGTACCCGCGGACCGGGGACCCGCGCAGGAGGGCGCGGATCCCCGGCGGGCCCCGGCGGAGCCCACCGGACGTCCGCCGCACCTCACCCGGCCTCCGCCGCCGCCGCGCGCAGCGCCGCCGCCGCGTCCCCCACCAGCGGCGCGCCGTGGCCGAACACCGCGTGGGCGGCCCCGAGCCCGGCCAGGCGGTGCAGCGAGGCGACGGCCCGGGCCCGGTCGGTGTTGAACACGCCCAGCGTCGTACGGCCCACGTTGGCCACCGCGTCGCCCGTGAACAGCAGGTCCGGGCCCGGCAGGTGCAGGGCCAGCGAGCCGTCGGTGTGCCCCGGCACGCCGATCACCCGGGCCCCGCCCCCGAACGGCAGCACGTCGCCGTCCACCACCTCGACGTCCACCGGGCACGGCGGCGCGGGCGGCAGCGCCGGCACCGACGCCCGGATCGGACGCTCGAACTCCTCCAGCACCGGCGGCGCGCCCACCGCCTCGCCCCGGATCACCGGCGCCTCCACCCGGTGCGCCACCACCGGCACGCCCCCGTAGCGCGCCGCCAGCCGGGCGGCACCACCCGCGTGGTCCTCGTGCCAGTGCGTCAGCACGATCCGCGCCGGCTCCCCGCCCGGCACCGACTCCACCAGCGCCGCGACCTGCTCCTCCGTCCCCACCGCCCCGCTGTCCACCAGCGTCAACTCCCGTCCGTCCGACCACAGGTAGGCCGCGCCGACCGGCAGGACCAGCATCCGCAACCCCGGCAGCACCTCGATGACATCCATGCCGGCAGTCTGCCCGCCCACCCCGCCCCCGCCCCCCGGATCTGCCCGTGGCAGACGGGCGGCCCGGACCGGCGGCGGCGCGGCGCACCGGACGGGCGGTCCGCGGACCGCCTACCCTGGGACAGCACGGACGGAAGGACGTGACGACGTGGCCCACCGGATCGACGGCAGCGCGGGGGACGTCATCGCCGCGCGCCTGCGCACCCTGACCGCCCAGCTCGCCGCACTCGCGCCCGACGTCCGCGCCGACCGCCCCGACGCCGTCCACCGGATGCGGACCGCCGCCCGCCGCCTGCGCAGCGCCCTGCGCACCCACCGCCGCCACCTGCGCGGCGACCACACCGCCACCGAGGACGAACTGCGCTGGCTCGGCCGGGCCCTCGGACCGGCCCGCGACACCGAGGTGCTCGGCGCCCGCCTGCTCGCCCAGGCCCGCGAACTGCCGCCCGGCGGCGACCGCGAGCGCGTCCTGGCCGAACTCACCGCCTGGAGCGCCCGCGAGGCCCGCGAGGCCCGCGTCCGGGTCCGCACCGCCCTCGACGGCGAACGCTTCCGCCGCCTGCTCGCCACCCTCACCGCCCTCGCCGCCGACCCGCCGCTCACCTCCCGGGCCGCCAAGCGCGCCGGGCCCGAATTCACCCGGGCCCTGCGCCGCGAGCACCGCCGCACCGCCGAACGCCTCGCCGCCGCCCGCCGCGCCCCCGAGGGCCCCGCCCTCGAACGTGCCCTGCACGACGCCCGCAAGGCCGCCAAGCGCGCCCGCTACGCCGGGGAGAGCGCCGGGCGCCCGGCCCGCGCGTTCACCCGTCGGATGAAGGCGCTCCAGGACGTCCTCGGCCGCCACCAGGACGCCGTCGTGGCCCGCGACACGCTCCGGGCCCTCTCCGACGGCGGCTTCGGCTACGGCGTCCTCTACGGCCGGCAGAGCGCCGAACTCGGCTTCGCCCGCGAACTGCTGCCGCAGGTCTGGGAACAGGCCGCCCGGCGGCCCCGGAAGCTGCGCTGAGCGCCCTCCCCCGCCCCCGGACAGCTCAGGCCGGGTCCAGCCCGGCGGCGACGGCCGCGGTGCGCAGCAGGTCGTCGACCATCGGGAGGGTCAGGCGCCCGGTGTAGGTGTTGCGCGGGCTGACGTGGAAGCAGCCGAAGAGGTGCAGCTCGGGGCCGTCGCCGGTGGCGGGCAGGACCGCGTGCGCGCCGTGGCCGAAGACCGGCTTGGGGCGCGGGACCCGCCAGCCCGCGGCGGCCAGCACCGGCAGCACGGCCTGCCAGGCGAAGCCGCCGAGGGCGACCACGGCCCGCACGGTCGGGCGCAGCTCGTCGAACTCGCGGACGATCCACGGCCGGCAGGTGTCGCGTTCGGCGTTGGTCGGCTTGTTCTCCGGCGGGGCGCAGCGCACCGGATCGGTGATCCGCACGCCGTGCAGCCGCAGGCCGTCGCCGCGCCAGGTGGACTCCGGGCGGTTGGCCAGGCCGAGCCGGTGCAGCGAGGCGTACAGCACGTCGCCGGACGGGTCGCCGGTGAAGATCCGGCCGGTGCGGTTGCCGCCGTGCGCGGCGGGGGCGAGGCCGACCAGCACCAGCCGGGCGTCGCGGGGCCCGAAGCCGGGGATCGGCCGCGCCCAGTACTCCTGCTCCCGGAACGCCCGCCGCTTGACCAGCGCGGCCTCCTCCCGCCAGGCCACCAGCCGCGGGCAGGCCCGGCAGTCGACCACCAGGTCGTCCAGCTCGGCCAGGTCGCGGACGCGCGGGGCCAGGACGGCGGGGGAGGAGTCGGAGGGCGGTTCCGGGAAGGAAGCGGGGGACGGTTCCATGGACCGATCCTACGGGCGGCGTCCGCTCCGGGACGGCAGGGCGCGGAGTAGCGTGGAGGTACGGGTCCGGGCACCGGTCGGGCCGGAACGTCGGGTCGAGGTGACGGCGATGATCGTGGTCGGCGCGGTGATTGCGCTGCTGGTGGTGCTGGGCCTGTACGCCGGGCTGAGCGTGCGGATGGTGCAGCAGACCCAGCTCGGGGTGGTGTTCCGGTTCGGCCGGGTGCTGGACGGGGTGCGCGGGCCCGGGCTGGCCCGGATCATGCCGGTGGCGGACCGGATGCGGCGGGTGAACGTGCAGATCATCACCATGCCCGTCCCCGCGCAGGAGGGCATCACCCGCGACAACGTGACCGTCCGGGTCGACGCGGTGGTGTACTTCAAGGTGGTCGACCCGGTGAAGGCGCTCGTCAGCGTCCAGGACTACAACTTCGCGATGTCGCAGGTCGCGCAGACCTCGCTCCGGTCGATCATCGGCAAGAGCGAGCTGGACGAGCTGCTGGCCAACCGCGAGCCGATCAACCAGGGGCTCGAACTGATGCTGGACAGCCCGGCGCTCGGCTGGGGCATCCAGATCGACCGGGTGGAGATCAAGGACGTGGCGCTGCCCGAGTCGATGAAGCGCTCGATGGCCCGGCAGGCCGAGGCCGACCGGGAGCGGCGGGCCCGGATCATCACCGCCGACGGCGAGTTCCAGGCGTCCGCACGGCTCTCGGAGGCCGCGAAGGTGATGTCCGCGACGCCTGCCGCGCTCCAACTGCGGCTGCTGCAGACGGTGGTGGAGGTCGCCGCGGAGAAGAACTCCACCCTGGTGCTGCCCTTCCCGGTGGAGCTGCTGCGCTTCCTGGAGAGCTCCACCGACCGGGCCACCGCACAGACCGCGCAGGCCGTCCGGGCCGCGCAGGCCGACGGGCCGTCCGGGCCCGGCGCCCCGGCGGGAGAGGTCGGGGCGCCGGACCCGGGCGTCGAGCAGCTGGAACTCCCGCAGGTCGCCACCGCCGCCGAACTCGCCGCCGGCTCCGGCCCGTTGCGGGTGGCGCCGCCGCACGCGGCCTGACCGGCCGCCGCCAGCGGTGGCGGCCCGCCCCGGCCCGGGGCGAGCATGGGGGACGGACGTACCGTGCGCGGGGACGCCGCGCACCAACCAGCTCGGGAGGTCCGGCCATGACCACCGCGAAAGAGATCATGCACTCCGGCGCGGAGTGCGTCACCGGCGAGCAGACCCTCGCCGAAGCCGCCCGGATCATGCGCGACCGCGGGGTCGGCGCGCTGCCGATCTGCGGCGCGGAGCAGAAGCTGCTGGGCATCCTCACCGACCGCGACATCGTGCTCAAGTGCGTCGCCGAGGGCCGCGACCCCGCCGCCGTCCGCTGCGCCGAACTCGCCGCCGGACGGCCGCTGGTGATCGAGGAGGACGAGGAGGCGGACCTCGTCCTGGAGGTCATGGAGGAGCACCTGGTGCGCCGCCTGCCGGTGATCAACCACCCCGACCACCAGCTGGTCGGCATGATCACCGAGGCCGACATCGCCCGGCACCTCTCGCAGGACCGCCTCGCCCAGTTCGTCACCGCCATCACCGCGCGCTGAACCCCGCCCCGCCCCTGCCTGCTGTGACGGGTGCGGGTGCGGGCGCGGGCGTGAACGCAGGCGCGGGCGTAGGGGCGGTGGCCGTGGAGCCGCGGGCCGGAGCCGGCGGTGACGCAGCGCCGCACCCCGGGCACGCGCGGTGCACCGGGTCGTGGGGGCGGCGTCCGCGGTGCATGGTGGTGGGGTGGGAGTGCGGCGGAGACTGGCCGGCCTGCTGAGCGAGTGGCGCACCGGACGACTGATGGTGCTGCTGCCGATCGGCCTGATCGTGCTGATCTCGGCCATCGACATCTCGATCTCCCCGAACATCCACCTCGGCCCGCTGCTGGTGGTCGCCCCCGCCATCACCCCGTCCTTCGCGGGCACCCGGCTGACCGTCCTGATCGGCCTGCTCGCCCTGGTCGCGCAGGCCGTCATCGCCGTCCTGCACGGCGGCCTGTTCACCCCCAACCACCAGGCCCAGCTGGTCGCGCTCGCCGCGGTCACCGGCGTCGTGGTCGCCTACACCCGCATCCACGAGCGCCACGGCCGCGAACTCGACCGGGTCCGCACCGTCTCCGACGCCGTCCAGCGGGTCCTGATGCGCCCGCTGCCCGACCACGCCGGCCCGCTGCTGATCGCCACCCGCTACCTCGCCGCCGACGACGAGGCCAACGTCGGCGGCGACCTGTACGCCGCCGTCCGCACCCCGCATGCCACCCGGCTGCTGATCGGCGACGTCCGCGGCAAGGGCCTGGCCGCCGTCGGCGACGCCGCCGCCCTGCTCGGCGCGTTCCGCGAACTCGCCCACCACCACGAGGACCCCGCGCGGCTGGCCGACGCCCTCGAAGCCTCCTACCGCCGCCACCTGGCCGAACTCGCCGACAGCGGCCAGGACGTGCAGGAGAACTTCACCACCGCCCTCGTCCTCGACCTGCCCGACGACCGCCCCACCGCCCGGATCGCCGACTGCGGACACCCCCCGCCCCTGCTGCTCACCCCCCGCGGCGCCCACCCGCTGCCGCTGCGCCGCACCGCGCCCCCGCTGGGCATGAGCGCCCTGGGCCCGGTCGAGCGCCGCACCGAGGAGTTCGACTTCCCGCCCGGCAGCACCCTGCTGCTCTACACCGACGGCGTCACCGAGGCCCGCGACGCCGCCGGCGCCTTCTACCCCCTCCTGGACCGGACCGGCCCGCTCCAGCCCGCCGGTGCCCCCCGCGCCCTGCTCGACGCGCTGCGCCGCGACCTGCTCGACCACGTCGGCGGACGCCTGATGGACGACGCCGCACTGATCGCCGTCACCCGGCCGCGCTGATCGCCGCCCGCGCACGGCCCGCGCACGGCCCGACGGCGGGAGCGGGCGCACGGGAGGGCCCACCGGCGGGTTCAGGGGGACGGCACCAGCCAGGTCAGTCGCGGCGCCAGCCACGGCTTGCGGCCGCCCGCCCGCAGCAGACCGCGCGCGACCGCCTTCCACTGCGGGCTGCGCCGGAACGCCACCAGCAGGAAGGCGACCGGGTCCGCGGAGATCCGGCAGTCCGGCGTGCGGGGCGCGGCGCCGGTGGTCACCGTCATCGCGCCGTCCCGCACCGCCAGGAACAGCCGCGGGCCGCCCCGCACCGCCAGGTCGAACACCACGTCCACGCCGCGCGCCCGCTCCCGGTCCAGGGCCAGCGGCATCATCACCGGCATCGCCTGGCCGAGCACCAGCCGGGCGTGCTCCGGCTCGATCCGCCACGGCAGGCCGGTGGCGCGGGCGATGTCCAGCCCGTGCACCAGGCACTCGCTGAGCAGCAGACCGGTCGACGCGGCCACCGTGAGCGCCGGCTCCGGGCCGTACCACGGGGTGGCGACCGGGGTCTCCGGGGCGAGCGGCGCGGTGGCGCGCAGGAAGAGCTCGGCCCGCTCCGCGACGAACCCCGCCCGCCGCTCGCCGGTCCGCTCGCCCACCAGCGCCACGGCCCGGGCGTTCACCGCCGCCATCCGCGGCCCGAACGCCGGCTCCCCGCCCGGCAGCACCTCCGCCCAGTCGACCGGCTCCTCGTCCGACACCGCCGAGCAGTACGCCCAGAACACCGCCGCCAGGTGCGCGCCGACCTGCCCCGCCGACCACCGCGGCAGCGCCGAGCGGTGCCGCAGCCCGTGGGTCCGCTCCAGCAGCACGCACAGGCGGTCGACCGTCCCGGCGAGCGCGGTCCGGGTCGCCCGGTGGGCGACGGCGGCGGGATCGGTGCGGTGGTCGGTCATGGCGGCGGCCCCCAGACGGCTACGAGTGCGGCGCCACGCGCCGGACCGGCAGGCTACCGCCCGGTAATGGACGGCGGAACCCACCGCGGACGAAGAGCGGACGAAAACCGGCGGCCCGCGCGCGCCCACTGCCCGGCCCCCGCGCGCCCGCCTCCCGGCCCGTGCGCCCTCCGGCACCGGACCTCCGCGCCTCCCGGCACCGGGCCCCGCCGCCCGGAGGGGGCTGTCGGCGCAGGTGGGGCGGTGGATAGGCTGGGGCGGCCGTGGCGTTGCCGGACCCGAGGAGCGTGCAGTGCGACCGATCGCCGACCGACCGATCCGTTGGGGCGTGCTCGCCACCGGCGGCATCGCCACCTCCTTCGTCGAGGACCTGGCCGCCGTCCCCGGCGCGGAGGCGTTCGCCGTCGCCTCCCGGCGGGAGGAGTCCGCCCGGGCCTTCGCCGGGCGGCACGGCATCCCGCACGCGTACGGCAGTTGGCAGGAGCTGGCGGCCGACCCCGAGGTCGACGTGGTCTACGTGGCCACCCCGCACTCCGCGCACCACGGCGCGACCGCGCTGCTGCTGGAGGCGGGCAAGGCGGTGCTCTGCGAGAAGCCGTTCACCCTCAACTCGGCCCAGGCCGCCGAGCTGATCGCGCTGGCCCGCAAGCGCGAGGTCTTCCTGATGGAGGCGATGTGGACCTACCTCGACCCGACCGTGCGGCGGATCACCGAGCTGGTCGCGGACGGTGCGATCGGTGAAGTGCGCTCCGTACAGGCCGAGTTCGGGTTCACCGCGCAGGAGGACCCGGGGCACCGGCTGTGGGACCCGGCGGCGGGCGGCGGTGCCCTGCTCGACCTCGGGGTGTACCCCGTCGCGTTCGCCCAGCTGCTGCTCGGCGCACCGGAGTCGGTGCAGGCGTGGGCCCGGCTGACCGACCTCGGGGTGGACGCCAACACCGGCATCCTGCTCGGCCACCCGAACGGCGCGACCGCCCTGCTGTCCTGCTCGCTCGACGTGCAGTGCGGCCAGCGGGCCGCCGTGCAGGGCAGCGCGGGCCGGATCGAGATCGAGCGGGACTTCTTCCACCCGGCCGGGTTCACCCTGTACCGCGACGGCGCCGAGCCCGAGACCTTCACCGGACCGGCGAAGGCCGGGCACGGCTACGGGCTGGAGGCCGCCGAGGTGATGCGCTGCCTGCGGGCCGGCGAGACCGAGTCGCCGCTGGTGCCGCTGGACTCCACGCTGTCCGTGATGCGCACCCTGGACGCGGTCCGGGAGCGGATCGGGGTCCGCTACCCCGGCGAGTGACCCGCCACCGGCGCGGGGGTGCGCGGGGGCGCGGGGGCGAAGCGGCGGTGAACGCCGCGCGGCGGGTCCGGGGGAGTGCGTCCGGGGTCTACCGGGCGGCGGGGGTGCGGTGCTTGAATGTCCGCCAACAATCCACGCCCCCACGACAGTTCGGGACACCCCTGTGACTACGCGCGTCAACCCCATGCCGCGGTGGACATCCGTACCACTGCGCTGCGCGGTGATCCTCTCCCTGGTGGCCTCCTTCGCGGTCTTCTTCGTCGGCGCCGCCGCCCGGCCCGCCCAAGCCGCCCCCGCCTGCGGGGTCCTCTCCTCCGGTGCCGCCCCGCAGGCCGTCGCCGCGGTCGGCGCGGCCTGCGACCAGATCGGCACCCCCTACTCCTGGGGCGGCGGCCACGGTTCGGCGCCCGGCCCCAGCTACGGCAGCTGCGACGCCTCCAACGGCGCCCCCAACGACTGCCACGTGCGCGGCCTCGACTGTTCCGGACTGGTCCGCTACGCCTACTACCTCGCGGTCGGCGCCGACGTGATCAACGGCACCACGTACACCCAGTGGCCGAGCTCCCGCGCCGTCGCCCGCTACTACCGGTCGGACGGGACGGCCCCGCTGCTCCCCGGCGACCTGGTCTTCTTCGGCGACACCGCCTCCACCATCCACCACGTCGCCATGTACCTCGGCAACGGCTACATCGTCGAGGCCCCGTACTCCGGCGGCTACGTCCGGGTCGCCGCCCTGTCCTCGCACGGCGACTACTACGGCGCGATCCGCCTCTACGGCCCGGGCGGCGGCAGCCCGACCCCGCCGCCGTCGAACGGCGGCCAGTACTGGGTGGACACCTTCGCGAACGCCGCGGTGTACGCGTCTCCCACCGGCACGGCGCAGACCGGCACGCTGTACCAGGGCACCAACTACGTGTTCTGCAAGGCGTGGGGGCGCGAAATCGCGAGCGGGTCGTCGTACAACCACTGGTGGTTGAAGACGGACCCGGACGTGGGGCCGGGTGGTCAGTGGGTGTCGGCGTTCTACCTGTCGCGGTGGGGCAACGACGTGGCCAAGGACAACAACGGCACGGTGATCCCCGACTGCGCGGGCGGCGGCGCCCCGCCCAGCACCGGTAAGTACTGGGTGGACACCTTCGCGAACGCCGCGGTGTACGCGTCTCCCACCGGCACGGCGCAGACCGGCACGCTGTACCAGGGCACCAACTACGTGTTCTGCAAGGCGTGGGGACGTCAGGTGGCGAGCGGGTCGTCGTACAACCACTGGTGGTTGAAGACCGATCCGGACGTGGGGCCGGGTGGTCAGTGGGTGTCGGCGTTCTACCTGTCGCGGTGGGGCAACGACGTGGCCAAGGACAACAACGGCACGGTGATCCCCGACTGCTGACGGTGCGCCGCCGGTGAGGCCGCGGCCCGCTCCACGCGGTGGCGGAGCGGGCCGCGGCCTCACCGGTCCGGGCCCGGTGGGCCCTCAGCGCCCGTCGTTCCCGTCGGCCTGCTCGAAGGCCCGCAGCAGCACCTCCGCCAGGTGCAACGGCCGTGCACCCGGCTCCAGTTGGGTGATCTGGGTGCGGCAGCTCAGGCCGTCGGCGAGCAGCAGCGTCCCCGGGTCGGCGGCCCGGACGGCGGGCAGCAGGGCCCGTTCGGCGGCGGCCACCGACACCTCCCAGTGGCCCCGCTCGAACCCGAACGCGCCCGCCAACCCGCAGCAACCGGAGTCGAGTTCGCGGTTGTCCAGGCCCAGCCGGGCGGTGATCCGCCGGTCGGCGCCGGTGCCGAGGACGGCGTGCTGGTGGCAGTGCACCTGGGTCATCGCCGCGCCGGACAGCTTCGGCAGCTCCACCGCCCGCTCGTCCAGGAACTCGGCCAGGGTGCGGATCCGGGACGGGAGTTCGGACGCCTGGCCGGGCAGCAGCCGCGCCCAGTCCGCCCGCACGGTGGCCGTGCAGGACGGCTCCAGGCCCACCACCGGGAGCCCGGGCGGCAGTTCGCCCAGATTGCGCACCGAGCGGGCCACCACTCGCCGGGCCAGGCCGAGTTGCCCGCTGGCGACCAGCGTCAGCCCGCAGCACACCGGCCCGGACGGCAGCACCACCCGGAAGCCCAGCCGCTCCAGCACCAGCACGGCCGCCCGGGCCGGGACCGGATCGAGCAGCTCGGACATCGAGTCGGGCCACAGCAGCACCGCCGGGGCGTCCGCCGCCGCCGGGTGCGCGGCCCGGTGGGCGCGGAACCAGGCGCTGAACCGGCGCTCCGGCAGCGCGGGCAGCTCGCGGCGCGGATCGACGCCGCCGAGCCGCTTGAGCACCGGCGCGCCGAACCGGCCGCGCAGCGCGGCGTTGGCGGCGCGCGGCGCAAGGTGGGCCAGCCGCAGCCAGAGCGGCAGCCAGCCGAACGACAGGTGCGCGGCCGGACGCGGTCGGAACCGGTAGTGGTGGTACAGGAATTCGGACCGGTAGGTGGCCATGTCCACGTGCACCGGGCAGTCGCTCGCGCAGCCCTTGCAGCCCAGGCACAGGTCCAGCGCCTCGCGCACCTCGGGCGAGCGCCAGCCGTCGGTGACCAGCTCGCCGCGCAGCATCTCGCCGAGCAGCCGGGCCCGGCCCCGGGTCGAGTGCCGCTCCTCCCCGGTCACCATGTAGCTCGGGCACATCACTCCGGACGAGGTGTCCACGCACTTGCCGACGCCCACGCAGCGGTGCACCGCCGCCGGCAGGCTGCCGCCGTCCTCCGGGTAGGCCAGGGTGAGCGGCAACTCCCGTCCGGGGAAGCGCAGATCGGCGTCGAGCGGGCGCGGATCGACCAGCAGCCCCGGGTTCAGCAGGCCCTCCGGGTCCCAGATCCGCTTGAACCGGGCGAACAGCTCGATCACCTGCGGCGGGAACATCCGCGGCAGCAGCTCGGCCCGGGCCTGCCCGTCGCCGTGCTCCCCCGACAGCGAACCGCCGTGCGCCACCACCAGATCCGCCGCCTCCGCCATGAACTCCCGGAACTCCTGCGGACGTTCGCGCAGCGGGAAGTCCAGCCGCAGGTGCACGCAGCCCTCGCCGAAGTGCCCGTACGGCACCCCGCGCAGCCCGTGCCGCTTCAGCAACGTGCGCAACTTCCGCAGGTACGAGCCCAGTTGCTCGACCGGGACGGCGGAGTCCTCCCAGCCCGGCCAGGCCGCGCCGCCCGGCCGCCCGTCCGGCCCCGGCGGCAGCCGGGTGACGATGCCCGCCCCGGCCTCGCGGATCGCCCACAGCGCCCGCTGCTCGCCCGGGTCGGTCACCAGCACGGCCGTCACGGACCGCTCCCGCCGCACCGCGTCCGCCAACTGCCGGGCCCGGTCGGCGGCTTCGGCGGGTGTCGCGCCCCCGGTCTCCAGGAACAGCCAGCACGCGCCGTCCGGCAGCCGGTCCAGCACCGGCGGGCGCGGACCGGACGCCAGCAGTGCGGCCACCAGGTCGGCCGCCATCCCCTCGCAGGTCAGCGGTGCCAGCGGGAGCAGCCCGGGGACCGCGTCGGCCGCCGCCGTCTCGTCCGGGTAGCCCGCCACCACCAGCGCCCGGGCGGCCGGTTCGGGCACCAGCCGCACCGTCGCGCCCAGCAGCAGCGCGCACGTTCCCTCGGTGCCGGTGACCGCCCGGACCAGGTCGTAGCCGCGCTCGGGCAGCAGCGCGTCCAGCGGGTAGCCCGAACCGCGCCGTGGCAGCACCGGCATCGCCCGGCGCAGCAGCCCCAGGTTGTCCGCCGCCAGTGCCTGCAACTCCCGGTGCAGCCGGCCGACCCGGCCCGGGGCGGCGGCGAGCGCGGCCCGCTCGGCCGGCGGCAGCGGGCCGGTGACGGACAGCTCGGTGCCGTCGGCCAGCAGCAGGTCCAGGCCGTGCAGGTTGTCGGAGGTGCGGCCCCAGGCGAGGGAGTGCGAGCCGCAGGCGTCGTTGCCGATCATCCCGCCGAGCGTGCACCGGCTGTGGGTGGACGGGTCCGGCCCGAAGCGCAACCCGAACGGCCGGGCGGCGCGCTGGAGTTCGTCCAGCACCGTGCCCGGCTCGACCCGGGCCGTGCGCCGCTCCGGATCGACCTCCAGCACCCGCCCGAAGTGCCGCCGGAAGTCCAGCACCACCGCGCCCGGCCCGATCGCCTGCCCGCCGATGCTCGTCCCCGACCCGCGCGCCACCACCGGTACCCCGTGCTCCCGGCACACCCGCAGCGCCGCCCGCACGTCAGCCCGGTCGACGGGCTTCACCACCCCGCGCGGCACCTGCCGGTAGTTCGACGCGTCCTGCCCGTACACGGCGCGCTCGGCGGTGTCGAAACGGACCTCGCCGCGGACGGCGGCGGCGAGGGCGCGGGCGAGATCGGAAGCCATGCCCCCGATCATCCCAGGCGGGGCCGCGCCCGGGCGGCTGCGGCAGGCCCGGCGGCGGCGGACCGGGACTGACGGGGGATCAGCGGGTTTCGGTGCGCGGGCTCCCGGCCGGGCGGGCGTCGATCTCGGCGACCAGCTCCTCGACGCGGGCGCGGATCGCGTCGCGGATCGGGCGGACGGCCTCGACGCCCTGGCCGGCCGGGTCGGCGAGGGGCCAGTCGCGGTAGTGCTTGCCGGGGAAGAACGGGCAGGCGTCGCCGCAGCCCATGGTGATGACGTAGTCGGAGGACCGGACGGCCGCGGTGGTGAGGAGCTTCGGCCGCCGCTCGGAGAGGTCGATGCCGACCTCGGCCATCGCGGCGACGGCGGCCGGGTTGACCTCGTGGCCGGGGGCGGAGCCCGCGGAGCGGACCTCGACGCGGTCCCCGGCGAGGTGGGTGAGGAACCCGGCGGCCATCTGGGAGCGTCCGGCGTTGTGGACGCAGACGAACAGCACGGAGGCGAGCGGGGCGGCGACGGGTCGGGCGGCGGCTTCGGACATCGGGGGCGTTCCTTCGCGGACGGGGGAGGGCGCAGCGGAGAGGGATGGACATGGGCGGGCGGGGCGGTCGCATCAGCAGCCGCTGATGTGAAAGTATCAGCGCATGGTGATGTCAGTCGACACTGACCTGTTGCGGGTGCTGTCCGACCCGCTCAGGCTGCAGATCGTGACCCTGCTGGCCCGCGAGACCCTGTGCACCACGCACCTGGTGGCGGAGACCGGCGCCCGCCAGACCAACCTCTCCAACCACCTCAAGGTGCTGCGGGAGGCGGGCGTGGTGGACACCGAGCCGTGCGGGCGGTTCACGTACTACCGGCTGCGGCCGGAGGTGCTGGAGTCGCTGTCCGCGCGGTTCGCCGACCTGGCCGCCACCGCGCGCGCCCACGGCGACGTGAAGAGGTCCTGCTGATGGCCCGCACCGCGCCCGCCCCGGACATCAGAGGCGAAGCGGCGTCCGTCGCCGGGAGGCTGTCGTTCGTCGACCGCTGGCTCGCGGTGTGGATCCTCGGCGCGATGGCCGTCGGCCTCGGGCTGGGGCGGCTGGTCCCCGGGCTGAACGACGCCCTGGCGGAGGTGGCGGTCGGCGGGATCTCGCTGCCCATCGGGCTCGGGCTGCTGGTGATGATGTACCCGGTGCTGGCGAAGGTCCGCTACGACCGGCTCGACACCGTCACCGGCGACCGCCGCCTGATGGCCCCCTCGCTGGTCGTCAACTGGGTCGTCGGGCCCGCCGTGATGTTCGCCCTCGCCTGGGTCCTGCTGCCCGACCTGCCCGAGTACCGCACCGGGCTGATCGTGGTCGGGCTGGCCCGCTGCATCGCGATGGTGATCATCTGGAACGACCTCGCCCGGGGCGACCGCGAGGCCGCCGCCGTCCTGGTCGCGCTCAACAGCGTCTTCCAGGTCGTCATGTTCGGCGTGCTGGGCTGGTTCTACCTCGACCTGCTGCCCGGCTGGCTCGGCCTGGGCGAGGGTGAGCACCTCGACGTCTCGATGGGGAGGATCGCGCTCAACGTCGTGGTCTTCCTCGGCATCCCGCTGGTCGCGGGCTTCCTCACCCGGCGCCTGGGCGAGAAGAAGCTCGGCCGCGAGCGGTACGAGAGCGACCTGCTCCCGAAGACCGGTCCCTGGGCCCTGTACGGCCTGCTGTTCACGATCGTGGTCCTGTTCGCCCTCCAGGGGCGGGCCGTCACCTCGCAGCCGCTGGACGTCGCCCGGATCGCGCTGCCGCTGCTGGCCTACTTCGCGCTCATGTGGTTCGGCGCCTTCGCCCTCGGCAAGGGACTCGGCCTCGGCTACGACCGCACCGCCACCCTGGCTTTCACCGCCGCCGGCAACAACTTCGAACTCGCCATCGCCGTCGCCATCGGCACCTTCGGCGTCACCTCCGGCCAGGCCCTGGCCGGCGTGGTCGGCCCGCTGATCGAAGTCCCGGTCCTGATCGCCCTGGTCCGGGTCGCCCTCGCCCGGCGTCCGGCGTTCGCCCCGGCGGACTGACCCGACACCCCGGGGGACCAGCCGGCCACCCCGGCGCCCCGGCCGCGCGGCGAGGCAGGCCGGAGCACCCACCGGCGGCGGGCGGGAAAATCGCTGTCCGGCCGCGCAGCACGGTGGTAGACATCCGGCGTGGAAAAGAATCTTGAATTCCCGGACCTGCTGGGACTGATCGACGAACGGTCGACCGCCTTCCGCGCCGCGGTCGCCGCCGCGCCCAGCCTCGACGCGCAGGTGCCGACCTGCCCGGAGTGGACGCTGTTCGACCTGGCGAAGCACCTGGGCGGGGGAGACCGCTTCTGGGCCGCCATCGTCGGCGCGGGGCCCGCCGACGGCCCCCCGGCCGAAGCCGTCGCCGCGCGCGCCGCACTGGAAGCGCCGCGGGAGCGCGAGGCCCTGCTGGCCTGGCTGGCCGCGTCGACGCAGCTCCTGCTGGGCGCCTTGCGCGAGGCGGGCCCGGAGGCGGGCTGCTGGGCGTGGTGGAGCGCGCTGCAGACGCCGCGGACCTCCGGCGGAGTCGCCCGGCACCGGGTCCAGGAGAGCGCGGTGCACGCCTACGACGCCCAGCTCGCCGGGGGCGCCCCGCAGCCGCTGCCGGCCGAGCTCGCCCTCGACGGCGTCGAGGAGTTCCTGTTCACCTGCGTCGCGTCGCCCAGCGCGTGGCCGCACGAGCCCGCCATCTTCGACTTCCACGCCACCGAGGGCCGCTCCTGGCGCCTCACGGTCGACGGCGACGGCGCCCGCTCCGCCCGCCTCCCCGCGCCCGCTGCCGCGGACGGTGCGGGCTCGGACCCGGCCGGCGTTTCCGTCCACGGCACGGCCGGTGAGCTGGTCCTCTACCTGTACGACCGCGTCCCGGCCGGTTCCCTGCGGGTCGACGGGGACGCCGGGCTGCTCGACCTGCTCCGAGCCTGGGAACCGGAGGAGTAAGCCGGGGGAGTGGGCCGGGGGAATGGGTCGGGACAGCAGGACGAGCCGGTGGCGCCGGTTCACGCCAACCGGCCGCTTGGGCCGCCCCGGAAGTCCGGGGCGGCCCAAGCGGCCGGGGCGGTACGGGCGCGTCCTACCAGCGGTACCAGCGGTGGCGACCGCCGGAGGGGTGGGCGCCGCGGGCCACGAAACCGACCAGCCAGACCACCAGGACGATCACGGCCACCAGCCACAGGATCTTCACTGCGAAACCGGCACCGAACAGCAGCAGAGCGAGGAGCAGGACCAACAGAAGGGGAACCACGACAGCCTCCAGGATCTCGATGTCGCGGCCTCTGCTGCCCCCGGCCACCGCGAATATTCGTGGGAATCTTCCGGTCGGCACGGGGCACCCGGTTGTTCGACAGCGTGAAACCGGCAGCCAGGAGGCAGACATGAGCACGGGTGACAAGGTCGAGAACACCGGCGACAAGCTCAAGGGCGCCGTCAAGAAGAACGTCGGCAAGGCCGTCGGCAACGAGCGCCTGGAGGCGGAGGGCCGGGCCGACCAGGCCAAGGGCGACCTCAAGCAGGCCAAGGAGAACGTCAAGGACGCCTTCCGCGACTGAGCGGCCCCCGGCGATCCGGTCCGGGCCCGACCCGAAACGGTCGGACCCGGGCCACCCCGCCGCACGACCCACCGGTCGTGCGCGGCCCACCAGTTGGGCACGACCCACCAGCCACCGCTGTGCCGCACGCGCAGCGGACACCGACTCCGCCCCGGCGTGATCCCACATCTCCGCCGCGGCGGTGCGGCCGGTGAAGCACGACCCGGCCGAACGGCCCCGGGCACCGGGCACCCTCACCGGTGCGTGCCCGGGGCCGCGCCGCGTCCCCACCCCACCCCATCCTCGGCACCGCCCCGGCCGGTCCCGCCCGCGCACCGGCCGCCTCCGGGGGGCTTCGACTCGCTGCGACGGGGCAACCGGACGGTGCCCACAGCACAGGCCCGCGAGCGGAACGGACCCACGACGATGAAGATGCCACCGGGACTGCGCGTCGTCACCACCGGCGCGGCGGACGGAATCCGCCGCCGACTGCTCGTGCCCCCCGACGCGGCCCCGGCCGCCCCCGTGGCCGACCCCCCGCCGTCCGAGGCGCCCGCACGACGCTCCTCGCTCGCCCGCCTGCCCGGGTTCTCCACCGGACTGCGCCTGGCGCTCGGCGCACTGACCGGCTGGTTCCTCTTCCGCCAACTGCTGCGCCTGGAGGAGTTCCTGACGCTGCTGCTGCTGTCCGCCTTCCTCGCGGTCAGCCTGGAGCCGATCGTCGCCGCGCTGTGCCGGCGCCGGCTGCGGCGGGGCTGGGCGGTGGCCGCCGTGCTCGGCGTCTTCCTGCTCCTGACCACGGGCTTCCTGCTGCTGGTGGTCCCCCCGGTGGGCCAGGAGGCGGGCGTGCTGGCCCGCCGCATCCCGCTCTGGCTGGACCAGGTGCACGACCACCACTCGGTCCTCGGCCGGATCGAGGACCGCTTCCACCTCGCCGAGCAGGCCAAGAACGCCCTCGGCGGCAGCGGCGGACCCGGCCTGATGGGCGGTGTCCTGGGCGCCGGGCGGCTGCTGCTCGACACCGTCACCTCGGTGACCGTGGTCGCCACCGTGACCCTGTACCTGATGGCGGGCATGCCCGACATCAAGGAGTTCTGCTACCGCTTCGTGCAGGGCAGCCGCCGCGCCCGGGCCCGCGAACTCACCGAGGAGATCCTCACCCGCACCGGGCGCTACATGCTCGGCAACCTGGTCACCTCGGTGATCGCGGGCCTCGCCACCGCCGTGTGGTGCGCCGCGGTCGGCGTGCCGTACGCCGCCGCCCTCGGCGTGTTCGTGGCCCTGATGGACCTGGTGCCGATCGTCGGCTCCACCATCGGCGGCATCGTCGTCAGCCTGGTCGCGCTCGCGGTCTCCTGGCCGGTCGCCCTCGCCACGGCCGGTTTCTACATCGGTTTCCGGCTGCTGGAGGACTACCTGATCATGCCGCGGACGATGAAGTTCGCCGTCGACGTCCACCCCTTCGTCACCATCGTGGCGGTCCTGGTCGGCGGCGCGCTGCTGGGCATCGTCGGCGCGCTGGTCGCCGTCCCGGCCGCGGTCGCCCTCGGCCTGCTGCTGGACGAGTTCGTCTTCCCGCACCTCGACCACCGCTGACCGGCCACCGCTGACCGGCCGGGACGGCGACCGGTGCGCCGACCGGCGCGCCGACCGCCACCGGCCCGGACGGCCGGAACCGGACGGGCACCGGGGGGACGGGCGGCGTCGAAGGGCGGCGTCGAAGGGCGATCAAGGGGTAGGCGCACCCCGGGCGGCACCGTCGCCGCCCCGTCGCCGAACCGAGGAGCGCACCATGACCGACACCGTACTGGCGGAGGACCTGTACCGGTTCGAGGACCTGCTGGCCCCCGAGGAGGCCGAGGTGGTGCGGCGGGTCCGCGACTTCCTGGAACGGGAGGTCGCCCCGCACGCCGACGAGTGGTGGGGCCGGGCCGAGTTCCCGCACCAGCTGATCCCCCGCTACGCCGAACTCGACATCTGCGGCCTCGCGTACCGGGAGAAGCCCGCCAGCAGCCTGCTGAACGGCTTCATCGCGCTGGAGATGGCCCGGGTGGACGCCTCGATGGCCACCTTCTACGGCGTCCACTCCGGACTGGCCATGGGCAGCATCGCCCGCTGCGGTTCCCCGGAGCAGCGCGAGCGCTGGCTCCCGGCGATGGCCCGGATGGAGCAGATCGGCGCCTTCGCGCTGACCGAGCCGCAGGGCGGCTCCGACGTCGCCGCCGGGCTCCGCACCACCGCCCGGCGCGAGGGCGACACCTGGGTGCTGAACGGGGCCAAGCGCTGGATCGGCAACGCCACCTTCGCCGACCTGGTGGTGGTCTGGGCCAGGGACGAGGAGACCGACCACGTCCTGGGCTTCGTGGTGCAGGGCGACAACCCGGGGTTCAGCGCCACCCGGATCGAGAACAAGATGGCGCTGCGCACCGTGGAGAACGCCGACGTGGTGCTCACCGACTGCCGGGTCCCCGAGGCGGACCGCCTGCAGCGGGCGGAGGGCTTCCGCGACACCGCCGACGTGCTGCGGCGCACCCGGAGCGGGGTGGCCTGGGAGGCGGTCGGGGTGATGCTCGGCGCCTACCGGATCGCGCTGGACTACACCCGTCGGCGCGAGCAGTTCGGCGGCCCGATCGCCCGCTTCCAGCTGGTCCAGGACCTGCTGGTGCGGATGCTCGGCAACGCCACCTCCTGCCTGGGGATGGTGGTGCGGCTGGCCCAGCTGGAGGACGCCGGCACCTTCCGGGACGAGCACTCCGCCCTGGCCAAGGCGTACTGCACCACCCGGATGCGGGAGACCGTCGGCTGGGGCCGCGAACTCCTGGCGGGCAACGGCATCGTGCTGGACTACAGCATCGCCCGCTTCGTCGCCGACGCCGAGGCGCTCTACTCCTACGAGGGCACCCGGGAGATCAACACCCTGATCGTCGGCCGGGCCGCCACCGGCATCGGCGCCTTCGTCTGATCCCGGCGGCCCCGAAGGCCCCGGCGACCCGGAAGCCCCGGACGGCAGACCGGGATTGACGGGCGGTCACCGCTCCCTGACGGACCGCCGACCCGACTCGCCGTCAGGAGCTTTCCGGCGAGGTGGTGTGCTGCTGCGGGATCACCGGCAGCGCCGGGTCGGCCAGTTGGGGGAGCGGGGCCGCCACCGGCGCGGCGGCGGTGGCGGCGGGAGCGGTGACGGGAACGGGAACGGGGGCGGCCGGGGGCACCGGCTGGATCTTGTCGTCGCGCTCGTCGTCGCCCGCGCCGTCCTTGGTGGTCAGGACGGTGTCGAACACCTCGCGGAGCTTGTCGGTGGCCTGCTTGGAGAACAGCCCGCACAGCCCGGCGATCCCGGCGAAGCCGTAGGGGTTGGTGGCGGTGCCGTCGGTGCCGTTGGCGAACAGGCCGCCGCGCAGCAGGAAGTACACCAGCAGGGCGAGCGCGCCGCCGATCGCGGTGCGCAGCAGGTACCAGGGCAGCCAACTGGGCAGCAGCTGCCGGTTGCCGGCGTAGGTGGCGAAGGAGGTGGCGGCGTGCACGAAGCTGCCCAGGCCGCTGGCGGCGAGCACGGCCAGCAGCATCGCGGTGTTGGAGGTCAGGTGCCAGGGGCCGAGGCCGAGCACCGTCCACGGCATCGGGTCGCCGGTCGGGGCGTGTTCGGCGGTCAGCGTGGTGAGCGGCGTCCAGACGCTGACCAGCACCGCCATGCAGGCGAACGCCTCGACCAGCAGCAGCGCTCCCAGCGGCAGGAGCGTCCAGCCGGACAGCTGCCGCTGGGGCGGCAGTTGGCCGGACGGTTCCGGGGTCGGCCCGCCGGCGGTCTTGGACGCGTCGGTGGCCGACGGGTCCGCGGCCGGGTCCGGCATCGGAGCCGCTGACGGGGAAGCGGAGGAGGACATCGGGGAGTTCGCCTTCCGGTCCGGTGGTGCCTGCACGGAACTGGGCGCGGTGAGCTGGGCGCAGGGGCGGACGCCAACTGTCCGCGGGGACGGACTCTACCCTCCGCATCCGTCCGACGGTGCGTCAGGACGCGGCGTGGGACGCGCCGGGGCGTGCCGGGCCCCGTCGGGAAACGGCGGGCGACGGGGCGCGACGGGGTGCGCGGTGGAGCGGACGGAGCGTCAGGGCGTCGGGTCTCCGCGCCCCCGTGCGCCCCGGTCCGGTTCCGTCCCGCTCCGCCGCGCGGCGGTTCAGCGGCGCCCGCCCGCGAGTCGGGAGAACTTGGCGACCTCGAAGGTGGCGTACGAATTCGAGGCCAGCAGCGAGAACTTGATGCCCTCGCGGCCTTCGGGGCGCCGGTACCCGGTCGGCAGGAAGCGCTTGTAGTGCTCGGCGGCGCGCTGGAAGAACTGCGGGCGCTCGGCGCGGGTCAGGCACCCGGGCAGGTCGAAGACGAACAGGTAGTGCCGGACCATCCTGGTGAACAGGTGCGGGCGCACCGCGGCGGCGACCGGCCCGGTCTCGGCGGGCTGGGCGTCCAGCAGCTCGAAGGCGCTCTCGTAGCGGTCGAACACGTCGAAGTGGCTGGCGCCCTCGCTGCCCGCCGGGTGCAGGGTGTGCCGGCGGCGGATGGTGACGCACTCGCGGTCCAGCACCGCGACCCGGGTGGCGGCCAGCAACGAGCGGTGCACCGCCGAGATCTCCTCGTAGAAGCCGTCCGGGAAGGCCGGGATGGTCCCGCTGCGCATCAGCCGGTCCCAGACGAGCGGCGGGGCGCCGAACAGCTCCGGGCGCTCGGCGGGGGAGAACACCGCGGGCCCGGCGGCGGCCAGCAGTTCGGCCGCGTTGCCCGGCCAGACCTTGCCCCGGTACTCCCGGTTGTGGCCGAACAGCAGCACGTCGACCTCGCCGGTCTCGGTGAGCCGCGCGTCCATCGCCTCGAACGCGTCCTCGGGCAGCAGGTGGTCGGCGTCCAGGAACAGCAGGTACTGCCCGCGGGCGTGCGCGGCCCCGGCCATCCGGGCCCGCCCGATGCCGGTCTCGGCGTCCAGCCGCAGCACCCGCACCCGGGCGTCACGCAGTTCGTACGCCTCGACCAGCCGCTCGGGACAGTGCTCGGACGGGGTCTGCACCACGATGATCTCGAATTCGCGGAAGGACTGCCCGAGCAGGGAGTCGAGGCATTCCTTCAGTTGTCCTTGCTCGTCGTAAGCGGGCAGCACGACGGTGATCAGTGGTGGGGCCATGGCCGGGAGGCTAGGGGCGGGGACAGCCTCAGGCAAAGGTCGGAAGCCGCACCAAAGCGGCGATACCGGACACCGGCCACGGGAAGTTCGCGGAATCTTCACCGAACGGACATGACTGTGCGATGAAATGTCCGGATAGAGGACGGAACGCCGCGACTTGCTGACGTATCGTCAGATGTACGCGCGGTGGCCGAGCTGCGGAGACGCCGTGCGAGCACGCCCCCGGAGCCGCCCGATCAGTACCAGTTGTGCGCCTGCCAGAACGACCACGCCGCGCACGGGCTCCCGTACGTCTCGTTCATGTACGCCAGCCCCCAGGTGATCTGAGTGGCCGGGTTGTCCCGCCAGTCGGCGCCCGCCGACGCCATCTTCGAACCCGGCAGCGCCTGCATCAGCCCGTACGCGCCCGAGGACGCGTTGGTCGCGTGCACGTCCCAACTGCTCTCGCGCTCCACGATGTTCGAGAAGCACTGCAACTGGCCCGCCGGGACGATCTGCGCCGCGATCTGCTGCGGCGTCCCGCTGTACGGGGAGGCCGAGGGCAGCGACGAGGACGGGGACCCGGCCCGGGCCGACGGCGAGGCGGTGGCGGACAGCGACGGGCGCTGCTGCGCGCGGGCGGCCGCCGAGGCCGAGGCGGACGCCCGGGCCTTCGCCTCCGCGGCGGCCTTCGCCTTCGCAGCGGCCTCCGCCTTCGCGGCGCTCTCGGCCGAGGCGGACGCCTCCGCGCTCGCGCTCGCACTGGCGTCGGCCTCCGCCTGGGCGGACGCCGACGCGGAAGCCTCCGCCGCGGCGGACGCGGAGGCCGACGCGGACGCCTGGGCCTCCGCCTGGGTCTGGGCCTCCGCCTGGGCCTGGGTCTGGGCCTCGGTGGAGGCGGCGGCGGACGCGGAGGCCGGAGCGGGGGACGGCGATCCGAAGGCGTCCGCGGACAGGTGCGGGCTGCCGGCCAGCACCGGGTCGGCGGTGGCGTCGGCCGCGCCGCCGTTCTGCGGCAGCGCGAGCGCCAGGGTGGCGGTGCCCGCGACCGCGAGCGTGGCGATGCCGGTCACCAGGCCGTGCCGGTGGCGGTGGAGCTTCTCCGAAAGGGTCAGGGTCCTGCGGTGGCGCATGGCGACCTCTCCTCGCACGGGGCCGGACGGCCGGGACGGACACGCTGGCCGCCGACCGGGACGCGGAGCGCGCCACGGGCCCGGCGGCCGGAGGACCGGCCGGGGCGCACCCGGTGCACGCGGTGGCAGGAGTCCGGCGGCCGAACCGGCCGGACTGCCTGGGGACGGGACATTCTTGACAGACGCCGAACAGCCGAACAACGGCCCTCGAAACTACGCCCCGTAGTAGCGGGCCCGGCACCCCGAGCGGCACCGCCCGGGCCCGGCCGCCCCGCGCAGCCGGTGGCGACCGCCGCCTCCGGACGCCCCGAAGACCACCCCCGACCTGCCAGTTCACCGCCCGGTCGCCCGTCCGCGGACCGCCCCGAGGGGCCGCGCCCGCGATCCGCCGCACACCAACTATCCGGGATCGTCGACCGCCGCCCCGATGTGCGCGGGCTCACAGGGGGTGACCGGGAACCGGACCCGGACCGGCACGCAGCGCACCCGGACCACCACCCGCCGTCCACCGCGCCGGGCCCACCGCCGATACTGGCCCGATGATGATCGCGGTCGTGGCGGTGGCGGCCCTCGGGCTGCTCGGGCTGATGCACTGGTACCTGTGGCGACGCCTGGTCCGGGACGTCTCCCGCCCCGGCGGCCCCTACCGGCGCACCGGCACCGCGCTGGCCCTCCTGCTCCCCGCGCTGATGCTGCTCGCGCTGATCGGCGGCCGGGCCTTCCCGCTCGCGGTGGAACGCTGGTTCGCCTGGCCCGGCTACCTCTGGACGGCCCTCGGCCTCTACCTGCTGCTCGCCCTGCTGGCCGGCGAGGCACTGCGCCCGCTGCTGCTCCGCCTCCGCCGCCCCCGTCCGCGCGCTGCCGCCGTCCGGCCGGAGACCGTCCGGCCGGAGACCGTCCGCCCGGAGCCTGCCGAACCGGAGTCCGCCGAACCGGAGTCCGCCGCGCCCGCCGAGCCGGTCGTGCAGAGCACTGCCGAGAGCACTGCCGAGAGCACTGCCGAGAGCGCGGTCGAGAGCGTCGCCTCACGGCGGCTGTTCGTCTCCCGGGTGGTGGCCGGCGGCGCTGCGGCGGTGGCCGTCGGGGTGGTCGGCGCCGGCACGTACGGGGTGCTGCGCGGGCCGCGGATCAAGCAGGTCACGGTGCCGCTGGCGAAGCTCCCGCGCGCGGCGCACGGCTACCGGATCGCGGTGGTCAGCGACATCCACCTCGGGCCGATCCTCGGCCGGGCGCACACCCGGCGGATCGTCGACACCATCAACGCCGTCCAGCCCGACCTGATCACCGTGGTCGGCGACCTGGTCGACGGCACCGTCCCCGAACTCGGCCCGGCCGCCCGCCCGCTGGCCGACCTGCGGGCCAGGGACGGGGCGTACTTCGTCACCGGCAACCACGAGTACTTCTCCGGCGCCGCGCCCTGGGTGGAGTTCGTCCGCGAGCTGGGCGTGCACCCGCTGGAGAACGACCGGGTCGAGCTGCCCCGGTTCGACCTGGCGGGCGTCAACGACCTCGCCGGCACCGCGCACGGCCAGGGCCCCGACTACGACCGGGCGCTCGGCGACCGCGACCGCACCCGCGCCGCCGTCCTGATGGCGCACCAGCCGGTCACCATCCGCGACAGCGTGCGCCACGGCGTCGACCTCCAGTTCTCCGGCCACACCCACGGCGGTCAGCTCTGGCCCGGCAACTACCTGGCCGAACTGGCCAACCCCACCGTCGCGGGCCTGGAGCGCTACGGCGACACCCAGCTCTACGTCACCCGCGGCGCGGGTGCCTGGGGCCCACCGGTCCGGGTCGGCGCGCCCTCCGACATCACGGTCGTCACCCTCGCCTCGCTGCACGCCTGACGCCCGGGGCCGGGCGGCCCGGGACGCCCGGGCCGGGCCGGAGGCGGGGCAGGGTCGTCAGGGGTGCATCCGGGCTCCCTTGAGCACCTTGTCCACCGCGTTGCGCGGGCCGTGCAGGGCCAGGCCGACCAGGTCCAGCGCCGTGGTCGGCACGGCCCGGACCGCCGCCCGGTTGTCGCGGTCGTTGCCGGTGGCGAACAGTTCCGCGGTGAACACCGCCGTCGGCAGCCCGCGGGACAGCGCCCGCCCGTGCGCGGCGGCCAGCAGCTCGGACCCGCCCTCCAGGACCAGCACCGGCTGGCGGAACATCGGCAGGTAGCCCGCGCCGTCCGCGTCCAGGTACGGCTCGCCGATCAGCTCCGGGACGGCGGTGCCCAGCCCGCTCACCAGGAAGGCCGTCACGTTCAGCCGCTGCCACGGCGCGAGGTCCGCGCGGAGCAGCACGGCGATCTTGCTGTCGAAGCGGACGGGCGCGGGGGAGGGGGAGAGGTCGGTGCCGGGGGCGGGGGAGGTCAGGGTGTTGTCCATGGAGTGAGCGTGCCGCCCGCCGCGCCGTCCGGTCTTGTACGTTCTTCGCATGCCCGCAGCGCCGCCGGAGGAGACCGCCGCCTGGCGCCCGTCCGTCCCCGGCGTGGTCGAGGTGTTCCACGCGCACTTCACCGCGCACCGCTACCCCATGCACGTCCACGACTCCTGGACGCTGCTGATCGTCGACGACGGCGCCGTCCGCTACGACCTCGACCGCCACCGCCGGGGCACCCCGCACGACACCGTCAGCCTGCTGCCCCCGGGCGTCCCGCACAACGGCTCACCGGCCACCGAGGACGGCTTCCGCAAACGCGTGCTCTACCTCGAACCAGGCCAACTGGGACGGGAGTTGATCGGCCCGGCGGTCGACGGGCCGGACCTCGCCGACCCGCTGCTGCGCCGCCGGGTCGGACAGCTGCACACCCTGCTCGGCCGGCCCGGCGAAGAGCTGGAGGCCGAGAGCCGACTGGCCCTGATCGGCGAACGGCTCCGCCACCACCTGCGCCCGCGCGCCACCGCCGCCGCGACGGCCCCCGCCGCCGCGACGGCCCCCGCCGCCGCGACGGCCCCCGCCCCCGGGCTCGCCCACGGCCTGCGCGACCTGCTCGACGCCCGCCTCACCGAACGCACCACCCTCGCCGACGCCGCCGACCGGCTGCACGCCCACCCCGCCCACCTGGTCCGCACCTTCACCGCCGCGTTCGGCCTCCCCCCGCACCAGTACCTCACCACCCGCCGGATCGACCGCGCCCGCCGCCTCCTGCTGGACGGCCACCCCCCGGCCGCCGTCGCCACCGCCCTCGGCTTCCACGACCAGTCCCACCTCGCCCGCCACTTCCGCCGCATCGTCGGCACCACCCCGGGCCGCTTCGCGGGGCGGCGCCGGTAGCCGTGGGGCGAGCGGCACGGGCGGCACGGGCGGGTGAAAGTTTCAGCGCGGAAGGCCCGTCGGCGGGGGTTCCGCTGCGGGTTCGGGGGCCGGGGCCGGGGCGGTCTTGACGGGGCGGTGGCGGGGTGGCTGCATGGGCCGCTCCGCCACCACACCGATCCCTGCCGGGGAGACCTGCCATGCGCCCGACCCACCCCGTCCGAGCCGCGCTCTCGCTGGCCGTGCTGCTCGCGTCCGGCCTCGGACTCGCCACCGCGCCCGCCCAAGCCGCCGCGCCCGCCGCGCCCGCCGCGCCCGCCGCGCCCGCCGCGTCCGGGGCGCGGACCCTCGCGCCGGACACCCGGTTCTACGTCGACCCGGCGGGCAAGGCCGCGCAGCAGGCGCTGACCGACCTCAAGGCGCACGACCTGGCGGGGGCCGCCGCGATGGCGCAGCTGGCGTCCTGGCCGATCGCGCAGTGGTTCAACGGCACGGCGACCCCGCGGGAGACCACCGACGCGATGGCCGCGCTCCAGGCGAAGGCCGCCCTGGCCCGGCAGGTGCCGGTCACCGTGGCGTACAACGTGCCGGGCCGGGACTGCTCGCAGTACTCGGCGGGCGGCGCGTCCAACAGCACCGAGTACGCGGCCTGGATCGACGCCCTGGCCCGCGGCATCGGCGACCGTAGGACGGTGGTCATCCTGGAGCCGGACGGCCTCGCCCTGTCGCCCGCGTTCTGCGGCGGCACCGCCGCCCAGCAGCAGGACCGCCTCGCCGAGATCTCCGGCGCCGTGGACCGGCTGGAGCGCCAGCGCGGCGCGATCGTCTACCTGGACGCCGGACACAGCACCTGGCAGAACGTCGGCACCCAGGCGCAGCTGCTGATCGACGGCGGCGTGGCGCGCGCGCAGGGCTTCTTCCTGAACGTGTCGAACTACCAGACCGACGCCTCGCTGATCCGCTACGGCACCCAGGTCTCGCAGTGCGTCTGGTACCTGCGCAACACCCCGGGCGCCACCGCCGACTCCTGCGCCAACCAGTACTGGCCGGACGCCGACGCCGACGCCTGGTACGCCGAGCACGTCCCCGCCACGGCCGAGCTGACCCACTTCGTGATCGACAGCAGCCGCAACGGCCGGGGCCCGTGGACGCCGGAGCCCGGCAAGTACACCGGCGACCCGCAGACCTGGTGCAACCCGCCCGGCCGCGGCCTGGGCACCCGCCCCACCGCCGACACCGGCCGGGCCCTGCTGGACGCCTTCCTCTGGGTCAAGGTCCCCGGCGAGTCCGACGGCAGCTGCACCCGCGGCACGGCAGGCCCGGCCGACCCCGAGTACGGCTCGGTCGACCCGGTCGCGGGCGGCTGGTGGCCCGCGCAGGCCCGCTCCCTGGCGGACGACGCGACCCCGAAGCTGACCTTCAACACCCACCTGTTCCCGTCGCACTGACGGCACCCGGCCGACGGACGCCCGGGCGGGCCCCACCCGCCCGGGCGTCCGCGCGTCCGCAGGTCCGCGCCTCCACCGGCTACCCCGCCCCGCCGCCGTCCGCGTGCCGGGCGACGATCTCCCGCATGGACGCCAGGAAGCCCTCGACGGTGGCCCGTTCGACCGGGGACAGCCCGTCGACCAGGGCGACCGTCTCGCCGATCAGCGGGCCGAAGAAGCCCTGGCCGAGGGCCACCGCCCGCTCGGTGACCTCCAGCAGCACCCGCCGCCGGTCGTGCGGGTCGCGGGCGCGGCGGACGTGGCCCAGCCGCTCCAGCCGGTCCAGCACGGCGGTGGTGCCCGCCGAGTTGACGCCCAGCTCGCGGCCCAGCCGCCCGGGCGTGGCGGGCGTCCCGGCCCGGGCGGCGTCCAGCAGCGCGATCAGCGCCCGCAGGTCGGTCGGGTGCAGGCCGTGGCGCTGCGCGAACGCGGCGGCCAGCAGGTCGAGTTCGACGGTCAGCGCGCGCAGCTGGTGGACGGTGCGCAGGCCCGGGCCGGGGTCGGTCATCCGGTCGGTCATCCGGTCGGTCATCCGGTCGGCCTCTCTGGGGACGGGGACGGGGTGGTTGTTCGGGGGCGGCTCCGTCCCGCATAGTATCTCGCTGAGCGAGAAACTTGCTGCACGAGATGATTGCCGAGCGAGACGACTGCCGAGCGAGGCAACTGCCCGAGGAGCCCCGATGGGATTCGACCGGTCCGCCTTCCTGTCCGCCTACGACGCCCTGCTCGACCGCTGGCCCGTCCCGGTCGACACCCTCGACCTCGCCACCCCGTACGGCACCACCCGGGTCAACGCCGCCGGGCCGCCCGGCGCCCCGCCCCTGCTGCTGCTCCACGGCGGCGGCGCGACCGCCGCCAGTTGGTGGGCCAACGTCGGCGAACTCGCCCGCACCGCCCGGGTGTTCGCCGTCGACCGGATCGGCGAGGCCGGCCGCTCCGACCCGGCGGGCCGACCGCGACCGCGCACCGTCGAGGACCTGCACGGCTGGCTGGACGCCGTCCTCGACGCGCTCGGCGCCGACCGCGCCGACCTGTGCGGGCACTCGTACGGCGGCTGGATCGCCCTGTCCTACGCGCTGCGCCGTCCCGCCCGGGTCTCCCGGCTGGCGCTGCTCGACCCGACCGGCTGCTTCACCGGCTTCCGCCTCCCCTACCTGCTGCACGCCGCCCCGCTGCTGGCCCGCCCCAGCGAGCGCCGGGCCCGCGCCTTCCTGGCCTGGGAGACCGGCGGCGCCCCGCTCGACCCGGACTGGGTCCGCCTGTACGGCCTCGCCGCGACCTTCCCCGCCGCCCGTCCGGTCACCGGCCCCCGCCCCGGCCCCGCAGCGCTGGCCGCCCTCGACGCCCCGTGCCTGGTCCTCCCCGCCGCCGACAGCCGCAGCCACGACCCGCGCACCCTCGCCGCCCGCGCCACGGCCCTGCTGCCCCGGGCCCGGGTCCGCACCCTGGCCGGGGTCTCCCACCACGACCTGCCCCACCGGCACCCCGCCGCGCTGAACGCCGAACTCGCCGACTTCCTGGCCCGGTAGGGGCTGTCCTCGCACCCCCGCCGCCCGCAGGGCGGCCGCGCGGCGGCCGGTGCGGTGAGGGGGCGTGCCGGGGGAGCCGCGGGGCGGTGGGCGGGGGAGCCGGGTACCGGGTCCATACTTGGGCGGTCCGTCCGTCGAGAGGCATCCTCCGCATGGCCAAGAACTCCGCCGCACCGCGTGCCCGCGCACGCCGGGCGCTGCTGCAACTCACCGGGGTGAGCCGCTCGTACGGCGGCCGGGAGGTGCTGCACCCCGTCGACCTCGACCTGGCGGCCGGCGAGTGCGTCGCCCTGCTCGGGCACAACGGCTCCGGCAAGTCGACCCTGCTGCGGATCGCCGCCGGGCGCGACCTGCCGACCAAGGGCACGGTGCGCTTCGACGGCCTGGCGATGAACGAGAACGACCCCCGGATCCGGGCCCGGGTCGCGGTCGTCGGCGACACCGTCGCCTGCTACCCCGACCTCACGGTGCGCGAGCACCTGCTGCTGGTCGCCGTCGCGCACGGCGTCGCCGACGCCGCCGACTGGGTCGACCAGGTGCTGGCGGACCGCTCGCTCACCGAACGGGCCGACGCACTGCCCTCCGCCCTCTCCTCGGGGCAGATGCAGGCCCTGCTGCTGGCCTGCGCGCTGGTCCGGCCGCGCGACCTGCTGCTGCTCGACGAACCCGAGCAGCGCCTCGACCCGCAGGCCCGCCGCCGCCTCGCCGAACTCCTCACCGCGGAACTCGCCGACGGGGTCGCGGTGCTGCTGGTCACCCACCACGGCGACCTCGCCCGGGAGGTCGCCGACCGGGTGGTGGTGCTGGAGGAGGGCCGGATCGTCCGCCAGGGCCCGCCCGCCGAGATCCTCGCCGCGGACGCCCCCGGCTACCCCGCACCGGCCGGGGCCCGGTGAACCGCCCCGAGGCCCGGGCCGAAGCCGTGACCGAGGTCGAAGCCGAGACCGGGGCCGAGGCCGAGGCGGCGGCCGTGGTCGTGGTCGCGGAGGACGGGCCCGAGGACGCGGCCCCCGCCCCCGCCACCGCCGCCGAGTGGACGGCGGACGACGACTGGACCGACGAGGCGCTGGCCCTGCTGCGCGCCCTGCGCGCCCCGCACCGGCGCAACCGGTTCAAGCAGGTCGCCTTCGGGCTCTACTGCACCCTGCTGATCCTGGTGATCTGGGGCGGCGTCCCCAGCTTCGGCCTGTTCCTCCAGGCGTCGATGGGCGCGGACTACACCACCCACGGCCCCGGCCTGCTGGCCGCCCTGCCCAGCGGCATCGCCGCGGTGGGGCTGGCGACGCTGCTGCTGGCCGTCCGCGACGGACTGTGGCGCGGGCCGGTCGTCCCGCCCCGGGCCACCACCGACTGGCTGCTGGCCCACCCGGTCCGGCCCCGGCCGGTGCTGCGCCCGTGGTTCTGGCTCTCCTGCGGGCTGGCCGCCCTGCCCGGGCTGGTGCTGGCCGTCGGCGGCATGGTCGCGCTCGGCCTGACCGTGCGGGTCGGCCTGCCCGCCGCGCTCGGCTGGTGCCTGGTGGGCGGGGTGTGCCTGCCGCTGCTGGGCGTCTGCGCGGGCCTGCTGGTGCAGCACAGCCCGCGGGCCGCCCGCTGGGCGCGCACCCTGACCCCGTACGCGACCGTGCTGGTCCTGGCGCTCGCGGTGCAGAGCGGGCTGGCCGTCGCGGGCCACCCCGTGCCCTGGCTGGAGCGGGTCGAGCTGTGGTCGGGCCCGTGGGGCTGGGCCGGGATCGCCGCGCTGGCCCCGACGCCCGCCGCCGTCCCGGGCGGCTGGTTCGCCGCCGCGCTGCTGCTGGTGCCGACCGCGCTCGGCCTGGTGCTCGCCGACCGGGCCGTCGCCACCGTCCCGCTGCCCCTGCTGCGCGAGCGGGCCCGGACGGCCGCCGGGGTGCTGGCCGCACTGCGCACCGTCGAGCTGCGGGCCGCCCGGCTGGCGGTGGCCGGAGCCTCCGGCGGCGGACGGCCGCTGCGGGTCCGGCTGCCCGCGCCCCGGCGGCCCCGGCTGGTGCTGTACTGGCGCGACACCCTCTCGCTGCTGCGGGCCCCGGCCCGGCTCGGGCGCGCGGTGCTGCTGACCGTGCCGGCGCTGCTCTGCGCGGTGCTGGCGCACGGCGCCCGGGGCGGGCTGTCCTGGGCGGTCACGGTGCTCGCCCTGCTGTTCGGCTACCTGGCCGCGGCCCAGCTGCTGGAGCCCGCCCGGATCGAGACCGACGACGTCCGCCGGGCGTCCTGGTCCCCGTACCCGTTCGCCGAGCTCATGCTGCGCCACGCGGTGGTGCCCGCCGGGCTCGGGCTGGTCCTGGCGGCGGCCGGGGCGGGCGCGGTGCTGGCGTCCGGCGGCGGGGCGGCGGCCTGGCTGGCGCCGCTGGCCGTCCCGCCGCTGGTCGCGGCCGGGCTGGTGAACGCCTGCCGCGGCGCGGCCCGTCGCGACCTGCTGTACCGCTCGGCGCAGCCGTCCGGCGGGAGCACCGGTGTCGCGGTGTTCGCCGCCTGGTACGCGGCCGGCCCGGCGGTGGCCCTGCCGGTGCTGGCCCTGCCGTTCTCGGCGGCGCTGCGCGGCGGGTCGGCGTCCTCGCTGGTCCAGGCCCTGGTGATCGCCCTGGTGCTGGCCGCGCTCCTGCTCTCCTGGGCCCACGCCCGGGCGGGCCGCCTGCCCGCGCAGGCCCGCCCCGGCCCCGCGGGGCCGCAGTAGGGCGACGGCGGGGCAGCGGAGCGGGGCCGCCACCGGTAGCGCCGGGCGACCGCGCCGAAGGCGGCCTCGGGCTCCCGGGGCAGGTGGGGGGCGATCGGCGCCGCACCGCCCGTCGAGCAGCCCGACGACGCCCGGCCGGGGCCATCGCGCGGGTCGCCGTCCAGGCGGGACGTCCGGCCGCGTGCGACGCGTCCGGCGTCGTGGTCGTGTTTCCCCGGCGTGCCCGGTGCTTGCCCTCCGCCGTTCCTGCCGTCCTGGGGCGGGCCGGAGCCGTCGGCAAGTCTGCGCTGCCGCAAGTGTGCGCCAAGGTAAATGTGCGTGACGGTAAGTGTGCACGAAGGCAAGTGTGCGAGCGCAGACATTTGCGTCGGCGCATGATTGCGGGCGTGCAGGGCGATGTGGAACGCTGGTGCCCGTGACGACACCTGGGCTGCGGGAGCGGAAGAAGCGGGCCACCCGGGAGGCGCTGCGCGAAGCGGCCCTGCGGCTGGCCCTGGAGCGGGGGCCGGACGAGGTGCGGGTGGAGGACGTCGCCGAGGCGGCCGGGGTCTCGCCGCGCACGTACCACAACTACTTCGCCGGGCGGGAGCAGGCGATCGTCTCCGCCGTCACCGCCGACCGGGAGGAGCGGGTCGCCGCGGCGGTCGCGGCCCGGCCCGCGCGGGTGCGGCTGGCCGAGGCGGTCACCGACGCGGTGGTCGAGCAGTACACCGGCACCGGCGAGCGGGCCCCCGAGGCACTGCTGCTGATCGCCGCCCGGCCCGCGCTGCGCGAGGCGTTCCTCGGCACCACCGCCGGGATCGAGGCCCCGCTCGCGGCGGCGATCGCCGGACGCCTGGACGGCGCGGGGGCGCAAGGGGCCCGGGTCCTCGCGGCGGCCACCGCCGCCGCGGTCCGGATCGCGCTGGAGGACTGGCTCCGTCCGCCCGCGACCGGCCCGGCCGGGGGCCAGGCCGGCCCCGACGGCTCGCTGCCCGAGCGGCTGCGCGCGGCGCTGGCCCCGCTCGGGCCCGCGTTCGACGCCGCCGAGCGGCCCGCCCGGCCGGTGCGGCGGGTGGTGCCGAACCTGCGGGTGGCGGGGGAGGGGGAGCGGACGCGGTCGGAGAACCGGGAGTTCTACGGGCGGCTCGGGTTCGAGGAGGCCATGAACCACGGCTGGATCATGACGCTGGCCGGGCCCGGCAGCCCGACCGCCCAGGTGAGCCTGATGGCCCGGGACGCCACCGCGCCCGTGGTGCCGGACCTGAGCGTGGAGGTGGCCGACGTGGACGCCGCGCACGCCGCGATGCTGGCCGCGGGGGCCGAGATCGTCCACCCGCTGAGCGACGAGGAGTGGGGCGTGCGCCGCTTCTTCGTCCGGGACCCGAACGGCCGGGTGGTGAACGTCCTGGGCCACCGCTGAGCGGGCGGGATGGCCACCGGGCGGCCACCGGGCGACTACCAGCCGGTGCGCAGGCGGTAGGAGGCCGTCAGATCGCGGACCTCCGCCGAGCGCACCACCTCGCGGCCCAGCACGGGGCGCAGGTGCTTGTCGAGCAGCCGCAGCACCTCCTCCGAGAGGCGGGCCTTGAGCCCCTCCGGCCGTCCGGGCAGCAGGCCGATCGCGATGTGCACGAAGGCCACCACCTGCCCGTCCGCGGCGTCGACCCAGGTCTCCGCCGCCGGGCGGAAGAAGGTCTTGCACACGCCCCGGGACGCCACCCACTCGCGCACCAGCGGGTGCAGCTCGCGCACGAAGCCGGGGCGGTCGAAGGCGTCGGCGAGCTGCGGCGAGTAGTCGACGGTGATGTGGGGCATGGCGGGACCTCTCCGCACAGACGCTTGGCTTCTACATCCACCCATCCTCTCCCCGGCCCACCCCGCCCCCGCGCCCGGGGT
Organism: Kitasatospora sp. NPDC090308; assembly: GCF_044769485.1. Classification (NCBI taxonomy): domain Bacteria; kingdom Bacillati; phylum Actinomycetota; class Actinomycetes; order Kitasatosporales; family Streptomycetaceae; genus Kitasatospora; species Kitasatospora sp. NPDC090308. Next base: position 290,119 of record NZ_JBIVXY010000007.1, on the reverse strand, counting down.
GCCCCGCGCGCCCGCGGAGCAGACACCGCGGAGCGGACACCACCGGGCGGACAGCGGTCACCGGCGCCCCCGCCACTGCCCGTCCGGACTGCCCGTCCGGCCCGACACCGCACCGCACGCGGGTCGACCCGGACCTCCGCGGCCTCCAGCGGGAACCGGCCGATGCCGTGGCCGCGCGGTCAAGCGCGCAGCCGCCCGCCCGCCCTCGGCCGCTTCGCCCGCTTCGGCAGATCCGGGTGGTCCAGCACGCGGACCCGCTCCGCCTCGTCCTCGTCCACGACCCCGTCCCGTCGGCCGCCTGACGCCCTGTCACGCGAACGGGCCCCGGTGGGAACCGGCTCGCCGACCCGGGAAATCCGGGCGCGGCCATTGGCCCGCTCCGAGCCGGGAGTGTAGGAATGGGCGTATGACCCGGTTTCGGGCAGCACCCGGTGCACGCAGCGTGGCGGGCGGTACCCCTCCGCGACGGCTGTCCATCGCCGCACGTCCCGCCCCGGCGGCCCGCGTGGCGCCCGCCCCCGCCGGACGGCCCGGATGAGGCCCGCCGCGGACGGGCGGGGCCGGCACCGCGCGCCCGTACCGGCCGTCGTCCGCGAGGCGGTGCTGCTGCTCGACCCGGACCGGGTGCTGCGCCACGCCAACGACGAGGCCCGCCGCCTGCTCGACCTGCCCGCCGACTGCGAGGGCCGCCCGCTCGACGCGTTCGACCTGCCGCCCGCCCTGACCGCGCTGCTGCACGGCTCCGAGGAGTTCACCGACGCCCGCGCCGTCGTCCACGACCGCGTCCTCGGCGTCGACCTGCACCCCACCGACCGCTCCGGCGGCCCGTCCTACCTGATCGCCACCCTGCGCGACACCGCCCCGCTCCACGGGTCCGACACCGCCCGGCTGCGCCTGGAACTGCTCTACCGGGCCGGTGCCTCGATCGGCACCACCCTCGACATCACCCGCACCTGCGAGGAACTCGCCGCCGCCCTGGTCCCGGCGTTCGCCGACTTCGCCTGCGTCGACCTGTACGAGGGCGTGCTGGCCGGCGGCGAACCGCGCCCCGGGCAGAGCCGCCCGCTGCACCGCGCCGCGCTGGCCGGCATCGGCGAACTGCCGCCGCTGCTGGCCCCCGGCTCGCCCGTCCCGCTCGTCCCCGGCACCCCCCGGGCCCGGGCCGTCGCCGGGCTGCGCTCGGTGGTCGAACCCGACCTGTCGGCCGCGCTGGCCGCCTGGGACGAGATCCACCCGAGCACCGTCGAGGCGATGCGCGACCAGGGCGTGCACACCCTGGTCACGGTGCCGCTGACGGTCGGCGGGACGCTGCTGGGCGTGGCCACCTTCTGGCGGGCCCGCCCGCGCCCGGCCTTCGACGAGGAGGACCGCACCCTCGCCGAGGAACTCACCGCCCGCGCCGCCGTCCTGGTCGAGAACGCCCGCCGCTACACCCGCGAGCACACCATGGCCGTCGCCCTCCAGCACAGCCTGCTGCCCGCCGGGCTCCCCGAGCAGCACGCCCTGGAGGTCGCCTCCCGCTACCTGCCCGCGCAGGCCGGCGTCGGCGGCGACTGGTTCGACGTCATCCCGCTCTCCGGCGCCCGGGTCGCCCTGGTGGTCGGCGACGTGGTCGGCCACGGCGTGCACGCCGCCGCCACCATGGGACGGCTGCGCACCGCCGTGCACACCTTCTCCTCGCTCGACCTCGCCCCCGACGAACTGCTCGGCCACCTCGACGCCCTGGTCAACCGCCTCGACCAGGAACACCCCGCGCCCGACGGCAGCGAACGCCCGATCACCGGCGCGACCTGCCTGTACGCCGTCTACGACCCGGTCACCCGCCGCTGCACCCTCGCCCGGGCCGGCCACCCGCCGCCCGCCGTGGCCTACCCCGACGGCCGGGTCGAGATCGTCGACCTGCCCGCCGGGCCGCCGCTCGGCCTCACCGGCATGCCCTACGAGAGCGTCGAACTCGAACTCCCCGAGGGCAGCCGGCTGGTGCTGTACACCGACGGGCTGGTCGAGTCCCGCAGCCACGACCTCGACCACGGCCTGAAACTGCTGCGCGCCGCCCTCGCCCACCCCGGCCGCGACCCCCGGCAGACCTGCGAGGACGTGCTGGCCGCCCTGCTGCCGGTCAACCCCGCCGACGACACCGCCCTGCTGGTGGCCCGCACCCGCGCGCTGCCCGCCGACCACGTCGCCGACTGGGAGGTCCCCGCCGACCCCGCCGCCGTCGCCCGCATCCGGGCCGCCGTCACCCGCCGCCTGGCCGACTGGGGCCTGGCCGACCAGGCGTTCGCCGCCGAACTCGTGCTCAGCGAACTGATCACCAACGCCATCCGGTACGCCGCCCCGCCGATCCGGGTCCGGCTGCTGCGCGACCGGGCGCTGATCTGCGAGGTCCGGGACGGCTCGGCCACCTCCCCGCACCTGCGCTACGCCACCGACACCGACGAGGGCGGGCGCGGCCTGTTCCTGGTCGCCCAGCTCGCCGAGCGCTGGGGCACCCGCTACCCCGCCAGCGGGAAGGTCATCTGGGCCGAACTGCCGCTGGCGGAGTGACCGGGGGACGGGCCGGGGGGAGGGCCGGGAGACGGGCCCCGGGCCGGGCGCTCACTCCTCGCAGAGCTGCTTGAACAGCTCCAGGTCGGCGCGGACCGCGTCCTCCACCGCGTGGCTCTGCGCGTACCCGCCGTGCGGGCCGCCCAGCGACTCGGTCAGCTCCTGCGGGTCGTACTCCAGCCGCAGCTGCACCCGGGTGTGCGCGGCGTCCAGCTCCCGCAGCGCGAAGGTGCCGCGCAGCGGCGGACCGTCCACCGTCTCCCAGCTCATCACCCGGCCCCGCCCGTGGTCGGTCAGCTCCGCGTCCACCGCGTGCCGCTCGCCGCCGAACTCCACGTCCAGGTGCGCGTGGTGCCGGCCGTGGGCGCTGGCGTGCACCACCCCGGCGACGAACAGCGGGTACTCGGCGACCCGGTGCAGCTGCGACCAGGCCGTCCCGACCGGGGCGGTCACCTCGATCTGCTCCTCCAGTGTCCGCATCGGTCGGACCTCCGTTCCGTTCGCCCCGAGGGCGCGCTCCCTCCAGCCTGCCAGGGGCCGGGCCGGGCGACGACAGCACGCGGGCGGCGCCCGGGCCGGGACACGGGCGGACAGCGCACCGCCCCCGGCCGGGGGACGGCCGGGGGCGGTGCGGTGCGGTGTGCTGCGGTCACGGGCGGCGGTGGCTCAGTCCTGCGGGAACTCCCCGTCGAACACGGCCGCCAGCCGCAGGTACGGGGCGGCCTCGGCGGACCGGCCCTGGCGCTCCAGGACGCGGCCGAGCACCAGGTGCGCGTAGGGCTCCACCGGGTCGCGCGCGATCACCTCGCGCAGTTGCTCCTCGGCGCGGCGCAGTTGGGCCGAGTGGTAGTAGGCCCGGGCCAGCAGCAGGCGCGGGCCGACCTGCTCGGGCACCTCCGCGACCACGCCGGCCAGGATCAGCGCGGCGTCCGCGTACGCCTTGGAGTCGAAGAACAGCCGGGCGCGGGCCCAGCGTTCGGCCGCGCTCTCGTCCGGGGACACCAGGGCCGCGCCGAGCGGGCGGGGGTCGGTGGGGCGGAGGTCGGTGGTCATGGGCTGCTCCTTCCCGTTTCCGGGTCTCCCGCCGGGCCGTACCGGCCCGACAGGTGGTTGAACCTTCACCGACCTGGGGGTATTCCGGGCGGCGCAACGGGGCCCCGCCACCGGCGTCGCCGCAGCTCAGCGGCTCGCGGCTCGGTGGATCGCGGCCCAGTGGCTCGCGGCCCAGCGGCTCAACGCGGGGCCGACAGCTCCAGCAGGCGGTGCATGAACGGCACCGGCAGCGCCGGGTTCGCCGCCGCCGCCTCCGGCTGCGCGTCCGGCTCCAGCGCCCGCAGCAGCGTCCGCCACGGCAGCCGCGGATCGGCCGCCGCCGCCCGCGCCACCAGCGCGTCGCGGTCCGCCGCCAGCGCGGCCGGCACCTCCGGCGCCAGCTCCGGATCGCGCAGCGCGGCCAACCGCAGCGCGGGCTCCGGGCGCTCGGCCCAGCGGGCCAGGCCCGGCGCCGGGAACCGGGCGTCCGCCAGCAGCGCGGCCGGGCCCAGCAACTGCCCGTACACCGAGCGCAGCAGCGCGCCCGGCGCGTCCGCGCAGTGCTCCGCCAGCGCCAGGCGCACCCGCAGCTCACCGTCGGCCGCCAGCACCGCCACCACCGCCCGGGGCAGCCGCTCCAGCGAGGCGACCGCGCACCGCACCAGCGGGTGCGCCGAGCGGGCCAGCCGCAGCAGCTCCGTCGGATCGTCCGCCCGCCCGGCCACCCACGGCAGCGGCGGCGCGGCGTCCGGCAGCCGGCAGGCCACCGCCGCGCGCTGCTCCTCGGTCAGGTCCGGGCGCAGCGACACCGCCAGGCGCACCGCCTCGTTCGGGTCGGCCGCCAGGGCCAGCGCCAGGTCGGTGGGCAGCCGCGGGTTGCCCGCCGCGGCGGCCCGGATCCGCGGGTCGTCGTCCAGCACCAGCCACTCGCCCAGCGGCCGCTCCAGCGCCGCCGAGGCCGCCGTCCGCTCCCGGCGGGCCGGGTCGCTCTCGGCGATGTACCCGGCCAGCGTCACCGGCAGCTCGCGCTCCACCCGCAGCGCCCGCTGCACCGCGGCCCGCACCGCCGGGTCGCGGTCGGCCCGCAGCCCGGTCCGCACCCGGGGCGGCAGCTGCGGCCAGGACTCCGCCCGGACCGCCGCCGCGCGCACCGGTGGCGAGGTGTCCTGGACCAGGGCCACCAGCAGCTCCGGCGGCAGGCCCGCGCAGCCCGGCACCCGGCGGCGGGTCTCCGGGTCGCGGTCGGCGGCCAGCGCGGCCAGCGCCGCCGGGGGCAGCGCCACCCGGTGCGCGGCCGACGCGGCGGCCCGGCGGACCCGGCGCTCCCGGTCGCCGGCCAGCGCCGCCAGCGTCCGCGCGGACAGGTCCGGGCGCTCGGCCAGCGCCGCCCGCACCGGCCACTGCGGGTGCCGCAGCGCGGCCTCCAGCACCGGCGCCGGCAGCTCCGGGCGGCGCACCGGCCCGAGCGGCTCGGCGCCCTCCGCCAGCAGCCGCAGCAGCACCCCGACCGGCGCCCCGGGATTGGCCGCCAGCCCGCGGCACCAGGCCCGCACCGGCGGCGGGCCGGACAACGGGTGCCAGACGGCGGCCGGTTGATGTGCGCTCAGACCGAGCACGTGCGAGTACCTCCCCCGGAACGGCAAACGCCATCGACCCTACCCGCGCGGCGGCGGTGCGTGCACCGGTTCCCGCCAGGCCGGCACAGCCGGGAGAAGGCATGTCGGAAGTGTGCGCACGGCACGCACGTCCGAAGGAGAACGCCCCCGGTCGTGGCACCGAGTGCCACGACCGGGGGCGCGGGCCGGGCGCCGGTGGGGCGGCGGCCCGGGGACCTTCGCGGGGGTGCTCAGGGGCGGGGTGCGAGCCGGAAGGTCAGCGTCCGGCCGCCCTCCTCGCTGGTCACCAGGTGCACCCGGGCGCCGATCGGCACCGCGCCCGGCAGCCCGCCGAGCACGGTGGCCTGCACGGTGAAGCCCTCGTCCAGCACGATCAGGTACGGCCGCCCCAGGTGCGGGCCGCGCCGGGTCGGGCGCAGCAGGCGCTGCACCGTGCCCTGCCCGCAGGCCCGGGCGGGCGACAGGTCGGCCGAGCCGCACACCGGGCACAGCAGGCAGGACGCCGCGCTGGCCGAGTGGCACCACTGGCAGCGCCGGTAGTCGAGTTCGGCCTCGCCGGCCGGGCCGGCGGAGTGCGCGGGGAAGGGGTGTTCGGCGAAGGGCTCGAACGGGGCGAGCGGGGCGTGCGGTGCGGACGGGGCGAGCGTGAGGGTCATGGCCGTCTCCTCCCTGGACCTGGGTGCGCCGCCGTACCGCCGCCCGGGAGCGGGCGTGCGGTCGGGGCGTCTGCCAGAAGGACGGTATGGCACTCAGTGCCTCGTGTAAAGGTACCGAGTGCCAGTCATATCGGACGATGTTCGACAGACTGTCAGCTCCGCGGGCCGGCTCCGCGGACGGACCGGCCGACCGGTCCGGTCAGCCCTCCAGGGCCGCCTCCACCCCCTGCACCACCCGCCACATCGGCGTGCCGCGCCGGGCCACCATCACCACCACCTCGTCGTCCTGCGAGCTGCCGCCCCCGCCGCCCTCCGCGCCGTCCCCCCAGGTCGCCACCACCAGTTGCAGCGCCTCGTCCACCGCCGCGCCCACGTCGCCCTCGCCGCCCGAGCGCAGCCAGGCCCGCAGCGCGTAGTTGTGCGCCGCGACCACCGCCGCCGCGATCACGTCGGCCCGCAGCGCGCCGTCCGAGCGGGCCGCGTACCGGGTGCGCAGGTGGCCGGCCAGGGTGCGCTCGTAGCGCCAGACCACCGACAGCTCGTGGGTGCGCAGGGTGGGCACCTGCTTGGTCAGCCGGTAGCGCCCCACCGAGAAGGCCGGGTTGCCCGCGTACATCCGCAGCACCAGCCGGGCCGCGTCGCACACCTGCTCCACCGGGTCGCCCGCCGGGTCGGCCGCGCCCAGGAAGGCGGTCATGTCCGCCAGGCAGCCGTCGTGGTCGGGGAAGACCACCGCCTCCTTCGACGGGAAGTACCGGAAGAACGACCGGCGGCCGACCCCGGCGAGCGAGACGATGTCGTCGATCGTGGTCTGCTCGAAACCCCGCTCCGAGAACAGCTCGAACGCCGCCTCGACCAGCGCGTCCCGCATCGTCGGCCGGGCCGCGCCGACGCCGGGCGCCCGGTCCTGCTCATGCACCTCGCTCATACCGGGACGGTAGCACCGACCAGGCGGTTCGGGCTGGGCCGGACGGCACTGAGTGTGCATAATCGGGGGTACTGAGTGCCACACCGAGGAGACTGCCATGACCCAGGACTTCGACCTCTACCGGCTCGGCGAGGAGCACGAGATGCTCCGGGAGTCGGTGCGTGCGCTGGCGGAGGCGAAGATCGCTCCGTTCGCGGCGGCGGTGGACGAGGAGGGGCGTTTCCCGCAGGAGGCGTTGGACGCGTTGCGGGCGGCGGACCTGCACGCGGTGCACGTGCCGGAGGAGTACGGGGGTGCGGGGGCGGATGCGCTGGCGACGGTGCTGGTGATCGAGGAGGTGGCGCGGGTGTGCGCGTCGTCGTCGTTGATCCCGGCGGTGAACAAGCTGGGCTCGCTGCCGGTGCAGTTGTCGGGGTCGGAGGAGTTGAAGGCGAAGTACCTGGGGGCGCTGGCCCGTGGGGAGGGCATGTTCTCGTACTGCCTGTCGGAGCCGGAGGCGGGCTCGGACGCGGCGGGGATGCGGACCCGGGCGGTGCGCGACGGCGACTTCTGGGTGCTCAACGGCGTCAAGCGGTGGATCACCAACGCGGGCGTCTCCGAGTTCTACACGGTGATGGCCGTGACCGACCCCGAGAAGCGCTCCAAGGGCATCTCGGCGTTCGTGGTGGAGAAGGACGACGCGGGGGTGTCGTTCGGCGCGCCCGAGAGGAAGCTCGGCATCAAGGGCTCGCCGACCCGCGAGGTGTACTTCGACGACGTGCGCGTCCCGGCGGAGCGGATGATCGGCGCGGAGGGCACGGGCTTCGCCACCGCGATGCGCACGCTGGACCACACCCGGGTCACCATCGCCGCGCAGGCGCTGGGCATCGCGCAGGGCGCGCTGGACTACGCCAAGGGCTACGTGAAGGAGCGGCGGCAGTTCGGCAAGCCGATCGGTGACTTCCAGGGCGTGCAGTTCATGCTGGCGGACATGGCGATGAAGCTGGAGGCGGCCCGGCAGCTCACCTACGCGGCGGCGGCGAAGTCGCAGCGCTCGGACGGGGACCTGACGTTCTTCGGGGCGGCGGCCAAGTGTTACGCGTCGGACGCGGCGATGGAGATCACGGTGGACGCGGTGCAGTTGCTGGGGGGTTACGGGTACACCCGGGACTACCCGGTGGAGCGGATGATGCGGGACGCGAAGATCACCCAGATCTACGAGGGCACCAACCAGGTCCAGCGCATCGTGATGGCCCGCAACCTCCCCCAGTAGACAGAACAGGACAAGACCGGCGCGGAGCGGGCAGCTGCCCCGCGCCGCGCCGCCGTGCGTGCGGGTGCCGCTCCGGGGCAGTGGTTCCGGTCACACGCGGGGCTCCCGGAGCGGGTGGGGCCGGGGTGAAGTCCGGCCAGCACCAGGGGAGTTGGCCGAAAATGAGGGATGGGTGGGGAGCCGCGGGGCGACTCCGTCCGGCCCGGGGTGTCGACCCGGTGTGGCGGGGGACCTAAGGTATGCCTTAGCTTACCTGGCGGCCTCCGGGGGGTTCCCGAGCGGCCGCCGCACCGGCCCAACCCTCTCGTTCCTGGAGTGAGCATGCCTGCCCGCCGTACGTCTGCTGCCGCGTTCCTGGTCCTCGCCGTGGCGGGTGCCGCGCTGGTGGGGTGCTCGAAGAAGGACGACGGCGCCCCGACCGCGGCGGACGGCTCCGCCGCCGCCGGCCCGGTGCAGGTGACCGCGACGGACAGCACGTGTGACCTGTCGAAGACCTCCTTCCCGGCCGGGCACGTCGAGTTGGCGGTGGCGAACAAGGGCAACAAGGTCACCGAGGTGTACGTCTACGCCGACGGCGACAAGATCGTCACCGAGCGGGAGAACATCGGCCCCGGCACCAAGGCGACCATCAACGCCGAGATCAAGGCCGGCACCTACGAGGTGGCCTGCAAGCCGGGCATGACCGGCGACGGCATCCGGCAGAAGATCACCGTCACGGCCGGCGCCTCGGCCTCCGCGAAGACCGACGACCGGCTGACCCGGGCGGTCACCGACTACCGCACCTACGCCCAGGAGCAGGCCGACGCCACCATCCCGGTGGTGGAGCAGTTCGCCGCCGCGATCACCGCCGGCGACGTGGAGAAGGCCAAGTCGCTGTTCGCCGCCTCCCGGGTGGGCTGGGAGCGCACCGAGCCGGTGGCCGAGAGCTTCGGTGACATCGACCCGAAGACCGACACCCGCGAGGACGGCCTGGAGGAGGGCCAGGCGTGGACCGGCTGGCACCGCCTGGAGAAGTCGCTCTGGGAGGACGGAAAGATCGGCGACGAGGAGAAGACCCTCGCCACCCAGCTGGTCACCGACCTGAAGGACTGGCAGACCCGCATCCCCAGCGCCGAGATCACCCCCACCGGCATGGCCAACGGCGCCAAGGAGCTGCTGGACGAGGTCTCCAAGAACAAGATCACCGGTGAGGAGGACCGCTACAGCCACACCGACCTCTCCGACTTCGCCGCCAACGTCGAGGGCGCCCGCCAGGCGTACGAGCTGCTCAAGCCGGTCGCCTCCGAGAACGACCCGGAGCTGTCCAAGACCCTGGACGGCGAGTTCGAGAAGATCACCGCGCTGCTCGGCAAGTACCGCAACGCCGACGGCACCTACACCACGTACGACAAGGTCACCGAGGACGAGCGCAAGACCTTCTCGGATGCGGTCAACTCGCTCGGCGAGCCGCTGTCCAAGCTGGCCGCCGCCGTGGTGGTCAAGTAGCCGCGTCCGCCCGGTCAAGTCCAGGTCAAACGGGGTGCCCGGGGGCCGGACGCGAGGTAAGGGCAGCGTAAGCTAAGCCTCCGTCAGGGTGCTGTCGCAGCAGCGGCAGCACCCGCACCCGGTTTCACGTCCGAGAGGGAACGCCAGAGATGGACGCCGAGAACGAGCAGCAGGCGCCCCCCGCCGAGAGCGGCGGGCCCGCGCCGCGCGCCGGGCTCAGCCGGCGCGCCGTCATAGGCTGGGCGGGAGCCGGCGTCGCGCTCGGCGCGGCCGCGGTGGGCACGGTGGCCGCCGCGACCATGTCGGACGGGGACGGCGGCCCCGCCCCGCAGGCCCCCGACGTCCCGTTCTACGGGGAGCACCAGGCGGGCATCTCCACCCCGGTCCAGGACCGGCTGCACTTCGCCGCGTTCGACGTCATCACCGACGACCGCGACGCCCTGGTGAAGATGCTCAAGGAGTGGACGAAGGCGGCCGCCTCGCTCACCGGCGGGCGCGAGGTCGGCGGCGGCGCGGTCGGCGTCGTCCCCGAGTCCCCGCCGGACGACACCGGCGAGGCGCTGGGCCTGCCCCCCTCCCGCCTCACCCTGACCATCGGCTTCGGGCCGACGCTGTTCGAGAAGGACGGCGCCGACCGCTTCGGACTCAGGGCCAGGCGCCCGGAGGCGCTGGTCGACCTGCCGAAGTTCAGGGGCGACCGGCTCGATCCGGCCCGCAGCGGCGGCGACCTGTGCGTCCAGGCCTGCGCCGACGACCCGCAGGTCGCCGTGCACGCGATCCGCAACCTGGCCCGGATCGGCATGGGCGTGGTCAACGTCCGCTGGTCGCAGCTCGGCTTCGGCAAGACCTCCTCCACCACGCCCGACAGCCAGACCCCGCGCAACCTGATGGGCTTCAAGGACGGCACCCACAACATCGCCGGGACCGACGCCGACGCGCTCGCCCAGCACGTGTGGGCCGCCCCCGGCGACGGCGCCGACTGGATGACCGGCGGCTCCTACCTGGTCGCCCGCCGCATCCGGATGACCATCGAGACCTGGGACCGCGCCTCGCTCAAGGACCAGGAGGACACCTTCGGCCGCACCAAGATCGAGGGCGCCCCCTACGGCAAGCAGAAGGAACGCGACACCCCCGACCTGTCCGCGATGCCCGCCGACTCGCACGTCCGCCTGGCGCACCCCGACAGCAACGACGGGCTGATGATCCTGCGCCGCGGCTACTCCTTCACCGACGGCACCGACGGCCTCGGCCGCCTGGACGCCGGCCTGTTCTTCCTGGCCTACCAGCGCGACACCCGCAAGGCGTTCGTCCCGCTGCAGACCAAGCTCGCGGCCAACGACGCGCTCAACGAGTACATCACCCACGTCGCCTCCGCCCACTTCGCCTGCCCGCCCGGTGTCCGCAAGCCCGGCGAGTGGTGGGGCCAGACCCTCTTCGGCTGACCCCCGCCCCCCACTTCACCCTGGAGAGAACGCCGTGTTCGCCAACTACCTGATCGGCCTGCGCGAGGGCCTCGAAGCCAGCCTGGTGGTCTGCATCCTGATCGCCTACCTGGTCAAGACCGACCGCAGGGACCGCCTCGGCCCGGTGTGGACCGGCGTCGGCAGCGCCGTCGTGCTGGCGATGGCCTTCGGCGCGCTGCTCCAGTTCGGCTCCAACCAGCTGTCCTTCGAGGCCCAGGAGGCGCTCGGCGGCAGCCTGTCGATCATCGCGGTCGGCCTGGTGACCTGGATGGTCTTCTGGATGCGCCGCACCGCGCGCCACCTGAAGAGCGAACTCCAGGGCAAGCTGGACGCCGCGCTCGCCATGGGCACCGTCGCCCTGGTCGTCACCGCGTTCCTGGCCGTCGGCCGGGAGGGCCTGGAGACCGCGCTGTTCATCTGGACCGCCGTCCAGGCCACCGGCGACGGCTGGAACCCGCTGGTCGGCGCGACCCTCGGCCTGCTCACCTCGGTGGTGCTCGGCTGGCTGTTCTACCGCGGCGCGCTGAAGATCAACCTGGCGAAGTTCTTCACCTGGACCGGCGGCATGCTGGTCGTCGTCGCCGCGGGCGTCCTCGCCTACGGCGTGCACGACCTCCAGGAGGCCGACTGGATCCCCGGCCTGAGCGCGCTGGCCTTCGACATCTCCTCCACCATCCCGGCCGACAGCTGGTACGGGACGCTGCTCAAGGGCGTCTTCAACTTCCAGCCGAACCCGACCAAGGTCCAGGTCTGGGTCTGGGCGCTCTACCTGGTGCCGACGCTCTACTTCTTCTTCCGCAAGCCCGCGGGCTCCCCGCCCGAGCCCGCGCAGGTCTCGGCGGAGGCGAAGGCCGCCTGAGGGACGGGCCCGGGGGACGAGCCCGAGGAACGACGGGGACGGGAACCGCCCGGGTGCCGCGACGCGCGGCACCCGGGCGGTTCCCGTTCTCCGGCCCGGAGGCCGGGCCGGTCAGGTGAGCGGGCCGTAGAGCCAGTTGCCCGGGGCGTCGGGGTCGGGGCTGAGGTAGAACTCCTGGAGGGCGGTGAGCAGTTCGTCCACGCTGAGCCTGCCGCTGGCGTCGGTGTCGAGGTGCCGGAAGGCGGCGGCGCGGTGTTCGGGGGCGGTGCGGAAGACCTGCTGCCAGGACTGGAACTCCCGCTCGTCGACCTCGCCGTCGCCGTCGGTGTCGAGCAGGGCGACGACCGCCTCGGTGAGCGGGCGCAGGGCGGTGCGGAAGCCGTCGGGGGAGGTGAGGAAGGCGCCGGTCATGCCCGCGCGGTACTCCTCGGGGGTCAGCCGCCGGTCGCCGTCGGCGTCGGCGGCCGCGGCGAGGGCCTCCCAGTAGCGGGCCATGCCCGCCATCAGGGCGGTGCCCTTGGGGGAGGTCGGCGGCTCGCCGAACTCGGAGAGCAGCCGGGCGCCCAGGGTGAGCAGGTCCTCGCGGTCGACGGTGCCGTTGCCGTCGGCGTCGAGGTGGCCGAAGCAGAGGGCGATCTTGCGGTCGAGCAGCGGCGTGCCGGAAAGCGCGGTCATGGGGGGTGCCTCTCTCTCGCGGGTGGTGCGGATCACGCGTCGGACGGTTCGGGGGAGCGGGGGCCGATGCTGATGCCCTGTAGGCGGGTGGTGCGCAGGATCGGGATGTTGGCCTCGCCGTGCGCGCCGCCGGAGAGCCCGGTGCCGCCGATGACGGGCAGGACGGGGAGGGTGCCGATGTGGCTGTCGTTGACCTTCAGCACGCCGCCGTTGACGACCTCGTCGGTGAACCGGTCGACGACGTCCGGGTCGCGGGCCCACAGCGAGTTGCGCAGGCCGTAGGGGTTGGCGTTGACGAAGGAGATCAGCGCGTCGAGCAGGGCGCCGTCCGGCTCCGGCCCGGTCGGCACGACCAGGCACATCAGCGGGAAGAAGGTCTCCTCGGCGACCGCCCGCATCGTCGCGGCCACGGCCAGCCCGTGGGCCCGCAGCAGGACGGGGCGGACGAACGGGCCCCGGGCCGTCGGGACGCCGTCCACGTCGACGCTCTCGCCGCCGCAGAGGAGTTCGGCGCCCTTGGCCACGGCGTCGGCCAGCACGTCCGCGCACTGGGCGCGCTTGACCACGGGGGTCAGCACGACGTCCGGGTCCTCGGGCGGGCCGATCCGCAGCGCGGCCACCCGCTCCTGGAGCAGGGCGGTGAAGCGGTCGGCCACGGCCGGGTGGACCAGGGCGAACTTCGGGGCGAAGCAGAGCTGGCCCGAGCCGTGGTAGCGCTCCGCCGCGGCGTCGGCGGCCCGGGGCAGGTCGGCGTCTCGCCACACCACCAGGGCGTCGTTGCCGGCCAGTTCCAGGACGGGCTTCTTGCCCTGCTCCAGGCAGCCGCGGGCGAGTTCCGCGCCCTGCTTCGGGCCGCCGAAGAAGAACACGTCGTCGCAGTCGGGCGAGGCCAGCCAGGTGCGCAGGGTGGGCCGGTCGGGGGCGCAGAGCACGCTGAGCGCGCCGGGCGGGGCGCCGTGCGCGGCCAGCAGCGGGGCGACCAGCTCGTGGAAGACGAACGCGGTGCTCAGCGGCGCCGTGGGCGGGGCGTTGACCACCACCGCGTTGCCGCCGGCCAGCACCGGGACGGCGGCCGTCGCGGTGAGCATCGGGGCGTTGCGGGCCGGGCTGAGGCCGACCACCCCGTCCGGTTTGCGCACCAGCCGCACCAGGCGGCCGTCCTGCTCGCCCTCCCAGCGCATGGCGGCCCGGGTGTGGGCCAGCGTGTCGGGGTGGGTGAGGTCCAGCGCCGCGGCCAGCGACCAGCGGGCCACCCGCACCGGGTACCCCTCGGACACCAGTGCCCCGACCACCTCCTCGGCGCGCTCCCGCAGCAGGCGGTGGAAGGCCGCGACGAACTCCAGCCGCCGCTCCAGCGGCACCCGGGCCCAGAGCGGCTGGGCCGCGCGGGCCCGGGCCAGCGCGGTGGCGGCCTGCTCCGGGGTCGAGCGGGCCACCCGGCCGACCAGCCGCGGGTCCGCGTGGTCGGCCGGGTCGGCGCGGCCGTGGTCGAGCCGGGCCTTCAGCGCGAGCACCTCGTACGGCTCGCGGAGCATCGCGCTGCTGCGGGGCCAGTGCACCCAGCCGTCGCCAGCGGCGGGGACGCCGCCGACCAGGACCGGGTAGGCGGACTGCGGTGGGGCGGGAGCGAGTTCCACGTCCCCGATGATGGGGGGCGCGGGGCGCGCGGGCCGGGGGAGAGGACGGGCTTCCCCTCCAACGGGTGATTCTCCGATCGGCTGGAAAGCGTCTTGTCGTGCGGACGCGGTGGGGGAGGGCGGGGCGGGGTCGGCGCTGCGGGGCGTGGGCGGCGGTCCGGTGCGGCTGCTCCGGGCAGGCGGCGAGGGCGGCCGGGGCGGTGCCCGGTGGGAACTCGCCGTCCCGGGCGGCCGGTTCGAAGCGGGCGCGGCACGGCCCCGGACGTCACCGCGCGGCCGGATCGCTCCGGTGCCGGGGCGCGCCGTACTGCTCGGGGGTGACGGGCTCGGCCCAGACGGTCTCGGGCGTGCCGTCGGCAGTGGCCTCCCAGAGCGCCAGGTGGGCCGTGAAACGGTCGGGGGCGGCGCCGTGCCAGTGCGTCTCGCCCGGCGGGCAGACCACGCTCTCGCCCGGGTGGGCCTCCAGCACGGTGCCGTCCCGGGTGCCGACCAGGGCGGTGCCGGAGACCACGTGCAGGGTCTGGCCGAGCGCGTGGGTGTGCCAGTGCGTCCGCGCGCCCGGCGCGAAGCGGACCAGGTTGGCGCGCAGCCGGGACGGCTCCGCGCCGGCCGCGAGGACGTCCCACCAGACGTCGCCGGTGAACCACTCGGCCGGGCCCCGGCCGGTGGGCTGCTGCGGGAGGAATTCCATCGGGTGCTCCTGAGGAAGGGGTGGGAAGTGCGTCCCCTCCAGCCAAGCGCGCCGCCCGGCGCGGGGCCAGGCACCGCGGAGGGGTGCACCGGTGGTGCACCCCTCCAAGCGGCGCGGGCGCGTACTGTCGGAGGGGTGGACAACAGCCAGGAGGTCCGCGAGTTCCTGACCTCGCGGCGCGCCAAGATCACCCCCGACCTGGTCGGACTGCCCGCCGGGCCGCGCCGCCGGGTGCCCGGGCTGCGGCGCAGCGAGGTCGCCGCGCTCGCGGACCTCAGCGTCGAGTACTACGCCCGGCTGGAGCGCGGCCACCTGGCCGGTGCCTCCCCGGCCGTGCTGGAGGCCGTCGCCCGGGCCCTGCGGCTCGACGACGCCGAACGCAGCCACCTGCTGCACCTGGCCCGGGCCGCCGACGGCTCCGACGCGCTGACCCGCCCGCGCCGCCGCGCGGACCGGACCCCGGCCCCGCACCGCAGCCTCCAGTGGACGCTGGACGCGATCACCGGCGGCCCGGCGTTCGTCCGCAACGGCCGGACCGACCTGGTCGCCGCCAACCCGCTCGCCCGCGCCTTCTACGCCGACGTCTACGCGGGCGCCGGGCCGCACCCGCCGAACTTCGCCCGCTTCCAGTTCCTCGACCCCGCCGCCCGCCGCTTCCACCCCGGGTGGGACGGGCACGCCGACATCACCGTCGCCCTCCTGCGCACCGAGGCCGGCCGCAACCCCCACGACCGCCGGCTGCACGACCTGGTCGGCGAACTCTCCACCCGCAGCGACGAGTTCCGCACCCGCTGGGGCGCGCACGACGTCCGGCACCACGGCACCGGCACCAAGCACTTCCACCACCCGGCGGTCGGCGACCTCACCCTCGCCTACGAGGGGATGCGGCTGACCGCCGACCCCGACCTCGTCCTCACCGTCTACACCGCCGAACCCGGCTCCCCGTCCGAGGAGCGCCTGCGGCTGCTCGCCTCCTGGGGCGCCACCCGCGAGACCGCCCGGGCCTGACGGCGCGTCAGGCTGCGGCGGGGCGTCAGACCCCGGCGGTGCGTCAGGCGTCGGCGGTGTGCGGGTCGGTGGTCAGGCGCATCGGCAGGCCCCAGAGCGGGAACAGCCGCTCCACGTCCATGTGATTGGTCATGGTGGCGATCCGGCCGTCGACGATCTCCAGCAGGGTGATGCCCCACGGCGTCCACCCCGCGCCGTCCTCCGCCGGGCGGTACTGGGCGAACGCCGGCGTGCCGTTCGCCTCCACCGGCAGCAGCCGCGACCCCGCGCAGCCGCAGCCCGCGCCCTGCCACCACTCGCCGAGCTCGGTCACGCCCCGCACCCACATCTGGAACGGCGGCATGTTCAGCACCGCGTCCTCGTGCAGCAGCCGCTTTAGGGCCTCGATGTCGAACGACTCGAAGGCCCGCACGTACCGGGCAAGCAGGGAGCGCTGGGTCTCGTCCAGCGGGTCGAAGGCGTCACCGGCCGGGCCCTGCGCGGCCATCGTGGCCCGGGCCCGCTGCAGCGCGCTGTTCACCGAGGCCACCGAGGTCTCCAGCAGCTCCGCCGTCTCCGCCGCCGACCAGGCCAGCACCTCCCGCAGGATCAGCACCGCCCGCTGCCGGGCCGGCAGCTTCTGGAGCGCCGAGACGAACGCCAGCCGGATCGACTCCCGGCCCACCGCGACCTCCGCCGGATCCCCCGACAGCACCCGCGCGTCCGGCACCGGGCCCACCCAGACGTTCTCCTCCAGCTGCGCCAAGTCCGGCGCGGCGGCCGGGCAGGGCGAGCTGAGGTCCATCGGGCGGGCCCGCCGCTGCGGGGCCGGGGCCATGTCCAGGCAGACGTTGGTGGCGATCCGGTACAGCCACGTCCGCAGCGCGGCGCGGCCCTCGAAGCCGTCGAACTTCGACCAGGCGCGGACCAGCGTCTCCTGCACCGCGTCCTCCGCCTCGAAGGCCGAGCCCAGCATCCGGTAGCAGTACGCCGTCAGCTCCCGCCGGAACGGCTCCAGCCGCTCCGCCACCCCGTCACGATCCATGATCATTGGCACGGGGCCAGCCTAGTGCGCGGGTCCGACAGCCGGGAGGGGCGCCGGAGCGCCGGTCAGCGGGTGTCGTCCGGGCGCAGCTCGATGTGGTCGGCCGCCAGGTCCGCCGCCACCCGGTGCTCCATGCCCAGGGCGGCCAGGAAGGCGGCGGGCAGCTGGACGCGGCCGGTGCGGTCGAGCATCACGTACTCGCGCTCGGAGACGGTCTCGGTGCCGTGCTCGTCGACCTCGGTGCGGCGCAGGACCTCGCTGCTGGTGCGGCCGTCGCGGATCGCCACCGTGCGGCGGACCTCGCCGGCGACCATCGGGTCGTGGGTGACGATGACGACGGTGCTGCCCAGCTCGCGGTTGACGGTGCGGAAGGCCTCGAAGATGCCGGCGGCGGTGTCGGTGTCCAGCTCGCCGGTGGGTTCGTCGGCGAGCAGGACGGCGGGCTCGTTGGCGAGGGCGACCGCGATGGCCACCCGCTGCTGCTGGCCGCCGGAGAGTTCGGCCGGGCGGCGGTGGGCGAGTTCGGGGACGCCGAGGGCCTCCAGCAGCTCGGTGGTGCGGGCGCGCTGCCGCCGGGCGGCCCGGTGCCCGGAGCGCAGCTGCATCGGCAGGGCCACGTTCTGGGCGGCGGTCAGGAAGGGCAGCAGGTTGCGCGCGGTCTGCTGCCAGATGAAGCCGACCGTCTCGCGGCGGTAGCGCAGCCGGTCCTTCGCGGTCATCGCCAGCAGGTCGTGGCCGTCGACGGTGGCGGTGCCGGCGGTGGGGGTGTCCAGGCCCGCCAGCACGTTCAGCAGCGTCGACTTGCCACTGCCGGACGCGCCGACCAGGGCCACCAGGTCGCCCCGGTCCACCGTCAGGTCCAGGCCCTGCAACGCCTGCACCTCGATCCCGTCGGCGCTGAAGATCCGCACCAACCGCTCGCAGCTGATCGCCAGTTCGGCGCCGACGGTGCGCGGCGCGGCGGCGGCCAGCGCCCTGCGCCGCAGCTCGTCCAGGCTCGGTGCCGGAGTGCTCATCGGGTGGTCCCTCCTGCGGGGGGCTCGGTGGTGGACGTGCGGTTCATCGGGCGTCCCCCGCCCGCAGCTCGGTGGTGATCTGCCGGCGGGCGGTCACCGCGGCCTCGGCCAGCACCGCGAGCACCGCCAACAGGGCCAGCCCGACGGCCTGTTCGGCGATCGGGGCGGCCAGCGGCCGCAGCCCCGCCGCGACACCCGAGCCGACCAGCGGGGAGAGGTCGACGGCCGGGCCCAGCAGCAGCACGCAGCACACCGCCGTCAGCGCCCCGCCCAGGGCCGCCACCAGCGACTGCGGCAGCACCTCGGCCAGGATCAGCGCCAGCCCCTGCCGGGGCCGCAGCCCCATGGTGCGCAGCCGGGCCAGCACCGCCGCCCGCTCCGGCCCGGCCCGCAGCAGCGTCAGCAGCACCGACAGCAGCGCGGACAGCGCCGTCGCGCCGACCGAGACCCAGAACAGCCGGACGGCCGACGCCTGCAACGGGTCGGCACCGAGCGCCGCGACCTCCGAGGCGACCGTCCGCACCCGGTGGCCCGTCCCGGCCCCGGCCGCCGGCGGGCCGAGCAGCCGCCCGGCCAGCGCGCGCAGGGCGGCGTCGTCGGGCCGCCCGGCCGCCAGCCACTTGGCCGGGCCCCCGATCCGGGCCACCAGGTCGGCGGCCGGACCGGCGGGCAGCACCACGGTCGGACCGGCCGAGCCGACCAGCGCCGGCGTGCCGTCCGCGTGCCCCACCACGCGGATCCGGGCCGCGTCGCCGCCCGCCAGCCGCAGGCTGAACTCGCCCTCCGGGACACCGCCGCCGGCCAGCGCGGGCAGCGGCCCGCCGCCCGGGTCGCCGGCCAGCAGCGCCGGATCGAACCGGCCCCGCCCGGCCGCCTCGGCCAGCCTCGCGTACGGGACCGGATCGGCCACCACCACGTTCACCCGGACCGAGGCGCCGCCGCCGAGCGAGAGCACCACGTCCTCGTCGATCCACACCGGCAGCGCGGCCGTCACCCCCGGCAGCCGGCCGGCCTCCGTGACGAACGACTGCGGCAGCGAGGTGTTCGACCCGGCGCTGACCACGGCGTCCCCGCCCAGGGCGTACCGGGCCACCTCGGCCCGATCGGCGGCCACCGACGCCAGTACCGTCGCCCCGACCGCGCCGCACGCCACCGCCAGCACCAGGGCCAGCAGCGGCAGCACCGAGGGCCGCGACCGCCCGCCCCCGCCGCCCCGGGCCGCCCGGGCCAGCCCGAGGAAACCCACCACCCCCGGACGCCGCCCGGCCCGGCGGGCCAGCAGCCCGATCAGCGGCGGCTGCAACCGGGCCAGCAGCAGCGCGCCCGTCAACGACAGCAGCAGCGGCGCCGCCACCAGCAGCGGGTCCACCCCCTCGCCCAGCGGTGCCACCCCGCGCCGGACCACCTGCGCCACCGCCGCCGCGGTCACCGCCAGCACCGCGAACTCGCCCACCAGCCGCCGCCGCCCGCGCCCCGCCCCCGCGGCCGCACCGCGCAGCAGCAGCGCCGCCCGCACCGGGAAGGCCAGCAGCGCCAGCAGCGCCACCGCACCGGCCGCGCCCGCCGCCGGCAGCCGGCGCGGGGTCGGCAGCAGCGCGAAGGCCAGCAGCGCGCCCAGGGCCGCCGCGGGCAGCACGGTCGCCGCGCCCTCGCCCAGCAGCCGCCGGAAGACCCCGCCGATCCCGGCCCCGCGCGCCCGCAGCAGCAGCAGCTCCGCCGTCCGCCGCTCGGCGGCCAGCGCCGCCGCCAGGCACAGCACCACGGCGGACACCCCCGCCGCCCCGGCCGGGCCGACCGCGGTCAGCGAGTCGATCGCGCTCTGCCGCTGCCGGGCGGTGTCGATCGCGGACCGCAGCCCGGAGTCGATCCGCACGTCGGGCCGCCCGCTGCCGGACACCACCTCGACCGCGAGCGGCCCCGAGGTGACCGCCGCCAGGCCGAAGGAGGTCTGCCGCAGCCGGTCCGCCCGCAGCGCCTCCACCCGCACCGGCAGCCGCCAGTAGTCCAGCGCCCCGTCGCTCCAGACGCCCAGCCGGGACACCGACTCCGGGCCGGTCAGCGCGACGGCGTACCAGTACGCCACCGGGGGGTCCCCCGGACCGTGCGAGGGCGTCATGTTCCGGCACGCCCCGATCGCGCACCCCAGCTCGGCCCAGAACGGGTCGGCCGGGTCGTCGACGGCGTACAGGCCCACCACCTCGACCTGCTGCGGGCTCAGCCGCGCGGTGGGGGACAGCACCGAGGCACCGCCGTCCAGCACCGCGCCCGGCCGCACCTTCATCGCCTCGGCCGCCGCCGCCGACAGCACGACCGGCACCGGCCCCCCGGCCGCCCCGGCGTCCGGCCACCGACCGGCCGTCAGGTGGACGTGCTCGCGCGCCCCGTGCTGGTACACCAGGGCCAGCTCGGGCGCGACGGACTCCGGCCGGTCCAGCCCCGGGTCGGGCAGCGAACGCGCGGCCAGACCCCGGCGCCCGTACACCGGGCCGCCCGGCTCCAGCGGCAGCACCGGCCCGATCAGGTCGGTCAGCCGGGCCGCGGTCGCGTCCAGCTTCCGCTCCGGCTCGCCGCCCGCGGGCGGGCCGGACGTCACCACCACACTGGTCGCCACCGGGCCGGACCCGCGCAGGAAAGCGTGCAGCGCGCCGTCCGCCCCCCGGTCCAGCGCCCGGGGCAGCGCGGCCGCCAGGAAGACCAGGACCAGCGTCAGGGCGGCGGTGAGCAGGGCGGCGAGCGGCGCGGTGCGCAGCCGGGTGCGGACCCAGGGGGCGGGGGTGCTCATCTCTCCTCCGCGGGGCGCGGCGCGACGGCGCGGGGTCCGGTGGCGGCCGGCGCGGGGGCGGGCCGGACGGTCGGGTGGGCTGCGGCGGGCCGGACGGCGGTGCACGGCCGGGCGGGGGTGCGGGCCCAGGGGGCCGGGGTGCTCATTTCTCCTCCGCGGACCGGAGTCGGGCGGCCAGGTTCCGGCGGTTGCCGCCGAACAGGAAGGCGGACAGCAGGGGCAGGGCGGCGGTTCCGGCGGCCAGGGCCAGGACCTGGGCCGGGGGCAGGCCGACCAGGACGTCGGGGACCGGGGGCCGGGCGGCCGGGGTGAGCACCACCAGCGGCACCACCAGGTGGACCAGGACGGTGCCGAGCAGCAGCCCCGTACCGGTGCCGATGCCGACCAGCACCAGCCGTTCGGCGGCGGCGCTGCGGGTCAGCAGCCGCCGGGGCGCGCCGAGCGCCAGCAGCACCGCGGACTCACCGGCCCGTTCGCTCGCCGAGGCGGCCGAGGCGGCGGTGAAGCCGATCGCGGCCAGCACCGCCGCGGCCACCGCCAGCGCGGCCAGCGCGCTCTGCGGGGCGGCGCTCAGCGGGTCGCCGAGCCGGGCCGCGGCGTCCTCCTCGCGCAGCGTCAGCTGCTGGGCGGTCGGCCCCGCGCGCAGCGCCGCCGCCGCCTCGGCCGGGGTGCGGTCGCCGGGTCCGGCGGCGGGCAGCCACCACTCGGAGACGGCCGGGGCGTCGAAGCCCCGGTCGCTCAGCCACCGGTCGGCGGCGGCCAGGTCGAGCAGCAGCGCGCTGGTGCCGTACACCGGCAGCGCCTCGACCGCGCCGGTGATCCGGACCGGCACCGAGGTGCCGGCGAGCTGCACCTTGACCAGGTCGCCGACCCGGGCGCCGACGGCCGCCAGGTACGCGCGGGTGGCCAGGCCCCCGACCTCGCCGCCGGAGCGGACGGCGCCCGGGGCCAGCACCAGGGCCCGGGCCCCGTCGTGGTCCGCCGCGCCGGGGGTGTACTCGACGGTCGGCAGCCGGTCCGGTCCCGCACCGTCGGCCACCCGCACCGGGACGCCGTCCCCGGCCTGCACGCTCCAGGCGCCCGCGGGCACCGGGACGGGCACCGCCGCCCCGCCCGCGCCGTCGGCCACCGCCACCCGGCGCACCGTCAGCTCGGTGCGGCTCTCGCCCCAGCCCGCCGGGTACGTCAGCCCGAGACCGGTCAGGGACAGCGGCGCGGCCACCGAGCCCAGCGGGGCGGCGGCCAGCGCGCCCAGGTCCACCGGGACGGTCAGCTCGCCCCGGACCGGCAGCTGCGGCACCAGGACCCGGTGCACCGCCCCGAAGCCGTCGCGCAGCTGGAGCCACAGGTCGGGCGCCTGGAGCGGGCTGCCGTCCTCCCCGGGACGGTCGTCCACCTGCACCGCGACGGTCAGCTCGATCCGGGCCGGGCTCCCCGGCAGCGGCACCCCGGGCGACTGCGGCTCGGCCAGCGGCGCCAGCAGCTCCCCGGGCGGCCGGTGGTCGAACAGGTCGGGCCGCACCCGCAGTTCGGCGCCCGCCCGGGCGGTGGCGGTCAGCAGGACGCGGCCCTGCCGGTCGCCCGGCAGCGACAGGTCGGCCCGGGCCACCGGCAGCAGCCGGTCGCCGCCCGGCAGCGCCGCGTACCGGCCGCCCTGGCCCAGCGCGGGCAGCGCCGAACCCTGGATCCGCAGACCGCCCGCGGCGGCGAAGTCGGCCTGGTCGCGCTGCGAGTCGCGCCACGCGGCGTGCTGGCCGATCGCCAGCACGCCGGTGGCCACCGCCAGCACCAGCAGCAGCACCGGGCCGTTCGCCCGGCCCGGGCGGCGGGCCAGCTGCCAGCCGCCCAGCGCCGCGCCCAGCCCGCGCCCCCGGGCGGCCAGCCGGGCCCCCAGCCGGGCCGCCAGCGGCAGCACCCGCAGCACCAGCAGCGTCCCCGCGCACAGCGCCAGGGTGGGCGCCGCGACCAGCACCGGATCGATGCCCAGCCGGCCGTCGGAGGCCACCGACAGGCCGCCGGACCGGGCGGAGAGCTGCCGGTAGGCGACCACGGCCAGCGCCAGCAGGGTCAGGTCGGCGCCGGAGCGCACCACCGTGCCGACCACCGCCTGACGGCGCGCCACCAGCTGCCCGCCGCGCCGCAGGACCGCGGGCAGCGCCGAGAGCAGCACGCACACCAGCGCGCACAGCGCCGCCGCCGGCCAGCGCACGGCCGTGTCGGTGTGCTCCAGCGGCAGCCCGGCCAGCGGGCCGTAGCCGGTCAGCAGCCGCAGCAGCGGCCCGGCCAGCAGCGGGGCCAGCAGCGCGGCGGGCAGCGCCAGCAGCAGCGCCTCCAGGCAGGCCCAGGCGGCCAGTCGGCGCCGGGTCGCGCCCCGGGCGGTGAGCAGCGCGTCCTCCCGGGCCTGCCGCTCCGCGACCAGGTGCACCACCAGCAGCAGGGCCGCGCCCGCGAGCACCGACAGCTGGAGCGCCCCGATCAGCAGACTGGACTCGGTGACCAGCGTCGCCGAGTGCAACTCGGCCAGCAGGGCGGGCAGTTCGGTCTGCGACTGGAAGCCCGGGCTGTCCTGCTTGAGCAGCTCGGGCAGCCGGGCCGCCAGCTCCCCGACCCGCTCGACCCGGGCCCGGTCGGCGGTGGTGAAGTCGGCGGTCAGCAGCGCGCCCCGGCTGCCCTGCGGCAGCAGGCCGGAGGTGAAGGCGCCGTCGTCCACCAGCATCGGCCCGTACGTGGTGAAGCCCTGGACCTGGATCTCCCGGCCGCCCAGCGGGTCCAGCCGCCAGTACGGGGCGTCCCGGTCCAGGGCCCGGTAGACGCCGGTGACCCGGACGGTCAGCGGCAGGCCGCCGTACCGGTCGGAGAGCACCAGCTGCGCGGGCAGCGCGTCCGCGGTCAGGCCCAGCCGGGACAGCGCGCCGCCCGGCACCGCGACCTGCACCGTCCCGGCCGTCCCCGGGCCCGCGGCGGCGCCCTCGGCGGTGGGCCAGTGGCCGGCCGTCAGGCGGACCCGGTCGTGGTCCAGCGCGGCCAGCACGGTCAGGTCCACCTCGTGGGCCGGCGCCTTGGCCGGGGCCGGGGTCGAAGGCGGGGCCGTGGTCGGGGCCGTCGAGCCGGGCAGCCCGTACGCCCGGCTGCGGGCCAGCGTCCGGGTGTCGACCGGCAGTCCGTCGAACAGCCGGGCGCCCAGCGCGGCCGTCCCGGCGTCGTCCGCGGACCTGCCGTCCAGCCCGTGGTCGGCGTTCAGCAGCACCGTCACCCGGCCGCCGCCGGCCAGGTCGCGCCGCAGGCCCGCCTCGGCGACGGTGCGGTCGAAGGCCACCAGCGCGGTCAGCACCGTGGTGGCGGTCAGCACCGTGAACAGCACCGCAGCCGCCAGCGGCAG
The DNA here is from genome assembly GCF_044769485.1 of Kitasatospora sp. NPDC090308. Taxonomy (NCBI): domain Bacteria; kingdom Bacillati; phylum Actinomycetota; class Actinomycetes; order Kitasatosporales; family Streptomycetaceae; genus Kitasatospora; species Kitasatospora sp. NPDC090308. Next base: position 266,069 of record NZ_JBIVXY010000007.1, on the reverse strand, counting down.
CCGTCCGCGCAACCGGCGCAGCACAAAGCCCAGCATGATCAGGTCCCCCCGTTCCGGCCCCGTGCACCGGATATCGGACGACTCTGGCAGAGTCGAACAGGAATCGGAAGTGGTCGGCGCGAATCGTGCGCGGTCTGCGCGCCGCCCGGGCGCGGTGGGGCTCCGGCCGCGCCGCCGGCGGACCGCGGTGGGCGGTGGAGGGGTGTCCGGCCGGTCGTCCGGCCGGATCGTTCGGTGGCGGAGCGGGGCCGGGCGGCGCGGGCCGTTCGACGGCGGAGCGGGAGGACACGGCAGAACCGGAGGGAGGCGGGGGAGGTCGGAAAACCCGGCCCGGCGAAGGAAACTGACAGGTACAGTCCGAAACGATCACGCGATCGGGCCGTCCGGACGGGCGGCCCGATCGGCCTGCCCAGGACCGACACCCGTACCGGAGAAGCCCCCTGATGGACACTCAGCGCTGCCCGTACCGACTCGACCCCGCCGGCGCCGACCTGCACGCCGAGACCGCCGCCCTGCGCGCCGCCGGACCGGCCGCGCCGATCGAACTCCCCGGCGGCGTCCCCGCTTGGTCCGTCACCGACCCCGCCCTGATCAAACGCCTGCTCACCGACCCCCGGATCTCCAAGGACGCCCGCCGGCACTGGAGCGCCGACCTGGCCGGCGAGATCCCCGCCGACTGGCCGCTGCGGATGTGGACCGACGTCCGCAACGCGCTCACCGCCTACGGCGACGAGCACGGCCGACTGCGCCGCCTGATCGGCCCCGCCTTCACCGCCCGCCGCATCCGCGCCCTCACCCCCCGGATCGAGGCCATCGCCGCCGACCTGCTCGACCGCCTCGCCGCCCACCCGCCCGGCCGGGTCGTCGACCTGCGCGCCGAGTTCACCTGGGTCCTGCCGCTGATGGTGGTCAACACCCTGCTCGGGGTGCCCGATTCGATGCACGACGCGTTCCGCTCCACGATCGGCCGGCTCTTCGAGACCGCCACCGGCCCCGAGGAGGCGCTGCGCAACGCCGAGGCCGTCTACGCCCAACTCGCCCTGCTGGTCGAGGCCAAGCGCGCGGAACCCGGCGAGGACGTCACCACCGCGCTGATCCAGGCCCGCGACGAGGAGACCGGCACCGGTCTGGACGAGCGCGAACTCCTCGACAGCCTGCTGCTGCTCATCGGCGCCGGCCACGAGACCACCGTCAACCTGCTCGGCAGCGCCGTCGTCCAGCTCCTCACCCACGCCGGGCAGCTCGACGCGCTCCGCACCGACCCGGCCCGCTGGCCCGACGCCGTCGAGGAGACCCTGCGGCTCCAGCCGCCCGTGGCCAACATCCTCCCGCGCTTCGCCGTCGAGGACGTCCACGACGAGGCCACCGGCCTGACCTTCGCCCGCGGTGACCTGCTGGTGGTCAACTTCCTCGCCACCGGCCGCGACACCGCCCTGCACGGCGAGGACGCCGCCCGCTACGACCACACCCGGGCCACCCGGCGCGACCACCTCTCCTTCGGCCACGGCGTCCACTACTGCCTGGGCGCCGAACTCGCCCGCCTGGAGTCCCGGATCGCGCTCGCCGCCCTCTTCGACCGCTTCCCCCGCCTCACCCTGGCCGTCCCCGCCGACGGACTGCGCCCGCTGGAGTCCTTCATCTCCAACGGCCCCCGCGAACTCCCGGTCCTGCTGCACGGCGGCCCCGGGTCCACCATCCGGGACGGGTGGCGGGGGGAGGCGGTCGCGCAGTAATTTAGTTCACATCAGCTAACTATCATCACGGCTTCCCAGGGGGCGGGCAGGAGATGGCGGACGTGGACACGAAGAAACGGTGGATCGGCGCGGAACACCCGCGCTACAAGTGGGTGGCGCTCTCGAACACCACCCTCGGCATGCTGATCGCCACGATCAACTCCTCGATCGTGCTGATCTCGCTGCCGGCGATCTTCAACGGCATCCACCTCAACCCGCTGGAGCCGGGCAACGTCAGCTACCTGCTCTGGATGCTGATGGGCTACATGCTGGTCACCGCCGTCCTGGTGGTGACGCTCGGCCGGCTGGGCGACATCTGGGGGCGGGTGCGGATCTACAACGCCGGCTTCCTGATCTTCACGGTCACCTCGGTGATCCTCTCGCTCGACCCGATGGGCGGCGGCGGTGGCGCGCTGTGGCTGATCGGCTGGCGGGTGGTGCAGGCGGTCGGCGGCGCGATGCTGATGGCGAACTCCGCGGCCATCATCACCGACGCCTTCCCGGCCCGGCAGCGCGGCATGGCGCTCGGCGTCAACATGGTCGCCGCGATCGCCGGCTCGTTCATCGGCCTGGTCCTCGGCGGCGTCCTCGCCGAGTGGAACTGGCGGTCGATCTTCTGGGTGAACGTCCCGATCGGCATCATCGGCACCGTCTGGGCCTACCGCTCGCTGCACGAGACCGGCGTCCGCCGCCCCGGGAAGATCGACTGGTGGGGCAACGTCAGCTTCGCCGTCGGCCTCACCGCGCTGCTCGCCGCGATCACCTACGGCATCCAGCCGTACGGCGGCCACACCATGGGCTGGACCAACCCCTGGGTGCTGACCGGCCTGATCGGCGGCGCGGCCGTGCTGGTCGCGTTCTGCGCGATCGAGGCGAAGGTCGCCGAGCCGATGTTCCCGCTGCGCCTGTTCCGCGACCCGGTGTTCGCGGGCGGCAACCTGGCGACGCTGCTCGGCTCGATCGCCCGCGGCGGCCTCCAATTCATGCTGATCGTCTGGCTGCAGGGCATCTGGCTGCCGCTGCACGGCTACGAGTACGAGCAGACCCCGCTCTGGGCGGGCATCTACCTGGTGCCGCTGACCATCGGCTTCCTGGCCGCCGGCCCGATCGCCGGCTACCTCTCGGACCGCTTCGGGGCCCGCCTGTTCGCGGCCGGCGGCCTGGTCGTGATGGCCGCCTCGTTCGCCGGGCTGCTGGTCCTCCCCACCGACTTCGGGTACGTGTGGTTTGCTCTGCTGGTGTTCCTCAACGGCCTCGGCGGCGGACTGTTCGCCGCACCCAACACCGCCCTGGTGATGTCCAGCGTGCCGGCCGCCGACCGCGGCGCCGCCTCCGGCATGCGGGCGACCTTCCAGAACGCCGGCATGGTGCTCTCCATCGGCGTGTTCTTCTCGCTGATGGTGGCCGGCCTGGCCGGCTCGCTCCCGCAGACCCTCAGCGACGGGCTCACCGGCCAGGGCGTCTCCCCGGCGGACGCCCACGCGGTGGCCCAACTGCCGCCCGTCGGAACGCTGTTCGCGGCCTTCCTCGGCTACAACCCGATCCACGAACTGCTCGGCCCGCAGGTTCTCTCCGGCCTGCCCGCCGCCAACGCGCAGACCCTCACCGGCCGGGAGTTCTTCCCGCACCTGATCTCCGGCCCGTTCCACGACGGCCTGATGGTGGTCTTCTCGCTCGCCATCGCGATGTCCCTGGTCGCCGCGGCGGCCTCGCTGCTGCGCGGCCGCAAGGCCGTCCCGGCCGCCCCCGCGCCCGAGGACGGCGCCGCCGCCGCGCCGGACGGGGACACCGCGGTGTCCCGGCGAACGGCCTGACGTGAACGAGACGGCGCGGCAGGGGAGTGCGGGCGTGGGGCAGGGCGGCGAGGGCGGGCTCGACCCGGCCGAGGTGGTGCGGCTGCGGCTGGTGATCTCCCGGCTGCACCGGCAACTGGTGCAGGCCTCCGACCGGCAGGAGTTCACCTTCGCCCAGCAGTCCGCGCTGGCCCGGATCGAACAGCACGGCCCGATCCGGCTCGGCGAACTCGCCGCGCTGGAAGGGGTCGCCGCCCCGTCGATGACCCGCACCGTCGCCCCCCTGGTCGAGTCCCGGCTGGTCAGCCGGGTACCCGACCCCAACGACGGCCGCTCCGTCCTGGTCGAACTCTCCCCGGAGGGAACCGAACTGCTGGCCCGCATCCGCCGCCAGCGCTCCGAGGTGCTGGCCCGCCGCACCGCCGAACTCACCGACGGGGAGCGGCGGACGCTGATGGCGGCGCTGCCCGTGCTGGAACACCTGGTGTCGTTCGACCTCTGACCGCTGCCGACCGCCGCCGATCGCTGCCGCCCGCTGCCGATCGCTGCCGCCCGCCCCCGGAGGCCCCGGTGGTCTCCCGAGCGGGCGGGGCGGCGGGCGGCGGCGGGGAGCGGAGGCGGGGAGCGGCCGGAGCGCGACCGTTCCGGGGGCACGGTGGCCGGGGGCGTTCGCGGGTCCGCTCGGACCGCGTCTCGCGTCTCGCGTCTCGCGTCCCGGATCAGGACGCCCGGGCGGCGATCCCGTCCAGCACCAGCTCCAGCCCCGCCGCGAACTCCTCGCCCGGGGCCAGGTGGTCGGCCGCCGCCATCACCTCCGCCATCACCGGGTGCCGTCCCGCCGCCAGCACCCGCATCACGTACGGCCCCATCGCCCGCTGCCACTCGTCGTCCGACTGCCCGTGCGCCCGCTCCGCCCGGCGCTGCGCCACCTCCACCCGCAGTCGGCCCGCCAGGTAGGCGTGGAACGCACCCGACGCCTGCTGCACCTCGGTCGGCCGCCCGGCGAAGCCCGGCGCGCTCCACACCACGGCCAGCGCCGCCTCCCGCGCGGCCAGCGCGTTCGGGCCCAGGTGCGGCCGTCCGCCCAGCAGGTCGATGAACCACTCGTGCCGCAGCGCGGCCGCCCGGTACCGTCCGGCGATCGCCCGCAGCTCCTCCCGCCACTCCCCGGAACGGGTCGACCGGACGGGACGGGCGGGCCGCCCGGTCCGGCCAGGCCGGTCGTCGGCCGGGTCCGGGGCGATCTCCGCGTACACCGCGTCCACCATCAGTTCCAGCAGCTCGGCCTTGGTCTCCACGTACCCGTACAGCCGCATCGGGCCGACCTCCAGCGCCGCCGCGACCCGGCGGATCGACACCCCCTCCAGCCCGTCCGCGTCGGCCAGTTCGAGCGCCGCCGCGACGATCAGCGCCCGGCTCAGCGGCCCCGGCGTCCGCCGCGCCGGCGGCTCCGGGCGCTCCCAGACCAGTCCGGCTCCGGCGGCGTCGTCGTGACGGGAGGGCATGGGGCGGTCTCCGATCGGAAGGAGCGGGGGCGGGGCAGGGAGGGGAGGGGACGGGACGGCGGTGATCACGATACGGCGAACGCTGGTGATACACCGTATCGACACGATACGGTGTATCGGACGGACGAGCGGACACGTGAACGGGGAGAGCTGGACATGGCGGGTACGGCAGGCGGGGTGGACGTGGCGATCGTCGGAGGCGGGCCGGGCGGGCTGACGCTGGCCCGGCTGCTCGCCGTGCGCGGCATCCGGACCACGGTCTACGAACGCGACGCCGGACCGGCGGCCCGCACCCAGGGCGGCACGCTCGACCTGCACGCCGACACCGGCCAACTCGCCCTGCGCGCGGCCGGCCTGACGCGGGCGTTCCGCCGGTACGCCCGCCCGGAGGGCGAGGACATGCGGCTGCTCGACCACACCGGCACCCTGCTGCACCGCGACGACACCCCCGACGGCGCACCCGCGCTCCGCCCCGAGATCGACCGCGCCGACCTGCGCGACCTGCTGCTCGACTCCCTCCCGTCCGGAACGGTCGCCTGGGGCCGCGCCCTGCGCACCGCCACCCCGGTCCAAGAGGGCTCCGGCGGCTGGCAGTTGGAGTTCACCGACGGCAGCCGGGCCGACTGCGACCTGCTGATCGGCGCGGACGGCGCCCGCTCCCGGGTCCGGCCGCTGCTCACCCCGGCCGTGCCGGACCACCTCGGCGTCAACACGGTGGAGGGTGCCGTCCCCGCCATCGACCTGACCCACCCCGAGCTGGCCGCCGTCGTCGGCCGCGGCAGCTACTGGGTGATCGGCCAGGGCCGCTCGCTCGCCGCCCAGCGCTGCGGCGACGGCTCCGTCCGGGTCGGCCTGTCCTTCTACGGCCCCGCCGACGGTGCCGCTGACTGGCTCACCACCTGCGGCATCCCGTTCGACCGCCCCGACGCCGCCCGGGCCGCGCTGCTCCCGCTGTTCGCGGACTGGACGCCCGAGTGCCGCGCCCTGATCGCCGCCTGCACCGGCCCGCTCACCCCCCGCCCGCTGACCGCCCTCCCGGTCGGCCTGCGCTGGCCGCACCGCCCCGGCCTCACCCTGCTCGGCGACGCCGCCCACCTGATGCCCCCCGTCGGCGTCGGCGCCAACGCCGCGATGCGCGACGCGCTGGAACTGGCCACCGCGCTCACCGGCGAGACCGGTGACGCCGGCGACACCGGTGGCGCCGAGGACGCCGACGCCGCGCTGCGCGCCTACGAGGAGGAGATGTTCACCCGGACGGCCCGGGCCGCCGACGGGGCGGCCCGGATCCTGGCGATGATGACCGCTCCGGGGGGAGCGCAGGCCGTCGCCGCGTTCTTCCGCGGGGAGTGAGGTGCGGGGAGCACGGGGGAGCGCGGGCAGTTCGGGCAGTTCGGGGAGTGAAGTGTCAGGCCGCGCGGCGCAGTTCGCAGGGGTGGGGGAGGTAGGGGCCGAGGAAGCCCTCCCGGTCGCCGCCCTTGAAGGCGGTCGCCCGGCCGGTCAGGTCGCCGTCCCGCAGCCGTAGTTCGAGCCCGGTGGCGGGGCTGTTGAACAGGGCGTCGGGGGTGGGGAGTTGGAGCGGGGTGACGAGGCGGACGTCCCAGCGGGCGGAGGCCACGGCCGGGACGGTCACCGGCGGGTGGTCGGCCAGCCGGACCTCGACCCGCCCTTCCGGCAGCACGGCGACCGTCAGCGGGACGGTGGCGCCTGGAGCGCTGACCTGCCCGGACCAGGTGCCCGGGGCCAGGGTGAGGGGCAGGTCCGGTTCGACGCCCGGGGCGCAGTGGCGGGGATCGAACTCGGGGGCCAGCGCGCCCATCAGGTACGCGACCACGGCGTCCCGGGCGGACTTGTCGGTCGAGTTGGCGAGGACGGCCACCGAGAGCCCCCGCCCGGGCAGGTCGATCATCATCGACGCGACACCGCCCATCCCGCCGCCGTGGCTGCTGATCACCGCCCCGTCCGCCGTCCGCTGGACGACCCGCCCCAGCCCGTACCCGAGGCTCCCGGCACCGAGGATCGCGGGCGCGTCGTGCACCGCCGCGGCCGTCCCGGGCGCCGGCAGCCCGAGCGAGCGACGGGCGAACAGCGCGACGTCAGCGGCGGTCGCCCAGCCGGCGGTCGCCGCCGGATGCCCGGTGTGGCAGGTCGGGTAGACCCGCCCGTCCGGGGTGTACCGCACCGCGGCCGGCCCCGGCCCGGGGTGGGCGGCGCCGAAGGCGAAGCCGTCCAGCCCGAGCGGCTCGGCGATCCACTCCCGCAGCAGCGCGCCCACCTCCCGCCCGGTGACGGCCGTCAGCAGCCGGCCCAGCTCGTGGTAGCCGAGGTTGGCGTACTCGAACTCGCCGCCCGGCTCGTGCAGTTGCCTGCGGTAGCGGTCGATGTCGATCGGCCCGTACCCGGGGGCGGGCGCGGCGTCGGGGGAGCCGGGGGTGTAGCGGAAGTCGTAGTAGGCGGGGAAACCGCCGCGGTGCCGGAGCAGTTGACGGGCGGTCGGGGCCGTGCGCTCGAACCGGCCCGGCAGCGGCGCGTCCAGGTCGAGCAGGCCCCGGTCCGCGGCCAGGCAGACCGCGAGCGCCGTGAACGCCTTGGTCGTCGAGGCCAGCCCGTACGCCGTCCCGGGCGTCGCCGCCCGCCCCGCCGCCACGTCCGCCCACCCGTACGCCCGGGCGAGCACCAGCTCCTCGCCCGCCGCGACGGCCACGCTCACCGACGGGCAGCCGGTCTCCGCCAGCACCCGCCCGCACACCTCGTCCAGCGAATCCAGCGACTCCAGCGACTCCAGCCCGTTCAGCATCCTGTGGCCCCTCCCGCCGTGCCGGTCGGCCCGATGGTAGTGCTGCGCCGACGAACGGTCGGCGGCGGGGGCGGGTCGGCCGCCTGCGCGCGGCTCGGGCACCCGACCTGACGGCAGGTCGGGTGCCCGACCGGGCGTCGGACCCGGGTCAGCGGGTGTCGGTCGGTCCGGACGCCGTCGCTGCCCGCGGGCCGCCCGCGTCCGACGCGGCGCGCGCGTCCCCGCTGGTGTCCTGGCCCGTGCCCCCACCCGCCTCCGTGCCGGCGCGGGCGGTGGCACGGGCGAGTTGCAGACCGATGCCGGCCGTGACGAGGGCGAGGGCCGCGGCGACGAGCCAGGCGAGGCGGAAGTCCTGGCGCTGGGCGGGGCCGGTCTCGGCTCCGACGACGGCGACCAGCAGGGCGACGCCGACGGTCGCGGATATCTGCCGCACCGAGTTGACCAGGGCGGACCCGGTGGCCGCCCGGTGGGCGGGCAGCGAGGCGACACCGGCGGCCACCAGCGTGCCCAGGGCCAGCCCCACCCCGATCCCGCTCAGGACCATGCTCGGCAGCAGGTCCCTGCCGTAGTCGGGGGTCAGCGAGGCGAAGGCGGCGCGCCAGAGCATGGCGGCGGCGAAGAGCACGCCGCCGGCGGCGACCAGCGGGCCGTGGCCCAGGCGCTGCGCGGCGCGGGCGGTGAGCAGGGTGACGACGGGCACCAGGGCGGGGCCGGGCACCATGGCCACGCCGGTGCGCAGCGCGCTCCAGTGCCAGACCTCCTGGCACCACAGCACGTTGGACAGCAGCATGACGGCGAAGGCGACGCCGAAGACGAAGGTGCCGGCGCCGGCCGTCCCGAAGCGGGGCAGCCGGAGCAGGTGGAGTTCGAACAGCGGGTGGCTGTGGCGCAGCGAGCGGTGGGCGAACGCGGCCCCGGCGGCCAGCGCGGCGGCGGCGAGCAGCAGGGTCCTCGCGTTCGTCCAGCCCCAGTCGGGGCCCTGGACGAGGGCGCCGGACAGGGCGGCGACGGCGAGGGTGACCAGCAGCGCGCCCAGCAGGTCGGGCAGGCGTCCCTCCTCCCGGCGGGTGGCGGCCGGCAGGGCGCGCAGGCCGGCCAGGGCGGTGGCGACGCCGATGGGGACGTTGATCACGAAGATCCAGCGCCAGTCGACCTGGACCAGCAGTCCCCCGGCCACCGGCCCGGCGGCCGCCGCGAGGCCGCCGATGGCGGCCCAGTTGCGGGTGGCGCGGGTGCGCCGCTCGGCCGGGACGGTGGCCAGCAGCAGGGCCAGCGAGGTGGGCAGTTGGGCGGCGGCGCCGACCGCCTGCAGGACGCGGGCCGCGACCAGCCAGCCGAGGCTCGGCGCGAGGGCGCAGGCCAGCGAGGCGAGGGTGAAGACGGCGACCCCGGCGAGGAACACCGGCCGCTGGCCCAGCCGGTCCCCGAGCCGCCCGGCGACGACCAGGAGCGCCGCGAGGACGATGGCGTAGGCGTTGAGGACCCAGGACAGGGAGCCCAGGGTGACGGCCTGGCCCTGGGCCGTGCTGAACGAGGTGCCCATGGCGGGCAGGGCCACGTTGACGATCCACAGGTCCAGGTTGGTCATGAAGACCGCCAGCAGGACCACCGTCGACGCCACATGGCGCTTTGAAAACCAAACCGACCGAGTCATGGGGCTCAGGTAAGCACGAGTCGGTTTGATATTCAAACCGCAATGGTCGGGCCGCCGCCTAGACTTTGATTGTCAAACCGATCCGAGGGAGGCTGGTCCCATGACCACACCGCACGTCGACCCCTACGGCGTACCCGGCCGCCCCTGCTCGATCGCCGCCTCCCTCCAGGTCGTCGGCGACCGCTGGTCGCTGCTCGCCGTCCGCGAGGTCTCCCTCGGCAACCACCGCTTCCGCCAGATCGCCAAGAACACCGCCGCCCCCACCGACCGCCTCTCCGCCCGGCTGAAGAGCCTGGTCGCCGACGGCATCCTCGAACGCCGCCCGCTGCCCGACGACCCCCGGCACGACGGCTACTACCTCACCGAAGCCGGCCGCGACCTGCTCGGCGTCATCCGCGAACTGCTGCGCTGGGGCGACCGCTGGCTCACCACCGAGCCGCCCATGCGGCTGCGCCACCACGAGCACGACTTCGCCCTGCGCCGGGTCTGCGACCACTGCGGCGAAACCGTCGACCCCGACGACATCCACCCCGAGGTCGCCGCCGCGGGCTGGACCCTCCAGGGGCCCGCCGCCGACTGACCGCCGCGTCCCGGGCCGGAGCCGGGGGGCGGCCCTGGGCCAAGGGGCGGCCCGGGGCCAAGCGGCCCGGGGCCAAGGGACGGGCCGTCAAGGAGCGGGCCGTCAAGGGGTGGTGGCGGTGGCGCGGAGGGCGATCTCCAGTTCGAGGCGGGTGTCGGGGGAGGCGAGGGCGGGCCCGAAGAGCTGGTGGACCCGGTGCAGCCGCTGCCGGGCGGTCTGCGGGTGGATGCCCAGGCGGGCGGCGACCTCGGGGGCGGTGCCCCGGCCGGTCTGGAGCCAGGCCAGCAGGGTGGCGGCGAGCCGGTCGCGCTGCTTGGGGGTGAGCGGGGCGAGCGGGGCCAGCCGGCGTTCGGCGATCAGGCGGACCAGCGCGGGGTCGGTGAGCAGCAGCAGGTCCGCGTAGCGCTCGCGGCAGTCGACCGGGCGCTGCGGCGGCTCCGGCAGGGAGGCCCGGACCAGCCGGGCCCAGCGCAGCGACTGCGCGGCGAGGGCGGGCGGCACCGCCGGGCCGATCACCGCGCCGCGCCCGTGCAGCGCCGCCGCGAGCTGCGGGTCGGCGAGCGGGGCGGCCGGATCGGGCAGCAGCAGGTGCGGCTGCGGGACGTCCAGCCCGGCCAGCACGTACTCGGGCAGCCGGGCCGGCGGCGCGGACGGCTGCCGGTGCACCGGGCCCGGGTCGAGCGAGACGGCGGCGACCTGCGCGGGCAGCGGCCAGTCCGCGAGCCGGGCGGCGGCGGCGAGTTCGGCCGGGTCGGCGCCCGCCAGCAGCAGGTCGTGCAGGCGGTGGCGGGCCCGGCCGAGCGCACCGGCCCGGTCGGTGCGGGCGTCCACGTAGCCCTGGACGCTGGCCGCGGCGACCTCGTCGATGTGCGCGAACACCGCCTCGGCGAGGGTGACCAGCTGCTCCGCGGCCAGCCCGCGGCGTCGGGCCACCCGGGCGTACCGGCGCCAGGCGATCCGGGCCCCGAGCCGGAACGCGGCCTGCAGGGCGTCCAGGCTGCGGCCCTCGGAGAGTTCGCCGCGCCCGAGCGAGCGGTACACCCGCAACTGGCGCGGACCGGGCGCGGGCAGCCCGGCGACCCGGTCGGTGAACTCGGCCAGCGCGGTCTCCACGCCCTGCTGGATTCCGGTGCCGAATTTCCCGGAGAGCGGTCGGGAGAATTCCGGGACGGCGGATCTGATCTCCCGGATGATCTCGGTCGCGAGGGATTGCTGTTCGGCTCTGAGTTCGGTGGAGAAATCGCGTGGCAGCCCCTCCCACGGTCCGCCCAATTCCGCTCCTCGGGGTAGCGATAATCCGTCCGTCCGGCGTCCGTCCGGCGTCCGTCCGGCGTCCGTCCGGCGTCCGTCCGTTGGTGTTCCGGCGGCGTTCCGGCGGAGGCGCGGCCGGTTCCGCCGGGACAGGGGGAGTATGCGGCGGGGTTACCGGCCGGTCAATAGGTTCGGCACAAGCTTGCGTCCCCGTACGGCACCCGGCGCGCGCGGAAACACTGACCCGGATGACAGTTCCGCCGGAGGGGGGACGGAATTCCTGGCACCTTCGGATGGACTTTCCGGGAACGCGTGCGTCGTGTGTTGACGACGCGTCAAGCCGCTCCTAGCTTCATGGCGACCCGGGAAAGCCCGGGGGCGGCCGACCGAATTCCGGCACCGAAACGGACGGCGGCGCGCACCGGAGCCGGCCGGAGCGAACCGCGGTGCGGACGGCGGGGCGGGCGACCGAGCGGACGACCAGGCGGAGGGTGTACGGAATGCGGAGAAAGAGCGTACGGGCGGCCGTGCTCGCGGCACTCGCGGCGACGGCACTGCTGGCCGCCGGAGCCCCGCCCGCGGCGGCGAGCGGCAACCGGCCGGTGGAGACCCACTTCTCGATCGGCTTCGTCAAGGGCTTCCTCTTCCCCGGCGCGAGCCCGGACGGCGCCAACGACTGGTCCTGCCGGCCGTCCGCGGCCCACCCGGACCCGGTGGTGCTGGTGCACGGCACGCTGGAGAACCAGAACGACAACTGGGGCGGCGCGGCCCCGCTGCTGGCCAACCAGGGGTACTGCGTCTACGCCTTCAACTACGGTGGCCCGTCGGCCGGTTCACCGGTCCAGGGCACCGGCTCGATCGCCGACGGGGCCCGGACGATGGCCGCCTTCGTGGACCGGGTGCTGGCCGCGACCGGCGCCGCCAAGGTCGACGTGGTCGGCCACTCGCAGGGCGGGATGCTCCCGCGCTACTACCTGAAGAACCTCGGCGGCGCGGCGAAGGTCGGCAAGCTGGTCGCCCTGGCCCCCAGCAACTACGGCACCACCCTGGACGGCCTCACCGAACTCGGCCGCCAGCTGCGCATCCTGGAGCCCGCCAACGACTTCCTGTCCGGCCCCTGCCCGGCCTGCGTGGAGCAGGAGATCGGCTCGCCGTTCCTCACCGCGCTGAACGCCGGCGGCGGGACCGTCCCCGGCGTCGAGTACACGGTGATCGCCACCAGGTACGACGAGGTGGTCACCCCGTACACCAACTCCTTCCTGCCGCCCGGCCCGCACGTCACCAACATCCTGGTCCAGGACCAGTGCGCGCTGGACGCCACCGAGCACCTGGAGATCGGCTACGACCCGGTCGCGCTGACGGACGTGCTGAACGCGCTGGACCCGGCGCACCCGCGGCCGGTGCCGTGCCAGGTGGTGCTGCCGGTGACGGGGCCGCTGCTCTAGGCCGGACCGCTGCCCCGCAGCCGCAGCCGCAGCGGTAAGCGGTAAACGGCGGCGACAGCGGTAGGCGGTGGCGGTGACGGTGGGGCCCGGCGGCTCGGAAGCCGGGCCCCACCGCGCGCCCGGCGGGCGGTGGTGAACGCCGCCGCCGTCGTGCGCCCTCCCGAGCCCCCGGCACCCCCGCCCGCCGGGGGCGTTCGCGCGTCCGGCCCCGCGGGCGGGCAGCGGCGCAGGCCGGAGCCGGTCCGGACCCGGGCGCGCGGCCTGACGCAGTGTCAGCTCGGCCAACCCTCCGCGGGCCAAGGTTCACCTAATCGGGTGCACGATGGGCCGCACGGGCGATCCGCGGGCCGGAACGATCTAGTGTTCCGGAGGCGGCGGTGAGCGCGCTGGACAGCGCGGTTCCGAACCCCGCCGACACTTTCCGCTTTCTCTGCCCATACCCCGCCCATGCCCCAGCACACTCACGGATCTGACGGACCGTCAGTTTCCGTGCGAGACGAAGGAGAGCCCGGCCCGATGTCCGTGGACAGCAGCCCGGAGACTCAGCAGGCGCAGCGCCAGCAGACCAGCCTCACCACCGCCGCGGCCCGCAACCTGGCCACCACGACCAAGTCCGCGCCCCAGATGCAGGAGATCACCTCCCGCTGGCTGCTGCGGATGCTCCCGTGGACGCAGACCTCCGGTGGCACCTACCGGGTCAACCGCCGACTGACCTACACGGTCGGCGACGGCCGGGTCGAATTCATCCAGACCGGCGGCGACGTCCGGGTCATCCCCCGGGAGCTCGGCGAACTCGCCCTGCTGCGCGGCTACGAGGACGACGAGGTGCTCACCGCCCTGGCCGACCGCTGCCAGCAGCGCGACTTCCGGGCCGGCGAGGTGCTGGTCGAGCGCGGCGCCGCGTCCGACAAGATCCACCTGGTCGCGCACGGCAAGATCAACCAGGTCTCCACCGGCAAGTACGGCGACGACGCCGTGGTCGGCGTCCTCGGCGACGGCGACCGGTTCGGCGAGAACGCCCTGCTCGACGCCGACGCCACCTGGGACTACACCGCCACCGCCAAGACCGCCGGCACCCTGCTGACCCTCAGCCGGGCCGACTTCGAGGCCGTCCTCGCCCAGTCCGACACCCTCCAGGCCCACATCCGGGACTTCGCCAGCCTCCCGCTCCAGCGGCAGAACGAGCTGGGCGAGGCCGAGATCGCGATGTCGGCCGGGCACGAGGGCGAGCACCTGCTGCCCACCGCGTTCGTCGACTACGAGCTCAAGCCGCGCGAGTACGAGCTCTCCATCGCGCAGACCGTGCTCCGCGTCCACTCCCGGGTCGCGGACCTGTACAACCAGCCGATGAACCAGATCGAGCAGCAGCTCAAGCTCACCGTGGAGGCGCTGCGCGAGCGCCAGGAGCACGAGCTGATCAACAACCGCGAGTTCGGCCTGCTCTCCAACTGCGCCTTCAACCAGCGCATCCAGACCCACTCCGGCCCGGCCACCCCCGACGACCTCGACGAGCTGCTCAGCCGCCGCCGCGACTCCGAGTTCTTCCTCGCCCACCCCAAGGCCATCGCCGCCCTCGGCCGCGAGTTCAACGCCCGCGGCCTGTACCCCGACACCGTCGACCTCCAGGGCCACAAGGTCCCGGCCTGGCGCGGCGTCCCGATCCTGCCCTGCAACAAGATCCCGATCACCCCGGAGAACACCAGCTCCATCCTGGTGCTGCGCACCGGCGAGGACAACCAGGGCGTCATCGGCCTGCACCAGACCGGCATCCCGGACGAGTACCAGCCCAGCCTGTCGGTCCGCTTCATGGGCATCGACGAGAAGGCCGTGATCAACTACCTGGTCACCGCGTACTACTCGGCGGCCATCCTGGTCCCGGACGCGCTCGGCGTGCTGGAGAACGTGGAGATCGCGCACCGCTGAGCGGCCGCCCGACCACGGCTGCCGCCGGCCGTAACCAAACGGCGGCGCACCACGTTGAGGGTGCGTCGGATTGATCATGCCGATCCGTTTCTGCACAAGCAGCGCACGCTGCCGCCGCAGCCGGAACGGTCCGGTCCTCCGACGCGCCCTCGACTGCGCTCCGGCCGGACCGGCCGTTCCGCGACGGGGCGCGACGCACCGGAACCCCGCAGTTCAGACGCCCATCGCGCACAGCCACTCGGAAGGTTGGACCACGCCCATGCAGCGCAACGACCGGCCGCCCGCGGACGGCGGAACGGAGGCGGCGGCCTTACGCACCCGGGCGGCTACCGGCGCTCGGGCCGGGGCCGACGCCCGGGCGGGCACCGGCAACCCGCGGGCGCACCGGCAGCGGCACCCCCGCCCGCAGATGCGGCGCGGCGCGCGCACCGCCGCGGCCCTGGCGGGCGTCGCCGTGGTCTGCGCGGTGCTCACCGGCGCCACCCAGGCCGCGTCCGCCGCCCGCGGCCCCGGCGGGCACGGGGACGGTCGGCTCGACATCTGCATCAAGGTGCACACCTCGGTCGACGCCGCCGGTGTGCACGTCGAGGTGAACGTCGGTGCCGGGGTCGACGTCCCGCTCCACCCGCAGGGCGGGAACGGCCAGGGCCACGGCGGGGGAGGCGACCACTGGGAGGACGGGCACGGGCACCACTGCCACCCCAAGCCCACGCCCACCCCGACGCCGAAACCCACCCCGACACCTACGCCGACGCCGACGCCCAGCCCGAAGCCCACGCCCACGCCGACGCCGACCCCCACGCCGAAGCCGAAGCCCACCCCCGCGCCCACCCCGAAGCCGGTGCCGACGCCCACGCCGACCCCGCCCCGGGCGGTGGTCCCCGTGAAGCCCGCGCCCGTCCCGGTCCGGCCCACCCCCGAGGTGCCACCGCCGCCCGCGCCGCCGCCGAGCCCCGCGCCGACACCGCCCGCCCCGAGCCCGGCACCCGCCCGGCCCGCGCCGGTCGTGCACCTGCCGCCGCCACTGGCCGCCGAGGCGCCCAAGCGCCGCGGCACCCCGACCACCACCCGGATGCTGGTGGTCACCGTCCCCGCCGTGCTCGCGGCGGCCGCGCTGCGCCCGCGCGGGAAGTCCGGCGGCGCCGGACGCCGCGGCCGTTCCTGACGCACCGCCAGGGCGGCGGGCGGACAGCTCCCGTCGATCCCCGTCGGCCCGCGCCGACCACCGTCGGCCCGCGCCGACCACCGTCGGCCCGCGCCGACCCCGTTCACCCTCCGGACCGGACCTGCCGGGCCGGACGGTCCAACTGTTCAGGAGAGGACCCGTCATGTCCGAATGGCTGGCACTCGCCCTCGCGATGGCCGGGGCGTGCCTGGTCGTCGTCGCGGTCGTGCTGGTGAGACACCGCAAGGCCGACCAGGACGAGGACACCTCGGAGACGCCGGACGTCATCGAGTACATCACCATGATGATCGGCGTGGTCTACGCGATCGTGCTGGGCCTGGCGATCGCCGGCGTCTGGGAGTCCCGTTCCGCCGCGCAGGACGACGTGCAGACCGAGGCCCAGTCGCTGCACGAGGTCAGCGCCCGGGCCGAGGTGTTCCCCGCCGACTACCGCGCCGTGGTCCGGAAGGACGTCGACGCCTACGTCTCGTTCGTGGTGGACACCGAGTGGCACTACATGCGCACCCACGGGGAGATCAGCCCCCAGGGCACCGAGCTGCTGGGCAAGCTGCGCACCGACGTCGCCGAGCGGGAGCCGCAGAACGACATCGAGGCGCAGGCGTACCAGGCGATGATGGACAAGATCGCGGTCGCCGACGAGGCCCGCACCTCGCGGGGCGGCAACGTCGGCCCGACCATGCCGGGGGTGGTCTGGTTCGGCCTCGGCGTCGGCGGGCTGGTCACCGTCGGGATGCTGTTCGCGCTCCAGATCCGCCGCTCGCGGCGCGAGTTGGTCCTGGCCGGCACGTTCAGCGCGCTGATCGGGTTCCTGCTGTTCCTGATCTGGGACTTCGACGACCCGTTCGGACGCGGGGTGTCCGTGACCACGGACCCCTTCGTCAACCTGTTCCCGTTCCTGGGCAACTGACCGGTCGGTGTCCGGTTCGGTGCGTCAACCGTCCGTCCGGTGAACGGAACCGACCGGAGCCCGGGAACACCGGGTGGCGCGCGCCGTACCGGAGCGGCACGCGCACTACGCTGGAGACGACCGCCCGCGACGCCGACGGGGGCCTGGTGCGGGCGATCGACGGGGAGAGCCCGAGGGGGAAGCACGACATGGGGAAGCACAGCGCGACGAGCACGCCGACGGCGGCGGACGGGCGTGGCGGGGCCGTTCCGGACGGGTGCGGCGGTGCGGCGGCGGGGAAGTACGCCAGGGTCGAGCGGGAGCGCCGCTTCCTGCTCGCCCGGGTGCCCGCCCCCGGCGCCGTCACCGTCGCCCGCCGGATCACCGACCGGTACGTCGAGGGCACCCGGCTGCGGCTGCGCCGGGTCGAACGGCTCGACACCGGCGAGTGCACGTACAGGCTCACCCAGAAGGTCCCCGTCCCCCCGGGCGAACCCGGCGCGGTCCAGGGCCTGATCACCAACCTGTACCTCTCCGAGCAGGAGTACGCCCGACTGCGGGCGGCCCTGCCCGGCCCCGAGCTGACCAAGACCCGGCTGAGCGTCCCCCCGCTCGGGGTCGACGTCTTCGAGGGACCGCTGCTCGGACTGGTGCTGGCCGAGGCGGAGTTCGACACCGCCGAGGATGCAGAAACGTTCGTCCCGCCGCCCGGCTGCGTCGCCGAACTCACCGACGACCGCCACTTCACCGGCGGCCGGCTGGTCCGCACCGACCGCGAGGAACTCCGCGACGGCCTCGCCGGATACGGCGTGGCCCTCCCCTGAGGCCCGGGGAGGGGCGGCGCCCCGGCGGCCGGGGCGCCGCAGTGCGGGCTACCTCAGGTGGCGGGCGAAGAAGCGGGCCCCGGCGTCGAGTTCGAACGCGGGGACGCCGGTGTGGCCGCCCAGGTTGGCGTGCAGGGTCTTCTCCCGGGAGCCGAAGGCGTCGAACAGGTCGAGCGCGGCCTGCCGGTCGTTGCCCTCGTCGTCCCACTGGAGCAGCACCTGGAGCGGGACGGTGACCCGGCGGGCCTCCTCGAACACGGCGGCGGGGACGAAACTCCCGGCGAACAGGACGGCCGCCGCGATCCGCGGGTCGGCCAGGGCGAGCCGGATGCCGACGGAGATCACCCCGCCCTCGTACCCGACCGGCCCGTCGATGCCGGGCAGGGCGAGCAGGGCGTCCAGCGCGGCCCGCCACTCCGGGACGGCCCGCTCGACCAGCGGGAGGACCAGCGCGTCGACGATCTCGCCGCTGACGGGCTCGCCGGCCTCCAGCACCCGGCGCAGCTCGGCGCGGGCCTGCTCGACGGCCTCCCAGCGGGGCCGCTCGCCGCTGCCGGGGAGTTCGAGGGTGGCGGAGGCGAAGCCGTGCCGCGCCGCGTAGTACCGGGCCCGGCCCGCCAGGCGCGGGTGCATCCGGCGCAGCCCGAGCGGCGGGTGGCCGATCAGGATCAGCGGGGTGGTGCCGTCGGCGGACGGCGCGGACCCGGGGGTCCACAGCAGGCCGGGGACGTCGCCGAGGGTGAAGGCGCGCTCCAGGACGCCGTCCTCGAGACGCCGTTCGGAGGTGAAGCGGAGGGTGCTCATGGCGGTGGTGCCTTTCGGGAGTGCTCAGGTAACGGCGCTCCCGGACGACCTACTGACGCCCGACCGTGGCCCCGGAGGGGAGCACCCATGTCGATACTGCGTTCACGGGTACCACCTCCTCGGTCTCTCGCACGGCCTCCGGCAACCTAGCAGCGGCCGTGGCGGCCTGCCAAACGGCCCCGCGCGGGGGCCGGGGGCCGGGGTCGGGGACCGGCCGGAAACCTACAGGGAAACTGTACATTCGGCGGGCGGAAACCTAGGGTGGGAAGCATGAGCGAAGCCCCCGAGCCGGACGCCGCGCCCGACTCCGACCCCGCGCCCGACTCTGACCCCCCGCCCGCGCCCGCGCCCGCGCCCGCGCCCGCGCCCGCGCCTTCGCCCGGGCCCGAGCCGTCCGCCGTGCGCGCCTCGCAGCAGGTGCGGTCGGTGATCGGGAAGCTCCGCCGCCGGCTCCGGGCCGCCGCCGGCACCGGGGACTTCACCCTCACCCAGGCGTCCACCGTGGGACGGCTGCTGGACAGCGCGGGCGCCGGCCTCACCACCAGCGACCTCGCCGCCGCCGAGGGGATGCGGCACCAGTCGATGGCCACCACCATCGCCGCCCTGGCGGCCGAGGGCCTGGTCGAACGGCGGCGCGACCCCGAGGACGGCCGCCGGCTGCTGATCGCCCTCACCGCCGAGGGCCGGCGCCGCGGCGAGGAGGGCCGCCGGGCCCGCAGCGAGTGGCTGGCCGCCGAACTCCAGCGCAAGTGCACCGAGGAGGAGCGGCAGACCGTGATCGCGGCCATGGCCGTCCTCGAACGGCTGGTGCACGACTGACCCGACCGCGCCGACCCGATCGCGCCGACCCGGCCGCGCCGACCCGGCCGGAAGGCACGCCTCCCCGCGTCCCTACTCACCTCCCCCTCCCCCCACACTCCACCCCCAGCGAGCGGCAGAAGCACCATGACCGACCACAAGACCGTCGCGAGCACCCCCGCCGTACCGGCCGAGGCGCCCGCGATCGACCGCCGGCTCGTCCCCCCGATGGTGCTCGGCTCCGTCCTCAACCCGATCAACTCCACCATCATCGCCGTCGCCCTCGTCCCGATCGGGGCCGCCCTCGGGGCCTCGCCCGCCCAGACGGCCTGGCTGGTGTCCGCGCTGTACCTGGCCACCGCGCTCGGGCAGCCCGTGGTGGGACGGCTGATCGACCTGTTCGGGCCGCGCCGGCTGTTCCTCGCCAGCACCAGCCTGGTCGGCGTCGCCGGGGTGGTCGGCACCCTCGCCCCCAACCTCGGGACGCTGATCGCCGCCCGGGTGGTCCTCGGCTTCGGCACCTGCGCCGGCTACCCCGCCGCGATGGCCCTGCTGCGCGCCGAGGCCCGGCGCACCGGACGCGACAGCCCCGCCGGGGTGCTCACGCTGCTCGCCGTCGCCAACCAGACCGTCGCCGTGGTCGGCCCGCTGCTCGGCGGACTGCTCACCGGCCTCGGCGGCTGGCGCAGCACCTTCGCGCTGAACATCCCGCTGTCGCTGCTCGCCGTCACCCTCGGCGCGCTCCGGCTGCCCCGGCAGGAACCGCAGGAGCGGCCGGAGCGGCGACCCGGCGACCCGGGCCCGCTGCGGCGGATCGACCTGCCCGGGATGGCGCTGTTCGCGGTCCTGCTGCTCTCGCTGCTGCTGTTCCTGATGCACCCGCACACCGACCGCTGGTACCTGCCGCTGCTCACCCTGGCCGCCGCCGTCGCCTTCACCGTCCGCGAACGCCGCGCCGAACACCCGTTCATCGACGTCAAGGTGCTCGGCGGCAACACCCCGCTGCTCACCACCTACGCCCGCGCCCTCGCCGCGTACGTCGTCGCGTACGCCTTCCTGTACGGCTTCGCGCAGTGGACCGAGGAGGGCTTCGGCCTCTCCCCGATCCAGGCCGGGCTGGTGCAGGCGCCGACCTTCCTGGTCGGCATCGGGGTCTCGGTCCTGGCCGGGCGGCGCGGCGGCATCCGGGCCATGCTGCTGACCGGCGCCGTCGGCCAGATCGCCGCCTGCCTGCTGATGCTCGCCCTCGGCGTGCACAGCCCGCTGTGGGCGCTGCTGCTGCTGGCCGTGGTCTTCGGCATCCCGCAGGGCGCCAACGGGCTCGCCCTGCAGAACTCCGTCTTCCTGCAGTCCGACCCCGCCCGCACCGGCTCCTCCGCCGGGCTGCTGCGCACCTTCGCCTACCTCGGCTCGATGGTCGCCTCCGCCGGGACCGCCGCCGCGTACGGCCCGCACGCGGGCACCGCGGGCATGCACCAGCTGGCCTGGATCATGCTGGTCGCCGCCGTGCTCTTCCTGCTCCTCACCGCCTTCGACCGCACCCTGCGCACCCTGCGCACCCCCGCGTCCGCCGCCCGCTGACTCCCCGCCGTGGCGGCGGTCCCACTCGGGCGGGCGGGCGGCGGAGCGGGCCTGGCCGTCCCGCACGCTGGTGTCGGACGGGGCGGAGACGGTCGCGGCGGACTCCCGGGCGGATGGGACGGTCGGTGTGCGGACGAGCCCGGTGCGGGAACGGGCCCGGGCGGACGGGAACCGTGGACCTCCGGTGCGGCAGGATGGCGGGCATGGAACTGCCCCGGACGATGCCCGACCTCCCGGCCGCGCACGGGTTCCGGCTGCGCCGCTGGAGCCGGGACGACACCGGCCTGATCCGGGAGGCGTCCACCGACCCGTACATCCCGCTGATCACCACCGTCCCGGCGCCGTACACCGAGTCGGGCGCGGCGGCGTTCGTGGAACGCCAGTGGCGGCGCACCGAGATCGGGACGGGCTACCCGTTCGTGATCGTCGACCCGGCGGGCCGGGCGGTCGGCCACGTCGGCCTCTGGGTCGGCGAACTGCCGCTGCGCGGCTGGGCGACGGTCGGCTACTGGGTGGCCGCCCCGGCCCGCGGCCGGGGCACCGCCAAGGTGGCGCTGGACGCCGTCGTCGGCTGGGCGCTCGACGAACTGGGCGTGCCAGGGCTGGAGTTGTCCGTGGAACCGTGGAACACCGCATCGATCCGCACCGCCGAACGCGCCGGCTTCCGGTGCACCGGCCTACGACCCGCCCACCAGGTGGTGGACGGGCGCCCGCGCGACATGTGGCGCTACGTCAGGCCGTAGCCGGGCCGACACCGGGTCCGCCCGGCGCCCGCGGTCCGTCGGCGGCCGGCGAGCTGCCCGCCCCGCTCGCCGGCTCGCTACGTCCGCGCGGTCGAGAGCGCCCGGGGACCCGGAACCGCGCGAGATCCTCTTCCCCCGCGAGAACGCCGGCCGCCGGGCGGGCCGCCGCTTCCCCGCCCAGCACGGGGCCACCGCCCCGGACGACCGCACCCACGCCCTGCCGACCCGCTTCGACGGGCTGGTCGCCGCCGCCCCGCGCCGGCGCCGCCCGCGCCCCCCGTTCCTGCCCCTGTCTCTGCCTCGCTCTGCCCCTCGTCCCTCACGAGGCCGTGGCCGGGGTTCGGAGGCGGGCGCGAGTACCGGCGGGCGCCGGGGCGGCGCTCCTGGTCGGGCACGTACGAGGTAGTCGGGGTACGTCGGAGCGCCGGATCGTTGGCCGAGGTGCGTCGCCGACCACTGTCGCGTACGTGTTCGTGTCCCGTCGCTTCGGCCCGCGTGAAGGAGCCCTCGTGGAAAGCCAGTCGGAGAACCGCTCGGAGAGCCAGCCGACCCCGTCGGACCACCCGTCGGACCACTCGTCGAACCGTCCGCTGAACCGGCCGTTGAAGTGCCCGGTCGACCACTCCGTGCTCGTCCTGGACCCCACCGGGCGGGCCCGGGACGCCGAGACCGCCGAGCTGATCGCGCGCGGGCCCGCCACGCCCGCCGACATCCTCGGGGTGCAGGCGTGGGCGGTGTCCGACCCCGACCTGCTGGAGGAGCTGCTCAAGGACCCGAGGGTCGCCAAGAACGGCCCGCAGCACTGGCCCGACTACCCGCAGGTGGCGGCCGGTTGGCCGCTGGCCCTATGGGTGACGGCCCGCAACATGTCGACGACGGACGTCGAGCACCACCGCCGGCTGCGCCGCCTGGTGAGCGCGGCCCTCACCCCCCGTCAGGTCGCCGCCCTGGCCGACCGGATCGAGCGGATGACGGCCGGGCTGCTCGACGCGGTCGCCGCCGAAGGCGCCGGCGGGGTGCCGGTCGACCTGCGGCAGCACCTGGCCCGCGCGCTGCCGATCCTGGTCATCTCCCACCTGCTCGGCCTGCCCGACGAGCTGCGCGACGGCTTCTGCCGGTACGCCGAGGGGGTCTTCGACACCACACTCACCCCGGAGCAGTCCCAGGCCAACAACGCCGCCCTGTACGCGGTGATCGCGACGCTGGTCGCCGCCAAGCGCGAACGGCCCGGCGAGGACATGACCTCCCTGCTGATCGCCGCCCGCGACACCGAGGGCGACGGCGGCGCCCTCACCGAGGACGAACTGCTCGACACCCTCATGCTGGTGATCGCCGCGGGCTACGAGACCACCGTCAACCTGATCGACAACTCCGTCGCCCTGCTGCTCACCCACCCCGACCAGCTCGGCCTGGTGCGCGCGGGCAGGGCGGGCTGGGACGACGTGGTCGAGGAGTCGCTGCGCCGGGAGGCACCCCTGGCGCACCTCCCGATGCGCTACGCCCTGGAGGACATCGCGCTGCCGGGCGGGCTGACCGTCCACCGCGGCGAGGCGATCCTGGCCTCCTACGCCGCCGCCGGCCGCCACCCCGCCCGGCACGGCGACAGCGGCGCGGAGTTCGACGTCACCCGGCAGGCCAAGGACCACCTCGCCTTCGGCCACGGCCCGCACTTCTGCCTCGGCGCCCCCCTGGCCCGCCTGGAGGCCCGCACCGCCCTGCGCGCCCTGTTCGAGCGCTTCCCGCGCCTGGCCCTCGCCCCGGGCACCGCGCTGGAGCCGGTCGAATCGCTGATCTCCAACGGCCACCGCACCCTGCCGGTCCTCCTGGAGGGCCCGGCCGAGGTCTAGGAGATGCCCGTGCGACCGGGGCTGCCGCCCGGGCGGCAGCCCCGGTCCGCCGACGGTGCCGCGCGGTGGGGGAGTCCGAGGTCGGCCGGGGCGCGGAGGGCGCGTGCCGCACTCGCCCGATCGGGGGGAACGAGGACGGGACGGGCATCGCGGCAGCGGCCGGGGGTAGCCGGTGGCAGCAGGAAACGGAACCACCGACGAGGGAGGAAGGCCGTCATGGCCGAGGGGATCTGGGACTGGGAGAACGCCGAAGGGTACGCCACCGGCGTCGACCTGACGGACTACCGGGTGGAGGCGGCGGACGGCCGCATCGGCAAGGTCGACAAGCACAGCGAGGACGTGGGCGACGCCTACCTGTTGGTCGACACCGGCCCGTGGATCTTCGGCCGCGTGGTGCTCGTCCCGGCGGGCACCGTCACCCGGATCGACCACGACGACAGGTCGGTCTGGCTGAGCCGGATGACGGACGAGATCAAGAACTCACCCGACTTCGCCCCGGGCGCACCGGCCGACGACCACGACCACCGCCGCAGCGTCGGCGCCTACTACCTCGGCACCGCCTGACCGCCCCCGGGCGTCGCGGACGGCTGCCCGGGCGCTTCGCGCCGGGCAGTACTACCGCGCCGCAGCGGTGGTACCGCATCGCAGCGGTGGCGGATCGAGAACCGGTCCGCCTTCATCCGTGGCCCGTTCCGCACCGGGCGGCGGTCCGGGCCGGGCGGGCACGCACTAGGCTGCCGGGATGGGGAGCGTGCACAGGGCGGGGAAGCCCGTCGAGCCGGTGGTGTTCGACTGCTACGGGATGCCGGTGGACAGCGGGCGGATCGCGGTGCGGGTGCAGGTGGAGGTCGGGGCGCAGCTCGGGTGGGCGCTCGGGGCGGGGGAGGTGGTGGAGCGGTTCATCGGGCGCAGCCACGCGGCGATCCGGGCCCAGGTCGGCGAGCGGCTGGGGCCCGTCGCCGCCGCCGAGTGGGAGCGCCGGTTCGAGCGGCGCCACCGGGAGCCGGTGGACGCCGAACCGGAGCCGGTGGACGGCGTCGTGGCGGCGCTGGACGCGTTGGACGCGCGCGGCCTGCCGTACTGCGTGGCCTCCAGCGGCAGCCACGGGAAGACGCGGCACACGCCGGGGCGCACCGGGCTGTACGAGCGGTGCGCCGGACGGATCTTCAGCGCCACCGAGGTCGCCCGCGGCAAGCCCTTCCCCGACGTCTTCCAGCATGCCGCCGCCCGGACGGGGTACGCCCCGGAGGTCTGCGGCGTCGTCGAGGACAGCCCCGCCGGGCTGCGCGCCGCCCGCGCGGCGGGCATGCGCCGCTTCGGCTACACCGGCGGGCCCACCGGCGACGCGCTCACCGGCGGGGAGTTCCGGGACGGGGCGGACGACACCGTGCCGTTCGCGGACATCCGGCAGCTGCCCGCCCTGCTGGACCCGCCCGCCACCGGCTGACCGCGCACCGCGCACCGCGTCCCGGTCCGTCGCCCTCCGCCCGCCGTCCACCAGGAAGGACCCTCCGCCGATGGCCCAGCCCCTCGTCCTGCCCGCCGGCTACACCGCCCGGGCGCTCGATCCTGAGCGCGACCTGCTCGACGTCCTCGACCTGCTGACCACCTGTGAGTGGGCCCTGCACGGCGCCGGGGCGACCGAGGCCGACCGCGGCGAGGTCGCGGCGGTGTTGGCCCGCCCCGGCTTCGACCCCGCCGCCGACACGCTGCTGGTGCACGCCCCGGACGGGCGGCTGGCCGCCTGGGCGTGGAGCGACCGGCGCTGCGAGTGCCGGGTGCACCCCGCGCACCGCGGCCGCCGGATCGGCACCGCGCTGCTGGGCTGGATGGAGAGCCGGGCCGTCGAACAGGGCGTGGGCAAGCTCGTCCAGGTCGTCGCCGACCTCGACCCGGTCGGCCTGACCATGCTGCGCACCTACGGCTACCGGCCCAAGGGCGCCAGCTGGCTGCTGGAGATCCCCCTCGCCGACCTGCCCGAACCCGGGCCCGCCCCCGCGGGCATCGCCGTCCGCCCGTTCCGCCCCGACGACCCGCGGGACGCGCGCGCGGCGCACCGGGTCGTCGAGGACGCCTTCGCGGACTGGAAGGCGCGCCGGATGGACTTCGCGGAGTGGGCCCAACACACCGTCCACCGCGAGACGTTCACCCCCGAGCGCTCCCCGCTCGCGGTCGCGGAGGCCGACGGCCGGGTGGTCGGCGCGGCCCTGTCGCTGGACCAGCCCGGCAGCGGGGACGGGTACGTGGAGAGCCTCGCCGTCGACCGCGACCACCGCAACCGCGGCATCGCCCGCCACCTGCTGCAGCACGCCTTCCGGGCCTGCCGGGAGGCCGGGCTGAGCCACTGCACGCTGTGGACGCACTCCGGCACGGGCGCGCTCGACCTGTACCTCAAGGTCGGCATGACGGTCCGTTACACCTCGGTGGTGCTGGAGAAGACCCTCCCGCTGTCGTGAGGCGGGGAGGCGGGCAGACCGGGAGGGTCCCGTTCAGCCGGACGGCTCGGCGGCGTCCAGCAGGGCGAGCAGGCGCCGCGCCTGGCGGGCGGGCGTGTCCGGCGGGTCGCGGAGCGTGGTGGCGGGGTCGCCGGCGAGGAAGACCAGCCAGAGCAGGGCCAGCAGGCGGCGGCACTCCAGCAGGCGGCGGTCCTCGGCGGGGGAGAGGTCGAAGCGGGACAGGAAGGCCGCCGCGTCCAGGTCGGTGTCCACCCAGGACGAGACGTGCTCGACCACCTCGGCCAGCTCGTACGGGTGGTCGGAGCGCCCGGAGTCCTCGAAGTCGACCAGCCGGACGCCGGTGCCGTCCCAGAGGAAGTTGGCCAGGTTGCCGTCGGCCTGCCCCAGTACGGGCGCCGCCGCCGGGCCGTCCGCGCACAGCCCGGCCTGCGCGCGGTCCAGCCAGCGCAGGCCCGCCGTCAGGGCCCGCAGCACTTCGGGGGCGTCGCCGCCCACCGCCGCGGCCCCGGCGGCCCGGTCCCGGATCGTCTCGGCGGACTGCCGGACGTCCCAGCGCCGGTTCGGCAGCCGGGCGACCAGCTCGGCGGGCACCGCCCGGTGCAGCCGCCGCACCGCGCGGGCCAGCGCGTCCAGGTGCTCGTCCGTCAGCACGGTGCCGCGCAGCGCGCGGCCCGGCAGCCGCGACATGGTGAGCGTGCCGTCCTCGCGGGCCAGCGGCCGGGGCGCCAGCCCGGGGGCGTACCGGTCGAGCAGCGTCAGCGCCCGCCACTCCCGTTCCGGTTCGCAGCCCGGGTCGCCGGGCGGGGCGCCGGGCGGGGCGGTCCGGAAGCGTTTGCGCACGGAGCCGGGCAGCAGGTCGACGCCGTGGGTGGTCCACCGGGTGGTCATGGCGGCGGGTCAACTCCCTCGGGTGGGAAGGGGGGAGACGAGACTACGGCAGCGCGTCCAGGGCCGCGAGCAGTTCGGCACCGGACCATGCGGGCGGCGTACCGGCGGCCTCGGCCGCGTGGACCAGGTCGAGCAGGCACCGGTTGGCGGGGGCCGGCAGCCGGTGGCGCCCGGCCAGCGCGACGACCTCGCCCTGGAGCTCGTCCACCTCGGTGGGACGGCCGCGTTGGAGGTCCTCCCACATCGAGGAGCGGGCCCGCGCGTCCACCCGCAGACTCGCCGCCGCGACCCGGCGGAACACCGCGTCCGGCAGGCCCAGGACGGACGGCATCCACTCCGGCGGGACGGGCGTCAACCGGGCCGGGGACAGCCCCGCCGCCGCGAACACCGCCAGCGCCTCGCGCTGGCAGCGGGCCAGCACCAGCCGGTACGGGCGGCTGCCGAGCTGCTCGCGCAGCGGCCGGCCGGAGAGCGCGTTGACGGCGTTGTTGAGGTTCATCAGCAGCTTCGCGGCCTGCACCCGCGGCATGTCCGCGCGCAGCCCCACCGGCAGCCCGGCCGACCCCGCCACCGCCGCGAACCGCCGGGCGGCGTCCGCCCGTTCGAGCACCAGCTGGCCGCCGGTGCCCTGGTGGAACGAGGCCGGACCGGTCCGCACCACGTTGTACGGCACCATCCCGGCCAGCACCGTCCGGCCGGGCAGCGCCTCGCGCAGCACCCGCGCGTTGTGCAGGCCGTTCTGGAAGCTGACCACGGTGGTCCGGCCGTCCAGGTGCGGGTCGAGCAGCCGGGCCGCGGCCGCGGTGTCCGCGGACTTGACGGTCACCAGCACGTAGTCGGCGCCCGCCGCGGCCGAGGCGTCGGTGGCGGTGCGCGGCCGGGCGTGCAGCCGGCGGTCGCCCGGCCCGGTCAGGGTCAGCCCCGCCCGGTCCAGCTCGGCCATCGCGGCGGGCCGCCCGATCAGCGTCACGTCGGCCCGGGCGGCCAGCGCCCCGCCCAGCCGGCAGCCGATGCTGCCGGCCCCGAACACGGCGATCCGCAGCGGCAGCGCGGGATTCACGGAATTCGCGGGATTCACGGGATTCTCGGACACCGGCGGCTCCTTCGACAACGGCGTCAGCGACAGAGCCCAGAGGGTACCGCCCGCCGACTGCGGACCGGACCGGGGGGACGGCCCGGGGCCCGGCAGGTGGTCGGGTGTCGAGGGATGGGGGGAAGACTGCGGAACCTGACGGATGATCGGGTGTCGGTGTCGGTGTCGGTGTCGGCGTCGGCCCGGGGCACCGGCAGGCGCTCGGGCGTCGACGGCGGTCGCGGGCCCCGACGGGCGGCGGTCAGGCGTCCGGGACGGCCGTGCCGGTGGGCGGGGGCAGGCGGGTGGCCAGCAGGGCGGCCACGTCGTCGTCGGCGGGGCCGCCCGCGTAGCGGCGCAGGTCGCCGCGGAGGTGTTCCAGCAGCACCGTGCCCGGTTCGGCGCTCCAGCGGGCCAGCCGTTCGGTCAGCGGGTAGAACTCGCCGCGCCGGTCCCGGCTCTCGCTGACGCCGTCGGTGTACAGCAGCACCCGGTCGCCCGGCCCGAACGGCAGGGTGCGGGCCCGGTAGTCGCTGGCCAGCAGCGCCGACAGGTTCAGCGGCGGCAGCGGCACCTCCGGCTCGACCGGCAGCACCGCGCCGTCCGCCCGCAGCAGCACCGGCGGCGGGTGGCCGCAGTTCAGCAGGTGCGCCTCCGGCCGGTCGGCCGGGATCTCCAGCAGCAGGGCGGTGGCGAACCGCTCCGCCGCGTCCGGCGAGGAGGCCCGTTCGGCGTACCGTTGCAGGCCGGTCTCCAGCCGGCGGGCCAGCGCGGGCAGGTCCTTCGCGTCGTACGCGGCCTCCCGGAACGAGCCGAGCAGCGCCGCCGCCATCTCCACCGCGGGCAGGCCCTTGCCCTGCACGTCGCCCAGGATGATCCGCACCCCGAACGGCGTGCGCACCGCCTCGTACAGGTCGCCGCCGATCTGCGCCTGCTCCGCCGCCGCGCTGTAGTACAGCGCCAGGTCGACGTCGTTCAGCCGGTCCGGCAGCGGGCGCAGCACCACCTGCTGGGCGGTCCGCGCCACCGAGCGCACCAGCGCCAGGTCGCGTTCGCGCCGCACCCGCATCCCGGAGGTGTACGAGGCGGCCAGGGTGACCGTGACGGTGGCGGCGATCACCGAGGCCGCCGCCGCGCCGACCTGGTCGTCCCGGATCAGCGCCAGCACCACCTCGGCGACCACCGCGAGCAGGCCGATCAGCAGCGTCCCCAGCGGGCCCCAGGTCGCCGCCGCGAGGGCGGGCGCCGCCACCACGAACCGGTCGTAGCGCTGCCCGGCCGGGGTCTCGGCGTCCGCCGCCGCCGACAGCGCGATCAGCAGGAACGGCGACAGCCGGACGACCGTGCCGAGCATCGGACGGGACCGGTGGGAGTCGGAGTCGTCGGTGATGGTGGGCATGACCAGGTGCACGCTACCCGCGCGGGCCGCCCCGGTGTGGGAGGCGCGGGCGGGTGCGTGATCATCGTCGGGCGCCCGTTCAATGGTCGCCGCCGCCATGCCCCGGGCCCCGCCGGTGGTGCACCGCCCCATGGGCCGTCGCCGGACCCGCGCCGATGATTCACCGCGAACGGTGCTCGGCCACCCCCACCCGGCACGCGAGCACCCGAAGAGAGCGGAGCCCCCACATGGCACTGGCAGGACTGACAGGACTGGTACGGGCAGGACGGCGGACGGCGGCGGACCCCGGGCGGCCCGGGCGGCGCGCGGGCCTCGGACGCCGGGCGGGCGCGGCGCTGGCGGGCGCGCTGATCGCCGGCGGGCTGCTCACCGGGGCGCCGCAGGCGTCCGCGGCCGGGCTCGGGCAGGTCACCGGCTTCGGCACCAACCCCGGCAACCTGGCGATGTACAGCTACGTCCCGACCGCGCTGCCCACCGGGAAGCCGCTGGTGGTGGCGCTGCACGGCTGCACCCAGACCGCCACCGACTACTACAACAACTCCGGCTGGGCGCAGCTCGCCGACCGCTGGGGCTTCGCGGTGGTCTTCCCGCAGACCAGCTCCTCCAACAACGCGCTGTCCTGCTTCTCCTGGTTCGACAGCGGCAAGGACACCCGCGGCAAGGGCGAGGCGCTGTCGGTCAAGCAGATGGTCGACAAGGCCGTCGCGCTGTACGGCAGCAACCCGTCCCGGGTGTACGTGACCGGCCTGTCCGCGGGCGCCGGCATGGCTGCCGACCTGCTCGCCGACTACCCGGACGTGTTCGCGGGCGGCTCGATCGCCTCCGGCCTGCCCGCGCAGTGCGCCACCACCCAGGCCGCCGCCTCCGGCTGCCAGAACTCCCACCAGAACCTGACGCCCGCCCAGTGGGGCGACAAGGTGCGCGCCTCCTACCCCGGCTACACCGGCCCGTGGCCGCGGGTGGCGATCTGGCACGGCAGCTCCGACACCACCGTCGCCCCGGTCAACGCCACCGAGCTGCGCGACCAGTGGACCAACGTGTGGGGCATCGGGCAGAGCGCCTCCGCGACCCAGTCGCTGCCCGGCAACACCACGCTCAGCGTCTACAACGACAGCGCGGGCAGGCCCGCCGTCCAGCTGTACAGCGTCTCCGGCATGGGCCACGGCCTGCCGGTCAGCCCCGGCAGCGGCACCGCGAACTGCGGGCAGAGCGGGGCGTACTTCCTGAACACCATCTGCTCCTCGTACTACACCGGCCTGTTCTGGGGCCTGGACGGCTCCTCCGCGTCCCCGTCCCCGTCCGGTTCCCCGTCGCCGTCCCCGTCCCCGTCCTCCTCGCCCTCGCCCTCCGCCTCCCCGTCGACCCGGCCGCTGGGGTGCTGGACGGACAACAACTACAACCAGGTCGCCGCGGGCCGGGCGCACCAGAGCGGCGGGTACGCGTACGCGAACGGGTCGAACCAGAACATGGGGCTGTGGAACCTGTTCGTCACGCACACGCTGAAGGAGACCTCGGCCGGTTACTACGTGGTCGCCGACACCGGTTGCAGCACCTGAAACCCGCCCGGCAACGGGTGAGAACCGTCTGACCTGGCACGATGTGGGCCCCGCCGATCCGTCGGCGGGGCCTGCACTGTGTCAGAGGGGCAACAAGACGGCTGACAGATTGAATGATTGCCCTACGTCAACGGGACGACAAGACTCGTGCACCTCAACCCCCGACGCATCCGTGCCGACACCCGATTGTCAAGGTGAAAATGACCGCCATCCCCGTGGCCCCGCCGGAGAACCGGTGGGCGACGCCCAAGCGCGTGAGCCTGGTCCCGCTGGTCGCGCTGATCTTCTTCAGCGTCTCCGGCGGCGCCTACGGCATCGAGCCGCTGTTCTCGACCTCGGGCCCCGGCATGGGCATCCTGCTGATCCTGGTCGCCCCGCTGATCTACAGCGTGCCGCACGCCCTGGTCTGCGCCGAGCTCGGCACCGCCATCCCCGTCGAGGGCGGCTACTACCACTGGGTCAAGCGCGGTCTCGGCCGGTTCTGGGCCTTCCAGCAGGGCGTGCTCCAGTGGGTGTGCAGCTTCGTGGACATGGCGCTGTACCCGGTGATGTTCACCTCGTACCTGTCGAGCCTGATCAGCGCCGTCGCCCCCGGCAAGCACGTGCTGTTCGAGCTCCTGGGCGTCCAGGTCGACCTGAACTGGGTGATCTGCGTCGGCGTCATCGTGCTGTTCACGCTGCTGAACCTGATGGGCGCGGGCTGGGTCGGCGACTCCTCGGTGGCGTTCGCGGTCATCTGTCTGACCCCGATGCTGATCCTCACCGCCATCGGCGGCTGGCACCTGATCACCGACGGCACCAACCCGGTCTCCTCGATGACCGCCGAGCAGGGCCAGTCCACCTGGAACGCCTTCGGCTCCGGCCTGTTCATCGTGATGTGGAACTACTCGGGCTGGGACTCGGTCTCCACCGTGGCCGGCGAGATGGAGAACCCGAAGAAGCACCTGCCCAAGGCGCTGTTCTGGTCCGTCCTGCTGATCATCGTCGGCTACCTGCTGCCCTCGCTGGCCGCCCTCGCGGTCGGCGCGGACGGCGACAACGGCTGGCGGAAGTGGGAGGACGGCTCGTTCTCCGACATCGCCGGCGAACTGGCCGGCCCCTGGCTCCAGTACACCGTCACCATCGGCGGCCTGTTCGCCTCGGTCGCGATGTTCTCCGCGCTGCTCGCCTCCTACTCGCGGCTGCCCTCCTCGCTCTCGCACGACGGCTACCTGCCCAAGTGGGTCTCCAAGGAGAGCAAGCGCTACAAGATGCCGATCGCCTCGATCATCGGCTCCTCCGTCATCTACGCGCTGTTCTGCTTCTCCAGCTTCGCCAACCTGGTGATCTTCGACGTCTTCCTCACCAACATCGGCATCCTGCTGGAGGTCGCCGCGCTGATCGCGCTGCGGGTCCGCGAACCCGAGCTGGAGCGCCCCTACAAGATCCCCGGCGGCTGGTGGAGCATCAGCCTGATCACCGTCTGCCTGACCGCCGTCAGCGCCTGGGCCGCCATCGAGCAGTACAACGAGGAGGGGACCAAGGCAGTCGTCTACTGCCTGATCGTGGTCGGCGCCTCCCTGCTGCTCTACCCGCTGCTCGCCGCCCGCAAGGCCGCCCGGGAGAAGGCCGACGCCGAACGGGCCGTCGCGATCGCCGCGGCCGGGACCAAGGCGTACGGGCTGTCAGAGTGGCGGCCGGACTCGGCACACAGTGACAGGGCCGCCACCGGCACCGGAACGGATAGCGTCGAGGCATGATCAACAGCTTCGCCCTGCACGTCCCGGACGCCGAACTGGAGCCCGAGCCGCTCGACCCCGGGCAGATCGTCTCCGGCACGCCCGAGGTCACCGGCAAGGTGGTCTGGGAGTCCGCCGACGGGCGCCAGATCCGGGGGATCTGGCAGATCACCCCCGGCGTGGTCACCGACACCGAGGCCGACGAGATGTTCGTCGTGCTCAGCGGCCGGGCCACCGTCGCCTTCCAGGACGGGCCCGTCCTGGAGCTCGGCCCCGGCGACCTCGCCGTGCTCCGCGAGGGCGACCGCACCACCTGGACCGTCCACGAGACGCTCCGCAAGGTCTACACCATCAACCTCGGCCCGGAGGCGGCCGAGGGCGAGGACCGATAACCCGGACACACCCGACGGCCCGGCCGCCCCCACGGCCGGGCCGCACCCCCCGAGGCAAGGAACCGAGAGCATGGACCCCGTACACGCCCTGCGGGACGCCAAACCCACCCCGTTCTGGCTGGAGGACCCGGGCCGACCCGCCGCCAACTCCGCCCTCACCGGCGACGTCCGCTGCGACCTGCTGGTCGTCGGCGGCGGCTACAGCGGCCTGTGGACGGCCCTGATCGCCAAGGAGCGGGACCCCGGGCGCGACGTGGTCCTGATCGAGGCCGAGCAGACCGGCTGGGCCGCCTCCGGCCGCAACGGCGGCTTCTGCGCCGCCAGCCTCACCCACGGTCTCGGCAACGGCCTGGAGCGCTGGCCCGACGAGCTGGCCGCGCTCGAACAGCTCGGCGCCCGCAACCTGAGCTCCATCGAGGACGCGGTGTCGACGTACGGGATCGACTGCGACTGGGAGCGCACCGGCGAACTCGACGTCGCCACCGAGCCGCACCAGGTCGAGGAACTCGCCGAACTGTACGAACTCGCCAAGGAGTACGGCGACTACGAACTCCTGGACGCCGACGCCGTCCGCGCCCAGGTCGACTCGCCGACCTACCTCGGCGCGCTCTGGGACAAGGACGGCGTGGCGATGCTCCACCCCGCCAAGCTCGCCTGGGGCCTCAAGCGGGCCTGCGAGCAGCTCGGCGTGCGGGTCTTCGAGCACACCAAGGCACTCGACATCGCCGAGTCCGGCTCCGGCATGGCCGTGCGCACCCCCTACGGCCGGGTCTTCGCCCGCCAGGTCGCCCTCGGCACCAACGTCTTCCCCTCGCTGGTCAAGCGGATCCGCCCCTACACCGTGCCGGTGTACGACTACGCGCTGATGACCGAACCGCTCGACGACGAGCAGCTCGCCGCGATCGGCTGGCAGGGCCGGCAGGGCATCGGCGACAGCGCCAACCAGTTCCACTACTACCGGCTGTCCGCCGACAACCGGATCCTGTGGGGCGGCTACGACGCGATCTACCACTACGGGGCCAAGGTCCGCGCCGAGTACGACCAGCGGCCGCAGACCTACCAGACCCTCGCCCGGCACTTCTTCCAGACCTTCCCCCAGCTGGAGGGCCTGCGCTTCACCCACGCCTGGGGCGGTGCGATCGACACCTGCACCCGGTTCTCCGCCTTCTTCGACACCGCCTACCACGGCAAGGTCGCCCTCGCCGCGGGCTACACCGGCCTCGGCGTCGGCGCCACCCGCTTCGGCGCCGAGGTGATGCTCGACCTGCTGGCCGGGAAGCCCACCGAGCGCACCGCGCTGGAGATGGTCCGCCGCAAGCCGCTGCCCTTCCCGCCCGAGCCGGTCCGCTGGGCCGGCATCGGCATCACCAAGTGGTCCCTGGACCGCGCCGACCGCAACGCCGGCCGCCGCAACCTGTGGCTCAAGACCATGGACAAGCTCGGCCTCGGCTTCGACAGCTGACCCCGGCCGACCGGCCGCCGCTGCCGCTCGCCCGCACGGTGTGCGGACGGGCGGCAGCGGCGCGTGGTCGTCGGTGGCGTCGGTGGCCGGGGGTCAGGAGCCGCCCGCGCACTGCCGGTCCAGGACCGGCAGGTCGGCGTTGATGTCGGCGACCACCTCGTTCGGGTCCGCCAGCACCATGCCGCTCAGCCGGAAGCCCAACTCCTGGAACTCCTGCGCCAGCCGCACGATCGTCGGCCGCACCGGCGGGTCCGCGTCGGCGCCCGCCCGCATCAGCCCCTGGTAGGCGAGGTTCGCCGCGTCCGCCTGGGCGCCCCGGGTCGACCCCTGGTCACGCCGGTACCCGGCCACCGCCGCCGACGCCTCCCGGCACCCCGCCGGCACCACCGCGGGCAGCGGGGCCGGAACGTCGGCCGTCCGCGAGGACCCCGGCGCGGGATCGGGCTCCGGTTCCGGTTCCGGTTCCGATGACTCGGTCGGCGTCGGCGTCGGCGCGGGGCTGTGCGGACGCGCCGACGTCCGCTCCGGCGAGGACTCCGCCACCGGAACGGGCAGCGGGCTCGGCGCGGGACGGGGCGCGTCCGGCGGCAACAGGTACGCCACCAGCGCCACCAGCGCCGCCACCACCCCCGACAGGGCCGCCACCGCCCCCCAGTCGAGCGCCCGGCGCCCGCTCCCCGCCTCCGGCGGCTCTTCTGTCCGACCACTCTCCGACATACCGCCATCGTGAGCGGCCGACTCGCCGTTCGTCCAGCGTTCCTCCGGTGAACAGCCGTGCGGTGCGCCGGAGTTCCCCTCGGCTCAGTCCGCGGCGTGCCGCAGCAGCACCTCCGGGAAGGCGGCCGGGTCGAAGACCGCGGCGGCCACCCGGTACGCGGGCGGCAGGGCGGACCAGAGGCGGTCGAGCAGGGCGGCGGCGTCCGGGTACGGAGTGGACACCTCCAGGTAGGGGGCGCCGGTGGCGGGGGCGGACGGGGCGCCCCGGTAGGTCGTCAGGAGGACGCCCTCGCCGGGCGGCAGGGCGTC
The DNA here is from genome assembly GCF_044769485.1 of Kitasatospora sp. NPDC090308. Lineage (NCBI taxonomy): Bacteria > Bacillati > Actinomycetota > Actinomycetes > Kitasatosporales > Streptomycetaceae > Kitasatospora > Kitasatospora sp. NPDC090308. The sequence goes on along the minus strand of NZ_JBIVXY010000007.1, from coordinate 230,753 downwards.
CAGCCGCAGGAAGAGGCGATCGGTGGCGGTACGGGCGGCGGCACCGCGCCGGGCCGCGCCGAACCAGGTCGGGCCGTCCGGGCGGACGTCCGCGACCACCGTCAGGCGCGGGGTGAAGACCGGCGGGTCCGGCTCGTAGTCCAGCCCGTCCAGCGCCTCCAGCGGAGACAGCCCCGCGTCCAACCGGTCCGCGACCGTGGCCACCTGCTCGCCGTTGCCGTACACCACCCGTCCGCCGCCGCGCCGCACCGCCGGATAGTGCCGCAGGTCGTCGTGGGCGCGGACGTCGGTGGGGACGACGGCCAGGGTGCCGTCCGCGCCCGGGCGCAGCGCGCGGGCCCGGGAGGCGGGGCTGCGGCCGGTCAGGAAATAGGCGGCCGCCGACGCGCCGTCGGCGGTGCGGCAGCGCAGCACGCCCCGGCCCGGGTACGGGTGGGCGGCCAGGGCCTCGGCGAGGTCGATCGACACGGAGACGGATTCCCTTCGGCGGGGTGGGCGTCCGGGGGACGGTCACCGACCCCCGGAAGATCATTCCAGAGGCGGTGGCCGTCCGGCACGGCGGCCGTCGTCCGGTCAGCCGGGGACGGACTCGCCGGCGGCGGTGGCCGCCGTGCGGGCGGCCCGTTCGACCCGGGCGCGGTGGGCCGACCACCAGGAGGCGTCGCCCTCCGGGAGGACCGCGCCGGTCGGGCGCAGGCCGGTGGCGCCGTCGAGCAGTTCGCGGACCAGGTCGGCGTGGCCCGCGTGGCGCTGGGTCTCCGCGACCACGTGCAGCAGGACCCGGCCCAGCGTCAGTTCGCCGTGCGGGGGCCACGGGACCTTCCCGGGCGCGTCCAGCGGCAGCGCGTCGACGGTGGCGTCCGCGTGCGCCCAGACCCGGCGGTACTCGGCGAGCAGGAACTCCCGGCCCTCCTCCGGCCGGGCCCACAGGTCGGCGTTCGGCTCGGCCGCGCCCGCCACCCACAGCCCCGGACCGCCCTCGAACGGCCGGCCGAAGGTGGCGCCGAAGTACGCCGCCTCCGCGCCCGTCAGGTGTTTGACCAGCCCCAGCAGGTTCGTCCCGGTCGGGGTCAGCGGGCGCCGGACGTCGTACTCCGACAGGCCCTCCAGCTTCCACACCACCGCGTCCCGCGCGTCCTGCAGGTACAGCTTCAACTCCCGCTTGGTCGCGGCGAGCCGGTCGTCCGTCTCCGTCATGCGCGGAGTCTGGCCGCCGTCCGGGCCGGTCCGCAAACCGTTTTCGCCGCCCCGGCCCGGGCCGGTAGCGTCCCGGCCATGGCCATCGACCCCGCCCTCGTGGACGCCGCGATCGAACTGACCCGCCGCCGCTTCCCCGGCCGGGACTGGGCGGGCGCGGCCGCCCTGCGGCTGGACGACGGCACCGTCCTCACCAGTACCGCGCCCGAAGCCCCCAACGGCGCCGTCCGGCTGTGCCACGAGACCGGCGCGATCTGCGAGGCGCACAAGCTCGGCCGCCGTGTCGTCGCCTCGGTCTGCGTCACCGCTGCCGACGGCGACCGCGGCTTCTGGGTGCTCGCCCCCTGCGGCGTCTGCCAGGAACGGCTGTTCGCGCACGGACCCGACGTCGAGGTCGGCGTCCCGCTCCCCGAGGACCCGCGCCGCTGGCGCACCCTGCGCCTGCGCGACGTCCAACCGCACTGGTTCGCCCGGGTGTTCGCGGACGACGTGTGGCCGTACGGGGACGGAGCCGGCGGGCGGCTCGGCTGACGGCCCGTCGGGCGCCCGGCGCGGCGATCCGGTCGGCCTGTCCGGCGGTCACGGCCCGGCGCAGGCGCGTCAGGTCCTGGCGCTCCTCGGGCCGGTCGAGCGGCAGGAACACGTCGGTGCGGCCGATCGCCCGACCGCCCCGGCCCGCGGCGACGAGGCCGCGCCGGGCCCGGCCGGCACCACGGGTGTCGGCCGGTCGCCGGGCGGAGGGGGCTCAGTGGTGGCTCACGTCCGGCTCCCTTTCCGGTGGGGGCCGCCGTGGCAGGTCCGGATCTCCAGCGGGGTGCCGTGGGCGGTGGCGTCCAGGCACTCGCCGGAGGCGGGGTTGACGACGGTGCCGTCGGTGCGCAGGCTCCACTGCTGGGCACCGGTGCCGTTGCCGTCCCCGTAGCCGTGCATGTGGTCGGTCGCGGTCCTGGTCGTGTCCGGGTAGGCGGTGTCGCCGGTGAGGTCGTAGGTCTGGAGCCACGCCAGGGCCCACCAGCCGGTGTCGTCGATGTGCTCGTTGGTGAAGTTGCCGTTCTTGGCGAACGCGCCGGAGGCCGCGTAGTCGTACTGTCGGTCGCCGGTGGCCTGTTCGTGCGTCAGCACCGTGCTCGGCGAGACCGCGGCGGCCACCGCCCGCGCCGGCCGCCGTTCGGGCGTGGAGGTGCTCATCGGTCCTCCCGCCTCTCGCGGGGGAGGGGAACGGTCAGGAGGGGAGGTTCCAGCGCTGGGCGTTGGTGTTGTTGCAGTCGAAGATCTGCAGCTGGGTGCCGTCGGTGGTACTGGAGTTCGGGACGTCGAGGCAGCGGCCGGACTGCGGGTTGACCAGGGCCTTGGTGGCGCGGTCGTAGGTCCACTGCTGGCTGCCGGTGCCGTCGCAGCCCCACAGCTGCACCAGGGTGTTGTTGCCGGTGCCGCCGAAGCTGACGTCCACGCACTTGCCGACGATCCGCAGGGTGCCGTCGCCGCCCGCGGTGACCTGCTGGGCGGCAGAGTTGTTGCACGACCAGATCTGGATGCGGGTGCCGTCGGCGGTCGAGCCGGTGTTGTCGTCCAGGCACTTGCCGCCGTTGTCGGAGGTGACCGGGCCGGTGGAGTTCACCGGTGGGCCGGGCGGCTTGGCGCCGCCGTCGCCGTTGTAGGAGGGCGGGGCGGCCGAGGCGGCGGTGGCCCAGCCGGTGTTGGCGGCGGTGCCCAGGACCAGGTCGAGGGTGCCGCCGCCGGTGGCGAAGGACGCGGGCAGGTAGGCGTTGTTCCAGGCGGCGCCGTTGAGCCTGGCGCTCTGCACGTAAGGGGCGCTGTCGGCGGCGGCCGGGGCGTTGACGACCAGGTGGCCGCCGCTGCCGAGGGTCACGTCGACGGAGGTGAACAGCGGGCTGCCCAGGGCGAGGTCGGCGGTGCCGGGGGTCTCGGGGTAGAAGCCCATGGCCGACCAGACGTACCAGGCGCTCATCGTGCCCAGGTCGTCGTTGCCGACGCCCCAGCGGGCCGGGTCGTTCGGCCACAGCTGGTCCTGGACCTGGCGGACCAGCTTCTGGGTCTTCCAGGGCTGCCCGACGTAGTCGTACTCCCAGGGCAGTTCGATGGAGGGCTCGTTGCCGAGGTCGGCGTGCGCGCCGCCGGAGCCGTGGAAGTCCGACAGCACGCTGTCCAGGTAGGCCGCGTACCTGGCGTTGCCGCCCATGGCGTCGGCCAGGCCGCGGATGTTGTGCGGCACCGCGCCGGTGTACTGCCAGGAGGTGCCCTCGACGAACTGGTCGCTGCTGGTCGGGTCGAAGCCGCCCTTCCAGGCGCCGTTGGCCTGCTTGGGCTGGATGAAGCCGCTGGCGGGGTTGAAGACGTTCCTCCAGTCCTGCGCCCGGTTGGCGAACTGCGCGGCGGTCGTGGTGTCGCCGAGCGCCTTGGCGAACGCGGAGGTGGCGAAGTCCTGGGCGCTGTACTCCAGCAGGGTGGCCGCCGAGCCGTAGAAGTCCCGGGGGTAGCTGCCGTCGGAGGGCAGGTAGCCGTACTTGGTCTGCAGGTCCAGGCCCATCCGGATCGGGTTGGACGTGGTGCCCTCCTTGACCATGTCGGCCTTGGCGGCGGCGGTGTCGAAGTTCCGGGCACCGAAGGCGTAGTAGTCCGCGACGATCGCCGGGCCCGGGTCGCCGTTCATCACCTGCGTCTCGGCCGAGTTCAGCGACCACTTGGGGAAGAAGCCGGCCTGGGCGTAGTCGTTGACCAGCGACTGCGCGCTGTCGGAGGCCTGCTGAGGGGCGACCAGCGCTTCCAGCTGCGCCTGGGTGCGGTAGATGTCCCAGCCGGAGTACGTGCCGTACTGGGCCCGCTGGCCGCCGGAGACGGTGTGCACCTGGTGGTCGAAGCCCCGGTAGCGGCCGTCGGAGTCGCTGAGCAGGTTGGGGTGCAGCAGGGAGTGGTAGAGCGAGGTGTAGAAGACCTTCTGCTGGTCGGACGTGCCGCCGGCCACGGCGATCCGGCCGAGCACGGAGTTCCAGGCGTCGTGCGCGGCGGTGCGGGTGCCGTTGAAGTCCCAACCGCCGTTCTCGGCGGCGCGGTTGGCGGCGGCCCCGGCGATCGAGACGTAGGACAGGCCGACCTTGGCCTGCACCACCTGGTTGCCGGTGGTGTCGAAGGTGACCGAACCGCCGCCGTTGAAGGTGCCGCTGGAGGTCATCGGCCGGTCGAAGACCATGTCGAAGTAGGCGGTGTACGAGGGCGCCGAGGCGCAGAACAGGCCGGCGTCGACCGAGCCGCTGACCTCGGTGCTGCTGACCCGGTTGAAGTGCAGGTTGGTGGCCTTGTCCGCGTTCAGCTTGAACAGCAGGTTGGCCTGGGTGGTGGCGGGGAAGGTGAAGCGCGCCATGCCGGAGCGGGCGGTGGCGGTCAGCTCGGTCCGCACTCCGTTGCCGAGGGTCACCGCGTACGAACCGGCGCCCGCCGACTCGTTCCCGTGGCTGAACGTCTGGGTGGCGCCGCCGTCGACGCCGCCGAGCGTCGGCAGGACGGGGATGTCGCCCATGCCCCGCAGCCGGGCCCGGAGAGGTGGTTGAGGCTGAATCCCGTGACGACGTTGTCGGAGTAGGCGTAGTTGCCGCCGGGCGGTCGGGACGAGGTGTCGGGGCTCCACGACACCATGCCGAACGGGGTGACCGCGCCGGGGAAGGTGTTGCCGCCGTTGGAGGTGCCCAGCAGCGGGTTGACCAGGCCGGCGGGGTCGGACACCGCGGCCGGTGCGGCGGCCTCAGCGGTGGTCGTGGGGGCGGCGAACCCGAGCAGGAGGAGGCAGCTCGCCAGGGGGATGCGCCATCGTTTCACGTGCGGCTCCCGATGCGGGCGGCGCGGCTGTCGCGGCGCCGGTGGGGGGTGGGGTGGCAAGTCCCGCACAGCAAAAGGCAGTTGCGGAAGACCTGTCAACGCTCCGGGCCGAAATCGCAACAACAATCAACAGGCGCGGCCAGGATGCTGTTCGAGTGTGGTGGTGCGCCCGCGGGAAGTGGTCAAGCGGCACCGAAGGGCGGGGCGTGGTGCGCGCCGTGGCGGCCGTCCCACTCATGACCGCAGGTCGGGACGGGTGCGGTGGGCTGCTGGAGACGGCGTGGAATCGGATGGGAGGGCCGGATCCGGGCTCTGGTCAAGTCACCTGGAGGGCGCGGCCATCGGGCGCCAGCCCCGGCGTGGGCGGGGGTGGGGCGCGATCGCCGGTCCAGGCCATTGACGCGGTCATGGTTGCTGGCTAGTTTCGGGCTGCTTCCTCCCTTGTCCAGACCATTGACGCGACCGTAGCTGCTGGTTAACTTCGGAGAGCGCTCTCTCCTGTCAAGCGCCCCCTCACCGCGACGCTCCGGCGGGCAGCCCCCCTGCCTGTCGGCCGTTCAGGCTGCCGATGCTTGACAACGTTGTCTCATCTGCTTCCCCGACGGGAGCCGCAGGGAATGGCGGCGGGATGGACCCTGCTGCGGCCCTGCGCAAGCCGACCGGCGCGGCATGTTCGGTCATGCCTGCTTTTTGCGCGATCTGATGAGCAATCGCACATGAATGAACGCTAGGCGATAATCCCTCCGGCGAAGGATGTCACTCATGTCACGACTATGGAGACTCGCCCCGCTGTGGGTGCTCACGTTGCTGGCGGCCGTGCTCGCCGTCGGCACCGTCCCCGCGCAGGCGGCCACCACGTCCGTCACCGTTGACGGCACGCAGGGCGGCCGGACGTTCGACGGGATCGGCGCGATCAGCGGCGGCGGCGGCAACTCCCGCCTGCTGACCGACTATCCCGCGGCCCAGCAGGCCCAGATCCTGGACTACCTGTTCAAGCCCGGGTACGGCGCGAACCTGCAGTTGCTGAAGCTGGAGATCGGCGGCGACGCCAACTCCACCGACGGCTCCGAACCGTCCGTCGAGCACTCCCGCGGAGTGATCAACTGCAACGCCGGGTACGAGTTCTGGCTCGCCGAGCAGGCCAAGGCCCGCAACCCCGACATCGGCCTGTACGGCCTGGCCTGGGCGGCGCCGGGGTGGATCAACGGCGGCTTCTGGTCCACCGACACCATCAACTACCTGATCTCCTGGCTGGGCTGCGCCAAGCAGCACGGTCTGACGATCAGCTACCTCGGCGGCTGGAACGAGCGCGGCCACGACGCCAACTGGTTCGTGCAGCTGCGTTCGGCGCTGAACAACGCCGGCTACTCCGGCGTCAAGCTGGTGGCCGACGACAGCGGCTGGGGCGTGGCCGACGACATGGCCAACAACGCGGCGTTCAACAACGCGGTGTCGATCATCGGCGCGCACTACTCCTGCGAGGGCGGCGACGGCGGCAACGCCGACTCCTGCTCCAGCAGCACCGCGGCGAAGAACAACGGCAAGCCGCTGTGGGACAGCGAGAACGGCTCACAGGACATGAACACCGGCGCGCCGGCGCTGATCCGGGCCATCACGCGCGGCTACGTCGACGCGAAGATGGTCAGCTACTTCAACTGGCCGCTGCTCGCGGCGATCTACCCGAACCTGCCCTACAACACGGTGGGCCTGGCGACCGCGAACTCGCCCTGGTCGGGCACCTACTCGATCGGCGCGAGCACCTGGGCCACCGCGCAGGTCACCCAGTTCACCAAGCCGGGCTGGAGGTTCATCGACTCCGCCTCCGGCTACCTCGGCGGGGCCGAGTCCAACGGCACCTACGTCACCGTCAGATCGAACACCTCCGCGGACTACTCGACGATCCTGGAGACCACCACGGCCGGCGCCGCGCAGACGGTCAACCTCGCGGTCAAGGGCGGCCTGTCCACCGGGACGGTGCACGTGTGGGCGACCAACGTCAACAACCCGAGCAGCGCGACCTCGTTCGTCCACACCCAGGACATCACGCCGAACAACGGCGCGTACTCACTGACCCTGCAGCCCGGCTACGTCTACACCGCCACCACCGTCGCCGGGGGCGGCAAGGGCACCGCCACGCCACCCGCCGCGCACGCCCTCGCACTGCCGTACTCCGACACCTTCGACGGCTACGGCAACGGCGCGGAGGCGAAGTACCTCTCCGACATGCAGGGCTCCTTCGAGGTCCAGCCCTGCACCGGCCGCTCCGGCAAGTGCGTGCAGCAGATGGCGCCGGTCAAACCGATCGAGTGGCAGGACGACTCCGACACCTACGCGCTGATCGGCGACACCACCTGGGCGAACTACACCGTCAGCGCCGACGTGTACCTGCGCGGCGCCGGGACCACCGAACTGCTCGGCCGCGCCAACACCCAGCAGCGCCCGCAGTCGCACATGAACGCGTACTACCTGCGCATCCGCGACACCGGGCAGTGGTGGATCGAGAAGATGTACACCGACGGCTCCAACCACACCCTGGCCACCGGCACCACCACCGCGCTGGGCACCGGCACCTGGCACAACCTCTCCCTCACCTTCCAGGACACCACGATCAGCGCCCGGCTCGACGGCAACCAGTTCGGCTCCGTCACCGACGGCTCCTTCGCCAGCGGGCAGGCCGGCCTGGGCATCCAGGGCTACCGCACCGACCAGTTCGACGACCTGGCGATCACCCCCGGCACCGGCGGCGGCACCGGCGGCACGCCGGGCGGGACCGGGCCGGTGGTGTCGGCCAACGGCGGCAAGTGCCTGGACGACAACACGGCTTCGACCGCCAACGGCACCAAGGTCCAGATCTGGACGTGCAACAACTCCGCCGCCCAGCAGGTGACCGTCGCCTCCGACGGCACGCTGCGGGTGCTGGGCAAGTGCGTGGAGGTCACCGGCAACGGCGGCACCGCCAACGGCACCCTGGTCGAGATCTGGGACTGCAACGGCGGCAACAACCAGCAGTGGAGCTACAACGCCTCCACCGGCGCCCTGGTCAACCCGCAGTCCGGCCGCTGCCTGGACGTGCCCGGCTTCAGCACCACCGACGGCACCCAGCTGGAGATCTGGGACTGCAACACCGGCACCAACCAGCGCTGGACCGTCCCCACCACGTGACGCCCCCTCCACCACGTGACGCCCTCCCCGCCGGCCGTGGCCGCCCCGGCCGGCGGGGAGCCCCACCCCACCGGAACGAGGTTCACGATGAGAAGAATCGGAGCGGCCACCGTGACGGCCCTGCCGACGGCGGGCACCCCGGCCGGGAGCGCGGGCACCCCGGCGACGCCGGCTACCGGAAGGTGGCCGACGCCTTCAACGCGGCCCCGGTGGCCGCCGACGAGGCGGGCTGGATCAAACCCCCCGCACCGAACGGGCGGCCCGGTCCGGCCGGGCGTCGGCGGCGGGAAGTGCCTGGACGTCAACGGCGTCGGCAGCGCCAGCGGCACCGCGGCGCAGCTCCGGGCTGCACCGCGGGCGACGCGCAGTGGTGGACGCTCCGCGCGGACGGCGCGCTGCGCGCGCCGGGCACGTGCCCCGACGTGACCGGCTTCGGCACGGCCGACGGCACCGAGGTCGAGCTGTGGGACTGCACCGGCGGCGCCAACCAGCGCTGGCAGCCGTACAACGGCGGTCACCGCAACCCGCTGTCCGGCCGCTGCCCGGACGACCCCGGCTTCGCCACTGCCGACGGCACCCGGCTGGCCCTGTGGACCTGCAACGCCGGCGTCAACCCGCGCTGGACGACGCTGCCGACCGTGGCGTGACCCCGGCGGTCCACCGCACCACCACCGCGAAGCCGCCGCGGCCCGCGCACCTCCCCGCCGGCGGGCGGCGGCCGGTGTGACCGGCGGCCGTACCGGCCGCCGAACCCGAGGTCCGCCAAGTCGCTTCCGCCGGAACCGGCTTGATCCCCCCACTCCGTGAGGACCGCTCATGAAGACGCGCACGGCGACCACCGCCACCGCACTCACCCCGCTGATCGCCGCCCTGGCCCTGGCCCTGGGCACCGCGCTGCCGGCCGCGGCGAGCGATGGGCCGACGGCCACGGCCACGGCCACGGCCACGGCCACGGCCACTGCGACGAGCCGGGCCGCTGCGGCGCCCGCCACCCTCCGCCTGCTGCCGCTGGGCGACTCGATCACCTGGGGCGTCGGCACCAGCAGCGGCAACAGCTACCGCGCCGCGCTGTGGGACCAGTTGGCCGCCGAGGGCCACCCCGAGGACTTCGTCGGCTCGGTCCGAAACGGCACGTTGTCCGACCCGGACAACGAGGGCCACTCCGGCTGGCGCATCGACCAGATCGCCGGCATCGCCGACTCCGTGCTGGCCCGCTACCGGCCCAACGTGGTCACGCTGGAGATCGGCACCAACGACCTCAACCAGAACTACCAGGTCGCCACCGCCGCCGACCGTCTCTCCGCGCTCATCGACCAGATCAACCGGGACGCCCCCGACGCGACCGTGCTGGTCGGCACCCTGATCGTCTCCACCAGCTCCACCGAGGAACCCAACCGCCCGGCCTTCAACGCCAAGCTCCCCGGCATCGTCCAGGCCAAGCAGGCCGCAGGCAGGCACGTCCGCCTGGTCGACCTGGGCACTCTGACCACCGCCGACCTCTCCGACGCGCTGCACCCCAACGACAGCGGCTTCGCCAAGATGGCCACCGCCTTCAACAGCGGCGTCCAGGCCGCCGACGGCGCCGGCTGGATCGGCGCCCCGGTCACGGTGGGCGGCCCGGTGCGGTCCGGCATCGCCGGCAAGTGCCTCGACGTCAACGCCGGCAGCAGCGCCAACGGCACCGCCGTGCAGATCTGGTCCTGCAACAACACACCGGCCCAGAACTGGAGCGCGAACCCCGACGGCACCCTGAACGCCCTCGGCAAGTGCCTGGACGCCACCGCCGGCGGCACCGCCGACGGCACCAAGGTCGAGCTGTGGGACTGCACCGGTGGCGCCAACCAGCAGTGGCAGCCGTACAACGGCGGCTACCGCAACCCGGTCTCCGGCCGCTGCCTGGACGACCCCGGCTTCTCCAGCACCGACGGTACCCAGCTGGTCCTGTGGACCTGCAACGGCGGTGTCAACCAGCGCTGGACGCCGTCGTCGGCCGTGGCCTGAGCCCCCTGCGCCCGCACCCGGCGGCACCCGCCGTCCGGGGCGCGGGCCGGTGGTCGCAAGGGGAGACGGGCCTGTCCTCCCCCTTGACGGAAGTGCATGACAAGAGTGTCATGTGTTGCATCTCGTTGGAAGATGTCCGTTGTTGGTGGCGCGAGTCGCCGAAGCCCGCGAAGCCCCCGGACCGGTCCCACCCGCTGCCACCGCTGTCCCCGCACCCCCTTGCCGACCCCGGCACATGCTCAAGGAGCCACCATGTTCCGCACCACCGCCGGCCGGGCCGCCGCCGCCACCGGCCTGCTGCTCGCCCTCGGCCTGGCCACCGGCTGTTCCACCGGCAAGGAGTCGGTGAAGTCCGACGGCGCGTCCGCGGCCCCGGTCAGCGGGAAGATCTCGTTGACGTACCTGCAGAAGCAGGGTGATCAGGAGTACTTCATCGGTGAGGCGGACGGTGCGAAGGCGAAGGCCGCGGAGTTGGGGATCGACCTGAAGGTCGTGAACCTGGGCAACGACGCGAACAAGACGGTCAGTGAGGTGCAGTCGGCCGTCGCGCAGAAGAGCAACGGTCTGATCATCGTGGTGCCGGACCCGGCGGTGGGCCCGCAGGTGGTGCAGACCGCGAAGGACGGCAAGGTGGCGCTGCTGACCTCGGACGACCAGATCTGCGCGACCGGCCCGGACCCGTCCTCCTGCGCCAAGGACGACCTCGTCGCCCGGATCGGCTTCTCCGGTGCCCAGATGGGCGGCGAAGTCGGCAAGCGGGCCGCCGAAGAGTTCAAGAAGACCGGCTGGAACCCCGCCGACACCCGGATCGTCTCCGCCTGGAAGCAGGACGTCACCGTCTGCGGCGACCGGGTGAAAGCCGCGAAGGAGGCGTTCGCGGCCGGATCGGGTGCCCAGATCCAGAGCATCGACGTGGCGACCGACAACACCCCGACCGGCGCCCAGGACAAGATCGCCGCGACCGTCACCGCCAACGCGAACGTCAAGCACTGGGTGGTGTGGGGCTGCAACGACGAGAACGTCCAGGGCGGCGTGACCGCGCTGGAGAACGCCGGCATCGGTGCCGACGACGTGATCGGCGTCGGCCTGGGCGCCTACCTCGCCTGCAAGGACTGGAGCGGCAGCAAGCCGTCGGGCATGAAGGCGGCGCTGTTCATCAACGGCAAGGACGTGGGCGCGCTGGCCGTCCAGACCATGTACGACAAGCTCAAGAACGGCAAGGACTTCCCGAAGGAGGCCTTCGCCCCCACCACCATGGTCGACGCCACCACCTGGAAGTCCGCCGGCGTCACCTGCAACTGACCCCGGCCGCCCGCACGGCCCGAAGGCGACCGGCGCGAGCACAGCGCACGACCGAACGCCCCCTCCGCCTCCGACCGGCCCTCCGCCGTCGTTCCGGTGACGGCGGGGCCCGACCGACCGGACAGCGGGCTCAGGTGGTGACGGCGAAGACCAGCAGGCCCTCCGGCTGCTCCTCGGCCACCTCGACGTGCTCGACCACCGCGCGGGACGGGCCGTGCCGCATCCAGGCGACCAGCTGTTCCACCGCCGCCGGATCGCCCTCGAAGACCGCCTCCACCCGGCCGTCCGGCAGGTTGCGCACCCAGCCCGCCACGCCCGCCCCGGCGGCCGTCCGGCGGCAGGAGTCGCGGAAGAAGACGCCCTGCACCGTGCCCGAGACCAGCACCCGCCGCCGGATCACCCGCCACCCGCCTCTCGTCGCCGTTGCCAGCAGGTATACCGCAGGCGGGAGGACGGGGGAGCGGAGGGCGCGCCGGAGCAGCGGATGGCGGGTGGCGGACGGTCAGGTGGCGGTGGGGACGGCCGTGGCGGGGACGGGGGCGGTGGCGGGGGCCGGGGGCGCGGTGTCGATGCGGCGGCCGAAGGGGCGCCAGGCGAAGGCGGTCAGGACGGTCATCACGGCGGCGGAGAACCAGAACGGGCCGGTGAGGCCGAAGGCGCGGGCGAGCGGGCCGCCGATCAGGGCGCCGAGGGCGGAGCCGCCGACCGCCAGGGCCATGAAGACGCTGTTGACCCGGCCGCGCAGCCCGTCCGGGACGGCGCGCTGCACCAGCGTCCGGTCGACGCCGATCCAGATCGCCCCGTGCACGCCGAACAGGCCGAGCACCGCGCCCGCGACCCACGGGGAACCCGCCAGGGCCAGACCGAGGTGGGTGAGCGTCTCCAGCACCAGGCCCACCCGCAGCAGCAGCGAGGCGGAGAACCGGGCCTGCAGGCGCGGGGCGACCAGCGCCCCGGCCAGGCCGCCGACCGCCGAGGCCGTCAGCAGCACGCCGTAGCCGAACTCCGACAGGCCCAGGTGCTCGCGGGCGTACAGCACCATCACCGAGAAGCCCGCCACCAGCGTCACGTTCATCAGGCACAGCGCCAGCGTCAGCGTGCGCAGCGCAGGCTGCGCCCACAGCCAGCGGACGCTCGCGGCGAACTGACGGCGCATCGGCTCCCGCTCCGCCGGGGCGGGCGTCGGGGCCCCGGCGCGGGGCAGCAGGCGCAGCGTCGAGAGCAGGGCGGCGGCGCCGGTGAAGCTCAGCGCGTCGACCGTCAGCGGCAGGCCCGCCGCGACCCCGAACAGGGCCGCGCCGAGCGGCGGGCCGCAGAGCCGGTTGAGCACCGACTCGGCCCCGAACATGCGGGAGTTGGCGCGCGGCAGGTCCGCCGAGCCGACCACGGCGGGCAGCAGCGCCGCGGACGCGTTGTCACCGAGCGCCGCGCAACCGCCCAGCAGCAGGCCCACCGCGTAGACCAGCGGCAGCGACACCGTGTCCGCGTACACCGCCAGCGCCAGCACCGCCGTCAGCGCGGCCCGCGCCGCGTTCGCCGCCACCGCGAGCCGCCGGCGGTCCACCCGGTCCACCAGCACCCCGCTGACCGGGGCCAGCAGCAGCCACGGCACCTGCTGGACGAACACCGCCAGGCCGACCAGGACCGGATCCCTGGTCAGCGACGTCACCAGCAGCGGGGCCGCCGCCGCCACGATCCCGTCCCCCAGCGCGGACACCGCCGCCGCCGACCACAGCGAGGCGAAGCCGCGCCCCAGCCCACGGCCACCACCCTTGCCCCCCACGGCCTTCCACCCCTCGCACCCGGTCTCCGCCCAAACCGCGAGGCTAACCGGCGGCCGATCCCCCGCGCACACGGTTTTCCCGCCAGTGCCCGCCAGTGCCCGCCAGTGCCCGCCGCGCTCAGGCGGCGGGGCGGCCCGGGCAGTCCCACACCCAGACCATGCCGCGGCCCGACTCCGCCGGGGCCCGCACGCCAGCCGCCTCGACCCGGTCCAGCCGGTAGCCGAGCCGACGGGCCACCGCGGCGCTGCGCAGGTTCGCCTCGTCGCAGTGGATCTCGACCCGGTCGACGGTCGGGAGCCCCGCCAGCAGGGCCGTCAGCGCCCGGGCGGCCCGGGTGGCCACGCCCCGGCCGAGGTGGTCGACGTGGCACCAGTACCCGATCTCCACCGCGCCGCCGCCCGACCGGTCGTGCAGGCCCGCCATGCCGAGCGCCGTCCGGTCGTCGGCCGCGAAGATCCCGAAGGAGTAGCTGCCCCCGGCATTCGGCCAGGCCAGCGAACGGGCGAACCGCTCCGCGTGCTCCCGCTCGGTCGGCAGCCGCTCCGCCCAGCCCGCCCAGGGGTTCAGGTGCGCGAAGGAGGCCGCGATCGCCGCGTAGCGCACCCCTTCCTCCGCCGCCCGCCAGCGCCGCAGGACCAGCCCCTCGGCCTCGAGGCGCTCGGGGACGTCGCCCGGGCGCAGGACGAGGAAGGGGGCTGCCGGTGCGGAGGACGGATCGCTCATCCGGCGGATGATGCCCGCCTCCGGCGGCCGGGGCAACCGGGTTCCCGCAGGCCCGCCGCCACCGGTGTCATCCCGGCGTAACGCGGGTGCAGCGGGCGTGACAAGAGGCGGGCCTAGGCTGCGGGGGCAGGCTCATCGGTGGAGGGAGTTCCCACGAACAGGCGACAGGCGCGACCGGACTGGCTGACCCATCCGCTGCGCTGGCAGCGCGGCCCGGTGCCCTGGGCGGCGACGGTGCGGGGCGCGGCCGGGATGGCGGTGCCGCTGGGGGTCGCGCTGGCTGCCGGGCGGCCCGCCGAAGGGGTGCTGGCCGGACTCGGGGCGATGTTCGCGGGGGTGAACGACCGGCCCGCCGGGCGGCGGACCGGGGCCGTGCAGCAGGCCGTTCCCGCGTTCGCCGGGGCGCTGGGCCTGCTGGTCGGTGCCGCCGGGGGGTGGTGGGCGGTGCCGCTGCTCGGCGCGGTCGGGGTGCTCTGCGGGGCGATCAGCGTCGCCGGGCCGGTCGCCTCCGCCGCCGCCGTGCAGCTGATGGTGCTCACCGTGCTCGGCTGCGGCCTGCCCGTCCCGCTGCCGGGCTGGGCCCGGGCCGGCTGCTACCTGGCCGGGGCCGCCTGGCTCCTGCTGCTGCGTCAACTCACCAGCCACCCGAGGCCGTTGCACGCCGAACGGCAGGCCGTCGCCGCGGTCTTCGACGCACTCGCCGAAGCCCTGGACGCCGCCGGGACCGACCGCGCCGAGAACGCCCGCCGCCGGCTGACCGCCGCCCTCGACCGGGCCGGCGAACAGCTGCGCACCGGCCACGACCACGCCCTGCGCACCCGGCTCGCCGCCGCGTCCGCCCTGTGCGAGGCGAGCGTCGCCCTGCTGCGCGCCGCCCGCCCGCTGCCCGCCCGCCTCGCCGCCGGCCCGCGCCGCCTGGCCACCGCCGTCCGCACCGACCGCCTCCCCGGCCCGCTGCCCGTCCCCGCCGCCGAGACCCCGGCCACCGCCGCCTTCGACCGCGCCGTCCTGCACGCGGCCCTCGCCTTCGGCGGGACGCCGGGACCGGCCGGACCCGGCACCGCCCGCGGCCGGACGCGCGGGCACGGGCTGCGACGGGCGCTGGCCGCGCTGGTGCTGGGCGCGCCGGCGGGGGAGCGGCGCGGCCCGGTGCCGGGCGTGCGGCCGTGGGGCCGGGCCGGTCGGGCGTACGGGGTGCGGGTCGGGGTGTGCGTCGCGGCGAGCACCGCGCTGGCGCTCGCGCTGCGCACCGGGCACTGGTACTGGCTGCCCGTCACCGCCGCGTTCCTGGTCAAACCGGACCTGGGGCCGCTGTTCTCCCGGGTCGTCAACCGCTTCGCCGGGACGGTCGCCGGCGTGCTGCTGGTCGCGCTGCTCGGGCCGGTGCTGTCCGGCCCGTGGTGGCCGGTCGCCGCGGTGGCCGCCACCGGCGCGCTGATACCCGTGGCCCAGCGGCACTTCGCCGCGCAGACCGCCGTCATCACCGTCACCGTGCTGGCCTTCACCACCACCGGCGGCGACCACGGCGCCGCCCCCGCCCGGCTCGCCGACACCGCGCTCGCCTGCGCCCTGGTCCTGCTGGTCGGCCACCTCCCCGGCCTGGCCGACACCCGGGCCCGGGTCGGCCAGCGCGCCGCGCACGCGCTCCGGCACACCCAGCGCTACCTCGACCACGTCCTGCTGGCCGGTCCGGCGGACCGGCACGGCGAGCGGGCCCCGGCCGCCGACCGGGCCGAACTGCGCCGCACCGCCTACCGCACCCTCGCCCAGGCCCGCGCCGCCGCCGAGACCGCCGCCGCCGAACTCCGCCCCGGCGGACCGGCCGGGCCGGACTGGCTGCGCCTGACCGTGCACGCCGAACGGCTCGCCGACGCCGCCACCGCGTACGCCGTCGAACGCGACCACGGCGCCCCCGCCCCGGCCGCCCCCGCCGTCCGCACCCTCACCCGGGACCTCGCCGCCGCCGCCGACGCCCTCGACCGCCCCGGCCCGACCGCCGCCCCCGCCCGGACGCCCGCCGTCGCGCTGCCGGCCGAACTGCCCTCCGAACTCGCGGGCGTGGCCGCCGAGGTGCGCCGCATCCGGGCCCTGGCGACCGGCTGAGACCGCGCCCGGCGGGCCGGTCCGGCCGGCCGCGTCGGACGGGCTGTTCCCCGGCAGCGCGCACCCGCTGGGCGTGCACCGTCGGCGCGAGCGACCTGCTGCCGACCGTCCGACCGTGCGGACGGCGGGACCGCGCGGACCGGGCGGACCGGGCAGACCGGGCGGACCGCGGGGCGGGTAGGATCGGGGGGCACTGACAACGTTGACATCGGGGTTGGCGGCCCGGTCGGTGCGTCGTTCCGGACGGTTCCCGTCCCCTGTCGTTGGCTGGAGCACCCGCATGCCCCTGGCGCTCGTCGCCCTCGCCGTGACCGCGTTCGCGATCGGCACCACCGAGTTCTCCGCGATGGGGCTGCTGCCGCAGATCGCCGACGGCCTGGACCGGACCATCCCGCAGGCGGGTTGGCTGATCTCGCTGTACGCGCTGGGCGTGGTGATCGGGGCGCCGCTGCTGACCGCGGTGGCCGCGAAGCTGCCGCGCAAGACGGTGCTGATCGGCCTGGCGGGGCTGTTCACGTTCGGGAACCTGCTGTGCGCGATCGCGCCGAACTTCGCCTTCCTGGCGGCGGCCCGGCTGATCACCGGGCTGCCGCACGGCGCGTTCTTCGGGGCCGGCGCGGTGGCCGCCGCCGAACTGGTCGCCCCGCACCTGCGGGCCCGGGCGGTGTCGGTGATGTTCTCCGGGCTGACGGTGGCGAACATCCTCGGCGTGCCCGCCGCCACCCTGCTCGGCCAGCACCTCGGCTGGCGGGCCGCGATGCTCGTCGTGGTGGCGATCGGCCTGCTCGGCGCCGCCGCCATCGCCCGCCTCGTCCCGCACCTGCCCAGCCACCCCGGCGCGGGCCTGCGCAGCGAACTCGCCACCTTCCGCAGCGGACAGCTCTGGCTGGCGCTGACCACCGTGGTGTTCGGCTGCGCCGGACTGTTCGCCTGCTACACCTACATCACCCCCGCCCTCACCGACGTCGCCGGGTTCGCCGAGGGCTCGGTCACCCTGGTGCTGGCCCTGTTCGGCGTCGGCATGACGCTCGGCAACGTGATCGGCGGCTACGCGGCCGACCGGGCGCTGCGCCCGTCGATCTGCGCGGCCTTCCTGGCGATGGCCGGCGCGCTCGCCCTGTTCGCGCTGACCGCGCACGCCCGCTGGTCGGCCGCCGCGACGGTGGTGCTGATCGGCACGGCGGGCTTCGCGACCGTCCCGACCGTGCAGACCCTGGTGATCCGGAAGGCGCGCACCGCGCCGACGCTGGCCTCCGCCACCGTGCAGGGCGCGTTCAACCTGGCCAACGCGATGGGCGCCTGGCTCGGCGGACTGGCGCTCGACGCCGGGTACGGCCTGACCTCGCCGTCGCTGGTCGGCGCGGGCCTGTCGCTGCTCGGGTTCGCGATCGCGGCGGTGTCCTGGGCGGCGGACCGGCGCGGGCCGGCGGCCGTCGCCGTCGCGGACCGGCCGGTGGCGGCGGAGCCGTCGGAACCGGCGGCCGCGGTGGGCTGACGCGGTGACCGCCCCGGTGGTCCCGGGGACGTCCTCGACGCGGACCGGCGGTCGATGATCTGATGAGGCGCTCGGGGGCCCCTCGTGCGGGAGTCCCCGCGCACCCCGAAGGAGCACCCGATGACGGACACCGACCGCCCGCGCGCCCGGGTCGGCGTGATGCTGCCCCGCGACCTGCCGGTCCGCCAGATCCTGCCGTACGCCCGCCGCGCCGAGGAACTCGGCTTCGACGAGCTGTGGGTGGTCGAGGACCTCGGCTGGCGCGGCGGCACCGCCCAGGCCGCCACCGTGCTCGCCGCCACCCGCCGGATCACCGTCGGCATCGGCATCCTGCCCGCCGGCGCCCGCAACGTCTGCTTCGCCGCGATGGAGCTCGCCACCCTCGCCCAGCTCCACCCCGGCCGCCTCACCGCGGGCGTCGGCCACGGCATGCGCGCCTGGATGGAGCAGTCCGGCGGCGCCTGGCCCGCCAGCCCGCTCACCCTGCTGCGCGAGTACACCACCGCGCTGCGCGCCCTGCTGCGCGGCGAGTCCGGCCCGGCCGACGGGCGGTACGTGCGCTGCCGGGACGTGCGGCTGACCGAGACCCCCGACGTGGTGCCGCCCGTGGTGCTGGGCGTGCGCGGCCCCAGGTCGCAGGCGCTCGCCGGGGAGACGGCCGACGGGCTGCTGCTCGCCGAGCCCGCCGCGCCCGCCTACGTCGCCGCCTCGCTGGCGCACCTGGGCCGCCGCGACGCCGAGGTGATCACCTACGACGTCGCGGCCGTGGACGGGGACGGGCAGGGGGACGGGGAGGCCGCCGTCGAGCGGGTCCGGGACGGGCTGGCCGCGATCGGCGAACCCGACTGGGCGCCGCACATCGACCCGCTCCCGTTCGCCGCCGAGTTCCGCGCCCACCGGGCCGCCGCCGCCGACGGCGCCCGGTTCGCCCGCACCATGCCCGCCGCGTGGGTCCGCGCGCTCACCGTCACCGGCACGCCCGCGCAGGCCCGGGCCGCGATCGCCGCCCGGCACGCGGCCGGGGCCACCTGCGTGGTCCTCACCCCGGCCGGGCCGGACCCGCTGGCCGCACTGGAGTCGCTGGCCCCGGCCCTGCCCGGCCGCGGCTGAACGCAAGGGCGGAGCGCGGAGGGACGGACGGGGGCCCGACCGCGCGGCGGCGCGGCCGGACCCCCGCCCGCCGGTCGGTGTCCCGGGCCCCGCGGGTCAGTCGGCGGCGGCCACCGGCGTCCGGCCCAGGCCGCGGACCGCGGGCAGCGCGATCATCAGCCCCAGCAGCAACAGGCCCACCAGCGCGGCGAACAGCAGCACCCGGTCGATGCCGAACGCGGCGGCCACCGGCCCGGACAGCGCCCGGCCGACCGGGATCACCATGATCGAACCGGCCACGTCGTACGCCGACACCCGGCTCAGCACGTTCAGCGGGATGTGGGTCTGCACGCTGGTCGACCACATCACGCCCCAGAACGCGAAGCCGCAGCCCGCGACCAGCCCGGTGGCCGCCGTCAGCGCGAACGACCAGTGCAGCGCCGGGGCCAGCGGGTTGAGCGAGAAGAACAGCATCGCGCAGGCCCCCGCCACCAGCGGGCGCGCCGGGCGCACCCGCATGCCCAGCAGGCCGCCGACGATGGTGCCCGCGCCGTCCGCCGAGGCGATCCAGCCGTAGCCGGAGCTGCCGTGCTGGTCGGTCAGCGCGACCGCGCCCAGCGGCACCGACGGGCCGAACACCAGCAGCCCGTACACCGACCACACCGCGATCACGCCCCACAGCCACGGCCGGGAGCTGAACTCCCGCCAGCCGACCGCCAACCGCTGCCAGATCGGCGCGGCGGGCTCCTCTGCGCCCTTGTCCGCGCCCAGGTTGCGCAGCGGCAGCAGGCCCAGCGCGCTGAGCGCGAACGCCGCCGCGATGACGGTGAACGAGCCGGCCACGTTCCAGTAGCCGACCACCAGGCCCGCCAGGCCCGGGCCCAGCAGCGTGCAGACCGCCTCGGAGATCCGCAGCAGCGCGTTGGCCCGCTGGACGTCCTCGGCGACCCGCGGCACCAGGCCCGCCAGACCCGGCTGGAACATCGCCGTCGCCGCGCCGGAGAGCGCCATCAGCGCCATGATCTGCCACAGCGTCACGTCGGTGGTGGTCAGCAGCAGCGCCAGCGCCAGCATGGCCAGCATCCGGACGGCGTCCGCGCCGACCATCATCAGCTGCGGGGTGAAGCGGTCCGCCAGCACGCCGCCGAACAGCACCAGCAGCACGATCGGAGCCATCCACGCGGCCAGCGCGTAGCCGACCCCGCTCTCGCCGTAGCCCGTCCGCAGCACGGCCGCGGTCAGCGACACCATCAGCATGCCGTCCGCCAGCAGCGAGGAGCTGCGGGCCACGAACAGCATCCGGAACCGGTGCGAGCGCCAGGGGCTCGGCGGGGTGCCGGACCCGGCGCCGGACGGCGGCTCGGAGGGGGAGTCGGACGGCTCGGAGGGGGAGTCGGACGGGGGACGCGCCGTCAGGTCATCGTCAAGGGTCATCGCGGGTCGGCCGCCGGGCGGCCGCTTCCTTCCAGGAGTGTCGGCTGCTGCTGCCAGGCCAGGGGGAGGCCGGGCTCGGCCGGGGCGTCCGGCACGATCAGGTAGCGGCGCGGGGCGAGCACGCCCGGCCGCTCGGGGAGGTGCCGCAGCAGGGCGGCGTGCGCCAGCTCGGGCGTCAACTCGCCCGCCGCGTCCGGGAGGTACGCGGTCAGGTCGGCGTCGACGTGCACCGGGCGGCCGTCCAGGGCGGCGGACAGCGCGGCGGCGACCGCCGCGGGGGAGACCCAGCAGCCGTCCAGCAGGCGCCAGTCGCCGCCGCGCTCGGGCGGGCGGACGCCGGTGACCTCGCCCAGCGCGGCCAGCGGGACGTCGCCCTCGGCCGCCGCCTCCAGCAGCCGGACCAGACCGGCCAGGAAGCCCGCCGCCTCGTCCCGGTCGAGCAGCTGCGGGTCCGGCCACAGCGCCAGCTCCAGCACCGGCTCCAGGCGGTGGACGAAGCAGAGCAGCGCGGTCGGCAGCACCTGCTCCGGGCCCCAGGTCAGCTCGAACCCGGGCTCCGGGTCGGCCGTCCCGGCGGCCGGGCGCAGCGCCCCCGGCAGGCCGGACACGTCGTTGAACACCACGTCCCGCCCGAACCGGCTGCCGCGCTCGGCGGTCACCCGGTCGATCATCGCCCACAGCTCCAGCGCGTCGAACCGGCTGTGCCGGTAGGCGTTCAGCGCCGCCGCCCACGCGGACTTCAGCAGCGCGTCGAAGCCGGCCGCCCGCGCCACCTCCAGGTGGAGCAGCGCGTCCTGCGACAGCGGGGTGACGGTGCGGGCCAGCGCGGACTTGTAGCGGTTGGCGGTCGGGGCCGCGCCGACGTAGGCGTCCTGCCCCGCCCGGTGCGCCACCAGCGCGCACCACGCGGTCAGCAGCACCGTCGAACCCGGCACCCCCAGCCGGGCCGCGGCCCGGGCCAGCGCCGCGCCGCCGCGCGCCGAGCGCAGCGTCAACCGCGGCGCCGGGCCGCCCGCGACCAGCGCCCGCGGCTCGGCGAACATCGCCTGCGGGCCGGTGCGCAGCACCCGCTCCCAGTACCGCAGCGAAGCCTCCGCCTTGCGCCGCCCGACCGGGGCGGCCTCCTCGGCGGCCAGCTCCAGCGGCGTCAGGGTGTCCTCCAGGGGCGGCAGTCCACGGCCGTGCAGCAGGTCGAGCCACTCCTCGCGCAGCACCGAGAGCGCGCTGCCGTCGGCGGCGGCGTGCCCGGCCACCAGCCCCAGCTGCACGGGCACCCCGCCGCCGGTCAGCAGCACGGCCCGCAGCGGGTGGTCGCGGCCCAGGTCGAACGGCGCCAGCCGGACCTCCCGGGCCAGCGCGTCGGCGACGGCCGCCGGGTCCTCGGGCAGCGGGTCGTGGTCGACCACCCGGACGGTGAACTCACCCTCGGAGCACACGAGTTGCTCCTCGGGGAGGGCGCCCTCGGGGTGCGGGAACACCGTCCGCAGCGCCTCGTGCCGCAGCGTCAGCGCCCGCAGCGCGTCGAGCACCGCCGCGACGGACACCCCGGCCGGGACGGCCCACACGTCGTGGATGTCCACGTCCGCGGCGCCGTCCCGCAGGATGCACCGCACCATGTTCGCCTGACCGAGGGTCAGCGGTCCGCGCCGCACGTCACCGCCCGCCCAGCGGACGGTGACGACCCGGGAGGGGGAGGGAGACACGAGGGCACCTACATTCATGGAGAGGCGTTCGGGGCGGCGTTCGGGGCGGCGTTCATCGGGAGGTGGGCGCCGGGGCGGGCGTCCGCGGGGCGCTCCCCGCCGCGTCCAGCAGGGCGGGCCAGGCGTCCAGGAGGGTCGCGAAGTCCTCCAGGTCGGTGCGGGCGCGGTGCAGGAGCCGGGTGCGTCGGGCGGCCAGGGCGTCGGCGACCGGGGCCCAGGCGGGGCCCAGGCGGCGGTAGGCGTGCTCGACGGTGGTGAGGCGGTGCGGGTCGTCGGGGGCGGGGTCGGCCGCCGCCGCGCGGACCAGGGCGGCCAGCCGTCCGGGCTCGGCGAGCAGGGCCGGTCCGGTCGCGGCCATCGCGGCGTAGAGGTCGCCGAGCCGCCCCGACAGCAGCAGGAACTTCGCCAGCCGCAGGTGGTAGGCGAGCCGGCCGGAGTCGGTGCGGCGCTCGCCGGTGTGGAAGTTGACGATGTGCCGGTTGTGCAGCACGCCGGGCAGGGCGGCGTGCTGGGCCACGTGCAGCAGGAAGTAGTCGGTGCCGATGGTCTCGGTCGCGGGCGGCAGCGGGACGCGGCCGTACAGCTCGCGGGAGAGCGCCAGGTTGCACATGTCGATCCGGTTCGGGGCGACCGCGCCGAGCTGGGCCCGGTCGGCGCGGAACGGCTCCGTCCCGGCGCCGCGGAACGCCTCCCGGATCGCCTGCTCGCGCCAGAGCGCGGGCGTGGACGGCGGCAGCGCCAGGCCGACGAGTTCGCCGTGCGCCCGGGGGTCGAGCGCCAGGATCTCCGCGAGGTCGACCGAGAGCTCGCCGACGAAGGAGGCGCCGACCACCGCGACGGGCAGCTCGGCGGCGTCCGGGCCGAGCCGGGCCAGGCGGCCCCGGCCGATCCGCCCGGCGACCTCCCCGGCCGGGAGGCCGATCGTGGCCAGCTCCTGGTGGATCGGGAACACCGGTGCGCCGTCCAGGAGTTGGTAGCGGCTGTCGGAGTCGCGGCGGTGCACGGAGGTGCAGCCCAGGGCCTCGGCGAGCAGGAACGCCCGGTCGGTGCAGGCCCCGTACGAGACGGCGTCCGGCAGCAGCAGCCCCAGGAGGCGGTCCGGGTCGGGGACCCCGGCCCGGGCCGCCGCCCGGGCCAGGACGGCGCGCTGGGCGTCCTCGTCCAGGTGGTGGACGTTCACCCCCGGCGCGGCCGGCCGGCCGCCGAGCACCCGGCGGTGCTCGGCGACCACCGGCGCGGAGGCGGAGTCCAGCACCAGGACCTCCACCTCGACGCCGAACTCCCGTGCGCCGTAGGCCGCTTCGTCGAGCAGACCGAGCAGGGCGGGGGCGCAGGCGCGGTTGGTGGGCAGGGTCAGGCAGACGCGGCGCACTGGTCCGCCCCGGGAACGGCGGCGGCCTCGGCGGACCGCTCGGCCGGCTCGTGCCAGGAGCTGAGGCCGAGCAGCCTGCTGCCCAGCTCGGTCAGCTGCGCGGTCGGGTAGCGCTTGGACTCGTGCAGGACCGGGTCGCCGACCAGGGTGCGGTTCCAGCGCGGGGTGCGCAGGTGGCGCCAGGAGTCGACGCGGGACTTGCGCAGCCGCTCGTGCTCCTCCAGGGCGGGCATCATCGACAGGTACTGCACGGCGCGCACGCCCCGCTCGGACAGGTTGCGGGCGACGCCGTGCGCCAGCAGGCCGTTCCAGATCAGCAGGTCGCCGGGGTGCAGTTCGGGGCGGACCACGGGCAGTTCGGCGCGGTCGATGTCCGGGCGGATCGGGTCCCGGTCGGCCGGCTGGGCGAGCTTCCACGACTCGAACCGCCGGAACAGCTCCGGGTTGCACTGGAAGCCGCCGGTCTCCGGCGTGGTGTCGTTGAGCGCGATGATGCCCTGCACCCGCTGCGGCGGCACGCCCAGCGTGGTGTCGATGTCCCAGTGCAGCTCGATGTCGAAGCCGCGGTCGGTGGGGTCGATCAGCGCCCGGTCGCGGTTGCCGCGGTTGGGCGGGTTGAGGTTGAGCCGGTCCAGGGTGACCCACAGCTCCTCGCAGTCCCAGACGTCCACGAACGCGTCGTAGACCCGCTGGTTCTGCCGGCTGTCCCAGAGCAGCTGGTGGTGGTACGCCTCGACGAAGCCGTAGATGTGCAGCTGCTGGTCCAGGTCGGAGCGGAACGGCCGGTCGGCGAACCAGCTGGCCGGGTCCTGCGGGTCCAGGCCCTGGAACTCCCAGGCGAAGTCGAGCATCCGGCGGGCGTGCTCGGCGGGCACCGCCTCGCGGACGATCACGTAGCCGTAGGTCTGCCAGTGCGCGAAGTCCTCCTCGGACAGCACGCGCAGCGGACGGGACTTGGACAGCTCGCGCAGGGTGTGCTGGGCGAGGTAGGACTCGCCGTCGTTGCTGAAGTACGGGCGGTCGCTCGCGGCCCGGAACAGGTGGGCGCGGCGGGACGGTGCGGACGTCATGATGGGACAGCCCCTCCTGAGGAGAAAGCGGGAGGCGGGTGGACGGCCGCCCCGCCCGTCGGCGGCGCGGGCCCGGAGGGGCCCGGCGGACGGGGGTGCGGCAGCGGGACAGGGACGCGCCCCGGGCCGGGAAGGCGGCCGGGCGCGGACGGCCCCCGCAGCGGGGCCGGCACAAGAGGCGGGGGCGACGGGGAAGGGCGGCGCCGAAGAGGGCGCCGCGGTCGCTCCGGTCGCCACATTGGTCCAGACCACAAATGTTGTCAAGTTCCTGATCGGTAACCCGGGCCGGCAGCGGGCCGACCACGGGCCGACGGCGGTCCGGCGGCGGTCCGGACCCGCCGTGACCGCGGGTCGGGTCCGGTGCGGCGGCGATCTGGTCTAGACAATTGGCGCGGGGCTGTCCTAATCTCCCAATCGGCTCCGGTCCCTGACGGAGCGTTGGCCCGCGCCGCCCCTCCCGTTGCGCCGCGCCCCCGCCGACGCCGTCCCGCACCCGCGCCGCCCCGCACGCTCCCCGCGGCCCCGCACCCGACGGGACGCCCACGTCCCGCGCCGTGCTGTCCGCCGCCGCACCCCGACCGCTCCCGCCGAGAGGGAACCTCCGCCATGAGCACCACCGCCGAGCCCGGCATCCGCCTCGCCAACCCCGGACCCGGACTGGTCACCCTCGACCCCGTCCACACCGCGCTCTTCCGCGGCCTCGACCAGCTCCTCACCGGCCTCGCCGCGCGGCTCGCCGCCCCCGAGGTGCTCGGCCCGCCGCTGCTGGCCGCCGACGGCCTCGCCAAGCTCGACTACTTCCGCAACTTCCCGCACCTCGGCGTCAGCGCCGGCCGCTTCACCCCCGAGACCCACGCCGGGCTCGCCGCCGGCCAGGCCCCCGCCGGACAGCCCCTCGAACCCACCGGCCACCTGCTGCCCTCCGCCACCTGCTACGGCCTGCTGCTCTCCCTGGAGGGCCAGGACGTCGGCGACGGCGCCCGGCTGTCCGCCGTCGGCCGCTGCTTCCGCAACGAGACCCACTACGACGGGCTGCGCCGGCTGTGGGGCTTCCACATGCGCGAGGTGCTCTACCTCGGCACCCACCAGGGCGCCGTCGACCACCTCGACCAGGGCGCCCGGTTCATCACCGCCACCGCCGAGCAGCTCGGCCTGGAACTGACCCGGGCCGCCGCCGACGACCCGTTCTACGACAAGGGCGGCTCGCGCGCCAAGCTGATGAAGCTCGACCCCGTCAAGCACGAGTTCAGCGCCCCCGACGGCACCGCCATCGCCTCCGTCAACCGGCACCGCAACTTCTTCGGCGAGCGCCTCGACATCCGGGCCGGCGAGCACGGCCCCGCCCACAGCGCGTGCGTCGCCTTCGGCCTGGAGCGCTGGGTGCACGCGATGAAGCTCGCCCACGGCAGCGCCGAGGCCGCCCTCGACGTGCTCCACACCGCCACCCGGGCCTGAGCGCCTGACCTGCCTGGTGCCCGGGCGCCCGAGCCCGGCCGCCCGCCACGTCCACCCCCCCTTCCGCAGAGGAGAACCACGCGCATGGACCGCATCGCCGCCTGGCTGCACGAGAAGAACCCCGACCTCGACGGCCCGATCGGCCCCGACGAGGACCTCATCGAGGCCCGCCTGATCGACTCGATGGACTTCCTGGAGTTCATCGACCTCCTGGAGGACCTCACCGGCGAGAACATCGACCTCCAGGACGTCACCATCGACGACTTCCGTACCCTCAACCGCGTCCAGGAGCGCTTCCTCGCCAACGCCTGAGGCCCGGCGCCCCCGGCGGCAGCTCCCGTCCGCCCCGGGCGCCGGCCAGTTGGGCGGTGAGGGTGGCGGCCCGCGGGTCCCCGGTCTCGGTCATCAGGTCGAGCGCCTCCTGCCACAGCGGCAGCGCGTCCGCGGGCCGCTCCAGGGCGGCGAAGGCGTGGCCGAGCTGCTCCAGGGTGCGGCCCTGCGCCCACCGGTCGCCCGCGGCGCGGTGCAGCTCCAGGGCCCGACGCAGGCAGCCGACGGCCTGCGGCAGCCGCCCCAGCGCCCGGTGCACGGTGCCCAGGTGGAGCAGCGCCAGGCCCTCGGTGCGGTGGTCGGTGCCGGTGGGACGCAGCGAGAGCGCCTCCAGCAGCAGCCGCTCCGCGTCGGCCAGCCGGCCCAGCCGCAGCGAGGCGTCGCCCAGGTTGGTCAGGGTGACCCGCTCCGCCCAGCGGTGGCCGATCGTCCGGCCCAGCGGCAGGGCCGGCTCCAGCAGCTCCAGGGCCTCCGCGGCCCGGCCCTGGCGGAGCATCAGCTCCGCCAGGTGGTTGCGGGCCGCGCACTCGCTCTCCGGGTCGCTCCGGTCGGCGGCGCAGCGCTCCAGCGCCCGCCGCAGGTGGATCTCCGCCTCCACCGGCCGCCCGGCGTGCACCTGGGCGGTGCCCAGCAGGACCAGCGAGACCGTCAGGGCCCGCGGGTCGGGGCTGTCGGCCGCCGCCGCGACGGCGATCCGGGCCGCGTTCAGCCACTCCGCCCGGTGGTGGCGCCGGTGGAAGAACGACCAGAGCGCGAACGGCAGCTGCCAGGCGGCGGGCGGACGGCCGGCCAGCGCCGCGTACCGGATCACCGACAGCAGGTCCGCCAGGTGCGCCTCGCACCAGGCCACCGCGTCCGGGACGCCCCCGAAGACCGGCGGACGCACCCCCGGCAGCGGCGCCGCCCCCGCCGGGCGGGCCCCCGGCTCCAGCAGCCGGCCCGCCGCGTCCGCGCCCTGCCGGTACCAGTCGTACAGCCGGTCCAGCGCCGCCGCCCGGTCCCGCGGCGGGTCCTGGCTCTCCGCCAGCTCCCGGCCGTACACCTGGAGCAGCGAGTGGAAGCGGAACCGCTCCGGGGCCTCCAGCTCCAGCAGGTGGACGTCGGCCAGCAGGTCCAGCAGCTCGCCCGCGTTGCCCGCCGTGGTGCCCAGCAGCGCGGCGGCGCTCTCCGCGGTCAGCGCGGCCCCCGGGTGCAGGGCCAGCAGGCGGAACGCCCGGGCCGGCTCCGGGGCCAGCGCCCGGTACGACCAGGAGAACACCACCCGCAGCGCCGAGTCGCCGTCGGCCGCGGCGGCCAGCACGTGCAGCCGGGTGCGGTCCGAACGCAGCTCCTCGTTGACCCGGGTCAGCGTCAGGCCCGGCCGGGACAGCGCCCGCTCGGCCGCCACCAGCAGCGCCAGCGGCAGCCGCCCGCAGCGCCGCACCAGCTCGCGGGCCGCCGCCGGATCGGCGTCCACCCGCTCCGGGCCCAGCGTGCGGCGCAGCAGCTCCACGGCCTGCTCCTCCGGCAGCGGGTCGAGCGTCACCCGCCGGGCCCCGTCCCGCACCACCAGGCCCGCCATCCTGGTCCGGCTGGTCACCAGCACCACGCAGCCCGGCGCCCCCGGCAGCAGCGGGCGGACCTGGGCGGGCGCCGCCGCGTTGTCCAGCACCAGCAGCACCCGGCGCTCGGCCAGCAGGGTGCGCAGCAGCGCGCTGCGGTCGGCCACCCCGGGCGGGATCAGGCCGGTGTCGGTGCCCAGCGCCCGCAGGAAACCGTCCAGCACCTCGCCGGGCTCCCGGGGCGCGCCCGCGCTGCCGTGGCCCGCCAGGTCGCTGAACAGCACCCCGTCCGGGAAGCGGTCCCGGGCCCGGTGCGCCCACCGCACGGCCAGCGCGGTCTTCCCGATCCCGCCCATCCCGTCGATCACCCACACCCGGGGCCCGCCCTCGCCCCACCGGGCCCGGGCCGAGGACAGCGCCCCGTCCAGCTCGGCGAGCGCGGCCTCGCGCCCCGCGAAGACGCCCGGCGCGGGCGGCAGCTGCACCGGGACGGCCGGGGGCGGCGGGACGGCGGACCCGGCGGCGACGGTGTTGCCAGGGCCGGCAACACCGGTGCCGGCGGCGTCCGGCGGGCCGAGCCGGTCGGGGTCGACGCCCAGCGCCCGGGCGCAGGCCGCGGCCAGCGCCGCGTTGCCGGGCCGCCGACCGGTCTCCACCCGGCTCAGGTAGCTCTTGCTGTAACTGGTGGCCCGGGCCAGCTCCGCGAGGGAGATCCCGCGCTCCTCCCGCAACCCCCGCAGCCGCTCGCCGAACGTCACCGGCCCCGGCCCCCCACTTCCTGATGTGCTGTCACTGCCCGGCGGCGCGCGGAGCCCGGAGGTGTTGACACCCGGCGCTGGCAACAGGCAACACCTTGTCGCCGCCCCGCACGAACCCGAAGGATGAGGACGGTGCCCGGCTCCGCAGACACGCCGTCGCGCCACCCTATCCGCCGCCGGGGAAGCGACGGACAGGCCGCCCACCGGAACCGACCAGGCCAGCGGAGTGCGATGCCCCGAGACCGACCCCACCGAACGCCCCGCCCCGGGCCCCGACCCGCCGGCGCCCCCGCGCCGCCGGACGCTCAGCCCCGGCGGCGGAACACCCGCGGGGCCCCGTGCCCGGCCACCGGCCACAGCCGGACCCGCAGCCGTTCCGCAGCACCCCGCCCCGCCGCCGGCGCGGCACGGGAGGCGCGGACCCGGACCGGGCCGGGCGGGAGGTCGAAGAACTCCGCGTCGGGCAGGTGCCCGGTGGGCGAGAGCACGGCGACCCGGCCCGAGGTGGCCTCGATCGTCGCCTCCACCACCTGCTCGAACGCCCCGTGATCCGCCGCGGGCTCCGCCACGAAGACCTCCACCGTCACCTCGACGTCCCCCTCGCCCACCGTGCCGACGCCCAGCCCCCGCCGGGCCGGGACCAGGCCGTCCGCCCGGGCCTGCGCCGTCCACGCGCCGAGCAGGTCCTCGTCCGAGTCCCCGTCGCGCACGTGCAGTTGGAAGAAGTCCGCGAACAGCTCCAGCTCCGCCGTCGCCAGCAGCCCGTCCAGCCCCCGGCCCCGGTGCGGGCCCGGCAGGTGGCCCTCCGGCGGGGACGGCAGCGCGGCCAGGCACTCCCTGGAGCAGGCGTTCACCAGCAGCGGCAGCACGTCCCGCCCCGAGGTGCGCAGCGAGATCCACGCCTGGTGCAGCCCCGCGGCCCCCGCCACCGGACCGTCGCACACCGAGCACGCCCCGACCGACTTCGCCCCCCACACCCCCGGGTCCAGCGCCCGCGGGTCCGCCCCCGCCGACGGCTCGGCCAGCACCGGGAACGGCGGCCGCGTCTTCGGGTTCCCGAACACCGCCCGGGTGCTGACCGTGCTGCGCCGCAGCAGCGGCAGCCGCGCCAGCTCGTACGGGAACCA
The DNA here is from genome assembly GCF_044769485.1 of Kitasatospora sp. NPDC090308. Classification (NCBI taxonomy): domain Bacteria; kingdom Bacillati; phylum Actinomycetota; class Actinomycetes; order Kitasatosporales; family Streptomycetaceae; genus Kitasatospora; species Kitasatospora sp. NPDC090308. The sequence continues at coordinate 201,276 of NZ_JBIVXY010000007.1, read as the reverse complement.
GTGCAGCCGGTACGAGGTGTACGGGGTGAACTCCTCCAGCGCCCGCATCCCGCCGATCTCCGGCGGGAGGCGCACCAGGTTCGACCGGTACAGGTGCAGGTGGCGCACCTGCGTCAGCCGCCCGATGCTCGCCGGCAGCGTCACCACCTGGCGGCGCTGCTCGTCCGTCAGCTCCCTCAGCGGCGCGAACTCCTCCCGCCCGTCCGCCGCCGCCTCCTCCACCAGCTCCAGCAACCGCAGCCAGCCCGGCGCCGAGACGTCCTGCCGCTCCCCGTGGAACCGCGCCCGCCGCGCCCGCACGCAGTCGCAGGAGTCGATCGGGCCGACCCGCTCGGTGAAGCGGTTCTCGAACAGCCGGGGCACGGGTGCGTCGTCCATCCGCCCAGCCTAGGCACCCTGCGCGGGCGGCCCGCCGTCCGGGGCCGGGGTGGCGGGGCCGGGGGGCGGGGACGGGCTGCGACAATGGGGGTGACGATCTTCGTCCCCACCAGCAGACAGACAGTGAGGTTGCCTTGTCCAAGGTCAAGTTGAGCACCAACCACGGCGACGTCGTGATCCGGCTGGACGCCGAGAAGGCCCCGGCCACGGTCGCGAACTTCCTGCAGTACGTGCAGGACGGGTTCTACGACGGCACCGTCTTCCACCGGGTCATCGACGGCTTCATGGTGCAGGGCGGCGGCATGGAGCCGGGCCTGCGCCGCAAGGAGACCCGGGCGCCGATCCAGAACGAGGCCGACAACGGGCTGAAGAACACCCGCTACACGGTGGCGATGGCCCGCACCGCGGACCCGCACTCGGCCACCGCGCAGTTCTTCGTCAACGTCGCGGACAACGCCTTCCTCGACCACACCGCCAAGAACGGCCCGGGCTGGGGCTACACGGTGTTCGGCGAGGTGGTCGAGGGACAGGACGTGGTGGACGCGATCAAGTCGGTGCCCACCACCTCCAAGGGCGGCCACGCGGACGTCCCGAAGGAGGACGTGGTGCTGGTCAGCGCCGAGGTCGTCGAGTAGCCGGGGCCGGAAGGCGTACTGCCCCGACCCCGGGGGAGCGGGGTCGGGGCAGGGCTCGCGGGGCGCGAGGGCCGGGGCGTGAGGGTCAGGGCCCGACGGTCAGGGCCGCCGTCAGCGGGAGTTCGCCGCAGTGCGGGCCGACCCGCAGGACGAAGGCGCCCGGCTCGGTCTCCCAGCCGGTCCCGTCCGCCGACCAGTGCTCCAACGCCCTTGCCGGAAGCGTCAGTTCGACGTCGACCTGCTCGCCCGGGCCCGCCTCGGCGGCGGTGAACCCGGCCAGCCAGCGCACCGGCCGGTCCACCGCCGAGCCCGGCCGGGACAGGTACAGCTGCACCGTCTCCCGGGAGCGGCGCGGCCCCTCGTTGCGCAGCGTCACCCGCACCGTGCGCGAGCCGTCCGCCGCCGGGGCCGAGGGCGCGCCGAGCGCGAGGTAGCGCCACTCGCCCCAGCCCAGGCCGTGCCCGAACCAGTACGCGGGGGCGCGCCCGGCGCGCAGCCAGCCGCGGTGGCCCAGGTGCAGGCCCTCCGCGTAGTCGAGCCGCCCGTCGGTCGGGGCGGTCGCGTAGACCGGGCAGTCCTCGGCGGCGTCCGGCCAGGTGGTGGGCAGCCGCCCGCCCGGCTCGGCCCGGCCCAGCAGCACCTCGGCCAGCGCGTCGCCGCCCTCCTGGCCCGGGAACCAGCAGGTCAGCACCGCGCCGACCCGCTCGCGCCAGGGCAGCAGCACCGGGCTGCCGGTGTTCACCACGACCACCGTGCGCGGGTTGGCGGCGGCGACCGCCGCCACCAGCTCGTCCTGGCGGCCCGGCAGCCGCAGCGAGGAGCGGTCGAAGCCCTCGCTCTCGTGCTCGTCCGTGGTGCCGACCACCACCACCGCCACGTCCGCCGCCGCGGCCAGCTCCACCGCGTGCGCGAACTCCCGCTCCAGCTCCGCCTCCGGCGGGTCGGCGGCCAGCACCAGCACCCGCCCGTGCGCGGACTCCACCGTCCGCCGGGCCAGCAGCGCCACCTGCTGGCCGGCCGCCAGCTCCAGCTCCACCTGCCGGAACGAGGGCGTCACGTGCAGGTACGTCGGGTCGTCCGAGAGCGGCTCGACGTACTCCGCCAGCAGCTCCTCGCCGTCCGCCTCCAGCCGCAGCGCGCCCAGGCCCACCACGCCCAGCCGCCAGCGGCCCGGGGTCGGCGCGGTGAACCGGGTCGCCACCTCGATGGTGCGCACCGGCGCCAGGTCGACCTCCGCCGAGGGCTCCAGCACCCGCCCCGTCGACCGGGGCTCGGCGTGCACCAGCGAGCCGTCGGCGGCCAGGTAGCGCACCAGCACCCCCGGCGCCGAGCCGTCCGGGAGCACGCAGTCGGCCGCCGTCAGCGGCGTCGGGCGCAGGCCGGTGCGCACCCCCGGCGCGTGGGTGACCGCCACGGCCGGGCCGAGCGCCGCCCGCAGCCCGTCCAGCGGCGAGACCGGCGCGGCCGGGAACACCGAGGCGCTGCCGCCGCCCTGCACCCGGGCGGTCGCCGCGTTCGGGCCCAGCACCGCGACCCGGCGCAGCGCCGGGGCGTCCAGCGGCAGCAGCCGGTCCGGGTTGTGCAGCAGCACGGTGCCCGCCACGGCCGCCGCCCGCAGCGCGCCCCGGGTCGCCGGGTCCACCGGCACCGGCGCCGGGCCGCCCGCCGCCGGCGGGTCGAACGCGCCGACCCGGCCCGCCAGCCGCAGCAGCCGCTCCACCTTGTCGTCCAGCACCGCGGCCGGGACCCGCCCGGCCCGCACCGCCGCCGCCAGCGCCGGACCCCAGGCCGGGTTCGGCCCCGGCATCGCCAGGTCGCAGCCCCCCGCGCCCGGCCCGTCCGCCTCGTGCACCGCCCCCCAGTCGGAGACCACCAGCCCGTCGAAGCCCCACTCGCCCTTCAACGGCTCGGCCAGCAGCGGGTGTTCGACCATCGAGGTGCCGTTGACCCGGTTGTACGCCGACATCACCGCCCACACCCCGGCCCGCACCGCCGCCTCGAACGGCGCCAGGTACACCTCGCGCAGGGTGCGCCCGTCCACCCGGGCGTCCACCGTCAGCCGCTCGGTCTCCGAGTCGTTCGCCACGTAGTGCTTCGCGGTCGCCGCGACCCCGCCGCCCTGCACGCCCGCGATGTACGCCGCCCCGATCCGGGCGGTCAGCAGCGGGTCCTCCGAGAAGCACTCGAAGTTGCGCCCGCCCAGCGGCGAGCGGTGCAGGTTCAGCGTCGGCGCCAGCACCACGTGCACGCCCTTGCGCCGGGCCTCGGCCGCCAGCAACCCGCCCATCCGGGACACCAGTTCCTCGTCCCAGGACGCCGCCAGCGCGGTCGCGCACGGCAGCAGCAGCGCGGTGTCCGCCTCGTCCCAGCGCTCGCCGCGCACCCCGACCGGCCCGTCCGAGCAGACGATCGGGTGCATCCCGACGGCCGGCTCCCCGCTGGTCCGGAAGGTGTCCCCGCCGGAGACCAGCCGGGCCTTGCGCTCCAGGTCGAGCACGTGGTGCGCCGGGGGCGCCGACTGGGCCGCGGGCGAAGTGAGTTGAGGTGGCATGGAGAGCTGGGTCATCCTTTCGTGGCTCCTTGCATGATGCCGTCGATGATCTGGCGGCCCATCAGGAGGAATGCGACCAGGACGGGCGCGCTGGCGACCAGGGCGCCGGTGAGGACCAGCGAGTAGTCCTTGATGTAGCCGCTGGCCAGCTCGGAGAGGGTGAGCTGGACGGTGGGGTTCTGCTGGGTCATGACGACCTTGGGCCAGTAGAAGTCGTTCCAGGCGGCCATGAAGGTGAGCATGCCCAGGACGCTCATCGCGGGGCGGGCGGCGGGCAGCACGACGTGCCAGACCAGGCCGCGGGTGGTGCAGCCGTCCATCCGGCCGGCGTCCAGGAGTTCGTCGGGCACGGCGCCGATCAGGTACTGGCGCATGAAGAACAGGCCGAAGGCGTTGGCGGCGGCCGGCACGATCAGGGCCTGGAGGTGGTCGGCCCAGTGGAACCAGTTGGCCATCATGATGTAGAGCGGGATGATGCCGAGCTGGGTGGGGACCATCATGGTGGCGACCACCGAGGCGAGCAGCGGGCCGCGGCCGGGGAAGCGCAGCTTGGCGAAGGCGAAGCCGCCCAGGGTGCTGGTCAGGACCACGCTGACGGTGACGGTGCCGGCCACGATCAGCGAGTTGACCATGGCCAGGCGCAGGTCGGTCTGGGCGAACACCTGGGTGAGGTTGTGCCAGAGCCGGCCGCCGGGCAGCAGCACCGGGGGCATCCGGTGGATCTCGGTGTTGGTGCGGGAGGCCGCGACCAGCGTCCAGTACAGCGGGAAGAGCGAGAGCAGGACGGCGACGCCGAGGACGACGTAGACGCCGCGCCCGGCGGTCAGCTGCCGGTTGCTCCGCTGTCGGCGGCGCCGGGGCGCCGGGGAGGCCGGGGCCGGGACCGGGGGGACCGGAGCCGGGGCGGTGGTGGTCATTCGGCACCTCGCATCCGGCGCGCGGCCAGGAAGTTGACGGCGGCCACCAGCACGATCAGCAGGAACATCGCCCAGGAGATGGCCGCGCCGTAGCCGTACTTGAAGCGGCCCCAGAACTGGTTGTAGGAGTACAGCGCCAGGGTCTGGAACTGGTGCTGGGAGCCGCCGGTGGTCGGGTCCTGCTGCTGGCTGAACAGCATCGGCTCGCCGAAGAGCTGGAGCGCGCCGATGGTGGAGACGATGACGGTGAACAGGATCGTCGGCCGCAGCATCGGGACGGTGATGGAGCGGAACTGCCGCCAGCGGCCGGCCCCGTCCAGCGCCGCCGCCTCGTACAGCTCGAACGGGACGGACTGCATCGCGGCCAGGTAGAGCAGCGCGTTGTAGCCCGTCCAGCGCCAGGTCACGATCGAGGCGATGGCCGTCCAGGAGGAGAGGGTGCCGGCCTGCCAGTCGACGTGGTCGACGCCGAACAGCGAGAGGAACCAGTTGATCATGCCGAAGTCGCGGCCGAACAGCTGGACGAAGATCAGCGTGACGGCGGCCACCGAGGTGACGTTCGGCAGCAGGACGCCCAGCCGCAGCAGGGTGCGCCCGCGCATCCGGTAGTTCAGCAGGTGGGCCAGGCCCAGCGCGAGCAGCAGCTGCGGGACGGTGGCCAGCACGCCGATGCCCAGGGTGTTCTTGACGGCGTTCCAGAAGAACGGGTCGTCCAGCAGCTTGCGGTAGTTCTCGAACCCCACCCAGTCGCCCGAGCTGCCGGGGCGGTCGGCGCGCCAGCCGGTGAACGAGACGTAGCCGGTGTACAGCATCGGGAACAGGCCGAAGACGCCGAAGACCAGGAAGAACGGGGAGAGGTACAGGTAGGGCGAGACGGTGCGGTCCAGCCGGTGCCAGCGGTGGCCGGCGGTGCGGGCGGGGGCGCGGGCGCCGGGCGCGGCGGCGGTCGATGCGGCCAAGGGGAGCTCCCAGGGGCAGAAGCGGCGGGGCGGGGGAGAAGGGGTGATCGCGGTGGCGGGGGGGGGGCAGGTCCGCCCCCGCCCCCCCGCGACGGGGGGGGGGGCGGCCCTTTGAGCTTTTTTGGACGTACCCGCGGGCCGTCATACAGGCGCCCGGGGGGGGGGCCGGGGGGCCGCCGGGGCGGGGGGGGGGGGGGGGGGGGGGGGGGGGGGGGGGGGGGGGGGGGGGGGGGCCCCCCCCCCCCCCCCCCCCCGCGGCTACGGGGGGCGGAGCGTCAGTTGACGATGTTGTCGACGTCCGCGAGGGCCTTCTTCCAGGCGCCCTCCGGGTCGGCCTGGCCCTGCTCGACCGAGGTCAGCGCGTTGCCCAGGGCGGTGCCGATCTCCGCGCCGTGCGCGCCGAGCGGCTGCGGGTTCAGGTCCCGGGCCGACTGGGAGAAGATCTTGCCGGTGGGCGCGTTGTTGAACAGCGGGTCGGTGTGCTCGGCGATGTCGGGCTGGGTCCACAGCGCCTGGTCGGAGGGGAAGTAGCCCTTCTCCTTGAAGAGCCGGGCCTCCTGCTCGGGCGCGGTCAGCCACTTGGCCAGCTCGGCGGCGGCCTTGGTGTGCTTGCCGGACTTCGGCACCGACAGGTACGAGCCGCCCCAGTTGCCGCCGCCGCCGGGAATCCGGGCCAGGTCCCAGGTGCCGCCGTCGGTGGGCGGGTTGGCCTTGAACTCGTAGCTCATCCAGGCCGGGCAGGCGACGGTGGCGAACTGGCTCTTCTGGAAGCCGGTGTCCCAGGCGGGGGTGAACGCCTGGATGCCCGCCGACTCGCCGTCCTTGATCGCGCCGGCCACCAGGTCGAAGGACTGCTTGACGGCCGGGTTGGAGGTCACCACGACCTTGCCCTCGGCGTCGTAGACGCCCTGCGGGGCCTGGGCCAGGATCGCGCTGAACAGGTTGCCGCCGCTGTCGAACCAGCGGGCGTCCTTGTTCGGGCTGTTGGCCAGGAACTGCTTGCCCGCGGCCAGGTAGGACGGCCAGTCCTTCATCAGCGCCGCGACCTGCTCGCGGTCGGTGGGCAGCCCGGCGGCCTTGAACAGGTCGCTGCGGTAGCACAGCGCCATGCCGCCCATGTCGGTGCCCAGGCCGAACAGCACCTTCCCGTCCGGGCTGGAGGCGGGCGCGGTCTTGGACGGCACCCACTGGTCCTTGCTGACGCCGTTGTCCAGGAAGTTGAGGAACTTCCCGGCCTCCGGCTGGAAGCCGGCCACCTGCCCGATCTCGATCGCCTCGATGTCGGCGGTGCCGGAACCGGCCATCAGGTGGGCGTGCAGGTTCTGGTGGTGCGCGCCCATGTCGGCGCGGTTCTCCTTGATGGTGATGTTCGGGTGGGCCTGCTCGTACTCCTTGTACAGGTCCGCGTAGCCGAAGTCGGAGAACAGGTTCACCGTGAGGGTGATCCTGGCGTTGGGGTCCTCGTCCGCCGACGAGCCGCCGCCGCTGCTGGAGCAGGAGGTCACGGCGGTCAGGGCCAGCACCAGCAGCGCCGAGCCGGCGAGCAGGCGGCGGCTTCTGGGGCCGGTGCGGGGCAGGGAAACGGGCATGGAACGGCTCCTCGCGGGGGATGGCTGAGTGAGCCCCGGGACGCTCGGGTGGGAGAGCGCTCTCCCGGGGTGGCAACCGGAGCTTGGCCGCTCCACCCCGGTCCCGTCAAGGGGTCCGGACGTAGAACATCACTGGCGGACTAGGGGTTTGGCAGAGTTTCGCCAGCGAACCAATGGTCGCCGCCCTTGACACGGATGAAACAACGGGGCAACCATCACTGGCGTAGTGAGAGAGCGCTCTCCCTGATCCGGGCACCGGCCCTCGACGGTGCCGCCCCCACCCCACCCGATCGGGAGCCCCGATGCCCGCCCCGCCCCTGCGCACCCCACGGCCCACCGGGCCGGTCCGCACCGCACCCCCGACCCGCACCCTGGCGGCCGCCCTGGCCGCCGCGCTGGTCGCGGCCCTGGTCCTGCTGCTGCCCGCCACCCGCGCCCAGGCCGCACCCGTCCTGCTCTCGCAGGGCAAGACCGCCACCGCCTCCAGCACCGAGAACTACGGCACCCCCGCGTCCAACGCCGTCGACGGCAACACCGGAACCCGCTGGTCCTCGGCGAATTCCGACCCGCAGTGGCTCCAGGTCGACCTCGGCGCGCCCGCCGCGCTCAGCTCCGTCACCCTCCAGTGGGAGGCGGCGTACGCGAAGGGCTACCAGATCCAGCTGTCCAACGACGGCACCACCTGGACCACCGCGTACACCACCGCCAACGGCGCCGGCGGCACCGAGACCGTCCCGGTCACCGGCACCGCCCGCTACGTCCGGCTGTACGGCACCGCCCGGGCCACCGGCTACGGCTACTCGCTCTGGGAGTTCCAGGTCTACGGCGCCGACGGCGGCGGCACCCAGGGCTGCGGCACCGCCAACGCCGCCCAGGGCAAGGCCGCCACCGCCTCCAGCACCGAGAACTACGGCACCCCCGCGTCCAACGCCGTCGACGGCGACGCGAACACCCGCTGGTCCTCGGCGAACTCCGACCCGCAGTGGCTCCAGGTCGACCTCGGCTCCGCGCAGAACGTCTGCGGCACCGCGGTGAAGTGGGAGAGCGCCTACGCCAAGGCGTACCGCATCCAGCTGTCCACCGACGGCACCACCTGGACCGACGCGTACACCACCGCCAACGGCGCCGGCGGCACCGAGACCCAGAACGTCTCCGGCACCGCCCGCTACGTCCGGCTGTACGGCACCGCCCGGGCCACCGGCTACGGCTACTCCGTCTGGGAGTTCCAGGTCTTCACCGCCGGCGGCGGCTCCACCGGCACGCCCAGCAACCCGCCGACCAGCAACCCGCCGACCAGCCCGCCGCCGACCGGCACCACCCCGCCCGGCAACTGGACCACCGTGTTCAGCGACGACTTCGCGGGCGGCAGCGGCGGCGCCCCCTCCGCCGCCAACTGGACGGTGCGCACCGGCACCTCCGAGCCCGGCGGCGCCGCCCACTGGGGCACCGGCGAGGTCCAGACCGACACCGCCAACCCCGCCAACGTCGCGCTCGACGGCAACCACCACCTCAACCTGACCGCCGTGCGCGACGGCGCGGGCAACTGGACCTCCGGCCGGGTGGAGAGCAAGCGCGGCGACTTCGCCGCCCCCGCCGGCGGACAGCTGCTGATCTCCGCGCAGATCAAGCAGCCCGGCGTCGCCGACGCCACCGGCTACTGGCCGTCCTTCCGCGCCATCGGCGCCAACGACCGCAGCGGCGGCTGGCCCGCCACCGGCGAGACCGACATCCTCGAGGACGTCAACGGCCGCAGCCAGACCTCCGCCACCCTGCACTGCGGCACCGCCCCCGGCGGCAACTGCAACGAGTACAACGGCATGACCAGCGGACTCGCCTCCTGCCCCGGCTGCCAGAGCGACTACCACACCTACAGCCAGGTCATCGACCGCACCGTCAGCGACGAGCAGATCCGCTGGTACCTCGACGGCAAGCAGATCTGGCAGGTCAACGAGTCCCAGGTCGGCACCACCGACTGGAAGAACGCCGTCGACCACGGCTTCAAGCTGGTCTTCAACCTCGCCATCGGCGGCTCCTTCCCGGACAGCGTCTGCGGCTGCACCACGCCCAGCGCCACCACCACCTCCGGCGGCGCGCTCTCCATCGGCGCCGTCACCGTCGCCACCACCACCGGCACCGCCCCCGCCCCGCTCGCCGACCCGCCCGCGGCCACCGGCAAGAGCACCGTCAAGGTCACCGGCGGCCAGGGCAACTGGGCGCTCAGCGTCAACGGCCAGCCCTACCAGCTCAAGGGCGTCACCTGGGGCCCGGCCCAGTCCACCGCCGACGCGCACATGCGCGACCTCAAGGCGCTGGGCGTCAACACCGTCCGCACCTGGGGCACCGACGCCAGCAGCAAGCCGCTGCTGGACGCCGCCGCCGCGTACGGCCTCAAGGTGGTCAACGGCTTCTGGCTCAACCAGGGCGCCGACTACGTCAACGACACCGCCTACAAGAACAGCACCCTCGACTCGATCAAGCAGTGGGTGACCACCTACAAGGACCACCCCGGCACCCTGATGTGGGACGTCGGCAACGAGGTCATCCTCACCACCCAGGACCACGCCTACAACGGCGCCACGGTGGAGCAGGAGCGGGTCGCCTACGCCAAGTTCGTCGAGCAGGTCACCCAGGCCATCCACGCCATCGACCCCGACCACCCGGTCACCTCCACCGACGCCTACACCGGCGCCTGGACGTACTACAAGCAGTACGCCCCCAGCCTCGACCTGCTGGCCGTCAACTCCTACGGCGCGGTCTGCAACGTCAAGCAGGACTGGATCAACGGCGGCTACACCAAGCCGTACATCGTCACCGAGACCGGCGACGCCGGCGAGTGGGAGGTCCCCAACGACGCCAACGGCGTCCCGACCCAGCCCACCGACACCCAGAAGCGCGACGGCTACACCAGCGCCTGGAACTGCATCGCCGGCCACACCGGCGTCGCGCTCGGCGCCACCATCTTCAACTACGGCACCGAGAACGACTTCGGCGGCACCTGGTTCAACCTGATCCCCGGCGGCTGGAAGCAGCCCGCGTACTACTCCGTCGCCAAGTCCTACGGCGGCAGCGCCAAGAACGGCAACACCCCGCCGGTGATGAACAGCGTCACCCTGAGCCGGACCACCGACGTCCCGGCCGGCGGCACCTTCACGCTCGGCTCGCCCGCCACCGACCCCGACGGCGACCTGGTCCGCTACCAGCTGTACTACAGCTCCAAGTACGTGGACGGCGGCACCGGCTTCAGCCAGGTCCGCTTCACCCAGACCGGCGACGGCCAGTTCACCGTCACCGCGCCCAGGACGCTCGGCGTCTGGAAGGTCTACGTCTACGCCTACGACGGCCACGGCAACGTCGGCATCGAGTCGAAGTCCTTCCGCACCGTCGCCCCGACCCCGAGCGGCACCAACGTCGCCAAGGGCAAGGCCACCACCGCCTCCACCTACCAGGCCGTCGGCAACGGCGCCCCCTACCCGCCGTCCAACGCCACCGACGGCAACTGGTCCACCCGGTGGGCCAGCGAGTGGGCCGACCCGCAGTGGATCCAGGTCGACCTGGGCCAGACCACCTCGTTCAAGCACGTGCAGCTCGGCTGGGAGTCCGCCTACGGCAAGGCGTACCAGGTGCAGACCTCCAACGACGGCACCAACTGGACCACGGTGTACACCCAGGCCAACGGCACCGGCGGCATCGACGACTTCGACGTCAACGGCAGCGGGCGCTACGTCCGGGTGAACATCACCCAGCGCGGCACCGCCTACGGCGACTCGCTGTACGAGTTCGGCGTCTACGCCTGACCCGGCACCGGCGAGCAGGGGGCGTCCGGCCCGTGCCACCGGAACGGACGCCCCCCCGATGAGCCCCCGGTGCCGCGCGGCAGGGAGCGCCGCGCGGCACCGGGTCCCCCCACCCACCGTTCCTCATCCGGAGGTCCGATGAAACACCGCACGTCCCGCGGCGCGCCCCACCGCACCGCACTCGCCGGGACCGTCGCCGCGATCCTCGCGGCCGGCGCCCTCACCGGCGGCGTCCTCACCCAGTCGGCCGCCGCGGCGTCCGACCCGCTGATCAGCCAGTCCAAGCCGGTCACCGCCTCGTCCGTGGAGAGCGCCAGCTTCCCCGCCGCGGCCGTCGCCGACAACAACCTCGCCACCCGCTGGGCCAGCGCCTGGACCGACTCCCAGTGGGTCCAGATCGACCTCGGCGGCACGGCCACCATCAGCCACGTCGAACTGGACTGGGAGGCCGCGTACGCCAGCGGCTACCAGGTGCAGACCAGCAGCGACGCCACCAGCTGGAACACCGTCTACACCAAGGCGGGCGGCACCGGCGGCACCGAGCAGATCGACCTCAACGCCGGCGGGCGCTACATCCGGCTCAACCTCACCAAGCGCGGCACCCAGTACGGGTACTCGCTGGAGGAGTTCAAGGTCTACGGGCAGGTCACCACGCCCGGCAACGGCTACGTCCTGGCCAACCCCCAGGTCACCGGCGCCACCCCGGCCACCGGGAACCCGCCGCACGCCTACTTCCACGAGTTCCAGGCGAACTGCACCGCCAACCACGACCTGCCGGACGACCCGATCGTCTTCCCCGGCCAGTCCGGTGCCTCGCACATGCACACCTTCATGGGCAACACCACCACCAACGCCAACTCCACGCTCGCCTCGCTGCAGGCCGGCGGCACCACCTGCATCGCCCCCGGCGACAAGTCCGGCTACTGGATGCCCACCATGTACGACGGGAACACCCCCGTCGACCCGGTCGGCCTCCAGACCATCTACTACAAGAGCGCGATCAACGACTACACCGCCGTCCGGCCGTTCCCGCCCGGCCTGCGGTTCCTGGTCGCCAGCCCCAACGACAGCGCCACCGACTTCACCACCCACCCCGGGTACGTGGCCGGCTGGGAGTGCGGCACCAGCTACCACACCTCCGACCTGCCCACCAGCTGCCCCGGCGGCGGCGCGCTCAACATCCGCTTCCAGGCGCCCAGTTGCTGGAACGGCCTGTACCTCGACACGCCCGACCACAAGAGCCACATGGCCTACCCGATCGACGGGGTCTGCCCCGCCGACCACCCGGTCGCGCTGCCGATGATCGAGTTCAAGATGGCCTTCCCGGCCAACCTGAACAACCTCGCCCAGCTCCACCTCTCCAGCGGACGGGGCTTCTCCTTCCACTACGACTTCTTCAACGCCTGGGACGCGCCGACCCTGGCCGCACTGGTCAACCACTGCATCGTCGGCGGTCTCCAGTGCAACGCCCGCGGCTACGACGAGAACCAGCCCGGTAAGGGCGCCGCGCTCAACGAGCAGTACCTTCTGCCGTAGCACCGAGCCGTAGCCCGAACGCGCGACACCGGCCCCGCCGCCACGGACCCCCACGTCCGGCGGCGGGGCCGGCCCGCGCACCACCCCCACGGAGGACCACCGATGAGGCTTCGCCGCACCGCCGCGCTGCTCCTGCTGCTCACCGCCGTCGGCTGTGGAACAGCCGGCAGCCCCGGCTCCGACGCCGCGCCCCCCGCCACGGGCGCGCCCGCGAGCCCGTCCGCGGCCGCCGCCGCGGGAGCCTCCGCCGGGGCCGCCGCGTCCGACCGGCCCTCCGACGCCACCTCGATGATCTGCAACCCGTACTTCCGGCAGGAACTCGCCGGCGCCCTCGGCACCGACATCGACCGGCCGCTCGCCCCCAGCTGGGAGAAGCGCGTCTACAGCTGCGAGTACCACTACCCCGCCGGCAGCATGACGCTCTCGGTCAAGGAACTCCCCGACCCCGCCACCGCGCTCGCCCAGTACGACGGGCTGCGCGGCAGCGCCGGGGCCGTCACCGACCTCAACGGCCTCGGCGAGGCCGCCTACAAGCGCGCCGACGGCACCACCGTGGTCCGCAAGGACGGCTTCGTGCTCACCGTCGACGTCGCCAAGCTGCCCGAGACCTTCGGCACGCCCCCGCGCAGCCGGGCCGACGTCGCCGTGATGACCGCCACCACCGTCATGATCTGCTGGAAGGAGCACAGTTCGTGACCGGACGCGGACGCCCGCTGCCGACCGGACGCGACCGGGGGACCGCCCCCGGCCGCGGGCCGCAGCGCGCGCCGGAGCACCCGGCGGGCCGGGGCGCGGATCACGCTTCGGAACGTGTTGGGAGAGCGCTCTCCGAGCGTGCTATAAAGGGCCTCATGAGCAGCGAAGCCCTCAAGCGCGCCACCACCCTGGAGGACGTGGCGCGGGTCGCGGGCGTCTCCCGTGCCACCGTCTCCCGCGTCATCAACGGCGTCCGCAACGTCGACCCCGCCATCCAGGAAGCCGTCCGCCAGGCCATCGCCCGCACCGGCTACGTCCCCAACAGCGCCGCCCGCTCCCTGGTGACCCGGCGCACCGGCGCCCTCGCCCTGGTGATCTCCGGCAGCGACGCCCCCGAGACCCCCGACCACCACGTCGGCGGCGAGATCTTCTCCGACCCGTTCTTCGGACGCGTCGTCAGCGGCGTCTTCACCGGCCTGCGCCCGCTCGACCTGCACCCCGTCCTGATGCTCGCCGACAGCGGCGAGGCCCGCGACAAGGCGCTCACCTACCTCCGGCAGGGCAACGCCGACGGCGCGATGGTGGTCTCCACCCACAGCCGCGACCCGCTGCCCGCCCAACTGCTCGCCGCCGGCATCCCCACCGTCCTGTTCGGCCGCCCCCCGACGCCGCTCTCGCTCTCCTGCGTCGACCTCGACAACCGCGAGGGCGGCCGGATCGCCGCCGACCACCTCACCGCCCGCGGCCGCCGCCGGGTCGCCGCCATCTCCGGCCCGCTCGGCGTCCGCGCCGCCCGCGACCGGCTGTCCGGCTTCCGGGAGGCGATGGCCGACCACGGCATCCACCAACTCCCGCACGTCGAAGGCGACTTCACCCGCGAGGACGGCGAGCGCGCGATGACCTCGCTGCTGCGCCGCTACCCCGACCTGGACGGCGTCTTCGCCGCCAACGACCTGATGGCCCAGGGCGCGCTGGCCGTCCTGGCCGAGCAGCGCCGCCGCGTCCCCGAGGACATCGCGGTGATCGGCTTCGACGACTCCTCCGCCGCGACGGCCGGCCGCCCCCACCTGACCACCGTGCGCCAGCCGGTCGAGGAGATGGCCGCCGAGATGACCCGCGTCCTGCTCGACCACCTGGCCCGACCCGGCCGCGCCGCCACCACCGTCCTGTTCGAACCGACCCTGATCGAGCGCCAGTCCGCCTGAACGGGAGACTGGCGCGCGGTCAGCCGCCGTCCTGCGCGATCCTGATCATCTGGAAGACGATGAAGGCGACCGCCCCGGCGCTCAGCACCATCAGCAGCGGGCCCATCCGGCGGTTGTTGCCGAGCACCAGGAACGCGCGCGCGTCCTGGCCGTTGCGGGCCATCTCCTCGACGACCGCGCGGTTGCGGGCGGTGTAGTGGGTGGCGACGCCGCGGAAGTCCGTGAACAGGGCGAGGCCGAAGAGGAAGAAACCGAGCGGGAACAGGGCCAGGATGACGAAGATCAGCACGGCGGTGAGGATGGCAGCGGGAAATACCTGCTGTCCAGGGGGTTTGACCAAGGTTTTGCCCGGGCGGCCGGGCGGTTCCGGGCCGAGCCGTTCCGGGCTGGGCGGTTCCGTGCCGTGCCGTGCCGTGCCGTGCCGTTCCGGGGCGGGGCGGGAAATCGGTTGATCGGCTGATGACGGTTTCCGTATGACAAGCACACTCCGGCTGGAAGCGGTCACCGCCGCCAACCTCGACACCGCGCTCGCCCTGAAGGTCCGGCCGGAACAGGAGCACCTGGTGGCGCCGGTGGTGAAGTCGCTCGCCGAGGCGTACGTCCACCCCGGGGTGGCCCGGCCGCGGCTGATCCTGGACGGCGACCGCGCGGTCGGGTTCCTGATGGCCTTCTTCGGCATCGACTTCGCGGGTGACGGCACCGGTGCCGACCTCCGCTCGGGCCTGTGGCGGCTCACCATCGCGGCGGGCGAACAGGGCCGCGACTACGGGCGCTTCGCGGTCGAGGCGGTGGCCGCCGAGATCCGCGAACGCGGCGGCACCCGGCTCACCACCACCTGGCACGTCGGCGAGGACGGCCCCGAGCGCTTCTACCTGCGCCTGGGCTTCCGCCCCACCGGGGAGACCAGCGGCGACCAGCGGGTCGGCGAACTGGCACTCGGACCGCGCCCGGAAGGACGCTGAGGGCCGCCGCCCGGCCCCGCGCGCCGCGTCGGCCCCGCGCGCCGCGTCGGCCCCGCGCGCCGTGCCGACCGTTGGTGCGGCGACCGGTGGTGCGCGGGGGCCGACGGCGGGTCACCAGGCGGGGGCGACCAGGTCTCCGGTGGTGGCGTCGCGGACGGTGATGGCCTCGACCGGGCACATCTCGGCGGCCTCGGTGAGCTGCTCGGAGCCCGCGGTGGACGGCCGGACCGGGGTGGCCCGGCCGTCGGGGGCCAGGGCGAGGTCGGCGGGGGCGGTGCGGGCGCACAGGCCGCTGCCGATGCAGCGGACCCGGTCGACCGTCACGACCAGCTGCGGGGCGTCGCTCACCAGGTCACCTCCAGGCGCAGCGGGCTGCGGGTGAGCAGGCCGGTGCGCCACTCGATCCGGTCGACCGGGGTGGCCAGGCGCAGCTCGGGCAGGGCGCGGGCGAGGTGGTGCAGGCCCAGTTCGAGCTCCATCCGGGCCAGCCAGGCGCCCAGGCAGTGGTGCGGACCGGCGCCGAAGGTCAGCGACGGGGTGCCGAGCGGGGCGAACAGGTCGAGCGGGCCCGGCGGGTAGACCTCCGGGTCGGCGTTGGCGGCCGTGGTGTCGGCGGCGATGATCGCGCCCGCCGGGATGGTCACGCCGCCGATCTCCAGGTCGGCCGTCGCCCGGCGGAGCGCGCCCGGCGCGTTGGTGCGGTCGCCGAGCGGGACGGTGCGCAGGATCTGCTCGGTCGCGGCGACCGCCGCCGCCGGGTCGGTGCCGATCCGCCGCCAGGCCCCGGCGTGCTCCGGCTGCTCGGCGCGCTCGGGGTCGAGCAGGTAGACCAGGGCGTTGCCGAAACTGGTCATGGTGGTCTCGTGCCCGGCGATCACCAGCCCGATGGTGAGCGAGGTGATCTGCCGCTCGGTCATGCCGCCGGTCCGGTCGGCGGCCAGCACCAGCGAGCTGACCAGGTCCTCGCCCGGGTTCTCGCGCCGCTCCTGCACCAACTGCTGCCCGAACGCGCCGAACTCCTCGATCGCGGCCCGGATCTCCTCGGCGCCGTACGCCGTGGTGGACAGCGCGTGGTCGCTCCAGTAGCCGAGCCGCTCGGTGTCCAGCCCCTCCAGCTCCATCAGCCGGCTGATCACCCGTACCGGCAGCGGCTTGGTGAGCGCCCCGATCACCTCGACCGGCGACCCCGAGGCGACCAGGCCGTCCACCAGCTCCCGCACCACCCCGTCCACCCAGGGCCGCCAGCGCTCGATCGCCCGCGGCGTGAACGCGCGCTGCACGGTGCGGCGGATCGCCTGGTGGTCGGGCCCGTCGCTGTTCAGGATCGAGGACGGGTCGTCCAGGATGTTCGGCGTCAGGGTGGTCGGCGGCGCGTCCGGCGCGTACAGCGTGGCCCGGCCCAGGTCCGGGTGGGCGAGGGCCTGCCGGACGTCCGCGTGCCGGGTCAGCACCCACACCGGCGTCCCGGTCGGCAGCGCGGCCAGCCGGGGCGGGCCGGCCTCGGCCCGCAGCAGGCAGTGCAGCGGCACCAGCGGCGGCGTGCCGGGGGCTCCGGTGGTGGCGGCGGTCGCGTCGGTGGTCGCGTCGGTGGTCATCCGTCCTCCTGCAAGGCACCTGCACGGGCCGAGGACGCCACCGGGCGGCGGCTCCTCGTCCCCCGACCGTATGCGGCCGACCCCGCTCGGGAGTAGAACGCAAATCAGCCACCGCCGGACCCGGAGATCCTCCAACTGGTGTTCGAGGAGCGGATGTTGGTGCGGAGCGGGGGCCGGGTCCGGGGGGGGCGGGTCCGGGAGCCGGGAGCCGGGGGTCCCTGTCCCCGGCCCACGGCGGGAGCTGGTGGCTCGGCCGGTGACGGTCGCTCAGCCGGTGGCGGCGGCTCGGTCGGCGACGACGGCCAGGGCCTCGATCTCGATCAGCACCTCCGGCCGGAACAGCGCCGCGACCTGGACGGCCGAACTCGCCGGGGGCCGCGCGGTGTCGACGTACTCGTCCCGGACCTCGCGGATCGCGGGCAGGTACGCCACGTCGGTGACGAACACGGTGAACTTCACGACGTCCGAGAAGTCGGCCCCGGCCGCCGCCAGGCAGCGCCGCAGGTTCTCGAACACCTGCCGGGCCTGCGCCGCCGGATCGCCCGGGCCGACCAGGTCGCCCCGCTCGTCGAACGCGACCTGCCCGGAGACCTGGACCAGCCGGCCCGTCCCGGTGACCACCTGGGTGTAGCCCGTGCCGGGGGCGACGCCCGGCGGCTCGGTGATGTGGGTGAGGTGAGAAGTGCTCATGGCGGTCATCCTCACCCACCCCCGCTCCGGGCGCACCGGAGTTTCCCCGCCCACGGCCGCCGCGCACCCGGGCGGGGGCGTCAGAGGTCGCGGCGCATCACCAGGCGCGGCCACCGGTCCAGGCCGTGGGCCGCCTCGCGGGCCCGGACCTCGCGCAGGCCCGGCCCGAGCGCGTCCGGTGGCACCGGGCGGAAACCGCAGCGGGCGTAGTACGGGGCGTTCCACGGCACCTCGGCGAAGGTGGTGAGGGTCAGCGCCGGGAGCCCCTCGGCGGCGGCCAGCGCGGCCAGGTGCTCCAGCAGGTCGCGCCCGATGCCCCGGCGGGCGTACGCGGGGTGCACCGAGACCTGCTCGACGTGCAGCGCGCCGTCGATCCGCTCGGCGATCAGGTAGCCGACCGGGCGGTCGGCGCCGTCCACCGCGACCAGGGCCGGGCCCGCGTCCAGGAACGCCGTCAACTCCTCGACCGAGAGCGGCTCGTCGTCCGCGATCACGTCCATGCCGACCTCGCGGAAGCAGCGTCCGGCCGCCCGCTCGATCTCCTGGAGCAGCGGCAGTTCCCCGGCCCGGGCCTCACGTATGCGCATGCCTCCATTGTGCGCACACGTGGGACCGCCGTGATCGCCGCCACCCCGGCGGCCGGTTCACGCGCCCGGCGCGGGCTCCGCGGCGAGGCGGCCGGTGCGGATCGCGGCGAGCAGGGCCGCGTGGTCGGCCTCCGACCGGTCGGCGTAGGCGACCGCGAACCGGGCGACGGCGTCGTCCAGGCGGTCGTCCTTGCCGCAGTAACCGGCGATCAGCGCGGCGTCCGCGGTGTGGGCGTGGGCGCGGGCCAGCAGGGCGCCGGTGAGGCGGCCGTAGTCGTCGAGCTGGGCGGGCGACAGCGCGGCCGGGTCGACACTGCCCTTGCGGTTGCGGAACTGCCGTACCTGGTAGGGGAGTCCGGCGACACTGGTCCAGCCCATCAGCGGATCGGACACCACCTGCATCCGCTTCTGCCCGAGCACCACCCGCCGCCCCTCGTGCCCGCCCTCCGGCGGCACCGGGAACCCGGCCCGCACCAGGTGCGGCAGCAGCACCGACGCCCGGGCCTCCTTCACCTGCAGCACCAGCGGCCCGCCCCGGCGGTCGGTGAGCAGCACCACGTACGAGCGGGTGCCGACGCTGCCGGTGCCCACCACCCGGAACGCCACGTCCTGCACCCGGAACCGGGCCAGCAGCGGGTGCAGCTCCGCCGGAACGGTATGCCGGTAGGACGCCAACGACCCCGCCACCAGCTCGGCCTGACTGTCCGTCACCTCGCTGAGGATCGGCGGCGCCGCGACGAACCGCCAACCCCCGTCCCCGGTAAGGACGGTGGAGCGCGCCGCGAACTTCGCCCCGGTGTTGCGCAGCGCCTTCGCCGAGACCGCCGCCAGCAGCTCGCTCAGCTCGTGCGCACCCGCGAACTCCACCAACTGGTGGTCCGCGATGGCGTCCCAGGCGTTCCAGGCGTCCAGCGCCGGGAGCTTCGCCAGCCGCCGCACCGTCCGCCGGTAGGTCGCCGCCGCGTCGAACGCCGCCTGCCGGCAGGCGGACTCGTCCGCCCCGGCCTGCCGGCCCGCGAGCACCAGGCTGGCCGCCAGCCGCTTGAGGTCCCACTCCCACGGGCCGGAGACCGTCTCGTCGAAGTCGTTCAGGTCCAGCGCCAGCCGGCCCCGGGCGTCCCCGTACAGGCCGAAGTTGGCGGCGTGCGCGTCCCCGCACAGCTGCGCGGCCACACCGCTGACCGGCGTGGTCGCCAGGTCGTGCGCCATCAGGCCCGCCGAACCGCGCAGGAACGCGAACGGCGACGCCGCCATCCGGCCCACCCGCAGCGGCACCAGGTGCGCCAGCCGTCCCGCGTTCGCCGACTCCACCGCCGCGACCACCTCCGGCCGGGACGCCGACAGCACCAGCCGCGCGTGCGACTCCAGCGGTACCCGCTCGCGCAGCAGCTTGCCGCGCCGCTTCGGACCCTCCCCGCGCGCGACCGCGTCCAGCTCCAGCAGCACCGCCGACGGGCGGGCGGGCACTGCGGAGGCGTCCCCCGCGAAGCCCTCCACCGCGAACTCCCGGGACCGAGACGGCAGTTCCACCACCGCCACCGGCCCCGCACCTGCCGGGCCCCCGAGCCGGTCCGCCACCCCCGGGGCCCCCGGGGCCTCCGAAGCCGCCGGATCCTCCGCCCACGCCTCCACCGCCGACACCCGCACTCCCCTCCGACCGCGGCGGGGACCGCCCCCACCAGCGGTGACGCTACCCGGCCGGGCCGGTCCGGACGCGGGCGGGTCCGTCCACCGGGCCCGGCGGGGCCGCCCGTAGCATGCCGACATGGCACACGACATCCACCACCTCGACCCGGCCTACCTCGACTTCTGGCGCGAACGCCACCTGTGCACCCTCACCACGCTGCGCCCCGACGGCACCCCGCACGTCGTCCCGGTCGGCGCGACCTTCGACCCGGAGACCGGCACCGCCCGGGTGATCAGCAGCGGGGACAGCCGCAAGGTCCGCAACGTGCTCGCCGCGGGCGAGGCCGGGCAGCGGGTCGCGCTCTGCCAGGTCGACCGGGCCCGCTGGGCCACCCTGGAGGGCCGGGCCGTGATCCGGCAGGACGCCGCCTCCGTCGCCGACGCCGAGCGCCGCTACACCGAGCGCTACCGGCAGCCCCGGGAGAACCCCGAGCGGGTGGTGATCGAGATCGCCGTCGACCGCGCCCTGGGCCGGGCCTGACGGGTCGCGGGTCCTGGCGGTCCTGGCGGTCCTGCCGGGCTTGAGGGGCCGCCGGGCCGCGGGGTCGCCCGGTCGCCCGGTCGCCAAGGACGAGAGGCGGCCGGTCGCGCCGACTCTCTTGCGGCAACAGGTCTGTGATGCAAAGCTTGCTGCATGACAGACGCCTCGGTGCCGCTGCCCGGCACCCCTCGTGAAGTCCTGTCCGGCCTCGGCGAGTTGACCCGCCGGGTGCGGGCGGTCCAGCGCGACGCGTGGATCCCGCTGCTGCTGTTCGGCCTGCTCACCACCGGCGGAATCCTGGTCGACCGGCTCACCTTCCGGCGCGAGACCGTCCCCTGCCCCGGCGGCCCGGCCGCCCCCGGCGGGCTCTGCGCCGCGATGCGACAGGGCTCGCCCCTCTACTGGACGGTCGGCCTGCTGGCCGCCTACGCCGCCACCGCCTGGTGGTACCTGCACCGCTCCCGCCGCCGCGGCGTCGGCACCCCCGTCCGCCCGTACGTGCTGGCCGGGCTGGCCGCCGTCGTCGCGCTGACCGCCACCACCTGGTGGGGCGCCTCCCAGCCCGGGCCGGGCGCCGACCTGGAGCTCTGGGGCCGGCACCTGGCCGCGAACGCGCGCGGCACCCTGCTGCTCCAGCAGTTCCTCGGCGGGGCCGCCGCGATCGGCGTGCCGCTGCTGGTGCTGGCCCGGATCGAACGCAGCCGCGCCCTGCTGCTGTTCGCCCTCGGCTACCTGCTGCTCGAACTCGCCCCCGTCACCTCCGGCTGGTGGGGCCTGGCCGCCGGTCTCTGGTCCGGCGCGTCCCGGCTGGCCCTCCCCGCGCTCTACCTGCTCGCCGGGGCGCTCCTGTTCGGCCTCGCCACCCGCCGCGCCCGCCCGCAGGCCGACGCGTGAGCCCGGCCGGAACCCGTCCCGGAGCCGGAGCCGGAGTCGGTGCCGGGGCCGACACGGGGGCCGACGCGGGGGCCGACGCGGGATCGGGGGAGGCCGCCGACCAGCACCCCGCCAAGGCCCTCGACGACACCGTCCACCAGCGCATCCGCCTCGGCATCCTCACCGTCGCCCACCAGGCCCGGCGCGCCGAGTTCGGCTTCCTGCGCACCACCCTCGACCTGACGGCCGGAAACCTCGGCCAGCACCTCACCGTGCTGGAGAAGGCCGGGCTGGTCGCCATCGAGAAGGGCTACGAGGGCCGCCGCCCCCGGACCTGGGTCACCCTCACCCCCGAGGGCGAACAGGCCCTGCGCGAGGAGGTCGCCCAACTCAAGCGCCTGATCCGGGAGATCGAGGCCGCGGGCGGGAGCTGAGCCCCCGCCGGAGCGGCCCGCCGGAGCGGACCGCCGCGGCGGTCCACAGCCGGACCCCGGGCCCGGGCGGGCCCTCGGTCTCAGGCCCGGGCGGTGACCACGTGGAAGGTGACGGCTGCCAGAAAGGTGCCGGTGGCGAGGTGGGTGAGCCAGCGGTCGGCGTCGTCGGGGGAGAAGTAGCCGGCGGCCACGGCCCGGCGGGTGACGCGTTGCAGGCCCAGGACGCGGTCGGCGGTGGAGACCTCGCGGAAGACCGGGGTGAGCGGGCGGACGTCCACCACGTCGAGGCCGGAGTCGGCGGCCAGGCGCGGGAGCTGGCTGCCGATCCGGGCGTTGCGCACCGCCTGGTCGGTGACGTACCGGGTGTAGGCGGCGGTCAGCGCGGGGTCCGGGTGGTCGACGGTCAGGGTGCCCCAGTCCGGCTCGCCCAGCACCAGCAGGCCGCCCGGCCGCAGCACCCGGCGGGCCTCGCGCAGGGCCAGGCCCGGGTCGGCGACGTGCTGGAGCACCCGATCGGTCCGGGCCCGGTCGCAGCTCGCGTCCGCCAGCGGGAGTTCGTGCAGGTCGCCGAGCCGGACGCCGACCTGGAGCAGGTGGGCGGTCCGCTCGGCGGCGGTGTCCACGGCCGCCAGGTCGTGGTCCACGCCCAGGACGGTGCCCTCCGGCCCGGCGGCCTCGGCCAGCGCGGGCAGGTCGGTGCCCGGGCCGCACCCGAGGTCGACCACCGTCTGCCCGCGCTCCACCGCCAGCGCCGCCAGCATCACCGATTTGTACTCCCGGCCGAGTTCGGAGACGGCCAGCCGGTCCAGGTAGGCGATCGGATCGGGCGGCACGGACTCGAACACACGGGAGGTCATGACGCGCAGTCAATCAAACCTGCCCCCGTCAGGGAAGATCCCGGGGACGGCACGGGGCAGGACAAGGGGCGTACGCCGGGCCGGGGGGCGCACCACGCCGCCCCGGCCGCGACGCCGGGAGCACCGGCCCGCGACGCCGCGGCGGACCCCGGCCCGGCGCACGCCGCGGGCCGCCCGGTCAGGACACCAGCGGCCGCTCCGCCGACTCGGTGAGCGTCACCGTGCACAGCCCGCCGCGCTCCGCGACCACGTCCGTGACGGTCAGCCGGGTGCCGGGCAGCAGGATGAACTCCTCCTCCTCGGTGAACGCCGAGAACTCCCGGATGCCCACCGCCCGGGCCGGACGCACCTCGAACAGCGTGCGCCGGCCCCGGCTGCCCAGGAACGAACGGGCCACCGCCGGACGCGAGGTGCACGAGGACACGCCCCACCAGGTGACCGTCCGCCCCAGCGGGTACTGCGCCCGCAGGTCCAGCGCCACGCCGCGCCACAGCGGCTCCGGGCGGGCCGGCAGCCGGTCCACCGCGTCGAACAGCAGCCGCAGGTACGGCAGGTACGGGGTCAGCCCGGCCCGGTCCGGGTGCCGCAGCGCCGCGTTCAGCTCCCGGTAGAACGACGACTCGCAGGTGTACAGGTGCAGCGCCGCGACCGCCTCCGCGTCCAGCGCGCCCGTGCCCGCGCCCGCCCCGGCCCTCGCGTCCGCGTACCGCTTGCCGAACTCGTGCGCCGTCCCGACGTACCGCTCCAGCCCGCGCAGCAGCGCCGCCACCGGCTCCACCGCCTCCCGGAACCCCATCCGCTCCAGGTCGAACACCCCGGTGACGGGCGGGAGTTCGAGACCCTCGTCCTTCACCGAGGCGAGCCGCTCCAGGTACAGCTGGTGCAGCTCCATGGTGGAGGCGATGAACGCGCCCATCCGGGAGGCGGTGCCCGCGTCGGTGCGGCCCTCGGCCGCCGCCGCGGCCTGCCAGCCGGTGCTCGGCAGCCAGTCCACCGGGTCCGCGCCCAGGCCCTCCAGTGCCGCGTTCACCGCCGCGAAGTGCGCGCCGTCGCAGAAGACGTCGCCCTGCGCGGCGGGGTTCGGGTGGTCGATGTGCTCCACCCGCACGTCCGGGTACTTCCCCTCCAGCCGCCGCACCACCGTCCTCAGCGCCCGCGCGTGCGCCCCCCACCAGGCGAACACCACGCCGCGGTCCTCCTCCGGGCCCTCCTGCTTGGCCCGCAGCACCTCCTCCACGACCTTCTCCACCACCGGCTTCCAGAACCCGGTGTGCGCCGCCGGGCCGGTCGAACCGTCACTGCTCGCGGTCAGCGCCGCGTTCAGCAGCAGCACGCCCTGGGTCAGCATCGCCTGGAACCACTCCGGCGGCTGCACGGTGCCGTGCTGGGCCAGCAGCGCCCGCAGGTCGGCGATCGGGGTCTTCTTCGGGATGCCGTACTTCCACATCGCCGCGGCCTTGATGATGCAGCGGATGCTCACCACCCGGCCGAACTGGCTGTCCTTCCAGTCGTGGAAGGTGTTGTCGAACATCGCGATGCCGGTCGCGCTCTCCGACCGCGGGTACGGGTTCTGCCCGAACACCACGACCTTCCACTTCCCCGGCGGGTTCGGCTTCAGCGCCTGGAACGTCAACTCCCGCACCGGCACCACGTCCTGCGGGCGGCCCGGCCCGATGAACGAGGCCGCGTCCGGGTGCCGCGCGATCACCGGCCCCAGCACCGGCAGCCAGTCCTCGCCGCCGCCCGCGAACAGCTCGGCGAGCGCCAGCGGGTCGTCCGGGGCGGCGGGGGGCGGGGTGGACTCGGCCATGACGGTGCTCCAACGAAGGCGAGGGGGGCGGCAGGGACGCGGGGGACGCGAACGGAAGATCACGTTAGACCGGGCCGCCGACAGACCGTCAGCCCGGGGCTGTCGGTGCCCGCCGATAGGGTCGGAACCGACAACGAGCCCCCGGCCGAACGGAGTTCGCCCGCATGACCGTCAAGCACGCCCCCGAGCCGCTGCGCGTGGTGCTGACCGACCTCAACCCCGACGTGGTGGCCGCCTGGCGCGCCGCGTTCGCCGACACCCCCGGCGTCGAGGTCCGCACCGGCTCGATCCTGGACGTGGACGTCGACGCCTGGGTGACCCCCACCAACTCCCGCGGCCGGATGGACGGCGGGCTGGACGCCGTGATCAAGCGGCACCTCGGCGCGGGCATCCAGCTGCGCGTCCAGCGCGCCGTCCGGGACGGCCACGGCGGCGAGCTGAGGGTCGGCAGCGCGGTGTGCGTGCCCTCCGGCGCGGCCGTGCCCCGCTTCCTGATCTCCACCCCCACCATGCGCACCTCCGGCCAGGACGTCAGCCAGACCCTGAACGTCGCGCTGGCCTGCGCCGCCGCCTTCCAGGCCGTCCACCGGCAGAACGCCGCCACCCCCGGCAGCATCGCCTCGGTCGCCCTGGTCGGCCTCGGCGCGCAGACCGGCCGGGTCCCGGCCCGGATCTGCGCCAACCTGATGTGGACCGGCCACTCGCTCTTCCAGGACCACGAGTTCACCGACGACGACGAACTGCGCGCCACCGTCACCGGCCAGCTGGACGACCTGCTCGCCGCCCCCGTCGAACGGCCGGTCCGCCTCGCCGTCCCGGCCCGGAGCGCGCGCCGGAGCTGACGCACGCCCCCGGCCGCCCCGGCGCGCTGCGGAGCTCCCGGTGCTTCCCGTGCCCCGGCCGCCCCGGCTCTCGGCTCGGAGGGGCGGCGGCTCAGCCGTGGTCGGCCTCGTGCGCGGGGCGGTGGTACGAGGTCAACCGGGCCAGCAGGGCGGTGAGTTCTGCGCGCTGGTGGGGGGTGAGCGGGGCGAGCAGGTCCTGCTGGGCGGCGTCGACCAGGGCGTCCAGCCGGTGCAGCCGGGCCCGGCCGGCCGGGGTGAGCGTGATGACGTTGCGGCGCCGGTCGACCGGGTCGGGGTCGCGGACCAGGAAGCCGGCGTCGGCGAGTTCGTTCAGCACGGCGACCAGGTCGCTGCGGTAGATGCCGGTGCGGCGGCTGAGCTCGGCCTGGCTGACGGGGCCGGTCTCGGCGAGCGCGACCAGGGCCGCGAAGTGCCACTTGCGGGCGCCCTCGGCGGCCAGCCGCTCGGCCACCAGCCGGTCGGCGGCCGCGGCGGCCCCGGCCAGCAGGCGGCTGGGGATGGCGCGCAGCCGTTCGGGGGTGGCTTCCTCGGGGGCGGGGCTCATGGGCGGGTCCTCCACTGTTGCGTTAGTGCCACTAACAGTCTACCTTCGTTAGTGCGACGAACGTTTATGGCGCTAACGAACGCGCCGCCCACCGCACCCGAACCCGCCGCACCCCAGGGGGAACCCGGTGATCGAGCCCTTCCGCATCCACGTCCCGCAGGCCGACCTCGACGACCTCGCCGACCGCCTCGCCCGCACCCGCTGGCCCAACGAGATCGACGGCGCCGGCTGGGACTACGGCTTCCCGCTGGCCCGCCTCCGGCAGCTCGCCGAACACTGGCGCACCCGCTACGACTGGCGCGCCCACGAGGCCCGGATCAACGAACTGCCGCAGTACACCACCGAGATCGACGGCCAGCGGATCCACTTCCTGCACCTGCGCGCCGACCGCCCGGACGCCCTCCCGCTGATCCTCACCCACGGCTGGCCCGGCTCCTTCCTGGAGTTCCTGGACGTCCTCGAACCGCTGCGCCGCGACTTCCACCTGGTGGTCCCGTCCATCCCCGGCTTCGGCTTCTCCGGGCCCACCACCGAACGCGGCTGGGACGTCCCCCGGGTCGCCCGCGCCTGGGCCGCCCTCATGGAGCGCCTCGGCTACCGGCGCTACGGCGCCCAGGGCGGCGACTTCGGCGCGGGCATCTCCACCGCCCTCGGCGCGCACGCCCCCGAGCGGGTGGTCGGCGTGCACGTCACCTACCAGCCGCTGCCGCCCGACCCGGAGGCCGGCCCGCTGTCCGCCGCCGACGAGGCCCGACTCGACCGGGTCCGCCACCTCCAGGCCAACCGGCCCCCGTACCAGGCCCTCCAGGCCGCCACCCCGCAGACCCTCGGCTACGCGCTCACCGACTCCCCGGTCGGCCAACTCGCCTGGATCGCCGAACGGTTCGCCCAGTGGACCGACCCGGCCACCCCCGTGGACGACGAACGCCTGCTCACCGACGTCTCGCTCTACTGGCTGACCGCCACCGCCGCCTCCTCCGCCCGCCTCACCCGGGAGACCCCGCGCGGCGGCACGCCCTGCCCGGTGCCGCTCGGCGTCGCGGTCTTCGCGCACGACATCACCCTGGCCGTGCGCCCGCTGGTCGAACGGCGCTACGACGTCCGGCACTGGTCGGAGTTCGACCGCGGCGGCCACTTCGCCGCGATGGAGGTGCCCGAGCTGTTCGCCCGCGACGTCCGGGAGTTCTTCACCGCGCTGGCGGCGGCCCTGGCGCGGTAGAAGAGAACGGCCATGTGGCCAAAGGGAGTTGACCGCGCGTCGGCTCAGCCGGGCAGCGGCGCGGTCAGCTGGCCCTCGGCGTCGAAGGTGCGGGCCGCGTCGAAGACCCCGGTCAGGTCCGGGTGGCGGCCCAGCAGGCGGTGCGCCAGCGCCAGGCCGTCCGGCTCGACCCGGCGGGTCAGGCCCAGGTGTGGCATCCAACGGCCTGGCAGGTAGAGCGGGTTGGGGTCGGGGGCGTCCGCCAGCAGCCGCCACACCTCGCGGTGCAGGTCGATCAGCGCCGGGCCCGGGACCACGCCCCAGGCCAGCACCCGGCGGCGGCTGCGCGCGCTGAACGACAGCAGACCCGACAGGCGCACCTCCAACGGCAGCGCTCCGCCCAGGAGTTCGCCGATCTCCGCGAGCCGCTCCGGCGCGATCGCGCCGCACGCCGCCAGGGTCAGGTGCGGGCGGTGCGTCGGGTGCGGGTTGTCCGCGAGCGAGTCCACCCCGCCGTCGGCCAACTCCCGCCACACCGTCCGCACCGCCCGGTCGAACGCCGGATCGCAGGTCAACTCGATGGTCCGCATGCCCCCACCGTAGGACCGGCCCCGCCGCCGCCCGCACCCACCCCGTGTGATGGGCTGGGCGGACCCGGGCCACCGCCCCGCACGAGAGGGCCGGGCCGGGACGGGAGCGGAGTCGGGAGGGGGCGGCGGGAGTGGGGACAAGGGAACCGGGGGAGTGGCGGGCCCGGGCCGGGTGGCTGGCGGGGGCGGTCGCGGTGCTGGCGTCCGGCCTGGTCGCGCCCGGCCTGGCACCGGCCCGGGCGGCCGCGCTGCTCGGCGGGGCGCTGTACACCGCGCTGCTGTACATCCTGCTGATGGCCGCCGCGCCCCGCCTCGGCCCGCGGAGCGCCGGCGCCGCCGCGCTCGCCGCGAGCTGGGCGGTGGAACTCTTCCAGCTCACCGGCCTGCCCGCCGACCTCGGACGCCGCAGCCGCCTCGCCCGACTCGTCCTCGGCACCACCTTCGACGCCTCCGACCTGCTCGGCTACGCCCTCGGCGCGGCCGTCGCGCTCGCCGCCCACCTGGCCGTCCGCCGAGCCGTCCGCCGCTCCGCCCGCCCCCTGCCGGGCCGCCGCACGCCGCGCGACCGGGCCCGTCCGGAGCGGTGAAGAGCCCGGGGGACGGGGCGTCAGAACGGCGGGCGGCCGCGGGGCGGGGCGGGGCAGGGGGCTGAACGGGGCGGTGGGCGGTCCGGCGGGTCGCCGCTCGCGCAGGCAAATGAGTACATTTGGGACATTCGGGAGCAGAACCAGGCTTCGCGCGTCCACGCACAGAAGGCCGAGCCGCCTTCGGAAAGGGTCTCCATGCACCCCGCCCTCAGCCCCGCCGTCCTCGCCGAGCTGCGCCGGCCCCGCTCCTATCCGGCGGTGTCCATCCTGATGCCCACGCACCGCCGCGAGCCGGACAACGGGCAGGACCCGGTCCGGCTGCGCAACCTGCTGGCCGAGGCGAAGGAGAAGGTCCAGGCCGACCCCGACGTCTCGCGCGCCGACCGGATCGACGTCCTGGAGCAGCTCGACCGGGCGCTCGCCGAGGTCGACCTGGTGCACGCCGAGGACGGCCTGGCGATCCTCGTCGCGCCCGGCGAGCACCAGGTCTGGTCACTCGGCCGTACCGCCCCCGCCCGGGTGGTCCTCTCCGACACCTTCCTCACCCGCAACCTGGTCGCCTCGCAGATCGCCGAACGCCCCTACTGGGTGCTCGCGGTCGCCGCCGACCGGGTGGTCCTGTGGGGCGGCGACAAGGAGCGCGTCACCGAGGAGACCTCCCACGGCTTCCCGCTGGTCCGGGTCTACGACAACCCCGATCCCGAGCGCCAGGAGCGGATCGGCGACACCCCCAGCACCTTCCAGGACGAGGAGACCAAGACCTTCCTCCGCCAGGCCGACACGGCGATCGGCAAGGTGCTCGCCGCCGACCCCCGCCCGCTGTACGTGGTCGGCGACGCCCCCGCGCTCGCCCTGCTGGACGCCGTCGGCCCGATCGCCAAGGCCACCACCTCGCAGATCCCGCACGGCGGCCTCGCCCAGGGCAACGCCGAGACCGTCCGCCAGGTGGTCGAGCCCGCCCTGCGCGCGCACGCCGACCAGGAGATCACCGAGGCCCTGGCCCGCCTCGACAAGGCCCGCGGCCGGCAGGCGTTCGCCGCCGGGCTCGACGAGGTCTGGCAGACCGCCGCCGAGGGCCGGATCGCCCTGCTGGTGGTCGAGGAGAACTTCCGCACCACCGTCCGCGACGACGGCGACCACCTGGTCCCGGCCGAGGAGGGCGAGCCCGGCTCCCGCGAGGACATCGTCGACGAGGTCATCGAACGCGTCCTCGACACCGGCGCCACCGTCAGCTTCGTCCCCGACGGCACCCTCTCCGACGCCGGACGGATCGCTGCCGACCTGCGCTACTGAGCCGACGGGCACCGCCGCTGACGGACACCGCCGCTGACGGGCACCGCCGACGGACACCGCCACCGGCGGACGCCACCGGGGCCCGCGCCGGGAGAACTCCCCGGCGCGGGCCCCCGCGCGTGCGCACGCCCGTGTCCCCGGCTCAGTCCCCCGCCGCGCCCATCAGCACCCCCACCACGTACGTCACGCCCATCGCGAGGCCGCCGCCCAGCACGTTGCGCAGCACCGCCCGGCGCGGGTCCGCCCCGCCGAGCCGGGCGCTCGACCAGCCCGTCACCACCAGCGCCGCCAGCACCGCCACCACCGTGACCCACACCCGGACGGACTGCGGCGGCAGCACGATCGCCAGCAGCGGCAGCAGCGCCCCCACCGTGAACGCCGCGAAGGACGCCCACGCGGCGTGCCACGGGTTGGTCAACTCGTCCGGATCGATGCCCAGTTCGGTCTCCGCGTGGGCGGCCAGCGCATCGTGCGCGGTCAACTGCGCGGCCACCTGCCGGGCCAGCTCCGGATCGAGGCCCTTCGCCTCGTACATGCCCGCCAGCTCGGCCAGCTCCGCCTCCGGGGTCAGCCGCAGCTCCCGGCGCTCCATCGCCAGGGCCGCCTGCTCGGCGTCCCGCTGGGTGCTCACCGACACGTACTCGCCCGCCGCCATCGACAGCGAGCCCGCCAGCAGCCCGGCCAGACCGGCCGTCAGCAGTTCGTGGGACGAGGAGTTCGCCCCCGCGACGCCCACCACCAGGCCCGCCGTCGACACCACGCCGTCGTTGGCGCCGAGCACCGCGGCGCGCAGCCAGTTCAGCCGCCCGCCCAGCGCGCCGTGGTGCGCCTCGTCGTGGTCCGGTGGCGGGTCGGGCGGCGTGCCCTGGGCGCGGGAAGCGGTCATGCCGCCAGTGTGCCCGCCGGACGGCGCCGCGCCCCGCAGCCCCGTCCGGCGGGGCGCCGGGAAGCGCGCCGCCGCGGGTGGGGCCGCGGGCGGGTGGTTCCGCGCGGCGGGGTGTCAGAGCGTGGTGAGGTCCGGGTCGCCCTGCGGGCTGCCGGTCCACCAGTTGCCCGGGGCGTCCGGGTCGCGGCTGGTCCAGTACTCGATGATCGCGGTCACGAACTCCTCGGCGGACAGCGCGCCGTCGCCGTCGCGGTCCAGGTGCGCGAAGGCGGTGTCGGCGTCGCTGCGCCGCAGCTGCGGGAAGTGGCCGTGCTGGAAGGCGAAGAACTCGTCCGCGTCGACCACGCCGTTGCCGTCCGCGTCCGCCACCGCGAGGAAGGCCCGGCCGAGCGCCCCGAGGACCGCCTCGGCGGCCTCCGGGTCGTCGGCCAGCGAGGCGGTGGAGGCCAGGAAGTCGGCCCGTCCCATCGCCACCGCGCCCGCCGCCAGGTGCGGCAGGTGCAGTTCCCGCCAGATCGCCACGTACGCCCCGACGATCCGCTGCTCCTCGGGCGACCCGGCCGGGTGCCCCAGCGAGCGGGCCACCGACTGGCCCATCAGGACGTGGTCGCGCTCGGTGAGCCGCCCGTCCCCGTCGGCGTCGAGGTGGTCGAACCCGTGGCTGATCTTGGCGATGAGCAGGTCGTCTGACACAGTGACCCTCCGGTGGGCGGCGGTTGACGGAGCGTCAGCCTACCGGGTGCCGCCGCCCGGTTCCGACCGGCCGTCAGTGCGCGGCGAGGGCGTCGGCGGACTCGGCCCAGTTGTCGTGCAGGCGGTCCAGGTAGGAGCGGGCCTCGGCGCCCGGGTTGACGCCGCGGGCGAAGGCGAGCATGTTCCCGGCGCCGGTGTTGTAGCCGAGGGCCATCAGCTCGTCGCGGGTGTAGGAGCCGGACCAGTGGGCGGGCAGCTGGGCGCCCAGGTCGTGCAGGTGCCAGGCGGCGGCGCGGACGGCCAGCGCCGGGTCGTCCGGCAGGTCCTCCCACGGGCGGTCGGCGAACGGGCGGTTGCGGCGGGTCTCGTCGTAGGCCGCCCGGTGCATGTTGGCGATGCCGAAGGAGGCGTCCGGCTTCATCTTCTGCCAGGCCCGCTCGACCTCCGGCCCGTGCGGCTTGTACGCCTCGTTGAACAGGACCGCCATCACCAGCTGCGGGTTCACCCCGGCCTCGGCCGCGTACTTCTCGACCTCGGGCGCGAACCGCGGCGGCGCGTAGTCCTCCGGGCCCCGCGCGGTGGGGGAGGCGGACCCGGACGGCGCGGGCGACCCGGACGGCGCGCCGGAGGAGGCCGGGGCGGTGGCGCGGGCGGACGGGGCGGCGTCGGGCGGCGGGGTGTGGTCGCCGCCGCGCTCGTACAGCCAGATCCCCAGCACGGCCAGGGCCACCGCCACCCACGGCCACTTCGCGCCGCGTTCCGCCACCGGAGGACTCCTTCTGTCGTTTTCCGCCGCTCTCCGCCGCCGCTGTCGCCCCCGCGGGCCCGGCCGCCGGGCCCGAGGACGCCCGGTGGCCGTGTCCTGCCGCCGGGTTGTCGCGTTCTGTCGGATGTCGCCCGGTGCCGGGTGGCGACCTGTGGCGAGCTTACGTACCCGGAGCGGATTTGTATGCTTCGCTCGAACCTCTACAGCCGTGTAGAGGAACCGGGGGGCCGCGCCACGCGTCTGTCAGCCCGGAACGGTCGGACGCCGCAGGCGCGGCGCGGCGGAGGACGAGAGGTGTCGATGACGGGGCGAAGGCCGACGGGCACGCGCGGAGACGCACCGCTGTGGCGGGACGAGCCGGGCGAACAGGGCCGGCCGGGCGAACCGGGCGGGCCGCGCGGACGGACCGGCCAGCGGGAGACGGCCGACCACCCCGTCCCGTCCCAGCGCACCCCGCACCGGGAGCGGCGGCGCACCCCCGGACCGGCCGGCCCGGGGCGCGGGGGCCCGGAGCGCGGCGGACCGGCAGCCGGCGCGTCCGCGCCGGACGGGAGCGCCCCGCGCCGTCGTCCTCCGGCCCGCCGGGAGGGCGCCCGCAACGGGGCCGCCGCCGGGTCGAACCGGATGCCCGCCGTCCTGCCCGCCCTCGGCCTGCCGGTGCTCGGCGCGCTCGCCGACGAACTGCTCGCCCCCGGCCTGGGCCCGGTCTACGCGGCCTGCGCCGTCCTGGGCGCCGCCCTGGCCGCGCTGGTCAGCAGCCGGGCCGGCTGGTGGTGGGTGGTCAGCGGCGCCCCCGTGGTGACGCTGGCCGTCGCCGGCGGGGTCGACTGCCTGGCGCGCGGCGACCGGTACCGGGGCGCCGGGCTGGGCACCGAGGGCCTGAAACTGGTCAGCAGCCAGTTCCCGTGGATGCTGGCCGCGCTCGCGGCCGCCCTGCTGGCCGTCGGCGTGCGCACGCTCCGGGCCCGGAGGCCCCGCCGTGGCTGAACGACGCGGCCCGCGCCGGCTCGGCCGCCGCCCCGCCCCCGGGCTGATCGCCGGCCGGACCGCCGCCTGCGCCCTCTCGCTGGCCGTCCTGGGCGTCAGCGGCTTCGCCTGGTACACCACCGACCAGCTCAACGGCGTCAGCCGCTCGCACGCCCTCGACCAGGCCAGGAAGAACGCCCCCGAGCACCTCGACGCCTCCGTCAACATCCTGCTGATCGGCCTCGACAGCCGGAAGAACATGGACGGCACCGACCTGCCCAAGGAGTTCGTCCAGGACGAACTGCACGCCGGCTCCAGCGAGATCGGCGGCTACAACACCAACTCGCTGATCGTGCTGCACATCCCGCCCAGCGGGAAGGCCCAGGCGGTGTCCGTCCCGCGCGACGACTGGGTGCAGACGTACAACGCCGACGGGACCGAGGGCAGGATGCACAAGGTCAAGGAGGCCTACGGCTACGCCAAGGACGCCGCCGAGCAGAAGCTGCGCGCCAAGGGGCTCAAGGGCGCCGACCTGGAGCAGCAGAGCCGGGAGGCCGGGCGCTCCGCCACCATCCAGACCGTGCAGAAGCTGCTCGACATCCCGATCGACCACTTCGCCGAGGTCAACCTGATCGGCTTCTACGACATCGCCAAGGCGCTCGAACCGATCCCGGTCTGCCTGAACAAGGCCGTCGACGACCCGATCGTCTCCCGGGTCACCGACAGCAAGGGCAACGTGGTCAGGCCCGGCGGCGGCACCGGGCTGAAACTCCCGGCCGGGGTCAGCCAGGTGAACGCCGCCGACGCGCTGTCCTTCGTCCGGCAGCGGCACAACCTCACCAACGGCGACCTCGACCGCACCCACCGGCAGCAGGCGTTCATCGCCTCCGTCGAGTACAAGCTCAAGCAGCAGGGCGTGATCGGGGACCTCGGCAAGATGCAGGACCTGCTGAACGTGGTCAAGAAGGACGTGGTGATCGACGATCAGTGGCGCCTGCTCGACTTCGTCCAGCAGGCGCCCAACCTGACCGGCGGCAACGTCGAGTTCAACACCCTGCCGATCGACAAGTTCGCCACCGTCGGCGGCCAGGAGGTCAACCAGGTCGACCCGGTGAAGCTCCGGCGGATCGTCAAGCAGCTGTTCGGACAGCCGCTCGACGCCGACCCGGCGCTCACTCCGGCCACCAGCGCCGCCACCGCGCCGGGTCCGAGTCCGAGTCCGAGTCCGAGTTTGGCGCCGACCGGGGCGTCCGCCGCCGAGACCACCGTCGACGTGCTCAACGGGTCCTCGGTGGCCGGGGCGGCGGCCGACGAGTCCAAGGCGCTCGCCGCCCTCGGCTACCGGGCCGGGAAGGTCGGCACCGCCGACAGCCACCCGCGCACCACCACCGTCAGGTACGGCACCGGTGCGCAGGACGCCGGGCAGCGGATCGCCGCCCGCTACGGCGTCACCGCCACCGCCTCCACCGCCCTCGCCCCCGGCCGGGTCCAGGTCGTCCTCGGCGCCGACCGCGCCGCCCCCGACCCCGCCGGAACCACCGGAACCACCGGAACCGGTGCGACCGGTGACAGCACCGACCCCGCCGCCGCCCCCGCCCTCCAGATGCAGGGCCCGCCGGTGAAGGCCGGCGGCGTCCCCTGCGTCGACTGAACCCGCCGCGGGGGACGACGGGAACGCCCCCCGGACCGGGAGGTCCGAGGGGCGTCGGCGGTGTCGGCGGGGCGTCGGCGGTGCGCCGTCACCAGGGGGTGGCGGCCTTGACCAGCAGGACCAGCGCCACGGCCGCGTTCAGGGCCGAGACCGCCGAGACCGCGGTGCCCGCGGCGGCCACCATCGCGGCCAGGCCCGCCGGGGAGGCCGGCGCCGGCCAGGACTCGCCCAGCGCGGGGCTCAGCAGCGCGGTGACCCGGCGCGGCACGGGACCCGGCGCCGCGAAGGCCGCGAAGGACGGGGCCGGGCCCGCGCCCCGGGTGACCAGGGCGGCCCGGGCCACCGCCCGGGCGGTCAGCCGCCGGTCGCCCACCGAACCCGCGGCCTCCTCGTCCGCCCAGCGCTCCGTCGCGTACCCGACCGCCTTCTGCAACGGGCGCAGGAACGGGTTCACGCAGCTCGCCAACTGCGCCGCCAGCAGGTAGTGGTGGTGCCGGTTCGCCAGGTGCGAGCGCTCGTGCGCCAGCAGCGCCCGCTGCTCGTCCGCGTCCAGGCTGTCCATCATCGCCGTCGACACCACCACCCGGCCCGGCGCGCCCGGCACCGCGTACGCGTACGGCTCGTCGTCGGGCAGCACCACCAGGTCGGAGTCCGGCGGCATCGGGGCCAGCACCCGCTGCGCCCGGGCCCGGATGCGCAGGTGGCGGCGGAGCGAGCGGGAGCACGCCGTCAGCACCGTCACCAGGCCCGCCACCGCCGCCGTGCCCACCGCCTCGTGGAACGGCACCGCCGTGCGGATCTCCGGGTCCGACCAGCTGTCCGGCAGCGGGTTGCCCGGGATCTGCGCGGTGCCCACCACGAACAGCAGGCCCAGCGCCAGGGTGCTGCACACCGCCATCGTCACGCCGATCCAGGACAGCAGCCGCACCGCGTGGCGCGGGTGCAGGTGGTGCTCGGCCAGCCGGGCGATCGGCAGCGAGGTCAGCGGCAGCACCAGCGGGAGGAAGACGAAGGAGCCCATCGCTCAGCGCCCGTCGTCCCGGCCCCCGGCACCCGGGGAGGGCTCCGCCGCGTTCAGCAGCGACCGCAGCAGCTGCTCGTCCTCGGGCGTCAGCGCCGTCACGAACGAGGCCAGCACCGCGTCCCGGTCCGGCTCGGTGTCCAGCATCCGGCGCATCCGGCGGGCCGTCAGCCCCGCCGCGTCCGCCACCGCCGACCACACGTACGCCCGGCCCGCCCGGCTGCGCACCACCGCCTGCTTGGCCAGCAGCCGCGACAGGATGGTCATCACGGTGGTGTACGCCAGCTCGCCGCCCAGCTGCTCCTGCACCCAGGACGCCGTCACCGGCCCCGGCGCCCGGTGCAGCACCGACAGCACCTCGGTCGCCAGCTCGCCCTGCCCGCGACGGCGCGGACGCCCGCTCTCGTCGCCCCCGCCCTGTTCCGGGTCGACGCCCGCCAACTCCATGGGGAGACTCCCTCCGGCACGGCCGCCCGCGCCCGACTCGGACAGTTCGTCCTCCCATCCTAGGGGCGGGCCCGGCCGCGCCGGGCGTCGGGTAAAGAGTTCGTCAAGCGCCCGGCGGACGCCTGGCGGACGCCCGGCCGACGTGCGGCGATACCGGGTGCCACCGGGGCGCGGGCATGCGCGGGCCGTCGGCGGGCAGGCCGTAAGGTGGGGAACGGTGGGTGCCCCGTCGGCGGAACCGGCAGGTGACGCGGCGCCGGCACCGCCGCACGGCTGAGCACTGGCTGAGCACTGACGGAAGGACGGCCCGCGCCATGGCAGTTGACATCCGGGTGGAGCCCCTGGGCGACCGCGAGTACCTGGTCCGGGTCGAGGACGGCCCGGTCGAGGCCGCCACGCGGGTCCGGGTCACCGACGCGGTGCTGGAGCGGCCGGGCCTCGCCGACGGCGACGAGCGGCGGATCGTGCACGAGACGGTGGCGTTCCTGATCGAGCGTCAGCCCGTCATCGACATCCCCCCGATGATCGACCTGGACGACCTGGCCGACGCGTACGGGGACGCCTACCTGGAGGAGCTGGCCCGCCGGCTCGCCCGGGCGTAGCGGGTCCGTTCGGGGGCGGAACGACCGGGGTGTCACCGAACGCGCCCGGCGTCGTTGTCCTGGCGTGCACGTTCGAGAGGCGCTGCGGCGCGCAGCGGGTCGCTGCTCAGCAAGTGAAGAATCGTTTCTCCGCAGCCCCCGGCGGCTCCGCGGTGCTCGGTGGTTCCGTGGTGCTCGGCGACTCTGCGGTTCTCGGCGGTTCCTGACCCGGGGCGGTGGGGCCCGGTGAACCCCGGCGAGGCGCACGGGGACCCGCAGGTCCCGCCGCAGCGCGACAGCGCCGTCCGGGTCGTCCGGCACCTCGTCCTGGAGGTGGTCGTCGCGCCCGAACTGCACGTCCCGGTCGTCGCCCGGCTGCGCTACGGCGCCGACGAGCCCTACACCGTCCACCTGGACAGCCACGTCGACCTGCCCGACCCCGTCACCTGGTCGCTCTCCCGCGACGTCCTGCTGGCCGGCCTGACCCGCCCCGCCGGCCTCGG
Source organism: Kitasatospora sp. NPDC090308 (assembly GCF_044769485.1). Taxonomy (NCBI): domain Bacteria; kingdom Bacillati; phylum Actinomycetota; class Actinomycetes; order Kitasatosporales; family Streptomycetaceae; genus Kitasatospora; species Kitasatospora sp. NPDC090308. The sequence continues at coordinate 164,452 of NZ_JBIVXY010000007.1, read as the reverse complement.
CGACATGTCCGTCGCGCCCGGCCACGGCCCCGACCGCGGACACCTCCTGCTCACCCTGCACGGCGAGGAGGTCGACGCCCTGCTCCGCCTGCCCGCCCGGACCCTGCGCGACTTCCTGCGGCGCACCGAGTGCGTCGTCCCGGTCGGCTGCGAACAGGAGCACGTCGACCTCGACGGGCTGGTCGAGCGGCTGCTGGGGGAGGACGACGACGGGGACGGCGGGTGAGCCGGCGTGCCGACCTGGGCGGGTGGCGCGGGGTGTTCCGTTCGCCGAGAGGCTCCGCCGGGTCCACTCCGTCCGGATTGCGGGATTTGCGCGGTTCCGGGGGCCTCCCGCACCCTCTAGGCATGACCTCACCCGTGTACCGGGGCCCCGCCCTGCTGCTGGCCGACGGACTGGAGATCCCGGTCCAGGCCGAACTGACCGGCAACGTCCCGGACGTGGGCCTGCCCGGCTGGACCGGCATGCTGGAGAGCGGGGACACCCGGTTCAGCGCCGGGACCGTCCGCTCCGGCCGGCTGCGGCTGCCCGGCGGCTGGGAGGGCGGCTTCGCGGTGATGCGCCGGATGCTCGGGGTCTCCACGGTCTGGGTGCGCGGCAACGACGTCGAGGCGTCCCCCGCGGACTGGCCGCGTCCGGCGCGCGGCCGTCCGGCGTCCTGACCCGTCCGGCCCGTCCGGCCCAGGTGGGGCGGGCGGGACGCGGGGTCGGCGGGGCGGCCGGTCAGCCGGTCGCGGGGCGGTCGTCCAGGTGCGCCGCGAACTCCGCCGCGCGGACCTCGGCCATCCGCTCGTGCCGGGCGACGCGGTCGGTCCAGGAGGCGTCGACCCCGAAGGCCGTGGCCGCGAAGCCGAGCCGTCCGAGCACCTGCGGCACCTCGGGGTCGCCCGGGGCCAGCAGCCGCACCGGGTCGCCGACGGCCATGGTGTACGGCGGGACGAAGTACTCCTCGGGCAGCACCGTGCGGGCGTGCACCAGGGCCGCGACCGCGACCACCGAGCCGGTGCCCACCACGGCCCCCTGGAGCACGTGCACCGAACTCGCCAGGTAGCAGGCCCGCCGCACGGTGCAGCCCAGCAGGGTGGCGTGCGGGCCGACGAAGACGTGGTCGCCGAGCAGGACCGGCCGGTCGGCGGCGACGGCGGAGGCGCGCAGCACCGCGTTCTCGCACACCACCGCCGCCTCGCCGACCTCGATCCGGGAGCCCTCCGCGTCCAGCACCGCTCCGTACATCACCCGGGCGCGCGGGCCGATCCGGACGTCGCCGACCAGGGTGGCCGTCGGCGCGACGTAGGCGGTGGGGTGGACCTGCGGGACGGCGCCGCGGTGCTCGATCCGGATGCCCGGGGGGTTCGTGGTCATGGCAGTGATCATCGCGCACCGCGGGCCCGCCCTGCCGACGGGAATCGGACCCGGCGCGCGCCATCGCCCGCGGCGCGCCCCGACACCCGCCCGGCGCGTGTTCCCCGCTGCCCGCGCCCCCCGGGCGGCGACCCGCGCCCCCTGGGCCGGAGGCGGGCGCAGGTGCCGGGCGGCGGTCAGGCGTACGGGCAAAGCTTGGGGGTGGTCCGGTGGCGAACCGCTGTCGCGGACGGGATCGGCGCGCTACGGTCTGTGGTCTGGAGGTGACCGATGGCTGAGCAGCAGACCTGCCCCGGCTGCGGCGGGGCGCGCGGAACGGAGAAGACGGAGCACTCGGTGGAGACCGACCCGCGCGGGGGACAGCGACCGGTGCAGCGCAGGTACTGGTCGCCGTGCTCGGTGTGCGGCGGCTCGGGGGTGGTGCAGCGATGAGGCTGCTCTTCGTCTGTCAGGACTGCGGCTGCCACTACCTGGTGCCGCTCGGCCTGGACTACCCCGACGGCGGTCGGGCCAGCTCCGTCTGGTGCTCGGCCTGCCAGCGCGCCGCCGCCGCCCGGGGCACCGTCGAACCCGCCGAACTCGCCGCCGTCGCCGTCCTGTTGGCCGTCCGCGCGCTCAAGGCCGCGCTCGCCGCCCGCCCCGCCCCGGCTGCCGACGGACGGCCCGCCAAGCCGGACCGCCGCCCCACCCGACCCGCCGTCAGCTCCCGCGGCCGCACCCGCCCGGCCGCCACCCGGAACAGACTGGCCTGAGGTCCCGTCACCTCCTCGACAGCGGCTCACCCTGCCTCTGAGGCAAAGTTCCTGGCGCGGTGTCAGTCGTCGCGGGCACCGTCCGTCCGGTCCCGGCCGCCGTTCCTGCCGCTGCTGCCGCCGTCGTTGCCGCTGCCGCGCACCGTGCGCGGGCCCAGCGGCTCCGCGCCCAGTGCGGCGACCCGTCCGCGCAGCTCGCGGTCGGCCGTCACCACCAGCAGGCGGCGGCCCGGCGCGGCGGCGGACTCGGCGGCGACCAGCTCCACGATCCGGTCGTCCCCGCTGCCCGGGGCCGACACCACCCGCACCTCCGGCACCCCGTCGACGCCGCGCGCCGCGCCCTCCACCACCAGGACCACCGCCAACGGGCCCGGCACGCCCGGCACCCCGGCCGCCGCCACCGGCACCAGCGCGTCGCGCAGCCGCTCGGCCGCGCCCCGCCGGTCCCGCCACCACCCGTCCGGCACGGAGCCGACGACGTTCGCGCCGTCCACCACCAGCAGCGGCGGCGGCACGGGCGGGTGCGGGACGCGGGATGTTCCGGCGGGCTGCTCCATGGACACCAAGCCTGCCACGTCCGGACGGGACGGATGGCGGGGTGTTGGTACGGACCAATCCCTACCGGACGGTATTGTCTCGGAGGCAAAACCCGCACCCGCAGTCGTTCCCGATCGGACCCTTCATGCACCACGGCACCACGGCCCACCTCGACGGTTTCCAGTACGGGTGGGTGAACCCGGTCGTGGCCTACCTGATCGCCTGCGTCGGAGCCGCGATCGGACTGCGCTGCACCGCACGGGCCATGACGCTGCGCCCGAACCGGCGCTTCGGCTGGCTGGCGCTGGCCGCCGGGGCCTTCGGGTGCGGCATCTGGTCCATGCACTTCATCGCGATGCTCGGCTTCATGGTCGACTCCTCCACCCTGGTCTACGACATCCCGCTCACCGTGCTCAGCCTGCTGGTGGCGGTCGTCGTGGTCGGCCTGGGCATCGGCTTCGTCGGCTACCGCGGCAAGGGCACCGGCACCCTGCTGGCCGGCGGCGTCCTGACCGGCGGCGGCGTCGCGGGCATGCACTACCTCGGCATGGCCGCGATGCAGGTCGAGGGCGAGGTCTCCTACGCCGTCCCGCTGGTGGCCGCCTCGGTGGCCATCGCCGTCGCCGCGGCCACCGCGGCGCTGTGGATGACACTGAACGTCAAGGGCCTGCCCTCGGCGCTCGGCGCCGCCCTGATCGCCGGCGTCGCGGTGGTCGCCATGCACTACACCGCGATGGCCGCCGTCACCGTCACCCTCGACGGCCGCCCGATCGGCGACGGCACGCCCGCCTCGCAGTTCGTCCTCCCGCTGGCCGTCGGCATCATGGTCGTCCTCGCCGTCGCGGGCATCGCGATCGCGCTCTCCCCGCAGGACCCGGAGGACGGCCGGACCCCGGCCGTCGAACCGATCCGGGTCGACCTGTTCGGACAGGAACGCCACTGACGGCCGCACCCGACACGGCGCGGGGCCCCGGACGCGGACGGCGACACGCCCGCACCGGGGCCCCGCGCCGTACGGCGGAGCCCCCGACGGGTGGTCAGCCGCCGTGCCGGTCGTGCCGATCGGAAGGGATCAGGTCGCGGGTGCGCGAAGGCCGTCGACCAACGGGTGTGCCGTCGGCACGGCCGGGTGCACCCGGCCGTGCCGGGCCCGGGGCGCGGTGACGGTTCCGGACGCCTGCCGCCGCGAGGAGCCCACGGTGACCAGCGAGGTGCAGCAGGCGGTAACGCGGCCTTCCAGGATCTGACGGACCTGACGGCCCCGACCGCTCGGCGCCGCTACCGGACGCCCGCTACCGGACGCCCGCCACCGGGCGGGTGGCGGAGGCGGCGGTCGCGGCCACGGTCAGGGGGTCGAGGGCCGGGCGGCCGAGGAGGTCGGTCAGGGTGGGGTCGGTGCCGTCCAGGAAGCCGTGCCGGACGCCGGTGGCGATCGAGACGAGCATGGGGGGCTGGAAGAGCAGCAGCCCCGGCGTCTCCTCCAGCAGCCTGCGCCGGTACTCGCCCAGGCCGATGGTGCGGTGCGGCACCCCGAGCCGGTCGGCGACCCGACCCGCCGTGACCGGCGTGCCGACCAGGTCGTGGACGCGTCCGCGGTGCGTCGCCGGGTCCGCCGCGACCAGTGCCGCGACCTCGGCGAGGTCCGCCCGCGCGACCGCGGCCAGCGCGCCGTCCCCGAACGCGGACTCCACGCCGTCCCCGGACCAGCGCAGCAGGCCGCCGAAGAGTTCGGCGTACAGGCCGTTGCGCAGGATCGTCCAGGCCAGCCCGCTCTCCCGGACGAGGCGCTCGGTGGCGCGGTGCGCGAGCGCGAAGCCGAGGTGGTCGCCGGCCGTGGTCAGGCTGGTGTAGACGACGTGGCGGACGCCGTCACGGACGGCCGCGTCCAGGGCCGCCGCGTGCCGGGCGACCACCCGGTCGTCCTCGGCGTAGCCGGCGGAGACCAGCACCAGGGTCGACACCCCGGTGAGGTCCAGGCCCGCGGGGTCGTCGAAGTCGAGCCGCCGGGCCCCCGGGCCCGGCGAGCGGCTGCCGCCCGTCGCGGCGACGCCGCGGGCGCGCAGCGCCGCCAGGGTGGCCGCGCCGAGGTTCCCGTTCGCTCCCGTCACCAGGATCATGTCCGTCCCAGCCTTCCGTCGTGGTTCTCTTCGGTAACTACGCTTGATCCTCGGCCGCACCGCCGACCCGCCACAAGGAGGCAGTCCCGTGTCACTCACGCACACCGGGGTAACCACCCCCGCCGACCTCGACCCCTGCGGACGCCACGACCACCCCGACTGCGGCATCCGCGACGTGCTGGACCGGATCGGCGACAAGTGGTCGGTGCTGGTGATCGTCGAACTGGCGGGCGGGCCGCGGAGGTTCCGCGCACTGCAGCGCGCCGTCGAGGGCATCTCCCAGCGCATGCTCACCCTCACCGTGCGCCGGCTCGAACGCGACGGCCTCGTGCGGCGCACCGTCTACCCGACCGTCCCGGCCCAGGTCGACTACCGCCTGACCGACACCGGGGCCGGGCTGACCCACCTGGTCAAGGCGCTCGCCGACTGGTCGCTCGACCACCGCGCCGCCATCGCCGAGGCCCGCCACGCGTACGACCTGGCCCACCCGGACCACGACATCCGCTGAGGCGGCCGGTGCCGGGGGGATGGCCGGATCCGACAGAACGGTGTCATTGCGGACACCGGGCCGAGCGGTCGAGGATGGGGGCATGCCCAGCAACCGCCGCGTCGTGATCGCGGTCTTCCCCGACGTCGACCTGCTCGACGTCACCGGCCCGGCCGAGGTGTTCGCACTGGCCGAGCGGGAGAGCGGCGGCCGGGCCGGCTACCGGGTGGAACTGGCCGGTCCGGAGCAGGGGCTGGTGCGCACCTCGGCCGGCGTCCGGCTGGCCGTCGACCTGACGTTCGACCAGGTCGACGGCCGGCTGGACACCCTGCTGGTGCCCGGCGCGGTCCGCCCGGGCCCCGACGGGCCCCGGGCCCGGATCGACCCCGAGGTGGTCGCCTGGGTGCGCCGGACCGCCCCGTCCGCCCGGCGGGTCGCCTCGGTCTGCGTCGGCGCGCACCTGCTCGCCGCCGCCGGGCTGCTGGACGGGCGGCGCGCCACCACGCACTGGTCGACGGCGGCCCAACTCGCCGCCGACCACCCGGAGGTGACGGTCGACCCGGACCCGATCTTCGTCCGCTCCGGAGCGATCTGGACCGGCGCCGGGATCAGCGCCTGCATGGACCTCGCGCTGGCCCTCGTCGCCGAGGACCACGGCGAGGAGCTCGCCATGGCCGTCGCCCGGCAGTTGGTGATGTACCTCAAGCGGCAGGGCGGACAGAGCCAGTTCTCCGTCCCGCTCAGCAGCCCGCCCACCTCCCGCCGGGACATCGACGAACTGCGCCTGCACATCGCCGACCACCCGGACGGCGACCTCTCCGCCCGGGCGCTGGCCGCCCGGATGTGCCTGAGCGAGCGCCACTTCGCCCGGGTCTTCCGGCAGGAGACCGGGACGACACCGGCGGCGTACGTCGAGGCCGCGCGACTGGAGGCCGCCCGGCGGCTGCTGGAGAGCACCGACCAGCCGCTCGAACAGGTCGCCGCCGCGAGCGGCCTCGGCTCCGTCGAGACCCTGCACCGCACGGTCCGCCGCCGCCTGGGCACCACGCCGGCCGCCTACCGCAGGCGCTTCCGGGTGGAACCCGGCGCGACCCGGGGCGTGGACGGGGCCTGAGCCCCCTTTTCCCGACCGAAGAATCCGACCGCGGGCCCGACCACGGGTCCGACCACGGGCCCGACCACGGGTCCGACAGAACAGGGTGAGTGACATGAGCATGGAAAATGCGTCCGCGACGCTGCGCACGGTGATCGGACTGGACGACGCGCTGCCGCGCCTCGCCGATTCGGTGTTGGTCCTGATCGACTACCAGAACACCTACCGGGAGGGCGTGATGGCGCTGGAGGGCGCCGAACCCGCCCTCGCCGCCGGGGCGCGCCTGCTGGCGGCGGCCCGGGAGGCCGGCGCGCCGGTGGTGCACGTGGTCAACGACGGCGGGCCGGGCACGCCGTACGACATCCGGGCCGAGATCGGGGCGATCAGCGCGCCGGTCGCCCCGGCGGAGGGCGAGCGGGTGGTGGTCAAGACCTTCCCGGACTCCTTCCACGGGACCGAACTGGCCGAGGTGCTCCAGGAGTTGGACGGGGACGGGCCGCGCCGCGACCTGGTGCTGGCCGGCTTCATGACGCACATGTGCGTGGCCTTCACCGCGCAGGGCGCCTTCCGCGGCGGGTGGCGGCCGACGGTGGTCGCCGAGGCGTGCGCGACCCGGTCCCTGCCGGGGCCGGACGGGCGGGTGGTGCCGGCGGCCCAACTGCACGCCGCCGCGCTGGCCACCGTCGGAGACCTGTACGGGACGGTGGCCGCGACGGTCGCCGATCTCGTGGGGTGAGGCCCGGGACGGCCGTGGGCCTCGCGGGGGCGGGCCCGCGGCCGTCGCCGGCTTCGCGCGGTGAGGCCCGGGGCGGTCGCCGGTCTCACGGCGTGAGGGCCAACCGGATGGCGCCGTAGCGGCGTTGGGCGTAGGCCGCCGCGGTGGTGGCCGCGCCCAGGGTCAGCCAGCCCAGGGGGCCGGTGGCCAGGACCGCGCCGGTGAGCAGGAGCGGGCCCGCGGCCTTCTCGGTGGAGTGGGCCATGCCCGCCACCCCCAGGTACTCGGGGCGGGCCCGTTCCGGGGCCAGGGCCACCGACAGCTCCCAGGAGACCACCGAGCGGATCAGTTCGGCCAGCGTCACCAGCACCGCCGCGAGCAGCAGCAGGGCCGAGGCGGGCAGCGGTCCCGTCCGGTGGGCCAGGGCGGCGGCGGCGCAGCAGCCCAGGACGGCGAACCCGTACAGCGGGACCACCCGGACCGCCTGGCGGGCCGTGCTGACCAGGGCGGAGACCCGGAGTTGGGCCAGCACCACGACCACGGTGTTGATCGCCAGGAAGGCCGGGACCAGCGCGTGCGGGGCGCGGGTGGAGTGGATCAGCCAGAGCGGCAGGCCCACGTTGAGGATCGCGTCGTCGATGGTGAGCATCGCGTCCAGGGCGACGAAGCGCAGGTACCCGGCGTCCCGCCAGGGGTTGGGCCGGGGAGCCGGGGCGGCGGCCCCGCCCACCGTCGCCGTCGGACCGTCCGTGGCGGCGGCCGTGGCGGCCCGGCCCGGCTCCCGGAGGGTGGCCACCAGGGCGGCGGCGACCAGGAAGGAGGCCACGTCGGCGATCACCAGCACCCGGTACGCGGCCGGGGTGCCCACCGCCAGGCCGAGCGCGGCCAGGCCGGCGCCCGCCGCGTACCCGGCGTTCATCGAGGTGCGCGACAGCGCCCGGTAAGCCGAGCGGCGCTCGCCCGCGACCTCGGTGGCGTACAGCATCTCCATCGCGCGGGCCGCCCGGTCGCCGAGCGTGGCCAGCGCCACCACCAGCAGCAGCGGAATGAACGCGGCGCAGAACAGCACCGCCGTCAGCGCCGCCACCCGCAGCAGGTGGCAGCCGATCAGCACCCGCCGCACCCCCCAGGAGGCGGCCAGCCGTCCGGCCAGCGGCGTCCCCGCGATGCCCGCCACCGAGGAGACGCCCAGCAGCAGCCCGACCTGTGCGGCCGTCAGCCGCCCGACCTCGGTGAAGTACAGCACGCAGGCCGCCGCCCAGACGCCGGTGCCGGTGCGGTCGACGAACAGCGTCAGCAGCATCGCCCGCCCGTCCCGTCCGCCCGGTGGCCGCCGCAACTGCTCCAGCAGCCCGTCGCCGCGCGTCCGCTCGCCCATGGTGCTCCCCGTCCGGTGTGAGGGTGGTCCGTCCGTACGGAGAGCACTCTGCCCGAGAAGTCTCTTGATATCAAGAGACTTGATGTCGAGAGGTAGTGTCGATGAGGGGGCGGAGCCGGCGCCGCCGACGGGTACGCTCGGCCCATGGTTGATCATGTACGCGCGCAACACCCCGTCGGCGTCGGCCCGGTGACGGCGGAGGACCTCGCCGAGGGCGTCCGGCTGGTCGTCGCCCTGCTGAGCGGGCCGGACGCGGCGGCGGCCGACTGGGACCGGCCCGCCGGAACGCTGGAGTGGAGCTGCTGGGAGACCGCGGAGCACCTGGCGGACGACCTGTTCGCCTACGCCGCCCAGCTCGGGCCGCAGTCGCCCCCCGCGGACGGGTTCGTGCCGTTCGCCTACCGGCAGGAGGCGCCGGGCAAGCCCACCAGCGTGGTCTTCGCCCAGCGGGCGGCCGGGCCGCGGGGCCTGGTCCAGGTGCTGGAGGCGTGCGGGGCGCTGCTGGTGGCGATGGTCCGCACGGCCCGCCCGCAGGACCGCGCCTTCCACGGCTTCGGGACGGCGGACGCGGAGGGCAGCGCCGCCATGGGGCTGGTCGAACTCTTCGTCCACGCCGAGGACTTGGCGCTCGGTCTGGGCCTGGACTGGACGGCGCCCGCCGGGATCAGCGCCCGGGTGCTGGCCCGGCTCTTCCCGGCGGCCCCGACCGGCACCGACCCCTGGCCGACCCTGCTGTGGGCCACCGGCCGGGGCGACCTGCCGGGCCGCGAACGGCCGCCCACCGGGTGGCGCTGGTACAGCGCCCCGCGCGACTGAACCGCCCCGCGCCCGTGCGACTGGTCCCGCGCCGCTGAGCCCGGTCCGCGCTGCCGAGGCCGCGCCGCTGGGCCCGCGCCACCGCTCCCCGGCCGGGTCAGAGCAGCGGCTGGATGTCCCCGGTGGTGACGGTGGGGCCGGTGCCGCGGGTGGTCAGGTCGTTCGGCGGGATGCCCGGGTGGTGGCGGGAGTCGCCGGGGGTGGCGGGGGTGGGGTCGGCGAGCGAGATGCGGGAGACGATGCGGTAGCGGTCGCCGCGGTAGAGCGAGTGGGTGTACTCGACGGGGCGGCCGGTGGCGTCGCTGGTGAGCCGCTCGAAGCGCAGGGCGGGGGAGAGGGCGGGGATGGTCAGCAGGCGGGCCTCGCGGTCGTTGACCACGGTGGGCTCGATGGCCTGGACGGCCTCGTGGACGTGGGCGCCGCGGGCGGCCAGGAGCTGGTAGAGGTCGCCGTGCTCCAGCTCGGCGGGGGCCAGGTCGGGCAGCAGGTCGGCCGGGATGTGCAGGTGCTCGATGGCCATCGGCTCGCCGTCGACCAGCCGGAGCAGCACGAGGTGCAGGATCGGCGCGGCGGGGGACAGCCGCAGCTTGCGGCCGATCGCCGCACCGGCCGGCAGCGGGGTGAACTCCAGCACCTGACTGGTCCAACTGCCGGACGCCCTCGGCACGTTGAAGGACGGGTCGCCGCCGACGGACGGGGTCAGCTCCTGGACGATCTTGGCGGGGGCGACGAACGTGCCGCGCCCGTGCTCGCGCACCAGCAGGCCCGCGGCCACCAGTTCGTCCACCCCGGCGCGCAGCGTCGGGCGGGAGACGCCGAGCTGGGCGCAGAGCGCCCGCTCGGAGGGGACCGGGTCGCCCGGGGTCAGTGACTCGACCAGTTCGCGCAGGTACTCCCGGACCTGATCGCGTTTCAATCCCGCCCCGCCGGACGAATCCGTCGCCATCGTGCCATCCCTTCGCTCCGAACTGGTCAGACCATACCAGACCAGTTCGCGGACCTTACCAGTGCTCGCCCCGCCCTCGGAACCCCCGAACTGGAAGGTTCCTTTGCAGGTGGGAGGCCGGTCGGGGCGGGTGCGGGGGGCCTTGACGGGCTGCACCGGCTGTGCCACCTTCTCTTACCACCGACCGGACCAGTTCACTCTACTGGTAAAAAGTCGGTCTCCTTGGAACCACCCCCACACGCATCCCCAGTCACCTTGAGGCGGCACCCACCGTGAGATCCACCGCACTTCCGACCGTCCTGCGCTCCGCGATCGCCCTGCTGCTCGGTGCGGCCACCCTGACCGCCTGTTCCTCCGGCTCCGGTTCGGGCTCCCAGGAATCGGCCGGACCGGCCGAGCTGACGGTCTGGATCATGAAGGACAGCGTCACCGACCCCTTCCTGAAGGACTTCAAGGCCGACTTCGAGTCCTCGCACCCCGGCACCACCCTGAAGGTGCAGATCCAGGAGTGGGACGGCATCGGCCAGAAGGTCACCAGTGCGCTGGCCAGCAACGACGCCCCGGACGTGATCGAGGTCGGCAACACCCAGGTCGCGCAGTACGCGGCCAGCGGCGGCGTGCACGACCTCAGCGACAGGACCGCCGAGCTCAACGGCTCCGACTGGATCCCCGGCCTCGCCGACCCGGGCAAGATCGACGGCAAGCAGTACGGCATCCCCTGGTACGCCGCCAACCGCGTGGTCATCTACAACAAGGACCTGTTCCAGCAGGCCGGCATCACCACCCCGCCCAAGACCCGCGAGGAGTGGATCGCCGACACCCAGAAGCTCAACACCGGCGGCAACGAGGGCATCTACCTGACCGGCCAGACCTGGTACGTGCTGGCCGGCTTCCTCTGGGACGAGGGCGGCGACCTCGCCGCCAAGGGCTCCGACGGCAAGTGGAAGGGCGCCCTGGACACCCCGCAGGCCAAGGCCGCGATCGGCTTCTACCAGCAGCTCCAGGCGCTCGGCAAGGGCCCCAAGGACGCCGACGAGGCCAAGCCGCCGCAGGCCGAGGTGTTCGCCCAGGGCCACACCGCGCAGTTGATCTCCACCCCCGGTGGCGCCAACGCGATCATCAAGGCCAACCCCGCGCTCAAGGACAAGCTCGGCTTCTTCCCGATCCCCGGCAAGAGCGCCGACAAGCCCGGCGCGGTGTTCACCGGCGGCTCCGACCTGATCGTCCCGGAGTCCTCCCACCACCAGCAGGCCGCCTACGAGGTGGTCAAGGCGCTGGCCGGCGACAAGTGGCAGACCGAGATCGCCAAGCAGATGAACTACGTCCCCAACCGGACCACCCTGGCCTCCGTGCTCAGCGGGAACGAGGGCGCCGCCGCGATGGCCGCCGGCGCGGTCAGCGGCCACGCCACCCCCAACTCGCCCGAGTGGGCGGCCGTCGAGGCCGACAACCCGATCAAGCAGTACATGACCCAGGTCCTCACCGGCGCCGACCCGGCCGCCGCGGGCAAGACCGCCAGCGAGGCCATCACCAAGGCGCTCAGCGGCAAGTGACCCGGCCGGGCCCCCGCGCCCCCGCCGGCCCCCCGGGTCCGCACCACCGTCGAACAGGAGTACACCCCGCCGTGCCCACCAACGCGTCACCGCCGCTCCGCACCAGGATCCGGCCCTACCTGCTCATCGCCCCGACCCTGGTGGGCGCGGCGTACCTACTGCTCTACCCCATCGCCCGGAACCTGGTGATCTCCTTCCAGCACTTCCGGCTGGCCCAACTGATCCGCGGCGGAGCCCCGTTCGTCGGGTTCGACAACTACACCGAGCTGCTCTCCGACTCCAAGTTCTGGACCGTCACCCTCCGCACCCTCGGCTGGACCGCGCTCAACACCGCGCTGATCACCGGCCTCGGCACGCTCGTCGCGCTGATGCTGGTCCGGCTCGGCCGGCGGATGCGGCTGGCCGTGATGAGCGCCCTGGTGCTGGTCTGGGCCACCCCGGTGATCGCCGCCACCACCGTGTTCCAGTGGCTCTTCCAGTCCCGTTTCGGAGTGGTCAACTGGGCACTTGACCAGTTGGGGCTGCACGGCTACCGCGACTACGCCTGGTTCGCCCACTCCGGTGCCACCTTCACCGTCCTGGTGCTGCTGGTGGTCTGGCAGTCCGTCCCGTTCGCCGCGCTCACCCTGTACGGCGGACTCACCACCATCCCCGCCGAGCTCTACGAATCTGCCCGGATCGACGGCGCGAGCGCCTGGCAGACCTTCCGCCTGGTCACCGTCCCCGTGCTGCGGCCGCTGTTCGCCCTGGTCACCTCGCTGGAGGTGATCTGGACCTTCAAGTGCTTCGCCCAGATATGGGTGGTCAGCCAGGGCGGCCCCAACGGCGCCACCACCACCCTGCCCGTCTACGCCTTCCAGATCGCCCAGAACCTGCACAAGTACGACCTCGGCTCCGCGGCCTCCACGCTCACCGTGCTGATCCTGCTCGCCGCGCTCGTCACCACCCTCCGGCGGATGCACCGCCAGGAAGGAGCCGAGGCGTGAAGCTCCTCGCCCCCCGCCGACTGCGCCGGCTGCCGCTCAACCTCGCCGCGCTCGCCGTCCTCGCCACCGCCGCCTTCCCGGTCTACTGGATGGTGGTCACCGCCTTCAAGCCCACCGCCGAGATCCAGGCCGCCACCCCCGCCTTCCTCCCGCTGCACCCCACCCTCGAGCACTTCTCCACCGCGATCCACGCTCCCGGCTTCGGCGGCTACTGGCGCAACAGCCTGTACGTCACCCTCAGCGCCGTCCTGCTCTCCCTGATCGTCGCCCTGCTCGCCGCGTACGCCGTCGGCCGACTGCGCTGGAGCGGCCGCCGGGCGTTCCTGCTGCTGGTGTTCACCGCGCAGATGGCGCCCTGGGAGGCGCTGCTGATCCCGATGTACGTGATCGCCCGCGACACCGACATGCTCGACAGCCTCAGCATGCTCACCCTGGTCTACTTCATGACCACCCTGCCCTTCACCATCGTCACCCTGCGCGGCTTCCTCGCCGCCGTCCCCGCCGAACTGGAGGAGGCCGCCCAGGTCGACGGCTGCACCCGGCCGCAGGCCTTCCGGCGGATCACCCTCCCGCTGCTCGCCCCCGGCCTCCTGTCCACCTCGCTGTTCGGGTTCATCACCGCCTGGAACGAGTTCGCCTTCGCCAACACCCTGATCATCAAGAACCAGGACGCCCGCACCCTCCCGGTCTGGCTCTCCTCCTTCGCCAACGTCTTCGGCACCGACTGGGGCGCCACCATGGCCGCCGCGAGCCTGTTCATGCTCCCCGTCCTGATCGTCTTCCTCTTCCTGCAGAACAAGGTCACCACCGGCATGACCGCCGGCGCGGTCAAGGGCTGACCCCCACCGCCCCCGCCCGCCGGGCTCCGGCCCCCGCCCGCACCGTCCGCAGAGCCCGCCAGCCTCCCTACCCCCGGAAGAAGACCACCCCGTGATCCTGCCGACCCCGGTCGAACTCGTCCCCGCCGCCGGACGGTTCACCCTGACCGAACGGACCACCGTGCGCGCCGACGGCGAAGCCGCCGCCGCCGCCGACCTGCTGCGCACCCTGCTGCGCCCCGCGACCGGCCTGCCGCTGGCCCCCGGGGCGGAAGGCACCGTCGCGCTCGTCCTCGCCCCCGACGACCGGGAGCTGGGGGAGGAGGGCTACCGGCTGACGGTGGACCCGTTCCAGGTGACGCTGCTCGCGGCCCGGCCCGCCGGCCTGCGGCACGCGGTGCAGACGCTGCGCCAACTGCTGCCGCCCGAGGCGCTCTCGGCGCAGCCGGTGGCCGGCGTCGAGTGGAGCCTGCCCGCCGTCCGGATCACCGACCGGCCCCGGCACGCCTGGCGGGGGTTCATGATCGACACCGCCCGGCACTTCCAGCCCCTCGACCGGCTGCTCACCGCCGTCGACCGGATCGCCCTGCACAAGCTCAACGTCCTGCACCTGCACCTGACCGACGACCAGGGCTGGCGGCTGCCCGTCGACGCCTACCCCCGGCTCACCGAGATCGGCGCCCGCCGCGAGCGCAGCATGGTCGGCCACGCCGGCTCCACCAGGTACGACGCGCTCCCGCACCAGGGCTCGTACACCAAGGCCGAACTGCGGCACCTGGTGGCGTACGCCGCCGAACGCGGCGTCACCGTCGTCCCCGAGATCGACATGCCCGGCCACACCCGGGCCGCCCTCGCCGCCTACCCGCACCTGGGCAACCACCCCGAGCGGCAGCTCGACGTGTGGACCGAGTGGGGCGTGTGCGAGACCGTGCTCGGCGTGCACGACGAGGCGCTCGCCTTCTGCCGCGCCGTATTGGACGAGGCCACGGAGCTGTTCCCCTCCCGCTACGTCCACCTCGGCGGGGACGAGTGCCCCACCGTCGAGTGGGAGACCAGCCCCGCCGCCCGCCGCCGGGCCGCCGAACTCGGCCTCGCCGCCCCCGCCCACCTGCGCGGCTGGTTCCTCGGCGAGGTCGGCCGGCACCTGCTGGCCGCCGGCCGCGTCCCGATCTGCTGGGCCGAGACGGACGGCGCCACCCTGCCGGTCGAGTTCACCGTGATGCCCTGGCGGGACGCCGAGCACGGCCGGGACGCCGCCCGCCGCGGCCACGACATCGTGATGGCCCCGCACCGCGCCACCTACCTCGACTACCCGCAGTCCGACCGCCCCGACGAACCGCTCGGCCAGGCCGAGTACGTCGTCGACCTGCCCACCGCGCACGCCCACCAGGCCGCCCCCGCGCACTGGGACGAGGCCGAACGGGCCCGGGTGCTCGGCACCCAGGCCCAGCTGTGGAGCGAGTTCGTCACCACCGCCGAGCACTTCGACTACCTCGCCTACCCCCGGCTGTGCGCCATCGCCGACCGGGCCTGGAACCCCGACAGCGACTACACCCGGGACTTCCTGCCCGCCCTCGCCGCGCACCGCCCCCGCCTGGCCGCCCTCGGCATCCACCACGCCGAACGCGAACTGCTCACCACCTGAGCGCGCCCAGGACGCGTGACCCGGGCGCGCGCCCCGCCGCGCGCGCCCCCCACAGACCCGGCCGCCGACCCACCGTCAGCAGCCGCCCGCAGCACGCGGACCACCTCCGCGGCCGCACCCCGCACGTGCACCGCCGGAACGTCCACCGCCCCGCCGCACCGCGGGGCACCCTCCCCCCACGGAAGGAACCACCGTGTCCGCACGTCCCCGCACGACCAGCCGGCGCGCCCGGCTCGCCACGGCCGCCGCGATCGCCGCGGCCGGCCTGGCCGCCACCGCGCTGACCGTCGCCCCGGCGTCCGCCGCCGACAAGTTCAGCGTGCAGTACCGCACCAGCGCCTCCGGCGCGACCGCCGACCAGACCGAGCCCTGGCTCCAGGTCACCAACACCGGCAGCAGCACCGTCGCGCTCAACCGGATCACCCTGCGCTACTACTTCAAGTCCGACGGCCCGTCGGTCAGCTACCGCTTCGCCTGCTCCTGGGCGGTCAAGGGCTGCGGCAACATCACCGGCACCTTCGGCACCCTGGCCAACCCCACCGCCACCGCCGACCGCTACCTGGAGATCGGCTTCACCGCCGGCGCCGGCTCGCTCGCCCCCGGCCAGTCCACCGGCGACATGCAGCTGCGCTTCTACCGCTCCGACTGGCAGACCCTCACCCAGTCCGACGACTACTCCTTCAGCGGCACCCAGACCAGCTACGTCGACTGGCAGAAGGTCACCCTCCAGGAGGACGGCGCGCTGATCTGGGGCACCGCCCCCGCGGGCAACAACCCCTCCCCGTCGCCGAGCTCCTCCCCCTCGCCGTCGCCGTCCGGCTCCACCTCCACCCCGCCGGTCGACCCGAACGCGCCCGTCCTGTTCGACGACTTCTCCTACAACACCAGCGCCGACGCGGCCGTCCAGCAGCACGGCTGGACCGTCAAGTCCGGCCAGGGCGGCCCCGGCGTCTCCGGCGCCACCTGGTCCCCGGCCGACGTCACCTTCCCCACCGTCGGCGGCAGCAAGGTGCTCAACCTGCGCCTGACCACCGACGGCACGGCCTCCGGCACCAAGGAGACCGAGATCCAGACCACCGCGCGCAAGTTCAAGAACGGCACCTACGCGGCCCGGGTCAAGTTCGCCGACGCCCCCAACAGCGGCCCCGACGGCGACCACATCAACCAGACCTTCTTCGCCTTCACCCCGCTCAACGCCCCGATGGACCCCAACTACAGCGAGCAGGACTTCGAGTACCTGCCCAACGGCGGCTGGGGCGAGCAGAGCAACATCATGTACGAGACCACCTGGGAGACCTACAACCCGGACCCGTGGAACGCCGTCAACACCCACGGCGAGCAGCGCCAGTCCTTCGACGGCTGGCACCTGCTGCAGTTCACCATCGACAACAGCAACGTCACCTACTACATCGACGGCCAGGTCGTCGCCACCCACGGCGAGCCCTACCTGCCCGAGACCCCGCAGTTCATCGACTTCAACCACTGGCTGATCGACCTCGCGGGCCAGTACTCCACCACCCCGCGCTCGTACGACCAGCAGGTCGACTACGTGTACTTCGTCAAGGACCAGGTGCTCAGCCCCGCCCAGGTCGCCACGAACGTCGCCGCGCTCCGCACGGCCGGCACCGCGTTCAAGGACACCGTCCCCGGCAGCTGACCCCGCCCGCACCAGGCGCCCCGCCCCCGCCACGCCGCTCGGCAGGGGGCGGGGCGCCCGCGCGCGCCGGAACGCCCGGGGCGGCCCGCCGCCGGGGCCGTCGCGGTCACGCCCGGGTGGTCAGCACCCCGGCGGCGCGCAGCCGGAGCTCCTCCAGCAGCTGGGCCTGCCGGTCGGCCCGCTCGGCGAGTTCGTCGAGCCGGGACCGGTCGACGCGGGAGTCGGCGCCGAACCGGTCGGCCAGCACGGCCCAGAGCTGGCGCTTGCCCAGGACGCCCAGCCGGAGGGCCTCCAGCTCGACCAGGTCGGTCAGCGGGGAGCGGCGCAGCACGGCGCCGTTCGGTTTGACCAGGCCCGCCAGTTCGCCGGCGCGTCCCAGCCAGGCGTACGGGCGGCGTTCGCGGACGCCGAGTTCCCGCATCACCCGGCGCAGCGACGCCGTGTCGCAGGCGATGTCCGCGGCCAACTGCCGCAGCGCCTCCCCCCGGTCCGGGCCGGGGTGGGCGTCGGCGATCCGGCGGGCCCGCCGGGTGCCGGCCTCGGCGCCGGCCAGGTGGTTGTTCAGGTAGATGGTGAGCATGCGGTGGCTGCTCGGTACCTCGGCCATGGGCGTTGTCCGTCTCTCGCGTCCTGTCGTGCCGAGCGGTTGCCCAGGGAGCCCGCGCGGAATCCTCCGGCCCGGACGGAAGGGACGGAAGGGAAGGAAGGGACGGGAGCAGCCGGGAGGGACGGGAGCAGTGGGGAGGGACGGGAGCGGGCGGGGCGCGCGGCCGGTTCTCGGCCGTCCTTCCCTCCCGTCCCCGCCGGGGCGCCGTCCGCGCGGACCGCTCTGCGAGGATGGGACGGTCGGTGACGGCGCGGACACGGTGAGGGGCGGCCCATGGCGCGGATCGTGGTGGTCGGGGGCGGGATCGCCGGAACGGCGGCCGCACTGGCCCTGCACAAGGCCGGTCACCAGCCGGTCGTCCACGAGGCGCACCCCGACAGCGACGGGGACATCGGCGCGTTCATGACCCTGGCCAGCAACGGCATGCGCGCCCTGGCCGGGTTCGACGCCGCCCGGGCGGTGGCCGGCACCGGGTTCGACGTCACCCGGATGAGCGTCCTGGACGCGACCGGAACGGAACTGGCGTCCGTACCGCTCGGCGAGCACGACCGGCCGCTCACCCGCTACCGCTGCCTGCGCCGGGCCGCACTCGCCGCCGTCCTGCGGGCCGAGGCCCGCCGGCGCGGGATCGTGCTGCGGCACGCCGCCCGGCTCACCGGCGTCACCGAGACCGACCGGGCCGTCACCGCCCGGTTCGCCGACGGCAGCACGGCCACCGGAGACCTGCTGGTCGGTGCCGACGGCCTGCACTCCACGGTGCGGGCCTGGCTCGACCCGGACGGCCCCGGCCCTGCGTACGCCGGACAGCGCGTCTTCTACGGCTACAGCGACACCGCGCCGCGCCCCGCCGCCGCACCCGGCCTGATCACCATGGTCCGCGGCAGCGCCGCCGCCTTCGGCTACCTCGTCCCGCCCGCCGGCCGCACCCACTGGTTCGCCCGCGTCCCCGGCCCGCCGCTCGGCCCGCAGGAGCGCGACCGCACCACGCCCGCCCAGTGGCGCGCCCGGCTGGAGGAGCTGCTGCGCCCCGACCGCACCCCCTGCGCGGACATCGTGGCGGCCACGGGCGACGACCTCATGGTCACCGACGCCCTCCACCTGCCGCCCGGAGGCCGCTGGCGCAGCCGCCGCGCGGTGCTGATCGGCGACGCCGCGCACGCCGCCTCCCCGGCCACCGGACAGGGCGCCTCGATGGCGCTGGAGGACGCCCTCGTCCTGGCCAAGGCACTCCGGGACACCCCCACCACCGAGGCCGCGCTCGCCCGCTACGAACACCACCGCCGCCCCCGCGCCGAACAGAACACGGCAGCCAGCGCCCGCCTGACCGCCGCCCGCCCCTCCGAGGACACCCGCCCGCCCGGCGACACCCGCCGCCCGACGGACAGCCGCCCCGACGAGGCGCTGCTGCGCCTGCTCGACTGGGACACCCCGCTGCGCTGAGGGCTCCGGACCCGGACGGTCCCGGACGGTCCCGGACGCCCCCGGCCGGCGGCGACGACCGGCCGCCTCACGCACGCGCCCGCCCTTCGAGCGCAGTTGCGACCCCCTTCACCCGATCGGACACGTCCCCCCGTACACGGACTGGTGGGGATGCCGCCGGGCGGGTGAAGACACCGCGGCCGACGATCTTGTTGTTGCTAGCGTCGGACGACGTGACCCACACCCCCTCTCTCGCCGATGCCCCGATCGACCGGCCCCGGCAGGCGGTTTCGCCTGCCGAATCGTTCCGTCCCGTCCTGCTCGACCCGGCCTCGGCCGACCACGCCGTCGAACTGAAGAAGCTGCTGGACTCGCCCGCACTGCGCGAGGTCCACGACCGCGTCGACGAGCAGCTGGTCGAGCTCGTGCGCTGTCTGAACCCCGGAGAACCGTTTCCTCCCGCAGCCCTGGAGCGCGCCGTCGACGAGGCCCGCGGCGGCCTCCTGCCGGACGAGTACGGGACCTGGGTCTGGTACCCGTGGTCGGGCCGCCTGGTCCGGGTCCTGCCCGAGGCCGAATTCCGGCTGGTGCGCACCGACCGCAACCGCGACAAGATCACCCGCGAGGAGCAGGGGCACCTGCTGGGCCGCCGCATCGGGGTCATCGGCCTGTCGGTGGGATCCAGCGCGGCACTGACCTGTGCGATGGAGGGCGTCGGGGGCTCGTTCCGGCTGGCCGACTTCGACCGGCTGAGCCTGTCGAACCTCAACCGGCTGCGCGCCGGCGTCCACGAGATCGGCCTGGAGAAGACCGTCGTCTGCGCGCGGCGCCTGTACGAGCTCGACCCCTACCTCGACGTCTCCGTCCACCGGCGCGGAGTGAGCGAGGAGAGCATCGAGGAGTTCTTCGCCCCGTGCCGGGGCGAGGGCCGAGGAGTGGACCTGCTCGTCGAGGAGTGCGACACCCCCTGGGTCAAGACGGCGGCCCGCGAGCACGCCCGGAAACGACGGGTGCCCGTCCTCATGGACGCCAACGACCGCGGCCTGCTGGACGTCGAGCGCTTCGACCTGGAACCGGAGCGCCCGCTCTTCCACGGCCGCGCAGGCGCCGTGACGGCCGACGACGTGCGCGCGATGGACCCGGGCGAGCAGATGCGCTTCCTGCTGCGGGTCGTCGACCGGGAGCAGCTGAGCCCGGCGATGACCGACGCACTGACCCGCATCGGCACCGACCTCTCCAGCTGGCCCCAGTTGGCCAGCGGCGTCATGCTCGGCGCCGCCCTCGTCACCGACACCGCCCGCCGCATCCTGCTCGGCCACCCCGTCCCCTCCGGCCGCTCCTACGTCGACCTCGAAGCCCTGATCCCCGCGGACCCGGCGGGCGCCCGGTGAACCGCGTACCCGACCTGCACGGCGAGCACCTGCGGCTGCGCGAACTCCGGGCGGGCGACCACCCGCGCTACGAGCGGATCATGACCAGCCGCGTGCTCACCCGCTACCTCGGCACCGACCGGATGGACGCCGCCCGGGCCCACGACGCCTTCGCCGCCGCCCTCGCCCAGCCCCTCGCCCGCCCCCGCCGCACGTACACCCTCGCCGTCTGCGCACCCGACGACGACACCATGCTCGGCACCGCCGGACTCCTGGTCGAGGACTACGGCAGCAACGCCATGCTGACCTCCGTCGTCCTGCTTCCCGGATCACCCGTCGTCGGCCACGCGCACGAGACCGGCCGGCTCCTCATGGCCTACGGCTTCGGCCCCCTGGGCCTGCACCGCATCTGGGCCGGACACCGCACCGACCACGACCACATGCCCCCCGTCATGCACGCCGCCGGACTGACCCGCGAAGCCACCCTGCGCCAACTCTTCCGCACCCGGGGCTGCTGGCACGACGTGACGACCTACGCCGCCCTCGCCCCCGACTGGAAACGCCAGGCCACCCCCGCCGAACTCGCCATCCTCGACATCCCCGCCCCCGCCGCCACGTGACGGACCGCGCCGCCGGACCCGCCCGGCCGCGCCGACCTCCGCCGGCCCCCTCACCCGTCGAGGTCTCCCGGCGGAGGACAGCGCGCCGCCGGTGCTGCCCGGCCGGATGGGGGCGCGCTCTTGTCCGGTCAGGATCACCGGTCGAACGGTCAAGACCGCCGGTCAGGGGAGATCCGCCCCCGGTTCCGACTCCGGGACGCCGAGGGCCCGCAGCAGGCGCTCCCGCTGGGCGGGGAAGGCCGGGTCCCGGCGGCGGTCCGGTCCGGCCGGGCCGGGCAGGGGCAGGTCGAGGCAGAAGCGGCCGTCGGCGAGGACCAGGACCCGGTCGGCGAGCAGCAGGGCCTCGTCCACGTCGTGGGTGACCAGCAGGACGGCCGGGCGGTGCCGGGCGCACAGGTCGCGCAGCAGGGCGTGCATCCGGATCCGGGTGAGGGCGTCCAGGGCGCCGAACGGCTCGTCCAGCAGCAGGAGTTCCGGTTCCCGCACCAGGGCCCGGGCGAGTGCCGCGCGCTGCGCCTCGCCGCCGGAGAGGGTGCCGGGCCAGGCCCGCTCCCGGCCGGCCAGGCCGACCTCGGCGAGTGCGGCCCGGCCGCGGGCGAGCGCGGCGGAGCGGGGCCCGGGCAGGCCGAGCACCACGTTCTCCAGCACCCGGCTCCAGGGCAGCAGCCGGGCGTCCTGGAAGACCACCGCGCTGGGCTCGGGCACCTCGACCAGGCCCTCGCCCCCGCCGTCGAGGCGGCCGGCGGCCCGCAGCAGGGTGGACTTGCCGGAGCCGGAGTGGCCCAGCAGGGCGGTGAACTCGCCCTTGGCGACGTCCAGGTCGACGCCGTCCAGGACGGTGCGGCCGTCGAAGGCGCGGCGCAGGCCGCGCAGCCGCACCCCGCCGCCGGCCGGAGCCGGGCCCGGGGGCGTAGCCGGAGCCGTGGCCGGGTCGGTCAGCCGAGTGTCGTGCGCCATCGCAGGGCTCGCCTCTCCAGGAGTCGTACCAGGGTGTCGGAGGCCAGGCCCAGCAGGCCGTAGACCACCAGGCCGACCACGATGACGTCGGTCTGGCCGAAGGTGCGGGCCTGTTCCATCAGGTAGCCGATGCCGCTGTCGGCGTTGATCTGCTCGCTGACCACCAGCACCAGCCAGGAGACGGTGACGGCCAGCCGCAGGCCGGTGAAGAAGCCGGGCGCGGCACCCGGCAGGGCGATCCGGCGCAGGAACTGGCGGCGGTTCAGGCCGACGGTGCGGGCGAGTTCGGCCCAGCGCAGGTCCAGGCCGGTGAGGGCGGCGTGGGTGTTGACGTAGATCGGGAAGAAGGTGCCGAGCGCCACCAGGATGACCTTCACCTCCTCGCCGATGCCGAACCACAGGATGGCCAGCGGGACGAGGGCGAGGATCGGCAGCGCCCGGAACAGCTGCGCCGTCCCGTCGATCAGCGCCTCGCCGAGCCGGGAGAGCCCGGCCAGCAGCGCCAGCAGCACGGCCGCGGCGCCGCCGAAGGCCAGCCCGAGGGCGGCGCGTTGGAGCGACACCCACAGGTGGTGGCCGAGCTGCCCGTCGCCGAGCAGCTCCCAGCCCTGCCGGGCGACCGCCCCGGGCGGGGCGAGGGTCTGCGGGTCCAGGACGCCGGTGGCGGAGCAGGTCTGCCAGAGGGCGAGCAGCAGCAGCGGGCCGAGCGCGCGGGAGAACGGGACCCGGCGGCGGCCGCCCGGGCCGGGCGGCCGGACGGAGCGGCGCCGGGCGGCGGGCGCCCCGGTGGTGGTGGTCGTCATCGCTCAGCCCTTGGCCGCGGCGGCCTGGACGGCGTCGAAGCGGCGGTCGAAGGCGGCGGAGACGTCGAGCGCCCCGATCGCGCCCGACTCCGCCAGCACGTCGGTGATCCGCTGCAGCCGGGCGGCGGCGGTGGTGTAGTCGGGGATGGTGGCCGTCCCGTTGTTGGCGACCACGGCCCGGCCGACCTCGGCGGGCAGCTTCTGGGAGTCCACGTAGTAGGACTGCACCCAGGCGTCCTTGTGGGCGGTGATCCACAGCTCGGCGCGGGTGAAGCGGGCCGCCAGGTCGGCCAGGGCGGCGCTGCGGGCGCCGTCCGCGACGACGGCGCCCGGGGCGATGAGCAGTTGCAGGCCGCTGGTGAGCGCCTTGTCGTCGGCCAGCTCGTGGGCGCCCTTGTCCTGGTAGCCGGTGCCGTACTTGCTGACCAGCGGCTCGGTCAGGGTGCCCGCGTCGACCTGCCCGGCGGCCAGCGCGGCGGGGATCTCCGGCGGGTTGAGCTTGACCAGGGTGACGTCGGAGGGCTTCAGCCCGGCGTTCTTCAACGCGGTCAGGACGGCGGGCTGGAAGGTGGTGCCCTCGGTGTAGGCGATCTTCTTCCCCTTCAGGTCGGCCACCGTCCGGGCCGCGCTGCCGGGCGAGGTCCACAGGTGGACGGCGTCCGGGCTGTTCTGCACCACGCCGACCACCCGGGCGTCCTGGCCGTGCGCCTGGGCGAAGACCACCGGCGCGTCGGAGACGAAGCCGACGTCGGCGGCCCCGGCCCGGAACGCCTCCAGCACCGCCGGGCCGCCCTGGAAGGAGGACCAACTGACCTGGTACGGCAGGTCCTTGTCCTGCCCGGCGGCGGCCAGCGTGGTCTTCAGCAGGTCGTTCTGGTCGGCGATCCGCAGCGTGACGCCGGCCGGTACGGCGGTGGGCAGCGGCGCGGTGACGGCCCCGGCCGGGGCGGCCTTCCCCGCGCTCGGGGCGCAGCCGCCGAGGGCGGCGGCGACCAGCAGGGCGGCGCCGAGGGCGAGGACGGACGAGGCGGACGGAGCGGACGAGGCGGAAGGTGCGGACGGAGCGGACGGGGCGAGGGCGGACGGGCGGCGGTGCGTGGGCATGGCGAAGCTCCCGAACGGGCGGTGTGAGCAGGGGGTGAGGTGGCCTCAGCCTGGCCGCGCCGCTCGGCCGGTGTCAACGAAATCCCGTAAATATCTTTCGATTTCACCGCTGGAATTGCGGAAATGTTTCACCGTGTTGCGCCACGCTACGTGATGAACTGCGAACCTTCGGATCGGCACGAAAGTTATTTACGACTTTCTCGGCAGCTGGCTAGAGTCGGTCGCCGTGCGCTCCTGCTACCTCCTCGACCCCGGCTCGCCGCGGCTGCCCCGTCTGCTCGACCGGGCCGCCGCGGCCGGACTGGACACCGTCGTCACCAAGCTCGAAGCGGTCACCCCCGACCTGGCCGACCTGGTCCGCCGCCGCGGCCTGCGCCTGCACGGCAGCTTCGCCTGCTTCCGTGGCCCCGACGGCCCGCCCGCCGTCGACCAGGACGGCGGCCCCTGGCAGCCGATGGAGTGGTACACCGGCGTACGCCCCAACGACCCCGACTGGAACGCCCGCCTGGCCGAACGGCTCACCACCGCCCTGCGCACCGCCCCCGTCGACGGCCTGCTGCTGGACTTCCTGCGCTGGCCGCTGCACTGGGAGCTCGAACTGCGCCCCGGCGCCCGGCCCCGCTCCGCCTCCTACGACCCCGACACACTGCGGCAGTTCACCGCGCGCACCGGCCTGCGCCCGCCAGGCCCCGGCGCCGCCGCGGCCCGCTGGATCGCCGCGCACCACGCCGACGCCTGGACGGAGTTCCGCACCGCCGCCGTCACCGGCGCCGCCCGCCTGCTCGCCGCCGCCGCCCGCACCGCCCGCCCCGGCCTGCCCGTCGGCGCCTTCCTGGTCCCCGCCGCCGACGAGACCGAACGCCGCGCCCTGGTCGGCCAGGACGCCCGCGAACTCGCCCGGGTGCTCGACCTGCTGCTCCCGATGGCCTACCACGCCATCCTGCATCGCGACCCGCGCTGGCCCGCCCGGCTGCTGCGCGGCCCGGCCCTCCCCGTCCCGCTGGTGCCCGTCGTGCAGACCACCGCTGACGCCGCCGCCGCCCTCGGCCGCCCCGCCGACTGGGGGCCGCCGATCGACACCGCCGACTTCACGGCCCTGCTCGACCACACCCTGGCCGCCGGATCGGGCAGCATCTGCCTGTTCCCCGGCGAGGGCCTCGGGCCCGACCGCTGGAACGTCCTCACCGACCGGCTGGCCCGCACCCGCCCGCCGCACCACCCCCAGGAAGGACCGACCCGTGCCCGATGACCTGCTCGCCCGGATCCGCCACCACCGCGACCTGCTCCCCAAGGCCGAACGGGGCATCGCCGACCTGGTCCTCGCCGACCCCGGCACCGCCGCCACCCGCACCATCACCGAACTCGCCCGCGCCGCCGGGACCTCCGAGACCACCGTGCACCGCTTCTGCCGCAGCCTCGACCTGCGCGGCTACGCCCAACTGCGGCTCGGCCTGGCCGCCGAGGCCGAACGGCTGCGCGCCGACACCCGCCCCGACCTCGGCCTCGGCACCGACCTCGGCCCCGACGACACCCCCGAGCAGCTGGTCCGCAAGGTCGGCTGGGCCAACGCCCGGGCCGCCGAGGAGACCGCCGCCGCCCTCGACCTGGCCGTCCTCGCCGCCCTCGGCGACCACGTCCGCGGCGCCCGCCGCATCCTGGTGGTCGGCGTCGGCTCCAGCGCACTGGCCGCCCTCGACGCCACCCAGAAACTCCAACGCCTCGGCTACGCCGCCGTGTTCGCCAGCGACGTGCACGCCGCACTGATGACCGCCGCCCTGCTGGAACCCGGCGACCTCGCCCTCGGCATCAGCCACTCCGGCCGGGCCCGCGAGGTGGTCGAGGTGCTGGAGGAGGCCCGCCTCGCCCGGGCCGCCACCGCCGCCGTCACCAGCAACCCGCGCTCGCCCGCCGCCCAGGCCGCCGACCTGGTGCTGCTCACCGCCGCCCGGGAGACCGCCTTCCGCAGCGGCGGCACCGCCTCCCGCACCGCCCAACTCACCGTCGTGGACGCCCTCTACGTCACCCTCGCCCAGCACGACCACGCCCGGATGCTGGACGGCCTGGAACGCGCCCACGACGCCGTCCGCCGCCACAGCCTGCGCCGCGCCCGCTGACCTCGCCCACCTTCCCCCGTACGTACGGAGACCGCCGATGACCAGCCCCCGCCCGACCGGAACCCCCCGCCCGGCCGCCGCGCCGCACCGCGTCCTGACTCTGCTGCTGGCCGTCGCCGCCGCCCTGCTGCCGCTCGCCCCGGACCCGGCGCACGCCGCCCCCGCCCCCGCCGCCTTCACGCTGTACGACGACACCGCCTACGCCGGCGTCGACATCGGCCACGGCGCCGTCCCCGCCAACCTGGTGCCCAACCGGGTCTGCACCCCGCTGGTGGCCGGCGGCGCGCTGCCCGCCGAGGCGACCTGGAAGTCCCTGGTCGCCCAGTACGACACCCACCCCGACGCGCCGCTGGTGCTCGACTGCGAGAGCCTCTACCTCACCGGGGACGCCGCGACCGCCGCCGACCACCTCAACCGGCTGGCCACCCTCCAGACCTGGGCCCGCCAGGTCGCGCCGACCCAACTCATCGGCTGGTACGGCCTGCTGGGCAACACCGCCACCGCCCACCAGGGCCTGTACCGGCAGCTGATCGCCCAGGACCGCAACACCGCCTTCTTCCCCTCCGCCTACACCTACGCCACCGGCTACGACAGCTGGCTGACCACCCTGAAGGGCAACCTGGCCGCCGCCGCGCAGATCGACCCGGCGGTCCCGGTGCTGCCCTACGTCTGGCCGCAGTACCACGACGGCACCGGCGCGCTCTCGCTCACCTGGGTGCCCGCCGCCCAGTTCGCCTTCCAGCTCGCCACCCTGCACGACCTCGGCCTGCCCGGCGCGGTGATCTGGGGCGGCTCCAACCCCGCCGTCTGCGACACCGCCTGCCAGAGCGGCGCCGGCAGCCAGGGCTGGCTGCCCGCCACCCGGGCGTTCCTCGACTGGTCCGCCGGGCCCGAGGGCACGGCCGCCGACCTCGCCCTCGGCCGCCCGGTCACCGTCTCCAGCAGCTACAGCTCCACCCTGACCGGCCCCAACGCGGTCGACGGCAGCCCGTACACCCGCTGGGCCAGCGCCTACGCCGACCCGCAGAGCCTCACCGTCGACCTCGGCGCCGTCCGCACCGTCGAGGGCGTCCGGCTGGTGTGGAACACCGGCTACGGCAGCGCCTACCGCGTCCAGCTCTCCACCGACGGCAGCGCCTGGACGACCGTGCGCACCGTGACCGGCGGCACCGGCGGCGTCGAGTACCTCACCGGCCTGCACGGCACCGGCCGCTACCTGCGGCTCGACCTCACCACCCGGGGCACCGCCTACGCCTACTCGCTGTGGAGCCTCGATGCCCACGCCGTCTGAGACCACGTCGTCCGAGCCCGCGCCGCCTGAGGCCACCCCGTCCGGCACCCGCTGTCCACGCCCCCCGACCGAGCACCGGCACCCGCTGAGCACCGGGCTCGACACCCTCGACACCCCCGCCCTGCTGGAACTGATCAACGACCAGGACGCCACCGTCGCCGCCGCCGTCCGCGCCGCCCTGCCCCGGCTCGCCGACCTGGTCGACGCCGCCGTCCGGGCCCTGGACCGCGGCGGGCGGGTGCACTACTACGGGGCGGGCGCCGGCGGCCGGATCGCCCTCGGCGACGCGCTGGAACTCGGCCCCACCTACGGGGTCGGCCCGGAGACCCTGGTCGCCCACCTGGCCGGCGGCCCGACCGCCGCCGGCCGGGCCGCCGAACCCGCCGAGGACACCGGCCCCGACGCGGCCGACCCCGACCGCCCCGGGGCCGACGACCTGGTCATCGGCGTCACCGCGAGCGGCCGCACCCCGTACGTCCTGCGCGCCCTCGCCGCCGCCCGCGCCACCGGGGCCGCCACCGCGCTGCTCACCGCCGACCCCGACGCGCCGGGCGCCGCCCACGCCGACCTGCTCGTCGTGCTGGCCACCGGCCCCGAGGTGGTCACCGGCTCCACCCGGATGAAAGCGGGCACCGCCCAGAAACTCGCCCTCAACGCCTTCTCCACCGCGCTGATGGTCCGCACCGGACGGACCTGGTCGAACCTGATGGTGGCCGCCTCCGCCCGCAACGGGAAGCTCCGCGAACGGGCCGTCCGCACCCTGACCACCTCCTGCCGGGTCACCGCCGAGGAGGCCGCCGCCTGCCTCGACACCTGCGCGGGGGAGACCGCCACCGCCCTGGTCGCGCTCACCACCGGCGCCACCCCCGCCCGGGCCCGCGCCGCCCTCGCCGCCCACCGGGGCCGCCCCTTCGCCGCCGTCCGCGCCCTCACCACCGGCGCCCTGATCGAGGGCGACCCCGCTGCCGTGGCCGCCCGGGCCGGGGCCGGCGGATGACGCTCCGCCTCGGGATCGACGCGGGCGGCAGCCACACCCGCGCCGTCCTCACCGACCGGACCGGCACCGTCCTCGGCCGCGGCACCGCACCCGGCGCCAACGCCGCCGGCACCGACCCCGCCACCGTCACCGCCCGGCTGGCCGCCGCCACCGCCGCCGCCCTCGGCGACCGGGCACCCGGCCGGATCACCGACTGCACGATCGGACTGGCCGGCTACCGGGCGCTGCCCGACCCCGCGGCCCTCGCCGCCCGCTGCCGTGCGGCCCTCCGCCTGGACGTGCCCGTCCGGCTGGTGCCCGACACCGTGCCCGCGCTGGCCTCCGGCGGCGTCACCGACGGCACCGGCACCGTCCTGATCGCCGGCACCGGCGCGATCTGCGTCCGGCTCGACGCCGGACGCACCGTCGAACAGCACGGCGGACTCGGCTGGCTGCTCGGCGACGAGGGCGGCGGCTTCTGGCTCGGCCGCCAGGCCCTCCGGCACGCCCACGCGCACCCCCGCAGCGCCCTGGGCGCCCTGGTCCGCGCGCACTGCGCCGACGACCCGCTCCGCTGGGCCTACGACGGACCGCCCCGCCGTCTCGCCGAACTCGCCGCCCCCGTCTGCCGGCTGGCCGCCACCGGCGACCCCGACGCCCGCGCCCTCACCGACACGGCCGCGGACCACCTCGCCGCCCTGGCCCGCGCCACCGCCCGCCCCGGCGAGCCCCTGGTGCTCACCGGCTCGGTCGCCACCTCCCCGGGCCCCGTCCGCACCCGGCTGCGCCACCTGCTCGCCGACCTCGCCCCCCGCCTCCCCACCACCGACGCGGCCACCGCGGCGGCCGCCCTCCGCCCGCCGGGCACGCCACGGCGCCCCGGGCACGGAGAGCGGTGACCCCCGGCCCCGCCGCTCCCGCCACCGGTCCGGAGCCAGGGGCGGCTGACGTCGATGGCGACCTCGTGGGTGGCGGCCACGCTGCTGCCCCGGTCGCCGAGGACGTCCTTCGTCCCGCCCCGGCCGTGCGGTTCGGCGGCGGTCCGCGGAGGGGCGGCCGTCGCGGGGCGGGAGGCGTCAGTCGACCGCGCCGTTGACGGTCGCCTTCGCGATCGCGATGTCCGGGACGTGGTACGCCTGGAGGATCTTCTGGTAGGAGCCGTCGTCCATCAGGGACTGCAGCGCGCCCTGGATCGCCTCCTTCAGGCCGGGCACGGACTTCGCCACGCCGATGCCGATCGGCGAGGCGCTGACCGGGCCGACGGCCGCGGTGCCGGCCACGGTGTCGAAGACGGCGCCGCCGTCCGCGGTGTCGGCCACGTACGCGGCGGTCACCTCGTCCAGGAAGTCGGCGCTCACCTTCCCCGAGCGCAGGGCGAGCTGGGCCTCGGAGTCCTTCCCGAAGGCCAGCACGGTGATGGCGGGCAGGCCCTGCTGTCGGCACAGCTCCTGGCGCTGCTCCAGGAGCTTCTGGTGGTTGGTGCCGGACTGGACGGAGACGCTCTTGCCGCAGACGTCGGTGACGGCCGCGATGTGCTCGGGGTTGCCCTTCCTCACCAGCCAGCCGGGCCCGGCGTTGACGTAGTCGACGAAGTCGACGGCCTGCTGGCGCTCCTTCTTGTCGGTCATCGCCGACATCACCGCGTCGAACTTGCCGGCCTGGACCGCCGGCAGCAGGCCGTCGAACTTCTGCGCGGTGAACTCGAAGCGGACGCCGAGCTTGGCGCCGACGGCCTGCCCGAGGTCGTAGTCGATGCCGGTCATCTCCTGGCTGCCCTCGGAGACGTACATCTCGAACGGCGGGTAGGGGACGTCGGTGGCGACCCGGACCTTGCCGGACTTCCTGACCGCGTCGGGCAGAGCCCCGGCCAGCTTCGCGTCGGCGCTGATCGTGACGCCCTTGACCGTGACGGCGGCCGTCGTCGTGGGGGCCGGTGCCGGAGCGGAGCTCGAACAGGCGGTCAGCGCCAGCGCGCAGACGGTCGCCGCGGCGGCGGCCGGGAGCACCCGGCGGGTCGGGGAGAGGGGCATGGCGGACGTTCCTCCGGGATCGGGCGGCGGGAAGACGGACGGGCGGGCGGGCGGCGCCTGGGTGCGCCGCCCGCCCGGTGCGGTGGGGGTCAGTAGTGGGGGTCAGTAGACGTACAGGTGGGTGGTCAGGTTGACGAAGGAGATCGCGCTGCCGCTCTTCCACGCCTTGTAGCCGGTGCCCTTGGTGAGGTCGGCCTCGAAGGTCGGGCCGCTCTCGTAACTGATGCCGTACTGGGTGGTGCTGCGGCCGGCGCCGACCAGTTCCTTGGCCATCTTGACCATCTGGTAGGCGTGGTCGGTGGGGGAGTCGGGCGAGGAGAAGACGTCGCTCCAGCGGCTGCCGACCGTCCCGCTGGTGGGGGCGTAGGCGGGCTTGGCGGAGGTGGCGGTCCAGGTGGCGGGGTTGTAGGTGTCGCCGCTGGTCAGGTAGCTCCACTTGACGCCGTCGACCGACCAGTAGCCGCTGTGGGTGCCGACGGTGTCGCCGCGCAGGTCGAGGACCGAGACGCCGTTGGTGCCGACCACGGCGTCGGACTCGTTCGCGGTACCGGGGTTGGTGACGACCAGGGCGGTGTCCTCGTCGATGCCGAAGGCGCGGGTGTGGCCGGTGGCGGCGGCGAGGCGGACGATGCGGCCCTCGCGGCCGCGGGCGGCGAAGTGGGTGTCGATCAGGCCGGAGGTGAAGAGGTTGAAGCCGCCCTCGGGCCGGTAGGTGAGGTCGTCGGGGTGACTGTCGCTGATCGTGGTGTACGGGCCGTAGCGCAGGGCGTCCCAGCTCTCGCCGCCGGTGACCATGTCGCGGCCGTTGGCGATGGCGGTGCCGGCGCTGGTGCCCATGATCGCCGCGCCGGCGGCGAACTTGGCGCGGATCGCGGCCAGCGCGGGGGAGTCGCTGTTGTCGCTCTTCATCAGGGTGGTGACCAGGCGGCTCTGGTCGCCGCCGCCGAAGAAGAAGCCGGTCATCGAGTTGATCTGGTTGATGACGCTCTGGCTGGCGTTGTTGGAGATGTGGTCCAGGTCGATCGGGATCCACTGGGCGTCGGCCGCACCGTAGCTGTTCTTCAGCAGGCCGGTGTAGTAGGCGCCGTTGCAGACGGAGTTGGAGCAGGTGGCCGGGTCGTCGGCGTCCGGGTCGTCGGCGGGGACGACGGAGGCGGCGGTGATCACGCCGATCCGCGCCGCGGAGCCGCCGGACTTGGCGACGAAGGTGCCGTAGACGGCGCTGTTGGTGTCGGCGATGGCGCCGCCGCCCAGGATCAGGGCGCCGGGGCCGGTGGCGGCGTGCGCCGCGCCGACCGGCGCGAGGGCGCCGAGCGCCGCGGTGAGGGCGGCGGCGACGGCGAGGGCGGAGGTGCGGCGAGCGGTGGAGGGCACTGGCTGCTCCGTGGGGGAGGGCCCGGGCGCGGTGGGGCTCCGGGCGGAGGGGCCCGGGCGTCGGATGCGCACGGGCAGGTGCTCGGACGACGGGGGGTGGGGGCCCGGCGAGCGATGAAACGGAACATACAGAAGCTCGACGGAGACGGATAGATGTAATGACCGGTTCGCCGGAGGTTTTACACGGACGTGCCATTGTGGTCTGGTTCACCGCCCACAAGGTCGCCGTTACCCATTCGTATCCGCCATTACATCTAGCGCCACAACTGGCTGATCTGTAACGTCTGCGGGGCCTGCTTCGGCACCCCTGAAAGGTCCCCCATGCCTCGCTCCGCCCTGCGCAGAACCGCCCTGCCCGCCGTCCTGCTCGCCGCGGCCCTCGCCGCCACCGCGTGCGGCTCCACCGCCCCGGCCGCCGTCGGCGCCTCCGCCACGGCCCCCGTGACCGTCGCGGGCGTCAGCATCACCCCGGACCGGGCCCTGCACGACGCGCTGCCCGACGCGGTCAGGAAGTCCGGCAAGGTCCGGGTCGCCACCGACGTCCCCTACCCGCCGTTCGAGATGTACGTCTCCGAGGGCAGCCAGGAGATGACCGGACTCGACTACGACCTCGGGCAGGCCGTCGGCGCCAAGCTCGGCGTCCGCTTCGAGTTCACCGCGCAGAAGTTCGACGGCATCGTCCCCGCTCTCCAGGCCGGCAAGTACGACGCCGCGATCAGCGCCATCACCGACAACAAGGAGCGCGAGCAGGTCGTCGACTTCGTCGACTACTCGGTCTCCGGCAGCGGCATCCTGGTCGCCAAGGGCAACCCGCAGAAGATCGCCACCCTCGACGACCTGTGCGGCCACCCCGTCGCCGTGCAGACCGCCACCAACCAGCAGAAGCTGCTGGAGAAGCACCAGGACAGGTGCCGCGAGCTGGGCAAGGGCGCCGTCGACGTGCAGACCTTCCCCAAGGACTCCGACGCCCAACTCGCGCTGCGCTCCGGCAAGGTGGTCGCCGACGTGCTCACCAAGCCCGCCGCCGGCTGGACCGCCAAGACCGCCGACGGCGGCGCCGCCTTCGAGCTCGCCGACGACCCGGCCGCGCTCGGCGGCTACAACGCCTCCCCGAACGGCATCGCCGTCGCCAAGAACCTGCCGCAGCTGACCGACGCCGTGCAGAAGGCACTCCAGTCCCTGATCGACGACGGCTCGCTCGCCAGGATCTACGACAAGTACGGCGTCGCCTCGATCGCCGTGCAGCAGGCCACCAAGAACAGCGCGGTGGACTGACATGCCCGTCACCGCACGCCCCGCCGAGGCGGCCCCCGCCCGGCCGGACGACCTGGTGGCCGTCCCGGTCCGGCACTGGGGGCGGTGGATCGCCGCCGCCGCGGCCCTGGTCGCGCTGGTCGGCCTGGTCGGCTCGCTCGCCAAGAATCCCAACCTGCACTGGGACGTCGTCGGCCACTACCTCTTCGCCGGCCTGATCTTCGACGGCCTGGCCACCACCCTGTGGCTGACCGCCGCCGCGATGGCGGTCGGCCTCGGCCTGGGCACCCTGGTCGCCGTCCTGCGGCTGTCCGACAACCCCGTCCTGTACGGCCTGTCCACCGGCTTCGTCTGGCTGTTCCGCGGCACCCCGCTGCTGGTCCAGATCCTCTTCTGGGGCTACGCGGCCGCGCTCTACAAGCACCTGATGATCGGCATCCCGTTCACCACCGTCACCTTCGTGGAGTTCGACACCAACGACCTGCTCCCGGCGTCCGTCGCCGCGCTGCTGGCGCTGGGCCTGAACGAGGCCGCCTACGCCTCCGAGATCATCCGGGCCGGCATCCAGTCCGTCGACCCCGGCCAGACCGAGGCCGCCCACTCGCTGGGCATGAAGCCCGTCCTGACGATGCGCCGGATCGTGCTGCCGCAGGCCATGCGGGTCATCATCCCGCCGATGGGCAACGAGACCATCAACATGCTCAAGACCACCGCGTACGTCTCGGTGATCGCCGCGCACGACCTGATGTCCAACATCCAGGACGTCTACGCCCAGAACTACCAGGTCATCCCGATGCTGGTGGTCGCCGCCCTGTGGTACCTGGCGCTGGTCACCGTGCTCTCCGTGCCGCAGTCCTGGCTGGAGCGCCGCTACGGCCGCGGCACCGCCCGCGCCGGGCACGTCTCCCCGATGCGGCGGATGCTCACCGGCCTCCCCGGCCTGCTCCCCACCACCCGCGAACGGAAGGGCTGAACCGATGGCCCGGCCCATGGTGCACGCCGAGGGCGTGCGCAAGCACTTCGGCAGGCTGGAAGTCCTCAAGGGCGTCGACCTGACCGTGGAGCGCGGACAGGTCTGCTGCCTGCTCGGCCCGTCCGGCTCCGGCAAGTCCACCTTCCTGCGCTGCATCAACCACCTGGAGAAGGTCGACGGCGGACGCCTGACCGTCGACGGCGACCTGGTCGGCTACCGGCAGTCCGGCACCCGGCTGCACGAACTGCGCGAGGCCGAGGTCGCCGAGCGCCGCCGCGAGATCGGCATGGTCTTCCAGCGCTTCAACCTCTTCCCGCACCTGACCGCGCTGGAGAACGTCACCGAGGCACCGGTCCGGGTCGCCGGCGTCAACCGCGCCGCCGCCCGCGCCGAGGCGCTGCGGCTGCTGGACCGGGTCGGCCTCGCCGACCGCGCCGACCACTACCCCGCCCAGCTCTCCGGCGGCCAGCAGCAGCGGGTCGCGATCGCCCGCGCGCTGGCCATGGAGCCCAAACTGATGCTCTTCGACGAGCCGACCTCCGCCCTCGACCCTGAACTCGTCGGCGACGTCCTGGACGTGATGCGCGACCTGGCCGCCGACGGCATGACGATGGTCGTGGTCACCCACGAGATCGGCTTCGCCCGCGAGGTCGGCGACACCGCCGTCTTCATGGACGAGGGCGTGGTCGTCGAGGCCGGACACCCCCGCACCGTGCTGGTCGAACCGGAGCAGGAGCGCACCCGCGCCTTCCTGTCCAAGGTCCTGTGAGCGCCGCCCCCACCCGGGCCGTCCCCGACCCGCGCGCCGCGGTGCTGCTGGACGCCGCCCGGGCCGCCCTGCCCCGCTACCTCGCCGACCTGGCCGACCTGGTCGCCGTCGACTCCGGCAGCCACCACCGGGACGGGGTCAACCGGGTCGCCGACCGGCTCCGGCACCGCCTGCACGGCATCGGGTTCAGCACCGAGCGCCTCGCCGTCGACCCCGTCGGGGGCCGCACCTTCGGCGACGTCCTGGTGGCCCGGCTGCCCGGCACCCTGCGGCCCGAGGAAGGCGGGGCCCGGATCGTCCTGATCGGCCACATGGACACCGTCTTCGAGGACGGCACCGCCGCCGCCCGACCGTTCCGCGCCGTCGGAACCCGGGCGTACGGGCCGGGAGTCAGCGACGACAAGGGCGGCCTGCTGGCCGGCGTCACCGCCGCCGAACTGCTGGTCCGCCACCGGCGGACCGCCTTCGCCGAACTCGTCCTGATCGCCACCCCCGACGAGGAGGTCGGCTCGCCCGCCAGCCGCCCGGTGACCGAACTGCTCTGCCGCGGCGCGGACTTCGCGCTCGGCCTGGAGTGCGCCCGGGAGAACGGCGACCTGGTCGTCCAGCGCAAGGGCGTCGCCGACCTGCTCGTCACCGTCACCGGACGGGCCGCGCACGCCGGCATCGAACCCGAACGCGGCGCCAACGCCGCCCTCGCCGCCG
Organism: Kitasatospora sp. NPDC090308; assembly: GCF_044769485.1. NCBI lineage: Bacteria > Bacillati > Actinomycetota > Actinomycetes > Kitasatosporales > Streptomycetaceae > Kitasatospora > Kitasatospora sp. NPDC090308. The sequence goes on along the minus strand of NZ_JBIVXY010000007.1, from coordinate 129,223 downwards.
CCCACCTGGTGGTCGCCCTCCAGGCCCTCAACGACACCTGGCCGGGCGTCACCCTGAACGTCGGCGTCGTCCGGGCCGGCACCCGGCCGAACATCGTCTGCCCCGAGGCCGAACTCCAGGTCGAGGTCAGGGCCGCCACCAGCGCCGCCCTGCGCACCGCCCTCGACGCGATCCGGGCCACCGCGAGCCGCACCGCCGTCCCGGGCACCACCGCCCGGGTCGACCAGCTCGACCTGTGCCCGCCGATGGAGTTCGGCCCCGCGACCCGCGCCGTCCTCGCCCTGGCCCGGAGCGCCGCCGCCGACCTCGGCCTCACCGTGGGCGGCGCCGCCACCGGCGGCGTCGGCGACGCCAACCTCACCTCCGGCCTCGGCGTCCCCACCCTCGACGGACTCGGCCCCGTCGGCGGAGCCGACCACACCCCCGAGGAGTGGCTCGACACCGCCAGCGTGCCGACCCGGATCGCCCTGCTGGCCACCCTGGTCGAACGCCTCCGGCGGGCCTGAGCCCGCACCCGCCGTACCCCCTCGCACCAACCGTTCCCCCCTCGCACCACCGAACGGCCCGCACCACCGAACGGCCCGCACCACCGAACGGCCCGGCTCCGCCCGGGCACCCGCGAACCGCCGCTCCCACCCCCGGCGGGCCCGCACCGGACACCGCCGGGTGCCGGTCCGGGCCCGCCGCACCCCCGCACGCACCGGCCCGATCGCACCTGGAGACCACGGATGAACCGCCACCTCCCCGCCCGCCCCCGCCGGGTCGCCCTCGTCCTCGCCGCCGCCCTGGCCGCCCTCGCCGCGTCCGCCCCGTCCGCCCTCGCCGCCCCGGCCCCCGCCCACCCCGGCGGCACGCTGGTCCTGGTCGGGGGCGGGCTCAAGGACGACAACGCCGAGATCTACCAGGAGATCATCGCCAAGGCCGGCGGCGCCGGGAAGGCCCGGATCGGCGTCCTCACCGCCGCCTCCGTCCCCGAGAGCCAGGACCCCGACGCCGCCGACCCCGCCACGTGCTCCAACTCGGCCTGCAACGGCGCCTACTACGCCGACCTGCTGCGCCACCACGGCGCCGCCGACGCCCAGTGGATCCCGGTCGACCTCGACCACCTCGACGCCGCCGACTCGGACGCCGTGGTCGCCCGGGTCGAGTCCATGACCGGCTTCTTCTTCGGCGGCGGCGACCAGTACCGCTACGTCACCACCCTGCTGCACGGCGACGCCCACACCGACTCCAAGGTCCTGGCGGCCATCCGCCGCAAGCTCGCCGCCGGCGCCGTCGTCGCGGGCTCCAGCGCCGGCGCCCAGATCGCCTCCGGACCGGACATGGTCACCGGCGGCGACAGCTACCAGGCCCTGCGCGACGGCAGCGCTCCCGGGTACTTCGACGACCCCACCCGGCTCGGCTACCTCCCGCGCGGCGGCTTCGGCCTCTTCGACGCCGGCCTGCTGGACACCCACACCGGCACCTACGGCCGCGAGGGCCGCGCCGTCCGGCTGGCCGCCGACACCGGCCACGACCGGGTGTTCGCCCTGGACGAGGACACCGCGATCGAGGTCGAGCACGCCGGCACCCGCGACGAGACCCTGCGGGTGCTCGGCACCCACGGCGTCACCGTCCTCGACCTGCGCCACGCCCGCGCCCGCACGACCGGCGGCCGCTGGAGCGTCGACGGCGTCCGCTACAGCTACCTCACCGACGGCGACCGGTACGCCCCGCGCACCTGGACCGTGCGGCCCGCCCCCGCCAAGGACCGCCTCAGGCCCGCCGGCACCGCCCCCGTCCCCGCCAACCACGACGCCTTCTACTCGATCGACGACCCGGACGGCACCCCCTACTCGCTCTCCGGCACCGCCCGCGCCCTCACCGCCCAGCGCACCCGGCGCACCGCCACCGCCACCACCTACGAGACCGGCCCCGCCTTCACCGTCACCCTCCGGCGCCGACCCGACACCCGGGCCTGGACGCTCGACGGCGCCACCGCCGCCTCGTTCACCGACCTCGACCTGGCGATCGCGCCCACCCGGCAGTAGGCCCGCGGCCGACATCCCCGAACAAGATCCCCGCGGCCCCGCCCTTCGCTAGGCTGCGGACCACCACAGCTCCGGACCGTCCACCCCGCCGACGCCCGGGAAAGGAACCGCGCCATGGCACCCGTCACGCTCGCCGAGGACATCCGCCAGCGCCTCGGCGACTGCAGCCCCGCCGAGCGGAAGGTCGGGCGCGTCCTGCTCGCCGGGTGGCCGGCCGCGGGCTTCGAGACGGTCGCCACCCTCGCCGAACGCGCCGACGTCAGCGCCCCCACCGTCATCCGGTTCGTCAACCGGCTCGGCTACCGCGGCTTCCCCGACTTCCAGGCCGCACTGCGCACCGAACTCGACGAGCGCCAGGCGTCGCCGCTGACCCTCTACAGCACCGCGCGCCACGGCGGCACCGGCGAGGACGGCGGGCGCCCTCCGCAGCCGGGCACGGCGGGTCTGCTCGCGCACGGCCGCGAGGTGTTCACCGCGGCCGTCGACCGCACCCTGGCCGAGGTCAGCCCGCACGAGCTGGAACGGGCCGTGCAGCTGCTCGCCGACCCCAAACGCCGCGTCACCCTGGCCGGCGGGCGCTTCACCCACCTGCTCGCCCAGTACCTCGGCCTGCACCTGATGCAGCTCCGCGACGACGTGCGCTTCCTCCCCGACCGGCCGGTCGAGCGGACGGCGCTGCTCGCCGCGCTCGGCCGCCGCGACGTGCTGGTCGTCTTCGACTACCGCCGCTACGAGACGGACAAGGTCACCCTCGCCGAACTCGTCCGCGAAGCCGGCGGACGCGTCATCCTGTTCACCGACGCCTGGCTGTCGCCCGTCAGCACCCAGGCCGAGGTCGTCCTCTCCAGCCAGGTCGGCGCACCGTCCCCGTACGACAGCCTGGTGCCGACCCTCGCCGTGGTGGAGACCGTCGTCGCCGGTCTCGTCACCGCGCTGGGAGAGCGGGCCCCCGAGCACCTGAAGCACGTCGAGGAGACCGCCGGACGCATCGGCCTGACCTGATCCCGGGCCGGGAGGGGGGAGGGGCGGGCGGTCAGGTGAAGGCGGGGGCGTGGTCGGCGGCCCAGGTGGTGAAGGTGCGGGCCGGGTGGGAGAGGAGGCGGGGGAGGGCGTCGGTGGTGGGGCCCGGGGCGGCCAGGCAGGCGGCGGCGTAGCCGATCAGGCGGTCGGGGACGTCGGCGGGCAGGCCCTGGGCGAGCAGGGAGCGGCGCAGCACCTCCGGGGGGACCTCCTCGAAGGTGACCTCCCGGCCGAGCACCTCGCCGAGCAGGCGGGCCCGGTCGTACTGGGTGAGGGACCGGGGGCCGGTGAGGGCGTACGCCCGGCCCGCGTGACCGTCCTCCCGCAGGGCCAGGACGGCGGCCTCGGCGACGTCCCGCTCGTGGACGGGGGAGGTGGCGGCCGCGCCGTGCACGCCGCGGGCGGTGCCGGTGGCCCGGATCTGCGGGGCCCAGGCGAGGGTGTTGGCGGCGAAGTCGGCGCAGCGCAGGAACGTCCAGGTCAGGTCGGAGGCCCGGGCCGCCGCCTCGATCCGTTCGAACTCCGCGGCGAAACGCCGGTACCCGCCGCCGTACTCCACGGTCACGGCCGACAGCACCACCACCCGCCGCACCCCGCGCTCCGCCGCCAGCGCCAGCAGCTCGGCCGCCGCCCCGCCGACGGCCCGCGGGCTCAGCAGCAGCGCCGCCACCCCGTCCAGCGCCCCCGCCAGCGACCCGGGCCGGGACGGGTCGCCCACCACCCGCCGGACCCCGTCGGGGAACCGCGCCGCCGGATCGCGGGTGACGGCGGCCACCTCGACGCCCCGGGCGGCCAGCAGCCGCACCACCTCGCGTCCGACCGTTCCGGTCGCGCCCGTCACCATGATCATGTGTCCGCTCCTCGTCCGCTCGCGCCGGCGGGGCCGCTGCCCCGCCGTTCGAACCCGAGAGTCGGACGGGGCGCCGGGTGTGACATCCCGCGGTGCACCGCCGGACGGGCCCGCCAGTTCGCCTTCACCGCCGCCGTCCCCGACGGGACCCCCGTCACGCTCACCGAGCACGACGCCCACCGCTGGTCCCCGCTGGACGGACTGCGGGTGGTCAGCGGCCACCACCGGGAGATCCTGGACCGCCTGCAGTAGTGCCCCCGCTGCCGGCGGCGCCTCGCCCGACCAGGTCGCGCGGGAGGGGAAGGGCGGCGGACGCGGGGGGTTCCTGACGGGCCGTCAGGAGAGCTGCGGTGTTTGGGGAGCGTGATACGGGTCACCCGAAACCGCGAGCGAACCGAACAGGGCGGCCCGAGCGGCCCCCGCGTCAGGAGGCAGAGCATGTCCAGCGGTCTGATCGTGGCGATCGTCGTGATCGTCGTGGTGGTGGCGGCGCTCGGTGCGTTCGCCCTCCGCCGTCGCCAGCAGCACCCGAGCCTGAGCCGCCGGTTCGGGCCCGAGTACGAGCGCACCGTCGCCCGCCACAACGGCGACACCACCGCGGCCGAGCGCGAGCTCGCCCAGCGCGTCGAACGCCACCGGGAACTGACGCTCACCCCGCTGAGCAGCGCCGAGCGCGCCCGGGCCGAGCAGCAGTGGGCGCAGGTCAAGACGCGTTTCGTCGACGACCCCCGGCAGGCCCTGGCCGACGCGGAAGCGCTGCTGGCCCGGGTGGCCCGCGAGCGCGGCTACCCCGACTCCGACGTGGACGCGCAGATCGACACCATCTCGGTCGACCACGGCGAGCACGTCGAGTCCTACCGGGTGCTGCACGCGATCTCCCGGCCGGACACCGCCGGGCGGGCCAAGAACACCGAGGAGCAGCGCGCGGCCCTGGTCCGGGCCCGGGACCTGTTCCTCGCGCTGATCGGCCCGGACGGCGAGCCGGAGCGCGTCGCGACCCACACCACCACCAAGGACCGCACGCCGACCGCCCGCCGCACCCGGCAGGTGCCGACGCAGCGCGAGCACCACGCCTGAACACGGGCCCGGACCCCCGCCACGACACCGCCGCTCCACCGTTCTTCGAGGAGGACCGCATGACCATCAGCGACCACGGCCGACGCACCGACGCCCTCAACGCCGACGCCGACACTGACACCGACACCGACACCGCTCAGGACGGCGCCCGCACCCCCGCCGCCGACCGCAACCGCGACGCCGACCGCAACCGCGACGCCGCCGGCCGACTGGGGCGGCCGGAGCAGGACGGGCAGGCGGAGGAGGTGCGGCGCGAGACGGCCGACGCGACCGACCCGCACCGCTTCCCCCGTAACGGCGCCCCGGGCCGGTTCGTGACGAGCGACGAGACGCCGCGCGGCACCGGTGACACCCGGCCCGTGACCGGCGGCGCCCAGCGCCCCGCGCCGACGGGCACCACCATCGCCGCCGCCACCACCGGTGCGGGCACCGCCACCGGCGTGACGGCGAAGGACGAGGACCGCGACCGCATCCGGGCCGCCGCCACCGGCGTGGAGACCACCGGTGCGGGCGCCACCTCCGGCGTGACGGCGAAGGACGAGGACCGCGACCGCATCCGGGCCGCCGCCACCGGCGTGGAGACCACCGGTGCGGGCACCGCCACCGGCGCGACAGCGAAGGACGAGGACCGCGACCGCACCCGGGCCGCCGCCGGGCAGCCGCGCACGGCGGACGGCTCCGGCACCCACCAGCCGCTCATCCCCTCGGACCTCACCTCGCAGCTGACGCAGCGGATGGACCACGCGATAGGCACCTTCGTGGACGACCCGCGCCAGGCCGTGCAGGAGGCGGACAAGGCGCTGGACGAGACGGTGCAGCGGCTGACCGAGGGCCTGCGCGAGCGCCGCACCGCGCTGCGCGACTCGTGGCACGCCGACGGCGACAAGAACGGCGAGCGCCGGGGCGCGGCGGACGACTCCTCCCGCACCGAGGACCTGCGCCTCTCGCTGCGCGAGTACCGCGACCTGCTCCAGCAGCTCCTCGCGGTCTGACCGCGACCACGACCGCGCCCGCGGCAGTGCCTGCGACCGCGCCCCCGGCCGAGCCCCCGACCAGATCCCGGCCGGGGGCTCGGCCGCGCGCCGCCACTGTCACTGCGGGCGCGCCACACCGTCCCGACAGAATTGGACTGACAGTTTTTGAAATCTGTCAGCGGCGCGCGTACGGTGGAGCCATGGAGAACACCACGCTCGGCACCACCGGCCCGTCCGTCTCCCGCCTCGGCCTGGGACTGATGGGCATGTCCGGCATGTACGGCCCGGCCGACCGGGCCGAGAGCATCGCCACCGTGCACGCCGCCCTCGACCGGGGCGTCACGCTGCTCGACACCGGCGACTTCTACGGCATGGGGCACAACGAGATGCTGCTCCAGGAGGCACTGCGCGGACGCGACCGCGAGCGGGCCGTCATCAGCGTCAAGTTCGGGGCGCTGCGCGACGCGGACGGCGCCTTCCACGGGGTGGACCTGCGCCCCGCCGCGATCAGGAACTTCGTCGCCTACAGCCTCCAGCGGCTCGGGACGGACCACATCGACGTCTACCGGCCGGCCCGGATCAGCCCCGAGTTCCCGATCGAGGACGTGGTCGGCACGCTCGCCGAACTGGTCGAGAAGGGCTGGATCCGGCACATCGGCCTGTCCGAGGTGAGCGCGGAGACACTGCGCCGCGCCCACGCCGTCCACCCGATCACCGACGTCCAGATCGAGTACTCGCTGATCTCGCGCGGCATCGAGCAGGACATCCTGCCCACCGCCGACGAACTCGGCGTCGCCGTCACCGCCTACGGCGTGCTCTCGCGCGGCCTGATCAGCGGCCACTGGAAGCCGCAGGCCGCCGCCGGGGACTTCCGCGCCCACCTGCCGCGCTTCAGCGGCGACGCCCTCGACCACAACCTCGCCCTGGTCGAGGCGCTGCGGGCGATCGCCGAGGAGAAGCGGGTGACGGTCGCCCAGCTCGCCATCGCCTGGGTGCTCGGCCGCGGCGACGGACTCGTCCCGCTGATCGGCGCGCGCCGCCGCGACCGCCTGGACGAGGCGCTCGGCGCCCTCGACGTCACCCTGGCCCCGGCCGACCTCGCCGCCATCGAGGCCGCCGTGCCCGCCGACGCCGCCCGCGGCGAGCGCTACGACCCGGCGCAGATGGCGATGCTCGACAGCGAGCGGTAGGCGCGGACGCGGAGCGGGTCCGGCCCGGTCCGGACCGGTCGTCCGGCCCGGACCGGGGACGACGTGGGCGAACGGTAACCTCGAGGCCATGACCGAACAGCTGACCGCCGAGCGGATCCTCGACACCGCCGAGGAGGTCCTGCGCCGCTACGGCCCGGCGAAGGCGACCGTGGTGGACGTCGCCCGCGCGCTCGGCGTCAGCCACGGCAGCGTCTACCGCCACTTCGGCACCAAGGCGGCCCTGCGCGAGGCGGTCGCCGAACGCTGGCTGCGCCGGACGTCCGCGCCGATGGCCGCGATCGCCGACGACCCGGCCCTCCCGGCCCCCGAACGGCTGCGCCACTGGGTGCGCGCCCTCAACGCGACCAAGCGGCAGTACGCCCTCCAGGACCCCGAACTACAGCGCACCTTCCGGGAGTTGATCGGCGAGGCGACCGCCGTCGTCACCGCGCACGAGGACGAGCTGGCCGGGCAGCTCGCCCGGATCGTCGCCGCCGGAGTCGCCGCGGGCGACCTCGCCGCGGCGGACCCGGCCGTCGCGGGCCGGGCCGCCTTCCAGGCCACGGCCCGCTTCCACCACCCCGCCCACGCCGCCGACTGGACCTCCCCGACCAACGACGCCGACCTGGACGCCGTCGTCGACCTGCTGCTGACCGGGCTCGCCCCGCGCTGACCGGCACCGGCCGCCGTGGGTCGACGCTCCGTCACCGGTCGGGCGGCGGTGCCGGATCGCCCGGGCGTGGCCCCGGGGCTGGCCGATCGGGTGACAGTGCGTCAACGAAGCGCTAGCGGGCGCCCCTCCTGGTGATGACTGGGCGTGACCGCCGAGCGGATCGGCGGCCGTCCCGTCCCACGGGCTTCCAGCCGAGCAGGAGAGACATGCCCCGCACCCCCTGGCGCCGCCGCCTCCCCGCGGCCCTCGCCGTCCCCGTCGGCGTCCTCGCACTGACCGCCGTCGTCCCCGCACCCGGTCCCGCCCCCGCCCCCGAGCCCGGTACCGGTGCCGCGATGCCGCCCGCCGCCCGCGACACCGAACCGGTCTGCACCGGCGCCGCCGGGCCCGCCCTCCCCGTCACCGGGGGCACCGTCACCTGGTGCCAGACCGCCGGCGGCGGACGGCTCGCCTTCACCAACACCGGCCACGCGCCCGCCGACCTCTCGCTGGTCGTCCACGACTGCGACGGCGGCAAGGCCCCCAACCTCGACGCCGCGAAGTGCGCCGCCACCCTGCGCGGCACCAGCGACGTCATCTGGCGGCAGATCGAGCCCGGGCGGACCGCGACCGCCGACTTCGCCATCGAGAAGGGCGCCAACGCCCAGGTGTGGTGGACCGCCGACACCCCCGACCGGGCCACCGACCTCAAACTGCTGGGGACGCCGTGGAACTCCTGACGCCCCCGCGCCCGCGCCGCGCCCTCGCTGCCGCCGCCACCGCCGTCCTGCTGCTCACCGCCGCCGCCCCGGTGGCCGCCGCCCCGGGCACCGCCCAGCCCGCCGCTCCCGCCGCCGCGAGCAACCCGCCCGGGGTGCACGTCCTGAACGGGGACAGTCGCACCGCCCGGCAGGTCGACTGCCCGGTCGGCTGGGTCTGCCTCTACGACGGCGTCCACTTCGACCACGCCGCCGTCGCGCTGCTGCCCGGCACCGAACTCCCCGACACCGAAAGCCTCCGGCTCCCCGACGGTTTCCGGTTCACCGGCGCCGGCGGCGTCTCCGCCTGGGTCGACAACTCGCCCGTCGCCTACTGCTGGTACCCCGGCAAGGACTACCAGGGCACCGCCACCGCGATGGCCCCCGCCACCCGGGGCAACGCCTTCAACGACGCCCTCAAGTCGCTCCGCCCCTGCTGACCCGACCCTCCGCCAGGGGCGGTCGGCCCCCGCCGCGCACCGTCGCACGCCGTCGCACACCGCCCCGTCCGGACGCCCGGGTGGCATGATCCGTCCAGCCGACGAAGTGTCATGATCCGTCCAGCGAACGGGCGGTGTGCCCGGTCCCCGTAGTGGATATCCTGCGGAAAGACGGCCTGAGGAAGTGTCGGCCGACCATCGAGGGGGATATCGCACCCATGTCTTACCTGCGCACGTTCCTGCCCTGGATCATCTTCGCGGTGGTCCCTTCGTCCCAGTGGCAGTGGGCCGCGCTGGCCGGCCTGGTGGTCGCGGCCGCCGTCATCGTCCAGCAGCGCGCCGCCGGCGCCGGATGGGACGCGCTGATCATCGAGACCGGCTCCGCCCTGTACTTCGCGGTGCTCGCCGCGATCGCCTTCGCCGACCCGCACTCCGGCGTCCGCGACTACTCCGCGACGCTGTCCTCCGCCGTCCTCGCGGTGATCGCCGGCGGCTCGCTGCTGATCGGCAAGCCGTTCACGCTCGGCATCGCCAAGCGCACCACCCCGCGGGAGTTCTGGACGCTCAAGCCGTTCATCCGGGTCAACGTGATCATCACCGCGGTGTGGACGGCCGCCTTCGCGGTCACCGCCGTGGTGCTGGGCGTCCTCGCCCACGGCGGCCACGGGCACTCGACCGCCTCGCTGATCGTCCAGATCGCCGGCTTCGTCGTCCCGATGGTCTTCACCATCCGCTACGTCGCCCTCGTCCAGGCCCGCGCCCCGCGCGCCCAGCAGGGCTGAGCCGCCGGCACCCCCGCACCCGCGCTTGTCCGGAGGCCGTCCTCAGGCTCCGGCGGCGCTGTCCGCCGCCGGAGCGAGCGCCCCGCACAGGTGGTTGCCCGGGTCCGCCGGGTCCGCGCTGATCCAGAACTGGGCCCACAGCTCGGTGAACTCCTCCCGGGAGAGGAAGCCGTCGCCGTCCAGGTCGACCAGTTCGAAGACGCCGGTGGTGTCCGTCGGCTGCCCGTTCCACACGTCGACCAGGCGGCGGTGCTCCTCCCGGGAGATCCGGCCGTCGCCGTTCTCGTCGATCGCGTCGAAGATAGTGTCCGAGGTCTCCGCCACCGCCGGGCGCATCTCCGGCAGCCGGTCCACCACGGCCAGGATCTCGTCCATGTCGACCAGGCCGTCGCCGTTGGTGTCCGCCGCCGCGTACAGGGTGTCCCACCAGCCGAGCATCACCCGCTCCACCCGGGCCGCCAGCTCCGGCTCCGCCGCCACCCGGGGCAGCTGCTTCCAGCGGTCCGCGAGGGCCCGGAAGTCCTGCTGGTCCAGGTAGCCGTTCCGGTCCGTGTCGAAGGCGTGGAACATGCTCGTGAGCTTGTGACGCTGGAACTCGCTCGCCATGGCGGTGCCTTTCTCGAAGCCCGGCCCGGATCCCCACCTCGTCCGGGTGCGAGGTGATCCTTTCCACCCCGGCGCTCCCTACGGCAGCGCGCGGTCGCACGGCGCCCACGCGGCCCCGCGCCGGGGGAGCGCGGAGCCCGGCGCGCGCCGGACCGGGACCGGCTTGTCGGACGGCCGGGAGCGGCGGCTATTGTGGCCCGCGCGTCGAACACGGCGTCGAGTAAGCAGTGGAACAGTGAGAAAAGGGGTGGGTTCGTGGCGGACATCGAAGCGGCACGGGCGGCATTCGCGCGCTTGGACGTCGACGGCGACGGGCGGATCACCGCGCGTGAGTACAAGACGGTCATGGCCCAGCTCGGCGACTACCACGTCACCGAGACGGTCGCCCAGGCGATCATCAACGCCAAGGACGCGAACGGCGACGGCAAGCTGTCCTTCGAGGAGTTCTGGGCCTCCCTCCAGGGCTGACGACCGACAGCGGACGGCCCCTCCCCGGTCGGCGCACGGCGCGGCACACGCGGCGCGGCGCGCCGACCGGGCGCGGCCGGCCGGCCGAGCGGACGCGGACGCCGCGGCGGCGAGGTTGCCCGACCGCCGCCGGACGCCGTACAACTGACCGGTGCCGTCGAACGACCTCCGTGCGCGCCACCGGGCCGCCTGCGCCGCCGCGCCCAGCTACCCCGAGGTCGGCGCCACCCGGTCCGCCGCCCCGCCCGCCGGGTACGCCCGGCTGCGCCGCCGCGTCCACCTCGGCCACGGGCCCGCCGTGCTGGAGCGCGCGGGGGCGTACGTGCTCGGCTGGGGCGTCCAGTTGGGCTCGGGCTTCGCGATCCACCCGGCGCCCGGCCGGATCCTCCCCGGCGACACCGTCCTGCTCCGGCTCGCCCTGCCCGGACTGCGGCTGCCCCGCCTGGTCATCCCGTGCCGGGTGGTCTGGACGGTCGAGGAACCCGACCGGATCGGCTTCGCCTACGGCACCCTCCCCGGGCACCCCGAACGCGGCGAGGAGTCCTTCGTGGTGAGCCGGGACGCGGACGGCGAGGTGTGGTTCGAGATCACCGCGTTCTTCCGGCTCGCGACCTGGTACGCCCGGCTCGGCCGCCCCGTCGCCCTGCTGCTCCAGCACCTCGCGGTCGAACGCTACCTGCGGGTGGTCGCCCGCGCGGCGGCCCGGACGGGGAGCGGACGGCCGGCCTGAACGGGGCCGCCGGGCGGGCCGCCGACCGGGTAGCCGTCCGGGCCGCCGGGCGGGGCCGGGGCTACTGCGGGACGGCGGCGAAGGCCCGGACCGCCGCCGTCGCCACCGACTCGACCAGCGCGATGCCCGCGTCCTCGCTCGCCGAACCGTCGCTCAGCACCGACACCAGCAGGGACCGGCCGCCGTACTCGATCCGGCCGATGCTGTTGACCACCCACAGGCCGGTGCTGTCCCGGGGCAGCCAACCGTTCTTCAGCTGCACCGCGCCGCCCTGGTCCGCCGCGGAGACGCCCCAGTCCTGGTCGTCCGCGACCAGGCCCATCAGTTTCGCCAGGTAGGCGCGGGAGGCGGAGCCCAGCGGGGAGTCCGCGGTGAACACCACCCGCAGCAGCCGCGCCTGGTCGGCCGCGGTGGTGCTGGTCAGCCCCCAGAAGCCGTCCGTCCCGGCGACCGTCCCGGTCAGGCCGAAGGCCGCGTTCGCCCGGTCCAGGCCCGGCGCGCCGCCCACCGCGTCGAACAGGGCGGTCGCCGCGTCGTTGTCGCTCTGCTCGATCATCAGCGCCGCCGCAGCCCGCTGGTCGCCGGTCAGCACGCCGTCGTTGTCCAGCAGCAGGGCCGCCAGGATGTCGACCTTGACGATCGACGCGGTGACGAACGCGTCGCCGCCCCAACCGGCGGTGGCACCGGAGCCGGGGTCGGTCACCGTGACGGCGAAGTGCCCGTCGAGGCCGTCGAGCGCGGCGGCCAGCGCGGAGTCCGCGTCCGTGTTCGCGCCCGTGTTCGGGTCCGCGTCCGGCGTGGTGCCGCTGTCGGCCGTCGGGTCCTGGGCCGCGTCGTCGGCAGTGTCGTCGGCGGTGTCGGCGGTGTCGGCCGACGGCACCGAGGCGGACGTCACCGCGCTCGCCGGGGCGCCGGTGGTCGAGCGGGAGAGCACCAGCCAGGCCCCGAGTGCCGAGAGCACCACCACCACGGCGACCGCCCGCCTGATCCGCCCGGCGCGCCTGGTCCGACGCTCCTGTCGGCGGGAGGAGGTCCGGGGTTCCGATGGTGCTGTCATGCGGACGATGCTCTGCCGCCCGCCTTGACCTGCGATGAGCCCCGCCTGAGCGGCCACTGAGAAGCCGGGCGGGGGAGTGGTCGCGCAAGAAAGTGACAGTCTGCTTGCGTTATTTGCGCAAGCGGGCGGACGGAATCGATCCGAGAGGACGGTGCGGCACCCCATCCCGCCTGCTCCCGTCCCGCGTCTGGGTGGCTTCCATCCCGCCACGACTCCGCCGGGCTGCGGTGATGCGCGGCGGCACAGGCGTTCCCGGCAGTCGAGATTTTGCACCAGCCTCTCTACTTCTTGCCGTTGACCCGTTTACCTCAAGGAAACGGTTCGTTCCACGGGGCGGTGGCGGAGCCCGCGCGCGGCTCTCGCCCCCGCAGCCCAGCCCCGACCCCCTGCGCACCGTCGCCCGTTGCCGCCCGTCGGTCGATCCGTATGCGGAGCCTCTTTAGAGTCCGTTGACACTCTCATCACCCCTCTGTAACTCTTGAGTGCCCTCGCGCAAAAAACAGACAGATGTCTGTCGTTTTCTCGACTTTCCCCTCCCCCCACCCACCCCCAGACAGAGGGACGTCATGAGATCCAAGCGCCTACTGCCACGCCTGACGGCGACGTCGGTCGTGGCGGGAATGCTCCTGCTCACCGGCCCCGTGCTACCGGCCCACGCGGCCGGCGGCCCCAACCTGGCCGCCGGGAAGCCCGTCACGGCGAGCAGCGCCAACGGCCAGTACACGGCCGCGAACGTCAACGACGGCAACCAGGCCAGCTACTGGGAGAGCGGCAACGGCGCCCTCCCGCAGTGGGTCCAGGTGGACCTGGGCAGCGCCTCCTCGATCGACCAGGTGGCGCTGAAGCTGCCCACCGGCTGGGGCGCCCGCACCGAGACGCTGACCGTGCTCGGCTCCACCGACGGCAGCACCTTCGCGCCGCTGGTCGGTTCCGCCGGGTACTCCTTCGACCCGGCGACCGGCAACACCGTCCGGATCACCTTCCCCGCCGCCAGCGCCCGCTGGGTGCGCGTCCAGGTCTCGGCGAACAGCGCCTGGACGGCCGCCCAGTTCTCCGAGCTGGAGGTCTACGGGACGAGCGCCGCCTCCGCCAACCTGCTGGCCGGACGCACCCTCACCGCCAGCGGCACCTCGCAGAACTACACCCCGGGCAACGCCGCCGACGGCAACCAGGCCAGCTACTGGGAGAGCAGCAACAGCGCCTTCCCGCAGTGGATCCAGGGCGACCTGGGCTCCGCCGTCAAGGTCGACAGGCTGGTGCTGAAGCTCCCGCCCGGCTGGGAGCAGCGCAGCGAGACCTTCAAGGTCCAGGGCTCCACCGACGGCAGCTCCTTCACCGACCTGCTGGCCCCCGCCGCCTACAGCTTCGACCCGGCGGCCGGGAACCAGGTCACCGTCTCGCTGCCCACCAGCACCACCCGCTACCTGCGGCTGCTGTTCACCGCCAACTCGGCCTGGCCCGCCGCCCAGTTGGCGGAGTTCGAGGCGTACGGCCCGACCTCCGGCGACACCCAGGCGCCCACCGCGCCGACCGGCCTGACGTACAGCCAGCCCGAGGCCGGGAAGATCAAGCTGGTCTGGGCCGCGGCCACCGACAACGTCAAGGTGACCGGCTACGACGTGTACGCCAACGGGCAGTTGGCGGCCTCGGTGGCCGGCGACGTGCTGACCTGGACGGACAGCCGCCCGGCGAGCGAGACGGTCACGTACACCGTGCGGGCCAAGGACGCCGCGGGCAACCAGTCCAACCCCAGCGCCCCCGTCACCCGCACCGGCGAGGCCCCCGGCGACACCGTCAAGCCCAGCGCGCCCGGCAACCTCGCCTACACCGAGCCCGCCGCCGGACAGATCAAGCTGACCTGGGACGCCGCCACCGACAACGTCGGCGTCACCGGCTACGACGTGTACGCCGACGGGCAGTTGAAGGCCAGCACCGCCGCCACCGTCCGCACCTGGACGGACAGCCAGCCCGCCACCGCCACCGTCACGTACACCGTGCGGGCCAAGGACGCGGCCGGCAACCAGTCCGACCCCAGCGCCCCCGTCACCCGCAGCGGCAGCGGCACCGGCACCCCCGGCAGCAACCTCGCCGCGGGCAAGCCGATCGAGGCCTCCGGGCAGGCCTGGACCTTCGCCCCGGCCAACGCCAACGACGGCAGCCTGTCCACCTACTGGGAGGGCAACTCCGGCGCGTTCCCCAACACCCTGACCGTCCACCTGGGCACCGACGCCGACCTGCAGAGCGTCGTCGTCAAGCTCAACCCCGACCCGGCGTGGGGCGCCCGCACCCAGAACATCCAGGTGCTCGGACGGGTCGACGGCGCCACCGGCTTCACCAGCCTGAAGGCCGCCGCCGACTACCGCTTCGACCCCGCGAACGGCGGCAACAGCGTCACCGTCCCGGTCACCGGCCGGGTCGCCGACCTCCAGCTGAAGTTCACCTCCAACACCGGCGCCCCCGCCGGACAGGTCGCCGAACTCCAGGCCATCGGCACGCCCGCGCCCAACCCCGACCTCACCGTCACCGACGTGGCGTGGTCCCCGGCCGACCCCGACGAGGCCACCGCGATCACGCTGCGCGCCACCGTCAAGAACACCGGCAACCTGCCCGCCGCCGCCACCAGCGTCGACCTGCTGCTCGGCGGCGCGCTCGCCGACAACGTCGCCGTCCCCGCGCTGGCCGCCGGCGCCTCCGCCACCGTCAGCAAGGAGATCGGCACCCGCCCGCAGGGCAGCTACCTGCCCAGCGCCCGGGTCGACCCCAAGAACACCGTCCGCGAGCGCAACGAGGACAACAACCTGCTCGCCGCGGGCAGCCCGATCACCGTCCGCCAGGCACCCGGACCCGACCTCGAGGTCCTCGACGTCACCCCCAACCCCGCCAGCCCCGCGGCCGGCGCGGCCACCTCCTTCACCGTCAAGCTCCACAACCGCGGCATCGACCCGGCCCCCGCCGGCGTCACCCGGCTCACCGTCGGCACCGCGACGCTGAACACCACCACCCCGGCGATCCCCGCCGGGCAGACCCTCACCCTCCCGGTCACCGGCACCTGGACCGCCGTCGCCGGCGGCGCGACGATCACCGTCACCGCCGACGCCACCGGCACCGCCAAGGAGACCAACGAGAACAACAACACCCTCAGCAAGGCCATCGTGGTCGGCCGCGGCGCCGCCGCACCCTTCACCAGCTACGAGGCCGAGGACGGCGCCTACCAGGGCGAACTGCTCCAGGCCGACGCCACCCGCACCTTCGGGCACACCAACTACGCCTCCGAGTCCTCCGGCCGCAAGTCGGTGAAGCTCACCGCCACCGGCCAGTACGTCGAGATCACCTCCACCGTCCCGACCAACTCCATCGTGGTGCGCAACTCGATCCCCGACGCCCCCGGCGGCGGCGGCATCGACGCCACGCTCAGCCTCTACGCCGACAACGTGTTCGTGCAGAAGCTGACCCTCTCCTCCAAGCACAGCTGGCTGTACGGCAACACCGACCAGCCCGAGGGCCTCACCCAGACCCCGCAGGCCGACGCCCGCCGGCTCTTCGACGAGACCCACGCGCTGCTCCCCAAGAGCTACCCGGCCGGCACCAAGCTGCGCCTGCAGCGCGACAGCGGCGACACCGCGTCCTTCTACACCATCGACCTGGTCGACCTGGAGCAGGTCGCCCCGCCCAAGGCCAAGCCGGCCGAGTGCACCTCGATCGCCGACTTCGGGGCCGTCCCCGACGACGGGCAGGACGACACCGCCGCCATCCAGGCCGCCGTGACGGCCAACCAGAACGGCACCATCCCCTGCGTGTGGATCCCGTCGGGCCAGTGGCGCCAGGAGAAGAAGATCCTCACCGACGACCCGCTCAACCGGGGCATGTACAACCAGGTCGGCATCCGCGACGTCACCATCCGCGGCGCGGGCATGTGGTACTCGCAGTTCTACACGCTCACCGAACCGCAGAACGCCACCGGCAGCATCAACCACCCGCACGAGGGCAACTTCGGCTTCGACATCGACGACAACACCAGGATCTCCGACATCGCGATCTTCGGCTCCGGCCGGATCCGCGGCGCCTCCGACGGCGCCGAGGGCGGCGTCGGCCTGAACGGCCGGTTCGGCAAGAACACCAAGATCGAGAACGTCTGGATCGAGCACGCCAACGTCGCCGTCTGGGTCGGCCGCGACTACGACAACATCCCCGACCTGTGGAACCCCGCCGACGGCCTCCAGTTCAGCGGCATGCGCATCCGCGACACCTACGCCGACGGCATCAACTTCGCCGACGGCACCCGCAACTCCTCGGTGTTCAACTCCACCTTCCGCACCACCGGTGACGACTCGATGGCCGTCTGGGCCAACAAGTACGTCAAGAACACCGCCGTCGACATCGGCCACGACAACGCCTTCGTCAACAACACCGTCCAGCTCCCGTGGCGCGCCACCGGCATCGCGGTGTACGGCGGCTACGGCAACCGGATCGAGAACAACCTGGTCTACGACACCGCCAACTACCCCGGCATCATGCTCGCCACCGACCACGACCCGCTGCCCTTCTCCGGGCAGACCCTGATCGCCAACAACGCGATCTACCGCAGCGGCGGCGCGTTCTGGAACGAGGCCCAGGAGTTCGGCGCGCTCACCCTGTTCGCCGCCAGCCAGGACATCCCCGGCGTCGTCATCCGCGACACCGAGATCCACGACAGCACCTACGACGGCATCCAGTTCAAGACCGGCGGCGGGGCCCTCCCCGACGTCAAGATCAGCAACGTGCGGATCGACAAGTCGAACAACGGCGCGGGCATCCTGGCGATGTCCGGCGCCCGCGGCAGCGCCGTCCTCACCAACGTGCAGGTCAGCAACTCCGCGGACGGCGACATCGTCCGCCAGCCCGGCACCAGCTTCACGATCACCAACGGGTAGCCGCTCCCGGCGCCCCTGGCAACCGGGTGCGACGGCCCCGGCCGGACGGAGGAACCACTCCGCCCGGCCGGGGCCGGACCGCGTCGCGGGGCGGACGGCTCAGCGGGCGGCGGTGGCCGGGGCGTCGGCGTGCAGGTGCGGGGGGCTGTCCGGGGGACGGTGCCAGGAGGTGCGCAGGCCGCAGGCGGTGAGCACGGAGCCGACCGCGTGGTGCATAGCCTCCCGGACGGCGGTCGACACCGCCGGGGCACCGGGCAGCTGCGGGGACGGGTGCCAGGCGACGTCCACGACGTCCGGGACGTCGGTGGTGAGCGCTGCGTCCGGTGCGTCCGGTACGGGCGGGCAGCTGGTGAGTGCGACGCCGGCCGCGCGGGGGTGCCGGGCCAGCGGGAGGCCCGCGAGCGCGGCGCTGCGGCGGACGGCGGCCAGGGTCTCGGCGGGGAGGTGCGGCGCCGGGTCCGTCGGCGGGGCGGTCGGGGCCGGTGCGGCCGCGACGGCGACGGTCTGCCGGGCGGGATCGGCGGGATCGGCGGGGGCGGTGGGACCGGCCGGCCCGACCCGGGTCGGGCCGGCGGGTGTCTCGCGGACGGCGGCCAGACCGAGGGCGGGCAGCAGTTCGGCGAGCGCGGTCTCGACGCTGTCCGCCACCACCTGCCGGGTCCGGGGCCACGGGCTGCCCGCCCCGGCCGCCGCGGCGGCTTCCTCCAGCCGGGCAGAGCAGAGCCAGCGCAGCGTCAGCGGCCAGCGGTCCGGATCGACCCCGCGCCCGTCCCCGTCCCCGGCCGCGCCGCCGGTGGCGAACAGGTGGACGCCGGGCCCGTGGCCGCCGTGCGCGACGGGCAGACCGACGAGCAGCAGCGCCTCGACCACCCGGTCGGCCAGCAGCGGATCGACCCGCGCCGCCCGCGCACCGGCCGCCGCCACCCCGTGGACTCCCATCCCGACACCCCTTCCGACCGGCGGGGCGCTCCCGCGCGTGAGACTATCCATGAACGCGTAAAGGCCGTCAACAGCCCCGCCGCGCAAGGACCTTGAAGGACCACCGCCCCTCCCGCGCCGCACCGGCCCCGGCCGGAAACCGCGAGCGCCGCCCCGCACGGCGGCGGGGCGGCGCTTCGGTGAACAGGGCTTCGTGGAGCGGTGGCCGAGCCGTCAGGCGCTGTGGTCGGTGCCCACGGCACCGGCCGCCGGCTGGACCGGAGCCGTCGGCTGGGTCGGGATCTGCTGCTGCGGGGCCGGCGGCTGCACCGGGGCCTGCGGCTGGGCCGGGGCCTGCGGCTGGGCCGGGATCGGGCCCGGGTACGGCGGCTGGGCCTGGGCCTGCTGCGGAGCCTGGCCCGGGTACGGGGCCTGGCCCTGGAAGGGCGCCTGGCCCGGGTACGGGACCTGGCTCTGCGGGGGGACCGGGGTGCCCTTGGCGCGGTTCATCATCGACCGGACGAAGTTGGCGACCAGCACGATCGGAACGATGAACGCCTTGAAGATGATGAAGTACTCGCTGCCCTCGAAGAAGAAAGCGAGGTAGACGCCGTAGCCGAAGAACGCGGCACCGGCGAGGCCGCTGAAGATTCGCAGGCCGGTGCTCAGGCCGGAGGCGGGGACGAGAGCGGTGCAGATCGTTATCAGACCGCTGATCATCAGCAGGACGACGTACCAGGAGAAGCCCGGGTCGAGGCTGAAGTCAATGTTCACAGAAATCCCAAACTGGACATAAGGTGTGCATAAAGAGTCGATCGGTTGACGTACCGTACCGGAGTCCCGCCCTTCCGGTCGCCCCGGTTCTCCCGCCGGTTCGAGAACCCGGAGAAAAGGCTCCCGGGTAAAGCGGGACCCACCGTCGAAAAGGGCGCCAAAACGGGCGGACGGCCGTCGGCCCGGCCGAACCGGGACGCCGCCCTCCTGATAGCGTCCCGGCCGTGTCCCCTTCCCCTGCTTCCCCCGCCCCGCTGTACGCCGCCGCCGACATCCACGGTCACCGCACGGAGTTCCGCGACGCACTGCGGGAGGCGGGGCTGACCGGCGAGGACGGGGGCTGGACCGGCGGGCGGGCCCGGCTGTGGCTGCTGGGGGACTACGTCGACCGGGGGCCGGACGGGATCGGGGTGATCGAGGACGTCCGGCGGCTCGCCGAGCAGGCCGCGGACGCCGGCGGCCAGGTGGGGGCGCTGCTGGGCAACCACGAGGTGCAACTGCTCGCCGCCCACCGCTTCGGCACCGCGCCCGTACCCGGGTGGAGCCAGCCCGGCGGGTTCCACGGCGGCTGGGCCCGGTTCGGCGGGCAGGAGCGGGACCTGCGCCGCCTGACCCCCGACCACCTGGACTGGCTCGCCGCACTCCCCGCCGCCGTCCTGGTCGACGACCACCTGCTGGTGCACTCCGACACCACCCAGTACCTCGAACTCGGCACCGGGATCGCCGCCGTCAACCGCGCCGCCGCCACCGCCCTGGCCGACGAACGCCCCGGAGCCTGGCTGGAGTTCAGCCGCCGGATGAGTTCCCGCGGCTCCTTCCGGAACGCCCGGTCCACCGACCCCGGCGACCCGGTCGCCCGGATGCTGGACGCCCTGGGCGGCACTGTCCTGGTGCACGGCCACAGCACCCTCACCAAGCACTTCGGCATCCCCCCGGAGCACGTCCGGGAGGCGCTGCGCTACGCCGAGGACCGGGTCGTCGCCATCGACGGCGGCGTGTACGAGGGCGGTCGCATCCTGCTCACCCGCCTGGCCTGAGCCCGCCCCGGCCGCCCCCGCGCCCTCGCGCCCCGCGTCCTCGCGCCCCTGCGTCCTCGCGCTCCAGCCCCCGCCGCGCGGGCCCGGTCCGCCCCGGGTCGCCGTTCTCCGTCCGGGCGGGCCCTGTCGGCGGGCCGTCGGCCGACCGGGGGTGCGGTCGCGCCCGTGGCTGGTGGACACCGTCAGTTCCCTTGCGAAACAGGCCGGTTGGCGGCTTACTGACCGGTAGTCAATTGATCTTGGTCGCTGCTATCGTGCCTGCGGAAGTTCCGAGACCAGTACCGAAACAAGGGGAGATTCATGCGCACGTCACAGCGGAGGGCCGCCCTCGCGCTCAGCGTTCTGGCCATGACCGCGGGGATGGTGTCCGTCTCCGCTCCGGCCGAGGCCGCCAGCACCCCGAGCGGGGCCTGCGGCAGCGGCTACTACCAGATCGACCACCACGCCCTCGGCTCGGTGGCCGACATCTACCTGTTCTACAACGGGTCGAGCAACTGCGCCGTCACCTGGGTGCGCAGCCCGACCGGGACCAGGACGTACGACCTGCGGGTGCACATAGACCGGGAGAGCGACCTGGCGGGCTCCGCCGACGGCGGCTACTACAAGTACTACGCCGGCCCGGTCAAGCTCAGCGCCAAGGGCACCTGCATCTCGTGGGGCGGCTACGCGGAGGGCATCAGCTGGGGCTCCGACTGGGAGCACTGCGGCTGACCGACCCCGCCGCGACCCGCCCGGCCGGTTCCCGGTCCGGCCTGGCGGGGCCTTCGGACCGGGGACGGACCGGGGGCGGACCAGGGTCGGGTCAGGGACGGGTCAGCCGGTGGCGGGACTCCACCGCCGCGACGGTCTTCTTCAGTGCGCTGCCCAGGACGCCCCTGCCGACGCTGCCCAGCAGCAGGCCGGTGATCCGGCCCTTGAGGTTCTTGCCCTCGCGGACCACCACCGCGTCCAGCCGGGTCGTGCCGTCGGGCAGCGGGGTGAAGGTGTACGTGTGGCCGGAGGCGCCGCCCCAGAGGTTGGAGTCGACCGTGGTCATCACGACGCGGTGCGGGTCGGACCAGTCGTAGCGCAGCCGTTCCCAGACGCCGCCGGAGCCCTCGGTGACCTCGGCGTGGTCGGGGCCCTCCGTGTGGACCCGGAGGAACTCGTCGGCGCTGTTGGGGAACAGTTCCCGGCGGCCCGGGGTGAAGTCGGTGAGGCACGCCACGAACTGCTCCGGGGTGGCCAGGGTCCGCTCGGTGAAGTGGATGGTTGCCATGGGGTTTCTCCCTGCGCTCCTCGCGTCGGTCTGCCGGACGGCCCCCAGACTGCCCGGTGCCCGCACCCCGTCGAGCCGGTGCCGGACCCTGGCCCGGGCCGACCCGTGCCCGGCCCGTGCCCCGGCCCGGGTACGGGACCCGGGGGACCAGGGTCCGGCACCGGCTCGACGGGCCCGCGGTCCGGGGATCGTGGTCGGTGGGACGCCGACCGGCGTCCCGGGCCGCAGAGGAGCCGACGATGGTGGAATTCAAGATCGAGGTCGTGGTCGTCCCGGTCTCGGACGTGGACCGGGCCAAGGAGTTCTGGACCCGGATCGGGTTCCGCGAGGACGTCGACCACACCGGCCCCGGCGGCTTCCGGGTGGTGCACCTGACCCCGCCCGGCTCGGCCGCGTCGCTGATCGTCGGCAGCGGCGTGACCGCCGCGGCCCCGGGCTCCGAGCACGGCGTGCACCTGGTGGTGGACGACGTCGCCGCGGCCCGCGCCGAACTGGCGGCGGCCGGGGTCGAGGTCAGCGAGGTGTTCCACGACGCGGGCGGGGTCTTCCACCACGCCGGCACCGCCGAGCGGGTCACCGGCCCGCACCCGAAGCGGCAGTCGTACGGCTCGTTCGCCTCGTTCGCCGACCCGGACGGCAACACCTTCGTCCTCCAGGAGGTCACCGAGCGGCGCCCCGGGCGGATCGACCACGCGGTGTACCGCTCCGCCGACGCACTCGAATCGGCGCTCCGCGACGCCGCGACCGCCCACGGCGCGCACGAGGCCGAACTCGGCCACGCCGACCCGGACTGGCCCGCCTGGTACGCCGCCCACATGGCGCGCGCGGCCGGCCTCGGCCGCTGAGTGGGCCGGCGTGAGCGGCACGGGCGGCACGGGCGGGGCGGGCGCGGGCGGCTGCGGGCGGTGCGCCGGTACCGCGACGACGGCGGGACCGGTGACGGCGGTGGCGGCGGCGGGCCGCGAGGCCGAGCGGGCGGAGCTGGCGGCGTTCGTGACGTCCGCCGCCGGCCGGGCCCTGGTGCTGCGCGGGGCGGCGGACGCCGACCGGTCCGCCCTGCTGGGCCACGCCGCCGCCCTCGCCGAGCGGGAGGGCCACACCGTCGTCCGGGCGGCCGGCGTCGAGGTGGAGTCGGCGCTGCCCTGGGCCGGGCTGCACCAGCTGCTCCACCCGCTGCTCGCCGACGCCGCACGGCTGGACGAGGCGGCCCGGACCGCGTTCGACACCGTGTTCGGCGGCCCGCTCGGTGGCTCGCGCGGCGGCTCGCGCGGCGGCCCGGGCGGTGCCCCGGACTGCGGCCCGCCCTCGGTCATGACGCTCGGCATCGCGGTGCTGCGCCTGCTGGCCCTCGCCACCGAGCAGCGTCCGCTGCTGCTGGTCCTCGACGACGGGCAGTGGCTGGACGAGGCCAGCGCCGACGTCTGCGGCTTCGTCGGCCGCCGCCTGACGGGCCGTCCGGTGCGGCTGCTGGTCGCGGTCCGCCCCGGCCTGCCGTCCCGGTTCGACGCCGCCGCCCTGCCCGAGCTGCCGATCGCGGCCCTCCCCGACGAGCCCACGGCCCGCCACCTGCGGCTCGCCGGGGCCCCGCCCCACACCCCGCCCCCGGCGCCGGGCGCGCTGACCTGGCAGGAACGCCGCATCGCCGACCTGGCCGCCAGCGGCCTGACGAACAAGCAGATCGGCGCCCGGATGCACCTGTCGCCGCGCACCGTCAGCTCGCACCTGTACCGCGTCTTCCCCAAACTGAGCGTCACCAGCCGGGCGGCCCTGCGCGACGCGCTGACCCGCCACGCGGGCTGACCTCCCGTCACCTGTCTTCCTCTCCCTCCCTCTCACCCCGGGGCGCCGCGCGCCTCCGGAAAGGACCGGAAATGATCAGCAGGCGCACCTTCACCACCGCGGTCGGCCTCGGCGTCGGCGCCACCGCCCTCCCGGCCACCGCCCCGGCGGCCGGCGCGCTCACCGCCGACGGCCGGCCGACCGCCCCGGCCACGACCGTCCCCGCCACGACCGTTCCCGCCGTCGCCCCCGGCACCCACACCGGCTTCGCCGACCTGAGGCGGGTCCAGGCCGGCGTGCTCGACATCGGCTACGCGGAGACCGGCCCGAAGGACGGCCCGGTGGTGATCTGCCTGCACGGCTGGCCGTACGACATCCACAGCTTCGTCGACGTGGCCCCGCTGCTCGCGGACGCCGGCTACCGGGTGATCGTGCCGTACCTGCGGGGCCACGGCACCACCGCGTTCCTGTCGCCGACCACGGCCCGCAACGGGCAGCAGTCCGCGATCGCGCTCGACGTCGTCGCCCTGATGGACGCCCTGAAGATCCGCCGGGCGGTGCTGGCCGGCTTCGACTGGGGCTCGCGGACCGCCGACATCGTCGCCGCGCTGTGGCCGGAGCGGGTCAAGGCGCTGGTGTCGGTGAGCGGCTACCTCGTCACCCACCTCCCGGCGCAGCGCACCCCGCTGCCGCCGAAGTACGAGCGGGCCTGGTGGTACCAGTACTACTTCGCCACCGACCGCGGCCGGGTCGCCATGGAGACCAAGGCGAACCGGCACGACCTGGGCCGGCTGGTGTGGGACGAGGTCTCCCCGACCTGGGACTTCGACGAGGCCACCTTCGAGCGCACCGCCGCCGCGTTCGAGAACCCCGACTACGCCGCCATCGTGGTCCACAACTACCGCTGGCGGCTGGGCCTGGCCGACGGCGAGCGCCGCTACGACCGCTACGAGCGGCTGCTCGACGCCCAGCCGCCCGTCACGGTGCCGACCATCACCCTGGACCCCGCCCTCGACCCGTTCCTGGCCTCCACCGACGGCACGGCCTACCGGAAGTTCTTCACCGGCGCCTACGAGCACCGGGTGCTCGCCGGGATCGGCCACAACGCGCCGCAGGAGGCGCCGACCGCGTTCGCCCAGGCCGTGGTGGACGCCGACCACCTGGCGGCGCGGCCGTGAGCGGCCCGGCCGCCAACGGGCGGACGGGCGGCCCGGACGCCGACACGCACGTGCGCGGCCCGGACGCCGACGCGCGGGCCGCCGAGGTCCGCCGGGCCCGGTTCGGCGCGCTCCCGGAACGGGTCGCCCTCGCCGACCTGGTCGAGGAACGTCCGGTCCCGCCGCCGCACCGGACGGCCGACGCCCACGACCCCGACAGCCAGGAGGTGCGGTTCTCCTGCCTGGCGGCCGACCTCGGCCTCTGAACCCGCCGGTCCGCCCCGAGCCCCGCGCCCCCCCGCGCCCCGTCACTCGATCTCGTACATCCCGTCGCCGTCGAGGTGGCGCACCGTGTTGAGGTCGCGCTGGAGCACCGCGTCCACCGGGTGCTCCAGCGTGAGGGTGGCCGGGTAGCCCCGGTCGTACGTGGTCGGGCTGATCGGGTCGCCGGGGCCGACCAGCACGGTGAGGTCGCGGAAGCTCTCCAGCTCCGCGATCCGGTCGAGCGCCCGGTAGCGGACCAGCCGCCCGGCCGCCGGGGCGACCAGCGCGGCCCAGGCGAACGCGTGCCGCCGCCGGTACCCCCGGCCGGCCCGGGCCCGGAAGCGCTCCGGGCGGACGTAGGCGTCCACGACCCACTCCAACTGGCCCTCGCCCAGCAGGTGGGCGGTGTAGTAGGGCAGCCCCGACATGCGGGCGCCCGCCTCGACCAGCCGCGGACCGTCCGGCGTCAGCTTGACCTCCAGGTGGGCGGCGCCGTACCGGATGTCCAGCGCGTCCAGCACCCGGCGGCCGTACGCGGCGAGTTCGGGCACCGGCGGCTCGTCGCAGCGCAGCAGCACCTGGGCCACCACCAGGTCCCGCACCCCGTTGGCGGTGATCCGCTCGGTGCGCCAGGCGTCGGTCAGCTGGTGCGTCCCGCCGCTGCTGACCGTGTTCAGGACGTACTCGGTGCCGACCAGGTACTCCTGGGCCACCACCTCCTCGATCGGCTCGCCCTGGACCGTCCCCCGGGCGCGCAGCCGGTGCAGCGCCGCGACCGAGTCCCCGGGCGCGTCGCAGAACGACACGCCGTCGCCCCAGTAGCTGCGCAGCGGCTTGACCACCGCCACCCCGCCCAGCCGCCGGTGCCAGGCGCGCAGCTCGTCCGGGTCGCCGGTGCGCAGCTGGCGCATGCCGGGCACGCCCCGGGCCTTGAGCGTCTCGATCTGCACGTACTTGTCGCGGCGCGCCGCGCTGGCCGCGGTGCCGTTGGAGGGCAGCCCGAGCCGCTCGGAGAGCGCGTCGGCCAGCTCCACCCCGGTCTCGCGGCCCGCCAGCACCGCGACCGGCCGCAGCGCCGCCAGCCGCTCGGCCAGGGCGTCCACCCCGCCGTCGTGGACCAGCACGCGGCCGAACCGTCCCGGGTCCACCGGGTCCACGCCGAACGGGAGTTCGGGCGTGCTCTGCACCTGGACGACCTCGCCGCCCGCCGCGCCGAACGCGTCGACGTGGCCGAAGGCCGCCCCGAACGCGTCGACGACCGCCACGCGGAACGCTGCCATGCCTGCCTCCTACGGATGGGGGTGGGTCGGGGCCGCGACGAGGTCGAGCACCTCGCGGCGGAGTTCGAGCAGCCGGTGCACCGCGTTCGTCAGCACGTGGCGCACGCTGAAGCCCGAGGTGCCGGTGTCCCCGGGGTGCTGGGCGTCCCCGGCGGCCAGGACGCTCCGCTCGCCGTCCTGCGCGCCGATCTCCCGCCGGGTCAGCCCCGACCGGTCCGGGAACGCCTCCGGCAGCAGGCGCCGGGTGATCCCCAGGTGCACCATCCGGAAGTCGACGAACCCGTCGATCAGCCGGACCAGTCGCTCCGTCCCGGCGTCGTCGAGCACCAGCCGGCCGTCCCGCACCGACTGCCGCACGTTCGCGCCCAGGCCGGAGGCGCTCCGCCAGCGGGCGACCACCGGCCGGGCCCAGGACGGGAAGTAGGACATCGCCTGGTCCAGGTAGACGCCGTACTCCCCGGTCGGCGGCAGCAGCACCAGTTCGAGGAGCTGGACGCTGGGCATGAACGCCCCGCTCGCCCCGCGCGGACCGCCGGGGTGGCCCAGGTGGTACGGCCGGAAGCGGCCGAACGCCTCCCCGGACAGCCTGCGGTAGCTCGCCATGTCCGAGGTGAACTCCGCGACGCAGCGCGCGGCGTCCTCCAGCACCGCGGCCGGCTTCACGGCGTCCGGCGCCGCCACCAGCGCGCGCAGACCGTAGGCGGCCGACCTGATCCACGGCTCGGAGAGGTGGTGCCCGAGGTAGAAGTCCCGTTCGAGGGTGCCCAGCCGCCCGGGCGAGAACACCCTGATGTCACCGCAGCGCGCGTACTCCTCGCTGTTCACGTCGATCAGCAGCTCGTAGCTCAGGTGCGGGTCCAGACCGGGGAAGCGCGCGCACTGCGCGGAGACCAGCTCCACCAGCTCGCGCGGAGCGGCGTGCGGCCCGGCCGGAACGAACCCGTTGAGCATGAAGAGCAGGTCGAGCTGGGTGACCCGGGCCGCGCGCGGGTCGTCGTCGGCGAGGCAGCGCCGACCGTACTCGATCAGCAACTCGCGCTGTTTGTCGGCGAGTTGGTGGTACGTCAGGCCGTCCCCGCCGACCTCGGACAGGTCCTGCGGAAGTTCGCGCAGGACGTAGTCGCGGAACGGCGAGGAGGACCGCAGGAGCACGCGCGGCCCGCCCGGCCCGCTCGGCCCGCTCGGCGGGAGGGTCCGGCGGGGGTCCGCGGAACCGTTGAAGAGATCACTGCTGTCCATGTCCGCTCCTTGTCCGCAGCAGGGGGAAGTGAGGGGCGGGCGGGCCGGTGACGTCGCCGCCGGCCCGCCCGGGCGCTTGAGGGCGCTTGAGGACGCTTGGGGCGCTTGGGGGCGCGTCAGGGCCGGACGCAGCGGAAGCTGCCCGCCGCGGCCGGGTCGCCGCGGGTGTAGCGGGAGACCATCGGGTAGCGGCACAGGTCGCGGGCGACGCTCCGGCCGTCCGCGGTGGTCAGGGTGGCGTGCAGGACGTCCGGGGCCTGGCCGCGCTCGACCCAGGCCGTCAGCGCCGCCAGGTCGTCCACGCCGCCGCCGCTCAGGCCGCAGTGCGCGACGCCCGGAGCCAGGAAGACCCGGTAGAAGCCGTCGACCCGGGCCGCGCCGCCCATCCGGGCCTCGACGCGCTCGCGGTAGTCCACCGTCCCCCGGGTGGGGATCAGCTGGTCGGCGCTGCCGTGCCAGGTGAGCAGCTTGCCGCCGGCGTCGCGGAACGCCGACAGGTCCGCGTCCCGGGAGCCGATCACGGTGTCGTACTCGGCGCGGGCCGCGCGGAAGATCCGCTCGAACTGCTGGTACGTCAGGTCCGCCGAGTCGAACCCGGGCTGCTTCAGCACGAAGTCGGCCACCCACTGGGCCGGGACGGTGAACGGCTGACCGGTGGGCACGCCGTCCACGGGGGTGCTGGCGGCCAGCGGGGAGAAGTCGGCGCCGACCGGCAGCCCGTACCAGAGCCGTCGGCCGCCGCCGTCCCGCGGGCCGTCCCAGATCCGGCGGACCACCTCGGCGTCGGCCGCGTCGATCGTGTACTCCTCGCCCTCGCACACCACCTTGCTGCCGATCAGCCGGCGCGGGTCGAAGTCGCAGCGGTCCGGGTCGCCGACCAGCCCGTCGGCCACGCCGTCCAGCCGGTCGCAGGCCCGCAGCGCGGCCCGGTTGAAGGCGTCGAACTCGCAGGTGGTCGGATAGGTGTGCTCCTGCTTCATCACCACCTGCGGCCACAGCGTGGCCACTTCGAACTGGTTCCAGTTGATGCCCGGAGCGGCGGCGTTGATGCCGTCGAAGTCGGTCGGGTACCGCTGCGCCTCCACGTAGCCCTGGCGGCCACCGGTGGAGCAGCCGTTGAAGTACGAGTGGAACGCGCTGCCGCCGTACCCGTCGCCGACGACCTGCTTGGCGACCAGCGCCAGCTCGTGCACCGAGCGCGAGGCGAAGTTCTCCAGCAGCGCGGCGTCGACCCGGCCCTGCGGGTCCAGTCCCCAACTGCCGTCCAAGCCGGTGGTGTACACGCCCGCGTCGGTGGTGGCCGCCGCGTAACCCTGCTTGACCGCCGCGGCCACCGCACCGATGTCCCCGGCGGCGTAGCCGGCACCGCCGACCGCCTGGAACCGCCCGTTCCACCCGGCCAGCGGCAGCCAGACCTGCACCCTGGCCCGGTCGTCCGCGCCCGGATGGGTCAGCGTGACAGTCACCTCGCAGTGCGCCGGGACGTCGGCCACCGGGTAACCGCCCAACGGCGGGGACCCGGGCACCTGGAACGTCCCCGCCGGCACCGCCGCCGCGGCCACCGACTCCACCACGGCGCCCTCCGGCGCCGCCGGCCGGAACGCGGCACAGGCCGCCACGGCGGACCCGGGACCGGCCCGGTCCGCACCACCCGCCGGGCCGGTCGACGCGCTCGCCGGCGCGCACAGGGCCACGGCCGCCGCCAGCGAGAACCCCGCCGCCGCGAGCCTCGGAAGCCGTCGGTTCATGTGTGTCTCTCCTCGGATTCGGCAATCGCGACCCCACTGTCGCCGACCCACCGACCCGGGCACATCGGTCAACTGACGCCCCGCCGGGTAATCAGTCGACGTACAGTCAGATGACGGATACGGACGGACGGCCGACCGGCTGACCGCCCGACCGGCCGGTCAGCGCCCCGGACGGTGCCAGGTCCCGGCACGGCCCGCCGCCACCGGCGGGGACGTCCGCCGTCACGGGGCGGTGGACCGGTGGTCACCGGCGGGGGCAGTTGCCATAGCCGTGCCCGCCGCTGTCGCCGTTCAGCGAGCACGTCGTCACCGGTCGGCAGGCAGCATCCGCCGTCAGCCGCCGTGCCCGCTGCTGCCGCGTCCGCCGTTCACCGAGCATGCCGTCACCGATCGGCAGGCAGCGTCCGTCGTCATGTCCGCCGCTGCCGCCGTTCACCGAGCATGCCGTCATCGGTCGGCAGTCAGCATCCTCCGTCGCGCCGCCGCGCCCGCTACCGCCGGGCCCGTCGTCACCCTCCGGCGAGGGCGTCGTCGCCGTGCTCGTCGTCTTCGCGTCCGCCGCTGCCGCGTGGGCCGCCGTCATGTCCGCCGCTGCCGCCGTTCACCGAGCATGCCGTCATCGGTCGGCAGTCAGCATCCTCCGTCGCGCCGCCGCGCCCGCTACCGCCGGGCCCGTCGTCACCCTCCGGCGAGGGCGTCGTCGCCGTGCTCGTCGTCTTCGCGTCCGCCGCTGCCGCGTGGGCCGCCGTCATGTCCGCCGCTGCCGCCGTTCAGCGAGCACGTCGTCACCGGTCGGCAGTCAGCATCCTCCGTCGCGTCGCCATGCCCGCTACCGCCGGGCCCGTCGTCACCCTCCGGCGAGGGCGTCGTCGAGCTCGCGGCGGGAGGAGACCCCCAACTTGGTGAACACCTTGCGCAGGTGCCACTCGACGGTGCGCGGGCTGAGGAAGAGCTGGGCGCCGATCTCCGCGTTCGGGTGCCCGGTGGCCGCCAGCCGGGCGATCCGGGCCTCCTGCGGGGTGAGGACGGGCTCGCCGCCGGTGTCGCGTCGGCGCACCGTCTCGCCGGTGGCCAGCAGCTCCCGTCGGGCCCGTTCCGCGAACGCCTCCATGCCCATCGCCGCGGCCGCCCCGTGCGCGGCGCGCAGTTCGTCGCGGGCCTGCGCCCGCCGGTTCCGGCGGCGCAACCACTCGCCGAACAGCAGCCGGGCCCGGGCCTCCAGCCCGTCCAGCCCGCCCACGGCGAAGTGGTCGACCGCCTCGCGGTAGCGCTCCTCGGCCCGCTCCGGCGCCCCGGCCAGGGCCTCCGCCAGCGCCCCGGCCCCCCGCGCCCAGGGCGTCCCGGCCCGGGCCCAGTCGGCCAGTCGCTCGCGCGCCCCGGCCGCCGCGTCCGGCCGCCCGGCCCGGACCGCCGCCTCGACCAGCTCCCCGCACGTCCAGTGGTGCACGGCGAGATCCCGGTGCTCGGTGCCCCGCAGCGCCGCCTCCAGCGCGAGCGGGTAGTTGCCCAGGCCGTTGTGCAGCACCGCCCGCGCCAACGCCGCGGTGGCCGCCAACCGGCCCAGACCGCGCTGCTCGCACTCCCGCTCCACCCCCTCGACCTCCGCCAGGGCCGACCCGTCCCGCCCCCGGTACGCGCCGATCAGCGCGGCCGTGACCGCCCGGGTCGCCGCGCCCGCAGCCTCCTCGACGGCCGCCGCCCCGGCCAGCAGCGCCCCGGCCTCGGCGAACCGCCCCGCGAAGCCCAGCGCGGCCGCCCGGTACGGCAGCGCCGCCGCCAGGGTCGACAGCGCCCCGGTCGCCCGGGCTGAGCGCACCGCCCGGTCGGTGACGTCCAGCCAGGCCCGGAGGTCGCCCAGCTCGGCGGCGGCGTTCACGACCGCCCACAGCAGGGCCGGGTCCTCGACCTCGGTCCGCGACCGCAGCGCCCGCGCCAGCAGCGGCCGGGCGGCGACCGGCCCGTCCGTGCTCCACACGGTCAGCGCCCGCAGCAGGACACCGGCCTGCTCGTCCCCGGGCGGCAGCGCGCGGGCGGCCGCCGCGACCCGCCCGAGCGCCTCCCGGTCGTAGCGGCCGGCCCGGACCGCCGCGCCGAACGCGGTCAGGCAGGTCTCCCGCGCGGCGGCCGGATCGAGCCCGCCGAGCCGCTCCGCCGCGTCGAGCAGCGGCCCCACCGCCCCGGCCCCCCGGTCCCGCAGGGCGGACGCCCGGGCCCGCAGCCGGTGCACGTCGGCCTGCTGCACCAGGTTCAGCGGCCCCAGCTCGGCGGCGGCCAGCAGGTC
The DNA here is from genome assembly GCF_044769485.1 of Kitasatospora sp. NPDC090308. Classification (NCBI taxonomy): domain Bacteria; kingdom Bacillati; phylum Actinomycetota; class Actinomycetes; order Kitasatosporales; family Streptomycetaceae; genus Kitasatospora; species Kitasatospora sp. NPDC090308. The sequence goes on along the minus strand of NZ_JBIVXY010000007.1, from coordinate 97,944 downwards.
CGGCACCCGGGCCGTCAACCCGGCCGCGAGGGAGGCCGCCGCAGCCGCCAGTGCCCGCCGCGCCTGCCCCTTCGGCTCGGGGGAGAGCGCGGCGGCCCGCTCCAGGAAACCGGCCGCGGCGGCCCGGCCGCCCCGGGCCAGGGCCCGGTCGGCGGAGTCCTCCAGGGCGGCGGCGACCTGCTCGTCCGGCCCGGCCGCGGCGTGCGCCAGGTGCCAGGCCCGCCGGTCGGGGTCGCGCCCGCCGTCGGTGGCCTCGGCCAGCGCCCGGTGGGCGGACCGCAGGGCGGCGGCGTCCGCGCCCCGCCACACGGCGGAACGCACCAGCGGGTGCCGGAACCGCACCGGGGCGCCCAGGGTGACCAGCCCGGCCGCCTCGGCCGGGGCCGCCGCCTCCGGCCCGATGCCCAGCAGCCGCAGCGCGTGCCACAGCAGCGGCCCGTCGCCGACCGGTTCGACCGCCGCGACCAGCAGCAGCGCCCGGGTGTCGGCCGGCAGCGCCTCCACCCGCCGCCGGAACCCCTCCTCCACCCGGGACGCCAGCGGACCGGCCCCCGGCCCGCCGAACCCGAACGCCAACTCCGCGGACGACAGGCCGCGCGGCAACTCCAGCAGCGCGAGCGGATTCCCGCCGGTCTCACCGACCACCCGGTCCCGCACCCGGGCGTCCACCGGCCCCGGCAGCACCCGGTCCAGCAGCGCCCTGGCCTCGGCGTCGCCCAGCCCGCGCAGCGGGAGGTCCGGCAGTCCGGCGAAGCCCGCGTCGCCCACCCCGTCGACGGTCCGCTCGGCGAACACCAGCGCCACCGACTCGGCGTCCAGCCGCCGGCCGACGAACGCCAGGATCCGCTGCGACATCAGGTCCAGCCACTGGGCGTCGTCCACCAGGCACACCAGCGGACCACCGGCGGCGGCCTCCGCGAACAGCCCGAGCACCGCCATCCCGACCAGCAGCATCTCGGGCGCCGCCCCCGCGCTCAGCCCGAACGCCACCCGCAGCGCCTCCCGCTGCACCGGCGGCAGCCCGTCCAGCCCGTCCAGCAGCGGAGCGCACAAGCGCTGCAACGCCGCGTAGGCGAACTCCGCCTCCGCCTCCACCCCGGCCGCCCGGACGACCCGCCACCGCCCCGCCCGCCCGGCCCGCTCGGCCACCAGGTCCAGCAGCGCCGACTTGCCGACCCCGGCCTCCCCGCGCAGCACCAGCACCCGGCTACGGCCCTCCCGCACCTCCCGCAGCAGCTCCTCCAGCGCCCCCGACTCCCGCTCCCGGCCGAGCAACCGCTGCACCACGTGATCCGACATCACACCTCCGCCCGGTCCCCCCTCCCCGGAGGGACCGGCCCCATCCTACGAACCACCCCGCCCGCGCCCGTCGCGGCGTCAGTTCGTGGGCGCCCCCGCGGTACCGCCGGGGGCGCCGGAGTCCGCGCCGCCGGAACGCCACCCGACGGCGTGAACGGTCAGCCCCCGTCGGCCGCCTGACGCGCCACCGTCTCGCGCAACCGCCGCCGGCGCTCCGTCGCCCGCCGCCGCTCGTCCTCGTCGGCGGCGGTGATGTCCAGGAAGACCTGGTCGAAGTCCGGGCACACCGACCTGATCCGCTGCTTCAGCTCCACGCACAGCCGCTCGACCCCGGAGCTGTCCAGCCCGTCCACCAGGTCCATCCGGGCCGCGAGCAGGGCGGAGTCCGGGCCGAGCTGCATCGTCAGCAGCCGGGTCACGGTGTCGATCTCGGGCCGCTCGGTCAGCACCTCCAGCGCCCGCTGCTGGAGGACCGGGTCGACGGCCTGCCCGACCAGCCGGTCCTTGGCGTCGCGGCCGAGCCGGTAGGCGACGTACATCAGCAGCACCGCGATGGACAGCGCCGCGCCCGCCTCCCAGACCGGCTGCCCGGTCCACTGGTGCAGCCCCGCGCCGACCAGGGCCAGCAGCACGCCGAGCACCGCCGCCGCGTCCTCCGCGAACACCGTCCGCACGGTCGGGTCGTCGCCCCGCCGCAGCTGCGCCACCACGCCGCGTCCGGCCTGCCTGGCCTGCCCGCGGACCTGCACCGTCGCCCTGACCAGCGAGGCGCCCTCCGCGAGCAGCGACACCGCCAGCACCACGTAGACGATCAGGTAGCCGCCGGTCTCCTCGGCCTCCGGGTTCAGCAGGGTGTGCAGGCCCTGGTAGAAGGAGAAGCAGCCGCCGGTGACGAAGATCCCGACGGCCGCCAGCATCGACCAGAAGAAGCGCTCCTTGCCGTACCCGAACGGGTGCCGCGCGTCCGCGCGCCGACGGCTGCGGCTCAGCGAGGCCAGCAGGAACACCTCGTTGAGGCTGTCCGCCACCGAGTGCGCGGCCTCCGACAGCAGTGCGGGCGAACTCGCGACCAGCCCGCCGGCCACCTTGGCCAGCGCGATCACCAGGTTGGCCACCAGCGCGATCAGCACCGTGCCCCTGGTCTCACCGTCCCCCTGCCCGCCGCCCCCCTTCCTCCCGGCACCCGGGTCCGTGTCCGTGTCCGCGGCCGTGCCGCGCCCGTCGTCGTGTTCGTCGCCCCTCGTCACGCCCGCCGTCTGCCCCGGCTCCTCCCGCACAAGCGCCGAACCGGGCGTCCGGCCGCCTCAGTCGGCGACGGCCGCCCCGGTCCCGATCAGGAAGGCGGTGAGGACGCGGCGCAGGCGGGGTTCGACCTCGACGACGGCGTGGGCGAGGCGGGGGTCGGAGGTGTAGAGCTCGCGCAGGAGCGGGCCGGGGCTGGCGATCTGCCACAGGGCGCCGGCCATCCCGGTGGCGGTGGCGACCAGGTCGAGCACCTGCTGCTCGGACAGGCCCAGCAGGCGCGCCAACTCCTCGCCGATCAGGGCGACTTGCTGCAGGGTGAGGAGCTTGAACGCGCGCACCGCCTCCAGCGACACGTTGCGCTCCAGGTTGAGCGGCGCCTGCGCGAGCAGGTCGCAGAACACCGGGCGGTCCGCCAGCGTCGAGGCGAGGAGCGCGGCGACGTCCGCGGGGGAGGCGTCCGTCCGCGCCGCCAGCTCGGCGCGGAGCGTCGCGGACCACTCCCGCCAGCCCTCGGCGGTGAGTTCGAGGAAGATCTGCTCCCTCGTCTCGAAGTAGCGCAGCAGCGCCGACTTGTGCATGCCGACCTCGGCGGCGATGTCGGTGAGGCTGACGTCGCGGATGCCGCGCTCCCGGCCGAGCGTCCGGGCCGCGTCCAGGATCGCCGTCTCGCGCACCTGCTTGGCCTCGGCGCTGCGGGCCCGTCGGAAGGCTGGCTGACTCATGGCCCCATCATAGGAGCAGCTAAGAGAACGGTGTTGCTTTATTTGGAGAACGGTGTTGTACTAACTGTATGAGCGAACACGTGCACAGCACCCGGCAGGTCTGGTTCATCACCGGCTCGTCCCGCGGGCTCGGCCGCGCCCTGGCCGTCGCCGCCCTCGACGCGGGCGACCTCGTCGTCGCCACCGCCCGCCGCCCCGAAGCCCTCGCCGAGGAACTGGCCCCCTACGGCGACCGGGTCCTCGCCCTGCCGCTGGACGTCACCAGCCCCGACGCGGCCCGCGCGGCCGTCGACGCGGCGCTCGCCCGCTTCGGCCACATCGACGTTCTGGTCAACAACGCGGGGTACGCCAACGTCTCGCCGGTGGAGAGCGCGGACGACGACGACTTCCGCGCCCAGTTCGAGACCAACTTCTGGGGTGTCTACCACGTCACCAAGGCCGCGCTGCCCGCCCTGCGGCGGCAGGGGTCGGGCACCGTCGTCCAGTTCTCCTCGATCGGCGGGCGGGTCGGCGGCTCCCCGGGCCTCGCCTCCTACCAGGCGGCCAAGTTCGCCGTCGACGGCTTCACCCGGGCGCTGGCGGCGGAGACCGCCCCGTTCGGCATCCGCTTCATGGTCGTCGAACCGAGCGGCTTCGCCACCGACTGGGCCGGCCCGTCGATGACCGTCCACCCCGTCCCGGAGGCGTACGAGGAGACCGTGGGCGCGATGAACCGCCTGGTGCGCCAAGGCGCTTCCGGCGCGGCGGGCGACCCGCGGCGGGCGGCCGGGATCATCGTGCGCACCGTCCACCGCGGCCGGGTGCCGGGCCACCTGCTCCTCGGCGTCAACGCAGTGGAGATGGCGCTCGACCACTCCCGCCGCCAACTGGCCGAGGCGGGCGCCTGGGAACAGGTGAGCCGTTCGGCCGACTTCGCCGAACCCCACCCCGTCGACCTGCCGCCCGAGACGGCCTGAGGGCCGACGGTCTGACGGCCGGTCGGGTCCGACCCGGGGTGACGGAACGTTCCGGTGCGTCAAGAACCTTGGGCGCGTGCGGTGGTGCCGCCCCGTCGAGCGGTGCCTTCGCGCCCGGGCCCGCCCGCGGTGACCCACCGGAACGTTCCGCCCGAAAGGCGCCGCGCCCCGATGACCGTCTAGCTCGACGAGTACTTCACCCGCATCGCGTGGGACGGCGACCGGACCCCCACCCTCGCCACCCTCCGCTCCCTCCACCGCGCCCACGTCCTCGGCATCCCGTTCGAGAACCTGGACGTCGTGGTCGGCGAGGTGCCGTCGCTGGACCTCCGCGACCTCCAGGCCGAGCCGGTCGAGTCCTCCCGCGGCGGCTACCGCTTCGAGCACAACAGCCTGTTCGCCGCCGTTCTGGAACGGCTGGGCTTCGCCGTCCGCCGCCTCACCGGCCGGGTCCGGGCCGGGGCCCGCCCGTGGGAGGAGCGTCTCCGCACCCGCATGGTGCCGGCCGTCGAGACACCCGGCGTCCCCGGCCGGTACCTCGCCGACGTCGGGTACGGCAGCATCGGCGCACTGCTGGAACCGCTGCCGATGGCCCCCGGCCAGCAGCACGAGGCCGCCGGAACCGCCTGGTCCTGGAGGAGGCCGACGGCCCGGCCCCGGTCCGGGTGATGCAGGCCCGCGGCAGCGGCGGCTGGCAGGACCGGACCGCCTTCACCCCGGACCGGACACCCGTCGCCGACCTCGTGCTCGGCAACTGGTTCACCGCCACCTACCCGCGCTCGCCCTTCCACCGGCTCCACGTCCAGCGCACCCTCGCCACCGGCCACCACCTCCTGCTCGACGGAACCACCTTCGTCCGCACCGCACCCGACGGGACCCGCTCCGTCCGGAGGTCGAGAACCCCGGCGACCTCCCGGACCTCCTGCACTCCGAGTTCGGCCTCACCCCGCCCGCCGGCTTCCGCCCGCCGGCCCGCCACGCCTGATCCGCGCCACCACCGGGGACGGCTCCGCCCCGGCCGCGGGGCCTGGGCCTGGGCCGGTCGGGGCGGCCGCACCGTCCGCGCCCCTTGCCCCGGGCCCCCGCCGACGGGCACGCTCGACGGCACGTCGGATCCGACACCCGGGGGCCCCGTGAACGACATCGACCGCCGCAACCGCCGAGGCGCCCTGGGCTGCCTCCTCGTCGTCCTCCTCCTCGCCGCCGCCCTCGCCGCCTTCGTGGTGTGGGCCTGGAACCAGCCGGGCGGGAACACCCCCAGCTACTGGCACTGACGGCCGCGCGGCCACCGTGCAGCGCTTCGCCCGCACGGCCGCCCGCGCCGAACAGGCCGGCTTCGACGGGGTCGAGGTGCACGCCGCGCACGGCTACCTGCTGTCGCAGTTCCTCTCCCCGCTCGTCAACAGGCGCACCGACGCCTGGGGCGGCCCCCTGGAGAACCGGGCCAGGATGCTGCTGGACACCGTGCGCGCCGTCCGCGCGGCCGTCTCGCCCGCCTTCACCGTCGCCGTGAAGATCAACTCCGCGGACTTCCGGCGCGGCGGATTCGACGCCGACGACGCCCGCCAGGTGATCGCCTGGCTGGCACCGCTCGGCGTCGACCTGGTCGAACTCTCCGGCGGCGGCTACGAGAGCCCCGCCGTGACCGGCCGCGCCACCGACACCCGCACCCGGGCCCGCGAGGTCTACTTCCTGGAACTGGCCGAGGACCTGGTCACCACCAGCCCCCTCCCGCTGATGCTCACCGGCGGCATCACCCGCCGCGCCACCGCCGAACAGGTCCTCGCCGGCGGCGTCGCACTCGTGGGCACGGGCACCGCCCTCGCCGTCACCCCCGACCTCCCGGACCGCTGGCGCCACGGCCGCGAAGCCGACCAGCGGATGCGGCCGGTCACCTGGAAGGACAAGCCCCTCGCCTCCGCCGCCTCCATGGCCCAGGTCCGCCGCCAACTCCGCCGCCCCGCCCGCGGCAGCCGCCCGCGCCCCGGCCTCCACCCGGCCCTCGCCCTGCTGACCGAGCAACTCCAGCAGCGCCGGGCCCTGCGCCGCTACCGCGCCTGGCTGCCGACGCGGCGGCACGCCGCCGCCCACGGCCACCCGCACCGGTGACGGCGGGCCGGGCCCGCGTCCGGCGGAGCCGTCCGCCGGACGCGCCGGTCTCGGTTCCGGCTCAGTCGCCCACCGCGACCTCGGCCCCGGCCCCGGTCTCGACTTCCGCCCCGGCCTCCCAGCGCAGCAGGTCGCCCGGCTGGCACTCCAGCACCTCGCAGAGCGCGGCGAGGGTCGCGAAGCGCACCGCCTTGGCGCGGCCGTTCTTGAGCACCGCCAGGTTGGCGGGCGTGATGCCCACGCGGTCCGCGAGTTCGCCGACGGACATCTTCCGCCTGGCCAGCATCACGTCGATGTCGACCGCGATCGGCATCAGATCACCTCGTCCAGCTCGGCCTGCATCCGGGCCGCTTCGACGTCGCGGGCGACCGCCTGGGCGAGCAGCGTGCGCAGCACGAACACGATGAGCGCGACTCCCAGGACCGCCACGCCGATCCCGCCCATGATGAGGGTGACGCCGGGGTCGTCCCGCTGGCCGGGCGCGTTCAGGGCCGCGACCGCGAACCACACGACGGCCGCCGCGACGATCGCGCCGATGATGCCGTCCACGTACCGGAAGGCGGCGGAGGAGAACACCGTCCCGCGCCGCACCATCGTGACCAGCCGCCACACGCAGACCACGGCGGCCTGGGCCGCCCCGATCCCCAGGATCGTGACCACGCGCAGCGAGGTCAGCGGAAGCGACCCGTCCTCCGGGTCGTTCCCGCTGACCAGCACCCACACCATCAACGCCTGCACCAGCACGCTGCCGGTGAACACCACCGCGAGCACGGCGCGCAGCGCGCGCACCACCAGCTCTCCCATGCCCCATCCTTCCATCGAGATGCGATGGAAATCTATCGAAAATCGATAGGTGGAGCAAGATTCGAGCCGGAGGGCGGACAGCGCCCCCGCGCCACCGACTCCTCGGCCCCTACGGCCGCGGCGGCCGGAGCCGCCGCCTCACCACACTCACCACGCTCACCACGCGAAGATCCGCCCGACGGCGAAGCCGATGCAGCAGACGACCATCACCACGATGACCAGGAGGGGAATCCAGCCGGGCCAGGCCGTGTGCAGTTCCACCGGCTCGGGGGTGGAGATGCCGTGCGTCGTCGAGCCTTCGCACTCGGGCGTCTCGGTCGGCATGGAGTGGCCCGGCAACTGCACCGGGGCGGGAACAGAGCTGCTGACGGACATGGCGTCCTCCCGATTTCCCGAGTGGCCTGGTGCGTCGACGTGCTTCCACCTCCACGGTCCACCCGACGGCGCCCGAGCGCAAAACCCGGGCCGGAACCGCTGCGCCGTCGCGCCGCCTCAGACCTGTTCGCGGGGCACGGGCATCGCCCAGCGGATCGCCCGCACCACGGCCAGGCCCAGCGGCCGGACCGCCGCGGCGCTGAGGGGATCGGACGGCAGGCCCAGCAGGGCGCGGTGTTCCGGGGCGGGCAGGCCCGTGGCGGCCGCGGCCAGCGCACCGTAGGCGGGACGCACGGCCAGCGGGAGCGGCGGGCGCAACAGCAGGAAGCGGGCGGCGGCCCGGGCCTCGGCCGTCCTGGCCAACTCCGGCCGGTAGGAGCGCAGGACGGCGGCGAGGGCCGCGCGGTCGCGGGGCGGGTCCTGCACCCCGAGGGCGGCGGCCACCTCGGCCGTGTCCGCCACGTAGGCGTCGCAGCCCGCGGCGTCCAACGGCCTTGCCCCGTAAGCCTGGTGGGCCCGCAGGAAACTGTCGGTCTCCGCCGCGTGCACCCAGGCCAGCAGGTGCGGGTCGTCGGCGCGGTAGGGGAGCCCGGCGGCCGTGGTGCCACGGACGCGGGCGTGCACGGCGCGGACCCGGTCCACCGCGGCCCGGGCGTCGTCCACGGTGCCGAAGGTGGTGACGGCGAGGAAGGTACTGGTGCGCTGGAGCCGCCCCCACGGGTCGCTGCGGTAGCCCGAGTGCGCGGCGACCGCCGCCATGGCCGACGGGTGCAGCGACTGGACCAGCAGCGCGGCCAACCCGCCGACGAACATCGAGGCGTCACCGTGCACCGTCCGGATCGGCCGGTCCGGAGCGAACCAGCGCGCCCCCGGAGTCCCGTGGATCCGCTGCCGCACCGCCGGCCCGTCCGGCCCGGCCACCCTCGCGAACAGCGCCGCCCCCAACCGCTCCCGCAGCCCGAGCCGCTCCTGCACCCCGCCCGACGACACCCCGCCGCGCTCCGCGTCCATGCCCTCCACGGTAGGCGCTGACCCGGACGGCACCAAGCGGCGCGCCCGCCCGCCTGTCCGCCTGCTGATCGGTCCTGCCCGGGGCGCGGGGGTGCGGGCCTTGGCGTGGAACTGCCCCGGTACGACGTTCACGTCCCCGTCGACCGGCCTCGTCCCGGACGCTCGGGCCCGGGCCTCGGTGCCAAGCGGCGCGCCTGCCCGCCTGTCCGCCTGCTGATCGGTCCTGTTCGGGGCGCGGGGGTGCGGGCCTTGGCGTGGAACTGCCCCGGTACGACGTTCACGTCCCCGTCGACCGGTCTCGTCCCGGACGCTCGGGCCCGGGCCTCGGCACCAAGCGGCGCACCCGCCCGCCTGTCCGCCTGCTGATCGGTCCTGTCCAGGACGCCTGGGACCGGGCCCCGGTGTGGAACCGCCCCGGCGCCACGTCCACGCCCCCGCCGGAGCGACACGAGACCAGCGGGCGCGGTAGCCGTCGGCCACCGGGCCCAGGCCCGAGCAGCGGGCCCCCGCCGTGCCAGCGAGCCGCCGTGGCGGACTCCTGCCCGGGTGACGGCCGGTTCGGGCCGAGCCCGGGTCCTGTCGCGCGGGGGCCGGTTACCGCTGAGGTCCGTCCTGTCCGCCGCCACGGCCGTTGCGCCGTTTGCCGCCCCGGTTGCCCGACACGGTCTTCGCAACCGGGCCCGGGGCGGTCCGCCTGGTTGCCGCTGGACCCCGGCCCTGGCGGCAGCCGTGGAACGGTTCCACCGGCCTGGCCGGTCAGCAGGCCGACCACCCCGGTCGGCGACGGCTCCCGCCTCGGTGGGGGAGACCCCCCGTCAGGAACCGACCGCACCGTCCGCCACCATGGTCGTTGCCGTCGCTGGCTCGCCGTCCCGGTCGGTCGGCGCGGTCTTCGCGGCCGGGCCCGGGGCGGCCCGCCTGGTTGCCGCTGGACCCCGGCCCGCGATGGTAGCCACGCAACGAGCTCCGCCGGCCCGGCCGGTCAGCAGGCCGACCACCCCGGTCGGCGACGGCTCCTGACCCGGTGGGGGAGACCCCCGTCAGGAACCGACCACACCATCCGCTTCGCCCGCGTCCACCTCCGCCTCGTCCCCGTCCCCGTCCCCCTCCCCGGACCGGGCGATCCGGGCGGCCAGGAAGGCGAACGCCAGGGCCAGCACGGCCTGCACGGTCACGGCGACGGCGAAGCCGCGCGACAGCCCGCCATCGGCACCGCCGCTCGTACCGCCGCCGCCCGCCGTCGCGGTGGCCACGGCGTGGAAGAGCCCGCCCAGGAGGGCCACGCCCAGGCCGAGGCCGAGTTGCTGCAGCGTGGTGAAGAGCCCGCCGGCGACGCCCGCCGCCCAGGTGGGGGTGCGCGACAGGACCGTGCGCAGGACCGGACCGTACATCAGGGCCTGGGTGACGCCGAGCAGGATCAGCAGCGGCTGCAGGGCCGCCGGGGCCCCGCCGCGGGTGCCGTCCACGGTGAGGGCGAGTCCCAGCAGCACGGCCGCCTGCCCGACGGCCGCGCCGGTCATCGTCCAGCGCCCGGTGCGGCGTTCCACGGCCGGCAGGACGAGGGCGGTGACGACGAACGCCGCGCCGAAGCCGAGCAGCAGCAGGACGGTGCCCCAGGCGTCCACGCCGAACGCGCTCTGGGCGAGCGCCGAGAACTCGTACAGGAAGGCCCCGTAACCGGTGAAGAACAGCAGCGTCATGACCAGGCCCCGGCGCACGGCCGGGGTGCGCAGCACGCTCGGCGGCACGACGGGCAGCTCGCCGCGGCGCTCGGCGGCGCGCTGCGAGCGGGCGAAGACGGCGAGCACCGCGGCGCCCGCGGCCAGCATCACGGACACCGGGGCCGGGCCGCCCGCGGAGGTGCCGAGGGTCAGCGGCACCACGACGAGGAGCAGGCCGGTGCCGAGCAGCGCGGCCCCGCGCAGGTCGAGCGCCAGCGGGGCCGTCGAGCGCGACTCGGGCACGGTGCGCAGGGCGAGCAGCGCCGCCGCGCCCAGCGCCCCGGTGAGCACCTGGACCAGCCGCCAGCCCCAGTGCTCGCCGGCCGCCTGCGCCACCGCGCCCGCCAGCAGCTGGCCGGTGACGGTGGCGATGCCGCTGACGGCGGCGAACAGCGTGACGCCCAGCGCCCGCAGCCGCCCGGGCGCCGTGGACTGGATGGTGGACAGCACCTGCGGGGTGAACAGTCCGGCGGCGGCGCCCAGCACGGCGCGCAGCACCACCAGGACGGCCAGGTTCGGCGCGAGCGCGGCCAGCACCGAGGCCGCGCCGAACGCGCCGACCCCGGCCGCGAGCAGCCGGCGCCGCCCGAACCGGTCGCCCAGGCGCCCCGCGACGACGAGGGTCGCGGCGAACGCGGTGGTGTACGCGGACAGCACGAGCTGCCCGCCCGACACGCTCACCCCGAGGTCCGCGGTGATCGCGGGTTCGAGCAGGTTGACCGACCCGAACGTCATGTTCACGGGCAGGTAGGCGAGCAGCAGGACGGCGAGGCCGCCGCCGGTGAGGGCGCGCGCCGGACGCGGCACCACGGGACGGGTGAGGGGAACGGTCTGTGCGGTCATGACCACGACCCTGCGCCCCGTCCGATCCTGGTACCAGGAGCCTGGTCATACGGGTACCGGCACCACCTGGATCCGCCCGCCGCGAGCCGCGACACTGGGGCGGTGACCACCTCGACGCCCGACCGCAGCGCCCTCGGCGCCTTCCTGCGCGCCCGCCGCGCCCGCCTCACCCCCGGCGACGTGGGCCTGCCCGCGGCCGGCCGCCGCCGCACGCCGGGCCTGCGGCGCGAGGAGGTCGCGCAGCTCGCCGGCGTCGGGGTCACCTGGTACACCTGGCTCGAACAGGGCCGGGCCAAGAACGCGTCCGACCAGGTCCTGGACGCGGTCGCGCGCGTCCTGCGCCTGGACGCCGCCGAGCACCGGCACCTGATGGCGCTCGCGGGCCGCGGCCCGGCCGCCCGGCCGGGGCCGCCGATCGACCTGCGCCCCGAGCACACCGCCCTGCTGGCCAAACTGCTGCCGTACCCGGCCGCCGTGCAGACCGACTGCTACGACCTGGTCGCGGCCAACCGCACCTACCGCTACCTGTTCGCCGACCTGGACGCCTACCCGGTCGAGGAACGCAACTGCGCCTGGCTGATGTTCACCGAACCGAGCTGGCGCAACAGCCTGCTCGACGAGGACACCGTCCTGCGCGAGATCACCGCGAAGCTCCGCACCCGCCAGCCCGAACACCGCGACGACCCCCGCTGGAACGCCCTGATCACCCGGCTGCGCCAGGAGTCCCCGGACTTCGTGCGGCACTGGGAGTCGTACGAGGTCGTCGGCGACCGCACCCAGCTGCGCCGCTACCAGTCCCCGCGCGTCGGCACCCTCGACGTCCAGTTCCAGAGCCTGTGGCTGGACCGGGCCCGGGACGCCCGGATCGTCGTCATGACCCCCACCGACGCCGCCACCACCCAGCGCCTGGAACGCCTCGACTCCCTGGTCGGCGCCGCCCCGGCCTGGACCTCCCGCGACGACTCCGCCGCCGACGCGGCCACCGGCGCCTGAGCACCCCGCCCCGAGCCCCGCCGGTGCCGGGCGTCCTCGCAGGTCGGGGCGGTCCGCGCAACGGGTGGTGGTGCCCGCTTCGACCACGGTGGATGGCAGGCATATGATCCGTTCGCCGACGCGCGCGTCGGCCTTTCTCCGGGCGGATTCGATCACGCCGGTCGCAGTTTCCGCTGCCCGCGGGGCAGCGCAGGGGGGGCACACATGAAGAGTTTGCGAAGCGCCGTGGTCGTCGGCACCGGTGTCCTGGTCGTCGCGGGGGCGCTGCCGCTGCAGTCGGCCGCCGCCGACCAACCGCACATCTACCTGTCGTACGCGCAGTGCGACCAGCCCATCAACACGTGGTTCGACTGGCAGAAGCAGCCGCTCCAGGTGAAGGCCGGCGAGGACGCCGGAGCGCTGTGCCGGGTCGAGTTCGGGGCCGACCAGCGAGGCGCGAAGAACGTGAAGCTGGCCCTGACCCTGTCGGCGCAGTCCGTCGCCGACTCCGGCTACTCCGCCCAGCAGCTCGCCCAGCGGCTGTCGGTCAGGAGCTTCTACTCCACCGCCACTGCCACCGACCGGCGGGCCGGCCGCGCCTGGGTGGTGAACGACGACGGCTCGCTGACGCTGGACCTGCCGGCCCACGACTTCCCGGCGGGCGGGACCTCGGGCTCGCCGGACGGCCTGGGAGTGGTGGACCTGGAGATCTCGGGCGCCCCGTCGGCGAAGTCCGTGCTGCTCCAGGGCCGGCTGGACCTGACCGCCGACGGGACCACGGAGAAGCTCACCAAGCCGATCTCGATCAACTACGTCGGCAACGGCGGGAGCGTCGACCTCGGCGCCCCCAGCACCCTGGTGCCGGTGAGCCCGGCCCGGCTGCTGGACACCCGCGCGGGCATCGGGGCCGCCAAGGGCAAGCTAGGCCCCGACGGCACGCTCACCCTGACGGTGGCCGGCCGGGGCGGGGTGCCCCTCACCGGAGTCAGCGCCGTCGTCCTCAACGTCACGGCCACCAACCCCACCGACGCGAGCCACGTCACCGCCTACCCGCACGGCAGGAACCGGCCCACCGCCTCGAACCTCAACTTCACCCCGGGCGAGACCGTCCCGAACCAGGTGACCGTCCCGGTCGTGGACGGCAGGATCGACCTCTACAACCAGCTCGGCACCGTCGACCTGATCGCCGACGTCAGCGGCTACTACACCCCGGGCGACGCGGGCTCCCGGTACACCGCCCTGGCCACCCCGGCCCGGCTGCTGGACACCCGCGCGGGCACCGGCGCCGCCAAGGCCAAGCTCGGCGCCGACAGCACGCTCACCCTGGCGGTGGCCGGCCGGGGCGGTGTCCCGGCGGAAGGCGTCACCGCGGTGATCCTCAACGTCACCGCCACCAACCCCACCGACGAGAGCCACGTCACCGCCTACCCGCACGGCACCGGCCGGCCCACCGCCTCGAACCTCAACTTCACCCCCCGCGAGACCATTTCGAACCAGGTGGTGGTCCCCGTGGTGGACGGCAGGATCGACCTCTACAACCACACCGGCACCGTCGACCTGGTCGCCGACGTCAGCGGCTACTTCTCCGCCTCCGGAGCCGTCTTCGTCCCCACCGGACCGGCCCGCGCCCTCGACACCCGCGACGGCACCGGCGGCATCCAGGGCAAGGTCGGCCCCCGCGCCATCGCGCTGACGGTCGGACGCTGGGAGAACGGGGTCCCCCCGTACGGGATCACCGGCGTGGCGCTGAACGTCACCGTGACCAACACGACGGACAGCAGCTTCCTGGCCGTCTACGGCGCCACCCCGGGCGGGCCGATCCCCGACACGTCGAGCCTCAACTTCAGCGCCGGCCAGACGATCGCGAACGCCGTCACCCCGAACGCCGCCGACGGCGTGGTCTTCGCCAACCACGTCGGAAGCACCGACGTGATCGCCGACGTCTCGGGCTACTTCACCACCGGCTGACCCACCGCATCCCGGGGGCCCGACCGAACCCGGCCGGGCCCCCGCGCCTGCTCGGCGGCCGCGATCCGCAACCCGGACAGCGACGCCACCACCGCCCAGCCGACCCCCGACCGCCCCAACTCCCTTGTCCCACCGCCCCCTCCACACCCGCCACCGCGCGAACGGATCGGCCGGGCGCGGGCCGTCCGGCGGCGGTAGGGCAGACTGTGCCCATGAGTCCCGACCGCCGCCCCCTGGGGCTGGCCTTCTCCGAACCCGCAGCCGACCACGCCCTCCCGGCAGGCGAACACCCGCGCCCCCTGTCCGTCGACCGCTCCCCGTTCCTCGAGCCGGCCCCGGACGCGCCCACCCCGCCGACACTCCACCGCCCGCCCACGTCAACCAGGGCCGGGTCCCACCAGCCGTAGGTGCGGGCGCCGTTCGGCACCACGTGCTCCGGTTCTCGCCCCCGCGCTCCTGTCGCCACCCCTACCCGGGCCGGCACGCAGACCCAGGGAGCACCGCGACGAGAGGGTGAACGCATGAGCGGCAGCGGCCTGGACGGGCTCATCCACCGCTTCCGGATCGGGAGGCACGTCCAGGGCGAGGTCCGCGCCCCGCTCATGCCACGTGGTGACACCGCGGTCGGAGCCCTCGTGGAACTCGACGGCCTCCCGGTCGGCTTCGTCGACGGCGAGCATCTGCCACGTCGGCTCGACCGGTGGCCGCAGGCCGGGACGACCACCGGGTTCGAGATCCTGCGCCACGACGTCCGCCGCTCGGGCCGCCTCCAGATCAGGCTCTGGCCGCTGGAGGCTTCCTTCCGTAATCCCGAGGCCACTCACCGGGGGCATTCCGAAGAGCAGTGGCAACGGATCAAGGAGCGCTGTCCCGTCGGCACGAACGTGATCGGCACCGTCACTTCGACAGCGCTGCCGCACCGCTGGTCCACCGTCACCTTCGACGGGACACGGACCCGGGTGACCTGCCTCGACGACCCACCAGCCCTGGGTTCCGAACTGCGCCTCCGTGTCGTTGAACTCCTCGAGGCCACCCACCGCGTCATCCTCGTCCGCATCGACGGCGGCCGCGAAGAACCGGTCCGTCAAGACCGCTGATCCGCTCTTCCCCGCCGACGCGGGCGGAGTCGGTTTCCACGACCCCCGTCTCCGGGTGGCGTCGTCTCCGGTGAACATCCACTGCCACCCACCCTCCCCGGCGACGCGGTCAGGCGCGGCGGCGGTCGCTGCCGTCGCGGAGGCGGGTGGTGTGGTGGATGAGGGTGTCGAGGCGGGTGGCGAGGTCGTTCCGGTCGGTGTCGAGGTGGGGGCGGATGGCGGTGAGGGGCGGGAGGAGGTCGGCGGGGTCGGTGGTGCCGAGGGCGGTGGTGAGGGCGGCTTGGGCCGGGTGGGCGTCGCGGGGGAGGGGGGTGGCGGTGAGTTGGGCGGCGAGGACGCGCAGTTCGGCGGCGTGGTCGCGGGCCCAGGCGGTGACCGTGCGGTCGGCGGCGCGGCGGTCGCGGACGGCCTTGACGCGTTCGGCGCCGGTGGCGGTCCGCGTCCCGCCGCCGCGGCCGGTGGGGGGTTTGAGGCGCAGGTAGCGGTTCTCGGCGGCCTGGCGGCTGGCCACGCCCATGGGGTGGGCGAGGTCGGCCCAGGTGGCGCCGGCTTCCCGGGCGGTCTCCACCAGGCCGGCCTCCCAGCCGGCGAGTTCGGTGCGCAGTTCGCGCAGCAGCAGCAGCGCGGCCAGGGCCGGTTCGGGCCCCTGCTGCGCGTCAGGGGCGGTGGAGGCGGCCGGGGTCCGGGACGCGGGGTCGTGGGCGGTGCGGACGGCGTCGTCGATGGCGGCCAGGGCCGCCGCGGCGGCCAGGAACGAGGCGGGCTCGGGCGGCCGGGGGCCGTCCGGGGCGGCGCTGCGGGGCTTCTCACTCATGCAGTCACTCTATCGGTGACACGGCGACTTGTCATCGGATGGATGACGCGCTACAAAGGTGTCAGGTGAAGCGCACTGGCAACCCATTCGATCCATGGAGGTGTTTCGCGATGCTGCTGCGCACTGACCCGTTCCGCGAGCTGGACCGCCTGACCCAGCAGTTCGTCAACACGGCCGGTACCTGGTCCCGGCCGACCCCGATGCCGATGGACGCGTACCGCACCGGCGACGAGTACGTGATCTGCTTCGACCTGCCGGGGGTGGACCCGCAGGCGATCGACATCGACGTCGAGCGGAACATGGTGACCGTCAAGGCCGAGCGCCGCCCGCACCAGGAGGGCGAGGGCGTGAAGTGGGAGCTGTCCGAGCGCCCGCTCGGCGTGTTCTCCCGGCAGGTCATGCTCTCCGACACCCTCGACCCCGCCGGGATCAGCGCCGACTACGACGCCGGCGTACTGACCCTGAAGATCCCGGTCGCCGAGCGGGCCAAGCCCCGCAAGATCGCCATCGGCCACACCGGCGACCGCAAGCAGATCCGGGCCTGACCCGTTCCCGGAAGCAGTTCCCGGAAGCCGTTCCCGGAGACCGTTCCCCGAAGCCGTTCCGAGCCGCCCCCGATCCCGCTCCCCCCGCGATCGAAGGGGCGGCCGGAACGCCCTCCGACCCCCGGCCGCCCGGCGGCGGGCCGGCCGGGGGAGCGGGGCAACGCCGTGAACCACCGGCGCGTCGCCCGCCTGCCCGTGGGCGGGTCCCGGCGCCGCGCCGCCCGCCCGCTCAAACTCACGGGCCCGCCCCGGTACCCGGCAGCCGAGACCGACCGGGCACCGGCCGCGTCGGCCCTCTGGACGGAGGGAGAACCGCGATGACTCTTCGATGGGAGGCGTTCCTGGACGAGGTCCGGGAGCGCGGCGAGTACGGCACCCCGCAGGAGGCGGAGCGCGCGGCCCGGGTCGTCCTGGCCCTGCTGGGCGCCCACCTGGTCGGCGACGTGCGCGCCGAACTGGCCGCCCGCCTGCCGGAGACGATGGCCCTGATCCTGCTCAACCCGCTGCCCGCCGCCGAGCCGCTCGGCCCGGACCGCTTCGTCCGCGCGACCGCCGCCTGGATCGAGGGCGCCACCGAGGCCACGGCCCTGTGGGACGTCGGCGCCGTCCTGTCCACGGTGGCCGACGCCGCCGGCGAGGACCTCACCGGGCGCATCCTGCTCCAACTGCCGCCCGGCTACGACCTGTTGTTCGGCCGCCCGGCCGCAGGCGAACGACCCTGACCACGCCCCACCCCGACCACGCCCCACCCCGACCACGCCCCACCCCGACCGCCCCTCCACCCCGACCGCCGCCGCCGTCGGCGGCCAGCCCCCGGAAGGTCCCACGGCCATGACCCGTTACCGCCACCTCCTCCAGCAGGTCCGCGACTTCGGCCGCTACTCCAGCGACGAGGAAGCCGAACGCGTCCTCGACGCCGTCCTGTCCGTCCTGGGCTCCCAGCTCACCGGAGACGAACGCCGCGACCTCGCCGCGGCCCTGCCCGAGCGGGCCCGCGCCGTCCTCACCGCCCAGATCCCGCTGCCCCGCCCCGTCGCCGCCCCCGCCTTCGTCGAAACGCTCGCCCACACCCTGGGCACCAGCCTCACCACCGCCCGCTGGGACGCCTCCTCCGTCCTGGCCGCCCTCACCACCCTCACCGACGCCCCCCTCACCGACCGCCTCCTTGCCCACCTGCCCCGCGGCTACGCCCTGCTGTTCGGCCGCGCGGACCTGGCCGCGGCCTGAAACGGCGGAGCCGTCCCGGGCCGCGACCGTGGCTGCGGAGCAGGTGGAGACGGAGCAGGTGGAGACGGGGCCGACCGGTCAGGCGGGTGAGAGGGAGAACACCCCCGCGTGGTCGGCGTACTGGACGAGGCGGGCGCGCGAGACGCTGTACAGGCCCTGGTCGACGGACACCCACGAGGAGGAGGAGAGCACCTGCAGGGCGAAGGTGGAGGTGCCCGGCAGGTAGTCGAGCCAGAACTTCTGGTCGTCGTAGATCCAGCCGTTGCAGTCGCCCTCGATGAACCAGGAGCCGTCGCTGGTCGACTTGTCCCAGATGGTGATGCAGCGGCCGTTCATCCGGTTCTTGAAGATGTAGGGCGTGGTGGACGTGGTGTCCGCTCCCCAGTGGCACACGCGCCACTGCTGGTTGGCGAGGCCCTGGTACTGGTACTGCACTATCGCGCCCTTGCTGTCGGGCCCCTGGGAGAGGTCGAAGACCATGCCGCCGGAGGTGTTGATCCGGTAGTAGCCGGGGGCGCAGGCCCAGCCGTCCCGGGTGGGGTCGGAGGAGGCGGACGCGGAGGACGGGGCGGCGACCAGCGCCGCCGCGGCGACGGCGGCGGCGCACAGCACCCGGACCGTCCGGGAGGTGGAACGCGGCGTCCGCCGCGGGGAGTCGGTCACGGTGGTCTCCTCGGAGCGGGTGGTCGGGGTCAGCACGTGCCGAGCCGGTCCTGCGCGGCGCGGCGCACGGTGCCGGCCGGTTCCGGCGCCGCGCAGTTGCGGGTGACGGTGCCGATCTCGGGGGTCTCGTACGTGGTGTAGGTGCCGTAGCCGCCCCGCTGCGCGTTGATCCAGACCCCGGTGGCGGGCCCGGTCTGGGCACAGACGTACTTCGCGTACGTGCCGTCCACCCGGCGGGTGCCGCGGTAGAGGCCGTAGTAGCCGGCCTTGGCGAAGTTCCAGGTGGTGCTGACCGTGCTGGTGCTGGTCGACGACGTCGTGTTGGAGACCGAGAAGCCGACCTTCGCCTCGACCTTGACGAACACCGGGCCCGCCGAGGCGGAGATCTCGACGCTCTTGTCGACCGTGGTGCTCACCGTGCTGACCTGGCTGAGTGTCTCGGTGCGCTGGCCGGTGGTGCCGTCGCCGACGTTCACCGCCAGGAAGTCGGTCACCACCGGGGTGACCACGGCGGTGACGCTGTAGTAGGACGAGTCGGTGGCCGGATCGCAGCTCGTGGTGGGCGGTGGCGGCGGGGCGGGGTCGGCGTGCGCCCGCTCCGCGCCGACCACCCCCGCCGCGGTGAGCCCGGCACAGAGGAGCAGCGCGGCGGGCAGGACGCCACGCCTCCTGACAGCGGTGATCGACACGAAGGACTCCCTCGACTGTGATGACGCGTTCGGAGGGCCAGGATCACCGCGCGGCACCCGGGCCGGGGAGTGCAAGCCCTGCCCTGGCATCCGGCCCGGCCGGATGCCGCCGGGCGCACAGTGGCCGGTTGCGGTCTGTCGCGGACCGCGATCACCTCGCAGAATGCGGGCGTGGAAACCACCAACGCCATCCGGGACTTCCTCCTCTCCCGGCGCGCCCGGCTGCGGCTCCAGGACGTCGGACTCCCCGACGACGGCCACCGCCGGGTCAGCGGCCTGCGCCGGGAGGAGGTCGCGCTGCTCGCGCACGTGAGCGTGGACCACTACATCCGGCTGGAACGCGGCCAGGCGTGGCGGGTCTCGGACGCGGTCCTGCACGCCGTCGCCGACGCCCTGCGCCTGACGCCGGGCGAGCGCGGCTACCTCTACAGCCTCGCCCGGCCGTCCCCGCACCCGCCCGAGGAGCCCGCGGGCGCAGGCGTGCGCGACAGCGTCCAGCACCTGCTCGACTCCCTCACCGACGCCCCCGCGTACGTGGTCGGCCGGGACGGCGCCGTGCTGGCGTGGAACCACCTGGCCGCCGCGGTCTTCACCGACTTCGCGCTGGTCCCCCCGGGCCGCCGCACCATCGGCTGGCTGGTCTTCACCCACCCGCAGGCGCGCACGGTGTACGCCGACTGGGAGTTGAAGGCGCGCGAAACAGTCGCCTACCTGCGGACCGAGTGGGGAGCCCGGCCCCGGGACCGGGCCCTGGCGCGGCAGATCCGCGAACTCGGCGACGCCGACGACTGCTTCCGGCGGCTGTGGTCGGAGCAGGTCGTCGTCGACCTCACCCGCGGCAGCACCCGGATCAACGGCCCGTCCGGAGTCCAGCTGCGCCTGTCCTGGGACACCTTCCGCACGACGGGCGACCCCCACGAAGTGGTCATCGCCTACACGGCCGCGGACCGGGACACCTCGGCCGCCCTGCGCGGCCTGTCGGCGGCCGGCCGGACGCCCTCCCGGCGCCTTCCCGACGCCCCGTCAACCTCCTGACGTCTCCTCGACGCGTGCCCGGCGGGGAGGAACGCTCGGCCCGAAGCGGGGCAGACGTGTTCCGACCGGACGGGCAGGAACGCTGGAAGAGGTGGACGGATGGACGAGGGGACGAGCACGCTGCTGTGGGTCGCCGGCACGGCGCTGGTGGCGGCGACGCTGGTCGCGGCGGTCGTGCTGGTGGTCAAACTGGTGCGCACCAAGCGGCTGTTGGCCGACACCGGCATCCCGATGTCGAAGAAGGTGCTGTTCTGGGGAGCGATCGTCTACCTGGTCTCCCCGGTGGACCTGCTGCCCGACCCGATCCTGCTCGACGACCTCGGGGTCCTGCTGCTGGCCCTGCGCTCGCTCGGCAAGGCCGTCCCCAAGGGGGCCGTCCAGGGGGCCGTCCACCGCACCGCCCGCCGCGCGGGCCGCCGCGACCGCCGGCCGTGACCGCCGGCCGCGGCCGGGGAGCGGGGCACCGCACCGAGGCCCGCCCGGCCGCGGACGGGTCCGCCGGACGGCCGACCCGTCGGCGTGTACCGGCGGATGACGCGGCCGACTCCCGGCGCGGGTGCCAAGGTTGGGCACGGCCTTCCCGCGACGCGCCGGCCGGCGGCGGAGGCGGCCGGTACCCGCGGGCCGCCGCGCGGCGGCACCCACCCGGCGGCCCCCGGGCCGCCCACCGCGCGGGACCGTCCGGGACCGCGCGCACGGCCCGCGGTCCCGCCCAGACCCGGAAGGCAGGGGCGAGTTGAGAAGAGCCGCGGAGGCCGAGCCGCTCCGGCTGGCCGTCATCGGCGGCGGAGCCGCCGGACTCAGCCTGGCCCACTGGCTGGTCAGGCAGGACCTGGCGGGCCGCCCCGACGGCCCGCGGTTCGACGTGACCGTCCTCGAGGCGCCGGAGGGCCCGCTGCGCCCGGCGCCGCGGACCTGGTGCTTCTGGGACGACGGCCCGGGGGAGTACGACGAGGCCGTCCTCGCGC
This sequence comes from Kitasatospora sp. NPDC090308, assembly GCF_044769485.1. NCBI lineage: Bacteria > Bacillati > Actinomycetota > Actinomycetes > Kitasatosporales > Streptomycetaceae > Kitasatospora > Kitasatospora sp. NPDC090308. Next base: position 76,881 of record NZ_JBIVXY010000007.1, on the reverse strand, counting down.
AGTGGTCCCGGCTGCGGATCACCGGCCCGGACGGGAGCACCGTCGAGGCGGCGCCCGCCCCGCTGCGCTACCGGATGCTGCGCTCCACCGCCTTCGAGGAACTGGTGCACGCCCGCCTCGCCGCCCACCCCCGGGCCAGGGTCCTGCGGGCCACGGTGCACCAGGTGCGGGCCCGGCCGGACGGGCGCCCCGGCGCCCGGGTGCGCGCCGAGGACGCGGCGGGCCGGCCGCTCACCCTCGACGCCGGGTACGTCTTCGACTCCCGCCCGCCCACCCGGCTCCCCCCGGCCCGCACCACCCTGCTCCAGCACTTCCGCGGCTGGTTCGTGCGCACCGCCCGCCCGAGCTTCGACCCCGGCACGGCGCACCTGATGGACTTCCGGGTCCCGCAGCCCGCCCACGGCCTCGGCTTCGGCTACGTGCTGCCGCTGGCCCCCGACCGCGCCCTGGTGGAGTACACCGAGTTCTCCCGGCACCCGCTGACCGTCCCCGGGTACGAGCGCGCCCTGCACGGCTACGCCCGGCAGGTCCTCGGCCTGGACGAGTTCACCGTCGAGGAGGTCGAGCAGGGCGTCATCCCGATGACCGACGGCCGCTTCCCCCGCCGGGTCGGCCCCGCGCACGTGCGGATCGGCACGGCCGGCGGCGCCACCCGCCCCGCCACGGGGTACGCCTTCGCCGCCGTCCAGCGGCAGAGCCGCGCCATCGCCGCCGCCCTCGGCCGTCCGGCGGCGCCGGGCCGCCCCGCGCCGGCGCCCGCCCCCCACGGACGGCGGGCCCTGGCCATGGACGCCGTCCTGCTGCGCGCCCTGGACACCGGCCGCGTCGACGGGCCCCGGTTCTTCACCGATCTGTTCCGCCGCACCCCCGCCGAGCAGGTGCTGCGCTTCCTGGACGGCGGCAGCACACCCGCCGAGGAGCTGCGCATCGGCCTGCGCTGCCCCGTCGGCCCCATGCTGCGCTCGGCCGCCGAACTGCCCCTGCTGCCGCGCCGGACCCCGCCCGGCACCCGCCCCGAAACCGCCCCGGACCCCCGTGAGGACGACCGTTGACAGCGCACCAGCACGACCAGCACCCGCACCAGCACGACCAGCACCCGCACCAGCACAACCAGCACGCCGCGCACCGCCCGCCCGCCGCCCGGCGCGGCCGGGACCGACGGGCCGAGGTGGTGCGGGCCGCCCCGGGCCACGCCCGCTTCCCCGGGTCCCGGCCGCCCAGGGTGGCCGTCGTGGGCGGCGGGATCGCCGGGCTGGCCGCCGCGACCGCGCTCGCCGAACGCGGCATCGAGGTGGTGCTGCACGAACGGGAGCCCGTGCTGGGCGGGCGGGTCGCCGGGTGGACCACCCGGCTCGCCGACGGCTCGACCGCGACCATGAGCCGCGGCTTCCACGCCTTCTTCCGCCAGTACTACAACCTGCGCGGTCTGCTGCGGCGCACCGACCCCGGCCTCACCCGGCTGACCGGCCTGCCCGACTACCCGCTGCGCCACCGCTCCGGAACGGCCGACAGCTTCGCCCGGGTGCCGCGCACCCCGCCGCTCAGCGCCGCCGGCTTCGTCGCCCGCAGCCCCACCTTCGGCCTGCGCGACCTCGCCGCCCTGGACGCCCGGGCGGCCCTGCCACTGTTGGACGTCCGCCTCCCGGAGGTCTTCGAGCGCCACGACGCCACCAGCGCGCACGACTTCCTGCGCCGGATCAACTTCCCCGAAGCCGCCCACCACCTGGCCTTCGAGGTGTTCTCCCGCAGCTTCTTCACCGACCCGCGCGAGCTGTCCGCCGCCGAACTGCTGCTGATGTTCCACATCTACTTCCTCGGCTCCTCCGAAGGGCTGCTGTTCGACGTCCCCACCGAGCCCTACCCGCAGGCCCTGTGGGAGCCGCTGGCCGCCTACCTGGGCGCCCGCGGCGTCGACCTGCGCACCGGGTCCGCCGTCGAGGGCGTCCGGCCGCTGCCCGGCGGCGACCTCGAGGTGCTCTCCCCGGACCGGGGGGCCGAACGCCACCAGGCCGTGGTCCTCGCCCTGGACGCCGCCGGCCTGCGCCGCCTGGTCGCGGCCTCCGAGCAGCTGGGCGACCCGGCCTGGCGCGCCGACGTCGCCGCGCTGCGCACCGCGCCGCCCTTCCTGGTCTCCCGGCTCTGGCTGGACCGCCCGGTCGCCGCCGACCGGCCCGGCTTCCTCGGCACCAGCGGCTACGACGGACTGGACAACGTCAGCGTGCTGAACCACTGGGAGGGCGAGGCGGCCCGCTGGTCCGCCCGCACCGGCGGATCGGTCGTCGAGCTGCACGCCTACGCCGTGCCCGAGGACGCCGAACCCAAGGAGGTCCAGGAACGGATGGCGGCCCGGCTGCACGAGGTCTACCCGGAGACCCGGGACGCCCGCACGGTGGACGTCCGCCACGAATGGCGCCGGGACTGCCCGGTGTTCCCGGTCGGCGGATGGCCGCGCCGCCCCGGCGTCACCACCCCGCACCCCGCCGTCGTCCTGGCCGGCGACCTGGTCCGCACCGACCTGCCCGTCGCCCTGATGGAACGCGCCGCCACCACCGGCTTCCAGGCCGCCAACGCCCTGCTCGCCCGCTGGGGCGTGGCCGGCCAGACCCTGTGGACGGTGCCCCGGGCCGGCCGCTCCCGCCTGCTGCGCGCCCTGGCCCGCCGGGCGGCCCGCTGACCCCCCGGCGGGCCGCCGCCCCGTCCGCCGCCCGCCCGGGTGCGCCGCCCGCCCCCGTCAGCCGGGAAAGCGGCCGGTGCTGCGCAGCGCCCAGCGGCGCTCCGCGTAGGCCAGGTCGTCGCGCCACAGCCGGGCCGCGGCCCGGCGCATCAGCGGCCGCAGCGCCGGAGCCAGCGCCCGGGCCGCGGCGAAGCCGCGCCGCCCCGAGGAGGCGATGACGGCCTCCACCACCGCGGTGCGCGGCGCGGGGGAGGAGGGGCCGGTCAGCGGGGTGGCGTGGGTCTCCACCACCGAACCCTCCCCCTCGCCCTCGACGATCCGCATGACGACGGTGCGCGGCCCGGGCGCGGTGAAGACCGCCCGCACCGGCACCACCAGCCGCCCGGCCACCCGGAAGGACACGTCGACCACGAACCGGTCCTCCCCGGCGCCCTCCGGCGTCTCCACCACCGCGAGGTCCACGAACGAGTACGGGTGGAACCAGGAGCCGTGCCACGGGTCCAGACGGTTGGCCACCACGTCCGTGGGCTCGCACCGGCCCAGCCCCGTGTACACCGCCGTGACCGCCCCCCGCGCCTCCGGCCGCGCCACCGCCACCGGCCGCCCGGTGGGCTCCCCGCCGCCCACGGCGTCCAGCCGCACCCACGCCAGCACCCCGTCCTCGTGCACCGGGTAGGGCTCCCAGCCCGCCACCGGACCGCCGTTCAGGGCCAGGCCGTGCCAGTGGCACACCAGCGTGCCGCACACCACCCGGCTGTCCTTCAGCGGCGCGCCCAGGTGCGGGCAGCTCCCCGGCCCGGCCCGCAGCGCCCCCGCCGCGTCCCGCCACAGCACCACCTCCGCGCCGCCGACCAGTCGCCCGCACGGCCGTCCGCCGCCGGCGATCCCGGCGCGGCCGACGACGAACCAGTTCCCGGCGGGCCGGGCCGCCGCCCGTTCGAGCGCGGCGGCGATCAGCGCGGGCCGCGCCGCCCGCCACGACGGCTCCTGCCGCGCCCAGCCCGGACCCCGGCGCAGCCGCAGCGGGGGCGTCCAGCGGGACGGGGCGCTCACCGGACCCGCCCCCGGGCCGCCGGACGGCGGCGCGCCGGGCCCGGCGGCGGGCCGGAGCGCCCCGGAGCCCGCACCCTGGCGGCCAGGATCCGGGTCAGCCCCGACGCGGCGACGGCCGCCCGCCGGCGCAGCGGCACCACCGAACGCCGGTGCAGCACGGCGTAGCCGTCCTCGGCGATCGCGTCCAGGATGCCGCCGTAGAGCAGGAAGGCCGTCCGGATGCAGGGCCGCACCCGGGGCTCCAGCATCGCGATGCCCGGCTCGGCGTCCCGGTAGACCCCGCGGGCCAGCGCGGCGCCCGCCGTCAGCGCGGCCCGGATGCGGGCGTCGTCCCGGCCGGTGCGGCGGCTCCACTCCAGCAGCGGCCGGTCCACCCCGTGGGCCGCCAGCAGGTCGGCCGGCAGGTACACCCGGCCGCGGTCCAGGTCCTCGCCCACGTCGCGCAGGAAGTTGGTCAGCTGGAACGCCACCCCCAGCGCCGCCGCGTGCGGCTCGGCCTCGGCGCGGCCCGTCACGGTGCCGAGGACGGGCAGCATCTGCAGGCCGATCACCGCCGCCGAGCCGTGCATGTAGCCGTACAGGTCCCGGTAGGTCGGGTAGTCCGTGACGGTGAGGTCGGCGCGCATCGAGGCCATGAAGTCCGTGAACAGCGCCGGGTCGATCCCGTACCGCTCGGCGGTGTCCGCGACCGCCCGCACCACCGGCTCCGCCGCGTCGCCGCGCCGCAGGCCCCCGGCCAGGTCCCGCTCCAGCGCGCCCAGCAGCCGGTCGCGCTCGGCGGGCGTCTCGCGCCGGTCCAGCCCGTCGACGATGTCGTCGGCCCAGCGGGCGAAGCCGTACAGCGCGTGGACCGCGCACCGGCGCTCCGGCGGCAGCAGCCGGGTGGCCAGGAAGTAGGTGCGGCCGTGCCGGGCGTTGAGCTCGCGGCAGACGGTGTACGCCGCCCGCAGGGCGGGGGCCGTGATCCCCGCCGCGTCCAGTTCACGGGCCGTCATGCGGGGCTCCTGCCGTCGGGGACGAGGTCGAGGTCGAGGACGGGACCGGCGCCGCCTCGGGTCCGGGCGGCGCGGCGGACGCCGCGGGCGGGCGGCGGCGCGCCGGGCCGGGGCGGGCCGGGCCGGTGATCCGGGCGGCGGCGAGCTTCCCGCTGATCAGGACGGTCGGCACGCCGACCCCGGGCGTGGTGCCGCAACCGGCGAGCACCACGTTCTCCAGGCCCCGCACCAGGTTGCGCGGCCGGAACGGGCCGGTCTGCGCGAAGGTGTGGGCCGCCGAGAACGGGGTGCCCGCCGCGTGCCCCCGGGCGGTCCAGTCGGCCGGGGTCACCAGGCACTCCTCCTCGACGGACGCGCCGAGCCCGGTCAGCCCGCGCCGCTCCAGGGTGTCGAGCAGGTGCCGGCGGTAGCCCGGCGCGAGGTCGCCCCAGGCCGCGGCACCCGGGCCGACGGCGGTGTTGGGCACCGGCGCCAGCACGTAGTGGGTGTGCCGGCCGGCCGGGGCCAGCGACGGGTCGGTGCCGGTCGGCCGGGTGATCAGCAGCGAGGGGTCCGTCATCAGGCTGCCGGTGCGGGTCAGTTCGTCGAAGGTCCGCTCCCAGGCGTGGCCGAAGGACAGGGTGTGGTGGGCCAGCTCGGGCCAGGTCCGGTCGGTGCCCAGGTGCAGCACGACCGCCGAGGGCGAGAACCGCAGCGGCAGCGCCCGCCGCGGAGCCCGCCCCAACAGCCGGTACGCCACCGGCAGGTCGGGGGTCAGCACGACCGCGTCGCAGGCGATCCGCCCGCGGTCCGTGACCACGGCCGTGACCCGGCCGCCCCGGCGCTCCAGCCCGGTGACGGTGCTCCCGTACCGGAACCCGGCACCCGCCGCGGCGGCGGCGCCGGCCATCGCCCGGGGCAGCGCGTGCATGCCCCCGCGCGGGAACCACACCCCGGCCACGGTGTCCATGTAGGCGATCACCGCGTAGGCGGCCAGCGCCCGGGCCGGCGCCACCCCCGCGTACAGGGACTGGAACGAGAAGACCCGTCGCAGCCGCTCGTCGCGCAGGTGGCGCCCGATCCGCGGGGCGAGCCGGCCGAACCCGCCCAGGGCGGCCAGCCGCGCCAGGTCGGGGTTGAGCAGCTGCCACGGCGAGTCGAAGTTGGTGTCGATGAAGCGCCGCATCTGCGCCCGGTAGAGCCGGGTGAGCCAGTGGCGCAGCTCCCGGTAGCCCGCCGCCTCCCGCGCGCCCGCGAACCGCGCCACCTCGGCCTCCATCGCCTGCGCGTCGGTGTGCACGTCCAGCGCGCTGCCGTCCGCGAACCGGGCCCGGTAGGCGGGGTGCAGCGGCAGCAGGTCGACGTGCTCGCGCAGCGAGGTGCCCACCGCCGCGAACGCCTCGTCGGCGAGCTCGGGCATGGTCAGCACGGTCGGCCCGGTGTCGAACAGGTACCCGCCGCGCCGGATCCGCCCGGCCCGCCCGCCGGGCTCCCCGTCCCGTTCGACGACGGTCACCCGCCGCCCCGCGCCGACCAGGTGGCAGGCGGCGGACAGCCCGGCCAGGCCCGCCCCGACCACGACGACGTGATCGGCCGACGGCACGGCGCGGCTCACCGCGCACCCCCCGCGCCGCCCGCGCCGACGGGCGGCAGCCCGGCGGTCGCCCGCAGCAGGGCGGCCAGCCGCTCGGCACCGGGAGCCAGCGGACGGGCCCGCTCCAGGTACTCCGTGCTGCGCTCGGAGAGCCGCTCGATGCGGGACTGGACGGCGGCCCGCGCCCCGGTGGCCACCAGCGCCTCCCGGACCCGGTCCAACGCGGCCTCGTCCAGCTCCGGGTCGCCCAGGCACCGGGCCAGCACCTCCGAGGAGGCGCGGTCGCGCCGGGCGACCGCCCGGGCCCGCGCCACCGCGAACAGGTAGGTGGGCTTGCCGGCCCGGACGTCGTCGCCGCAGGGCTTGCCGGTCCGCGCCGGATCCCCGAAGACCCCGTCCAGGTCGTCCTTGAACTGGAAGGCGACGCCCGCGCAGCGGCCCGAACGGCGCAGCGCCTCCACCTGCTCGGGCCGGGCCCCGGCCAGCACGGCCCCCAGGTGGACCGGCCGCTCCACCGAGTACATCGCGCTCTTGAGCTCCGCGACCCGGATCGCCCGGGCCGGCGAACGCGACCCGGTCACCTGGCCGTGCACGTCGAGGTACTGGCCGGCGACCATCTCCATCCGCAGGTCCGACCAGACCTCCCGCACCTGCTGCCGCCGGGGCTCCCGCAGCTCCGAGCGCGCGGCGGCGGCCAGGTCGTCGGCCCAGACGAGCGCCAGGTCCCCGGCCAGCACGCCCGCGGCCGCACCGAGGTCCGCGGCCCCCCGCCCGCCCGCCCCCGGCGCGTACTGGGCGGCCACGTCCACGTGCAGGGCCCGACGGCCGCGGCGCGTCGCCGACCCGTCCATCACGTCGTCCTGGACGAGCGCGCAGGTCTGCAGCAGCTCCAGCGCGGCCCCCGTGGCCAGCGCGGCCCCGACCGGCACGTCCGGCCCCCCGCACGCGCGCATCGCCCACCACAGCAGCCGCGCCCGCACCCGCTTGCCCCCGCGCCCGGTGAAGTCCGCCACCCGGTGGGCGAGGTCGGCCGCGAACGTCCCGTCGAGGGCGCCCGCCCGCGCCACCCGGCCCGCCAGCCACTCGTCGAGCGCCCGGCCGACCGCGCCCGACACGTCACCGTCCACGCCCTCCGCGCCCCGCACCGCCGGCGAGGCCCGGGCCGCGACCGGCAGCCCCGGCCCGCCGGGGGAGCGCCCCCGTCCGCCCAGCGGATGGACCGCGCCGGAGCGACCGCCCCGCTCGGACGGGGCGGCCGCGCTCCCCGTGGATGCCGACAGCGATACGGAGGACATCGAGCTCGCTTTCCCGTCGGATAACGCTGCGCACACCCGGGCGGGGCGCCGCGCGGGCGCCGCGCGCCGACGGCGCAGGAGGCTCTCTTCGTCTATCCCCGGACCGGCCCGCCCAGTCGCTCCCGGCGGACGATTCACCCCGCGAGCGGCCCCTCCCGTGCCCGGCGCCGTCCCGGCCGCCGGGGCTACTCCCCTCCGTCCGCCCGGTCCCCGGCGGGGTTGAGCGCGGCGACGACCCGGTCGTAGTCGCCGCGGGCCTCCCCGTAGCGCAGGAACTTCACGCGCTCCACCTGGATCTCCTTCGCGTCGGGCCGGGCCTCGATCAGCCCGATCACCTCCGCGGTGAACTCCTCCAACGGCATGGCCGCCTCGTTGTCCTCGTGCCCGGGCATGAGGGCGGTGCGGACGGCCGGGGGCACCAGCTCCACGACCTTGACGGAGGTGTCGGCGAGCTGCAGCCGGACGGACTCGCTGAGCATGTGGACGGCGGCCTTCGTCGCGTTGTACGTCGGGGTGGCCTTCAGGGGAGCGAACGCCAGACCGGACGAGACGGTCATGATCGTGGCGTCCGGCTGCTGCTGGAGGTGTTCGACGAACGCCGCGATCAGCCGGATCGTGCCGAGCAGGTTCGTGGTGACCGTGGACTCGGCGGTGGCCAGGAACGACGCGGGACCGTGCCAGTCCTCGGCGCTCATCACCCCGGCCATCGGCACCAGGACGTTCAGGTCGGGGTGGCGGGCGAGGACCTCCTTCGCCGCCGCGTCGATGCTCGCCGGGTCGGCGGCGTCCACGAGCACGGTGTCGACACCGGGGTGCTCGGCCGCGATGCGCTCCAGCAGCTCGGCGCGCCGGCCGCCCACGATGACGGTGTTGCCCCGGTCGCGCAGCGCCAGTGCGAGCGACAGCCCGATGCCGCTGGTGGAGCCCGGGATGAAGACGGTGTTTCCGGAGATGTTCATGCCTCCGACTATCGTCCGCCGCCGAGGCCGGTGGCAGGGACGCCTCATCGGGGGATCACCGGTCCCTGGCTGAGCGGCGGCGACGGGACGACAATCGGATCCATGGACCGCGCCGCACTCGCCGACTTCCTGCGCCGCCGCCGCGAGGCACTGCGCCCCGAGGACGTCGGCCTGCCCCTGGGCGCCCGTCGCCGGGCCCCCGGGCTGCGCCGGGAGGAGGTCGCCTCGCTCGCCGTGATGTCGACCGACTACTACACCAGGCTGGAGCAGCGGCGCGCCCCCCAGCCCAGCGCGCACATCCTGTCCGCGCTCGCCCGCGCCCTGCGGCTGACCAGGGACGAACGCGACTACCTGTACCGGATCGCCGGGCACAACGCCCCGGCCGCCCTGTCGGCCTCGCCCCACGTCGCCCCCGCGCTGCTGCGCGTGCTCGACCGCCTCGCCGACACACCGGCGCTGGTCCTCAGCGACCTGGGCGAGACACTGGTGCAGAACGGCCCGGCCGCGGCCCTGTTCGGCGACGCCTCGCACCTGACCGGCCCGGCCCGCAGCGCGATCTACCGCTGGTTCACCGACCCCTCCGCCCGGCTCCTCTACCCCGAGCAGGACCGGGACCGGCAGAGCCGCGCCCAGGTCGCGAGTCTGCGCGCCGCCTACGGCGTCCGCGGCCCGCGATCCACCGCGGGCGAGCTGGTCCGGGCCCTGAGCCGGGCCAGCGAGGAGTTCGCCGACCTGTGGGCGCGCCACGAGGTCGCCCGGCGCTTCGAGGACCACAAGACGCTCGTCCACCCCGAAGTCGGACCGATCGAGGTCGACTGCCAGGCCCTGTTCACCGAGGACCAGTCCCAGGTGCTGCTCGTGCTCACCGCCGCACCCCGCAGCGAGAGCGAGGAGAAGCTCCGCCTGCTCGCCGTCCTGGGACCCAACCGCTTCGCCGCACTGGCACCGGACCGCCGATGAGGGCCGGGTCACGGGCGGCCCCCCGCCGGTAGGCCGTCCGACCGGCCGCCCGCGCCGCACGCTCGCCCCGACCCGCGCGAAACCGCCCGGGCCGCCCGGCCCCGCCGGGCACCGTCCGGGCGGGCTACGAGGCGGCCCGCAGCACCTCGTAGCCCGCCTGGACGAACCGCCCGTTCAGGGTGGGCCCGGCGTTGGCCAGCGCCGCCACCGCGGCCCGCCCCTGCGGGGAGAAGCCGACGAAGGCCGTGAAACCCCGGGTGCCGCCGGAGTGGAAGTACAGGTCCCGCCCGCCGGAGCGGCGGCGGTTCCACACCAGGCACAGCTCGTCGCCGGAGGCCGGCAGCCGCAGCCGCGGCCGCTGGACGTCCGCCAGGGCGGACGCCAGCGCGTCGGGGCGGGCGGCGGGGCGGGCGTCGAGGTGGGCCCGCAGGTAGCGCAGCAGGTCGGCGCCGCTCGCCCGCACCGCGCCCGCCCCCGGCAGGCCCGGGATCCGCCAGGGCGGCAGCGCGCGTCCGCGCCGGTACCCGACCGCGCGTCCGGCCGCGTCCGGATCGCACGTCGTGGCGCCGAGACCCAGCGGCGACAGGACCCGGTCGGCGAGCAGTTCGCCGTACGGCAGCCCGGCGCGCTCCGCCATCGCCCGGCCGAGCAGCCCGACCCCGTAGTTGGAGTACCGGTACCGGCTGCCCGGCCCGACGCGCACGGTGGTCCTGGCCAGCGCCGCCCGCAGCTCCTCCTCGCCGAAGGACGCGTACGGGTTGCTGCGCCACGCGGGCAGGGCCGCCGCGAGCAGCCCCGGGGGCAGCCGGGGCAGGCCCGCGGTGTGGGTGGCCAGGTGCAGCAGCCGGACCGGCTCGCGGGAGCGGACGGCCACCGCGGGCCAGTGGGCGGGCAGCAGGCGGTCCACCGCCTCGTGCAGGGCGAGCTCCCCGCGCGCGGCCATCGCGGCGAGCAGCAGCGCGGTGAACGTCTTGCTGACGGAGCCGAGTTCGAAGACGGTGTCCGGGGTGCACGGGCCCGCCCGCCCCCGCCCGGCCCGCCCGAAGCACCGCACCTCCTCCCGGTCGCCGCGCACCACCGCCACCGTGACGGCGGTCGCGGACGACGACACGGCCGCCCGCACCGCCGCCGCGACCGCGGCGTCCACCCCGCTCACACGGCCGCCGTCGCCCGCAGCGCCCGGGCCAGCGTGACGTCGCCGGCCACCACCGCGACGACGGCGGTGTGCTGGTGGTCCAGGAACGCCCGCTCGCGGTCCTCGTCCACCGGGTCGGTGTCGCGGGGCAGCAGCCCGTCCTCGTGCTGGGCGGCGGCCAGCGCGTCCCAGCCCTGCCGCCCGGTGGCCGGCTCGCCGATGCAGGCGTCGACCACCAGCAGCTCCGCGACGAGGTCCCACTGCCCGACCTCCACCCAGACGTCGAGCCAGACGGGGAGCCAGTCCCGGACGTAGTCGTGCATCGGCCGGGGGAGGCCCTCCGGGCGGGCGCCCCAGTCGGTGAGGTGGAAGACGGTGTGGGTGATGTCGTACCCGGTCATCCAGTTCACGGCCCAGGGCTCCGGCCCGGCGCCGAGCCAGGTGCCCAGGGCGAGCGCCTCCCAGTCCGGCCGATGGTCGAGCCCGACGACCCGCCGGGCATTGGCGACGCCCAGGCGCCGGTTGGCCCGGATCTCCTCGGCGTGCGCGGCCCGCAGCCGGCTGAGCGAGTCGAGCAGCTCCTCCAGCGCCGGGTGCCGGTAGCCGGCCCGGGCGAAGTGGCCGTAGGTCTCCAGCGGGTCGGTCATGGTGAAGTGGTGCAGCTGGCGCTCGTACAGCAGGTCGCCCTCGCGCAGCTGCGCCCAGCAGCCTTCGAGCAGGTCGCGCGCGGCGCGGGCGTCGGCGGGCGCGCTGACGCCGTCGCGCAGGACGAGGGAGGCGGCGAGGGCGACCTCGCCGAGCGGTTTGTAGGCGTTGTCGGGATCGGCGAAGTCGATCAGGGTGCTGTCCGGGATCCGCCCGAGGCCGTCCCGGTGCGCGGAGTGCAGCCAGGACAGCGCGCGGGAGCCGAGCCGCTGCGCGGTGGCGAGGACGCGGGTGTCGGTCATGCCGCCCGCCTCCCGTCGGCGGGGCCGTCGAGCAGGCGGCGGGCGACGGCGAGGCCCAGCCCGGTGCGGGCGCTGCCGTCGCCGGCCAGCCGGATCCGGTCCAGGACGGGTTCGACCTCCAGGCGCGGCGGCAGGCCCTCGGCGCCGGTCCAGGCGAGCCAGCGGACGAGCCGGGCGGCGGTGGTGAGGTCGTGGCGCAGCAGGGAGCGGACGGTGCCGCGGGCGAGGTCCAGGGAGTGCACGCGGGCGTGCGCGTGCACCGGCCCGTCGAGCCCGGGCAGCGCCAGCCCGGACAGCTGGGACATCCGCACCGACCAGACCTGCCAGCCGGCCTCCTCCGGTCCGGGGAGCACGGGCGGCTCCGGTGCGGCCTCCCCGTACGGGGTGCGGGCGAGGAACCGTCCGACGGCCCAGTCCTGCCACTCGACCACCCGGGCCGCCTCCGGGGACGGGGCGGCCGGGGCCGGGAACGTCCGCCGGGCCCGGGCCAGCAGCGCGGCGGTGGGCCCGTCGGGCCCGGCCCCGGCCAGCAGCTGCGGGGCGAACAGGTCGGCCCCGAGGACCCGGACCGCGGCCAGCAGCGGACGGGAGTCGGTCGCCTCCGGGTCCGGCGGCTCCGGGAGCGCGGCCACGGGAGCGCCGTCCCGGAGGGCGTCGAGAGTACGGCGCGCCAGCTGTTCGACGGCGGCGGCGTACTCGTCGCGCAGTGGTGTCTCGGCGAACGGCATCTGCGAAGTCCCTCCTGGTACGCGGCGGCCGCGCAGCGGATACGCGGCGGGTGCGCACCGGGCCGGCCCGTGCAGGCGGACCGGCCCGGTGATCAGACCTCCCCGACTACCGGGTCGGCTTCTCCTTCGGGGGCTTCGGCGACAGCAGCAGCCCCAGCACCAGGAGTCCGCCTCCCAGCGCCTCGGGCGAGTACGTGGGCGCGTCGGACACGACGGCCTCGTCCTCCACCATCAGGCTCGCCAACGCGGCGGCCTCGGTCGACGTCGCGCTGCGTGACGTCGGGGCCGTTTCGGTCCGGAACTGAGTAAGCATCAGATGTGCCTCCTCGTCTGGATTTCACCATCCGGTCGGGTGGCGCCCCCTCTTCCGACACTACGAGCACGAACGGCCTCCTGCATCCCCAACCCCGCAGGGCGGGACGCCGCCCGCGGCGCGGGGGCCCCGCGCCCGTCGGTGCACGGGACCTCGGGCCCGCTCCGGTCCGTCGGGCCTCGTGCCCGCTCCGGCCCGGAGTCCGGCACACTGGAAGGATGTTGACGATGGGTTCGGTGGTACTGGGCGTGGCGGACGTGCCGCGGGCGGTGGCGTTCTGGACGGCGGCGCTCGGGTACGTCCCGCGCGGGGAGTTCGACGAGGACTGGGCGGTCCTGCTGCCCCCGCACGAGGGCGGGGTGCAACTGGCACTGGACCGCAGCGTCAGCCCCGTCCAGGAACACCCGCGGATCCACCTCGACCTCTACGCGGACGACGCCGCCGAACAGGCCGCCGAGGTGGAACGACTGGTGGCGCTGGGCGCCGAGCGGGTCGACTGGGACAGCTACCCGCCGGACCCGGACTTCGTCGTGCTCGCCGACCCGGACGGCAACCGCTTCTGCGTCATCGACACCGCGCACGGCTGACCCCGCCCGGCACCGCCCACGAGGTGCGCGAGCCCCGGGCCGGGCGGGTCCGCAGGACGGGCGGGTCGTCGCTACGGGCTCCGGACGGACGAGGCCGAGGGTGTTCTCGGTCCAGGTCGCGCGGGAGGAGCGGGGCACGGTGCTGTGCCTGCGCGGGGAGCTGGACTTCGACAGCGCGGTCCAGCTGCCCGAGGCCACCGGCCGGGAACCGGCCCGGGGGCACGGAGCGGGCCCGGCGGTGGCCGACTGCGCACGACTGGAATTCTGCGACTCCTCCGGCATCGGCGCCCCGGTGGAGCTCCTCCAGCGGCTGACGGCGCAGGAGCGGATGCTGCGGCTGGCCGCGGTCCCGAATCCGGTGGCCCGCCTGTTCGCGATGACGGGCCCGGACCCGCTCCTCACCCTGAGCGTCCGTGCGCGTGCGGGCCCTCGGCACGGACGCGCACGGACGTGACGCCGCCGCCCGCCGCCGGGTCGGCCGGACCGCAGGAGGACGGGAGCGCCTGGCGGGGCGGGGGAGGGGCCGCGGGAACGCGCGGGAACAGTGAGGGGGATGGCGAGCGGGGACGGGGGCACAAGGATCGGTGAACGTTCCGTGTGCACGGTCCACCGCCGATGCCGAGAGCCGATCGAACAGAGGCCACGCCATGCCGCACCGCCGCTTCACCGTCCACCTTCCCCCCACGGCCGCCGGGGACGCCCTGCCCGGTCTCCGGCGTTCCCCGCACGCCGCCCGTGGCGCAGGTGGGGCCGCGGGCGGGGACGGGGACCGGCTGCCGACGTGCGCCGGGACGCCGGTGCGCACGCCGGCGCAGGCGCGGCGGGCGGTGTCGGACGTACTGGGCGCCGAGGGAGCCGTCTCCCCCGCCGGGCGGCGGAACGCGCTGCTGGTGGCCTCCGAACTCGTCACCAACGCCGTGCGCCACGCGGGCGGCGTGGTGGGTTTCGCCGTCGGCGTCGAGACCGCGCCGGTGGGCGCCGCCGCCGGGGGGACCGACGGCCGCCCGGGCGGCGGCACGTGCGTGCGGATCGACGTCGAGGACGCCGTCGGCAGCCGCCCGCGAACCGACCCGACCGCCCTGCGGGACCCCTACCGCCTGAGCGGGCGCGGCTGGGCACTGGTCCAGCTCCTCGCCGCGACCGGGGACGTCCTCCCCCTGCCCGGGGGCGGCAAGCGGGTGAGCGTCACCGTCCCGCTCTAGGGCCTGCCGCCGAACCCCCGCCCGCCCCACGGCGCCCAGCGCGCGCCCTCCTTGCCCGCCACCGGGCAGGGGGGCCCGCTCGCCGCACGGGACGTCGCGGGACCGCGCCGGGTGCCGGGCCCCCGTCCCGCCGGGCCCGTCGGCGGCGGTGCGGTTGCGGCGGCCGGCGGCCGGACCGAGGGTGGGGCGGGGCACGCGGAGGCCGTCCGGCGCCCCGACCGCGAGCGAGGAGGAGCGATGCGCACTGCGTCCGGCGGAGACGGGCTCCGCGGCGGGGCGTCTCCGCTGCGCGGGCGGGTGGCCGTCGTCACGGGGGCCGCCCGCGGCGTCGGGGAGCACCTCGCGCGGAGCCTGTCCGCGGCCGGCATGCGGGTGGCCCTCGCCGGGCGGGAGGAGGCGACCCTCCGGGAGACCGCCGCGGCCCTTCCCGGGCCGACCCTCTGCGTCGAGTGCGACGTCACCGACCGGGCCGCCCTGGCCGGGGCCGCCCGCCGGGTCGAGGCCGAGCTGGGACCGGCCAGCGTGGTGGTGGCCAACGCCGGCATCGCCGTGAGCGGGTCGTTCGGCCGCACCAGCGCCGAACTCTGGCAGCGGGTCATCGACGTCAACCTCATCGGGTCCGCCAACACCGCCCGCGCCTTCCTGCCTCAACTCATCTCCACCCGGGGCTACTTCCTCCAGATCGCCTCGACGGCGGCCTTCGGTGCGGCCCCGATGATGAGCGCCTACTGCGCGTCGAAGGCGGGAGCCGAGTCGTTCGCGCTCGCCCTGCGCGGCGAGGTCGAACCCGACGGCGTCCAGGTCGGCGTCGCCTACCTCCACTGGACCGGAACCGAGATGCTCGACGGCATCGACGACAACCCGGTCCTGGCGGCGCTGCGCCGCAACCAGCCACGGCCCGCCCGCCGCGTCCACTCCCCGGAGCAGGTCGCCCGGTGGCTCACCCGGGGCATCACCGGGCGCGCCCCGCAGATCTACGCCCCGCCGTGGCTGCGCTGGTGCCAGCCGCTGCGCCCGGTCTTCCCCGCCCTGGTGGCCCGGACCACCCGCCGCGAGCTGCGGGCCGCGGCGGACGGCGCGTTCTCCTCCGCGGGCGAAGTGCTGGGCGCCGGCGGGCACGCGGACTGGAACTCCTACCGGGAGTCGCACCCGCCCCCCTCCGGGTAGCGCCCGCGGGCCGCCGCCCGGACCCCGCCGCCCGGACCCCGCCGCCCGGACCCCGCAGCGCCCCCGCCCCGGCCGGGCCTCGGCCAATCGGGGCGGTACCCGCCCGGCACCGTCTTGCCCGTCCCCGCAGCGGGTAGCAGAGGAGGAATCCCAGCCGGCCGCTCCCCGGGCCGGTTCCCACGACACGCTCCCACCCGCGAAGGCGACTCATGACCCACGACAGCAACGGACACTCCTCCGAAGAGGCCGCCGCCCCCGCCCCGTCCGGGCCGACCGAGGACGGCGCACCCGCCGGGCTCTGCCTGGTCACCGGCGCCAGCGGGTACATCGGCGGCCGTCTCGTCCCGGAGCTCCTGTCGGCGGGCTACCGGGTGCGCTGCCTGGTCCGCACGCCGGACAAGCTGCGCGACTTCCCCTGGATCGACGAGGTGGAGGTGGTGCGCGGCGACGTCCTGGACGCGGACTCCGTGGCCCGCGCCCTGGACGGCGTGAGCGTCGCCTACTACCTGGTGCACGCCATGCGCGGGGGCGACGACTTCGAGGAGACCGACCGCCGCGCCGCCCGCACCTTCGCGGACGCGGCCCGCGCCACCCGGCTGGACCGGCTGGTCTACCTCGGCGGGCTCACCCCCAGGGACGTGCCCGAGAGCGACCTGTCGCCGCACCTGCGCTCGCGGGCCGAGGTCGGGCGCATCCTCCTCGACTCGGGCGTGCCCACGGCGGTGCTGCGGGCGGCGACGGTCATCGGTTCCGGATCGGCGTCCTTCGAGATGCTCCGCTACCTCGTCGAGCGCCTCCCGGTCATGGTGACGCCGCGCTGGGTGCGCACCCGCATCCAGCCGATCGCGGTCGCGGACGTCCTGCGCTACCTGGTGGGCAGCGCGACGCTGCCGGCCTCCGTCTCCCGCACCTTCGACATCGGCGGGCCCGAGGTGATGGACTACCGCGCGATGATGCAGCGCTACGCCCGGGTGGCGGAACTGCCGCACCGCCTCATCGTCTCCGTGCCGATGCTGTCACCGGGGCTGTCCAGCCACTGGATCGGCCTCGTGACGCCCGTCCCGCGCAGCATCGCCCGCCCGCTGGCGGAGTCGCTGCGCCACGAGGTGGTCTGCACCGAGCACGACATCGCCGACCACATCCCCGACACCGCGACGTCCCCGCTGGACTTCGACGAGGCGCTGCGCCTGGCCCTGCAGCAGGTCAAGGAGGCGCAGGTCGCCACCCGCTGGTCGTCCGCGGCCCTGCCCGACGCGCCCAGCGACCCGCTGCCCACCGACCCCGACTGGGCGGGCGGCAGCCTGTACATCGACCGCCGGGCCCGGCGGACCCAGGCGCGTCCCGAGGAGCTGTGGCAGGTCATCGAGGGCATCGGCGGCGAGAACGGCTGGTACTCCTTCGGGCTCGGCTGGGCCGTCCGCGGCTGGCTGGACCGCCTGGTGGGGGGCGTGGGGCTGCGCCGGGGCCGGCGCGACGCCACCCGGCTGCGGCTCGGCGACGCCGTGGACTTCTGGCGCGTGGAGGCCGTCGACCGCGGGGAACTCCTGCGGCTGCGCGCCGAGATGCTGCTGCCGGGGCTCGCCTGGCTGGAGCTGCGCGTCGGCCGGGACCGGCAGGGGCGGACGGTCTACCTCCAGCGCGCGCTCTTCCACCCGCGCGGCCTCGCCGGCCAGGCCTACTGGTGGAGCGTGTCCCCCTTCCACGCCTTCGTCTTCGGCGGGATGGCCCGCAACATCACCCGCGCGGCCGAGCGCCTGGGCCGCCACGACCCGCACGGGCCGTCGGAGTCCGCCGACCCGGGCGCGGGCGCGGGCGCGGAGACCGGGGCCGACGCGGCCCGGGACCGGGACTGACCGCGGTGCGGGACGGGGCTGAGCCCGGCGCGGGGCGCCGGGCTCAGCCCCGTCCGGGGTGGCGGCCCGGACCGTGGTGCGGTCCGGCCAACGGCGTGGGCGACAGGGCGGTGTCCTCCTCGCCGGCCTCCAGCAGCGTGTCCGCGGCCCCCACGATCAGCGGGTCGGGCCGCCCCACCGCGTCGCGGTCCTTGCTCTCGTAGTCGACCCGGTCCAGCAGGCTGCGGATCGCCTCCACCCGGGCCCGCCGCTTGTCGTTGCCCTTGACCACCGTCCAGGGTGCGGAGCGGGTGTCGGTGGCCCGGAACATGCCGACCTTGGCGCTCGTGTAGGCGTCCCACAGGTCCAGGGAGGCCAGGTCGGTGGGGGAGAGCTTCCACTGGCGCACCGGGTCGACCCGGCGGATCGCGAAGCGGGTGCGCTGTTCGGAGCGCGAGACCGAGAACCAGAACTTCACCAGCACGATCCCGTCGGCCACCAGCATGTCCTCGAAGGCGGGGCACTGCCGCAGGAACCGCTCGTACTCCTCCGGCGAGCAGAACCCCATCACCCGCTCGACCCCGGCCCGGTTGTACCAGGAGCGGTCGAAGAAGACGATCTCACCCGCGGTCGGCAACTGGGCGACGTACCGCTGGAAGTACCACTGCCCGGCCTCCCGGTCGGTGGGCTTGTCGAGGGCGACGATCCGGGCGCCGCGCGGGTTGAGGCGCTCGGTGAAGCGTCGGATCGCGCCGCCCTTGCCCGCCGCGTCCCGGCCCTCGCAGACGACGACCAGCCGCGTCCCGGTGGCCTTCACCCAGCGCTGGAGCTTCAGCAGTTCGATCTGCAGGATCCGTTTGGTCCGCTCGTACTCGCCGCGGCCCATCCTGCGGTCGTAGGGGTGGTTCTCCTGCCAGGTCTGTATGGGCGCGCCGGCCGCGTCCAGCAGCACCGGCTGCTCCGGCCGCTGGTCGTCCACGCTCAGACCCGCCAACAGGTCCTCGGCCCCGGTGCGCCGGGCTTCTCGCTCGTCCACGGCGGGCTCCTGCTCCCTTCGGTCGGGTGGTTCCGTCCCGGTTCCGGGACGGCCGCCCCGTCCGGTCGGACGGGGCGGCGCGGGGCTCAGGCGGTTCCCAGGTAGTAGGCGCCGAGGGCCTGGTGGTAGTCGGAGCTGTCGGCATGGGTGTCGGGATCGAACTCGGGCGAGTTCCGGATCTCCTCCATGGTCCGGTCCAGCCACACCGACCTGTCGTCGTGGTCGACCCGGTTGACGGTGCCCGCCGGGACGAGCACCGTGCGCCCGAAGATCCACGGCCCGGTGTCCACCACGAGGTAGGCGTGGCCGACGTCCTCGCTGTGCTTGTCGACCTTGCCGATCCGGCCGTCCGAGGCCTCCACCCGGTATCCCGCCAGATCGTCGCCCGAGGCGTACCCCTCGGCGCTCTCGTAATCCCAGATCCCTCTGGCCACGTTGGCCTCCCCTGTCCTCGACGTGCTGCTTCACCGACTCCGTTACCCGCGTTCCGACGGCCCATCCGCCCCGGTTCCACCGCGGGGTCTTGACGCCGCGTCAGCTTCCGTGGCAGTTCGTTGTCATGTCACGTGAAAGTCATTCAGGGGGCCCACGCTGCTGGCTGACCGCCTGACCGCCTGACCGCCTGACCGCCTGACCGCCTGACCGCCTGACCGCCTGACCGCCTGACCGTCCGCGCCGCCCGACCGTCCGCGCCGCCCGACCGTCCGCGCCGCCCGACCGTCCGCGCCGCCCGACCGACGAGGGACCGAATGAACCTCCGCCGCACCGCCGCCGCAGCCGCACTCACCGCGGCCCTCACGGCCACCACCCAGCTCGGCGCCGCCGCCGGCGCCGCCACCCCCGCCGAACTGCCGTTCGCCTCCACCAGCTCCGTGGGCATCCACAACACCTACGACCCGGCCGCCTTCGGATTCCTGGCCCAGGCGCTGGACACCGGCACCTCGATGATCGAGCTGGACGCCTGGACCGACACCGTCACCAAGGAGTGGAAGGTCAGCCACTCCAACCCGCTGGGCAACTCAAACAACTGCGTCAACGCCTCCTCCCCGGCGCAGCTGTACACCGGCGGCGCCAACAAGAACCTGGAGAGCTGCCTGGACGACGTCCGGGTCTGGCTGGCCGCGCACCCCGCGGCGGGCCCGCTGACGGTCAAACTGGAACTCAAGGGCGGCTTCGCGGCCAACAGCGGCATGGGCCCCGCCCAGCTCGACGCGCTGATCGCCGCCCACCTGGGCAGCGCCGCCTTCCGCCCCGCCGACCTGCTGGCCAAGCCCGGCGGGGGGAGCTACCCGACCCTGGACGACGCCGCCAGGGCCGGCAACTGGCCCGGCCGGTCGAGCCTGGCCGGCCGCGCGATCGTCTACGTCATCCCCGGCACCGTGGAGGAGGGCAACCCCTTCGACACCCTGCACACCGACGTCGAGTACGCCCGCCACCTGCGCGACCTGGCCGCGGCCGGCCGGATCGGCGACGCCCGGGTCTTCCCCGCCGTCCACGGCGCCGCCGCCGGCGACCCGCGTACCGGGTACCCGGAGACGGACATCCGCCCCTGGTTCGTGGTCTTCGACGGGGACGCCGCCACCTACCTGAACGGCGTCGACACCTCCTGGTACGACACCCGCCACTACCTGCTCAGCATGACCGACGCGCAGAACGTCGCCCCCGCGATCAGCGCCACCGACCCGACCGCGGACCAGGCCCGCGCCCGCGTGGTCCAACTCGCCGGCGCCCACGCCACCCTGGTCTCCGCCGACTGGCGCCACCTGCCCGAGGTCCAGTCCATGGTCCTGCCGCGCGGCTGACACCCCGCCGGCGTCGCGTCCCCGCGCCCCGGCCCTCCTCCGTACACTGGTGACATGCGACAGCGTCCCGGAGGGCCGGGAGACGGGGCCGAGGGCCTGTTCGACCTGGACGAGCTCATCGCCGCCGCCGCGCCGCCCGGCGAATCCCCCGACGGCGAACCCCCCGAGCGGCCGTTCCGCGACGGGGAGCAGGCGCGCAGGCTGCTCGACATCACCGAGATCCACGCCGAACCCGCCGCCGCGCGGTCCTGGCGGGGCCGGCAGATCATCGCCCGCTTCCCCGGCGCCCGGATCGTCGAGACCGCCTCCCACTGGCGCATCCCCGACCTGCACGGCAACGCGGGCAACGTGGAGCGCTGGGTGCGGACCAAGCGCGGCACCCTGGTCCTCGGCGAGCGCAAGTCCTTCGGCATCCGCCCCAACGGGCGGTCGGCCGACTGGATCGCCCCCGGCCTCTCCAACGGCTGCGCCATGGCCTGCGCCTACTGCTACGTCCCGCGCCGCAAGGGCTTCGCCAACCCCATCACCGTCTTCACCAACACCGAGCGCGTCCTGGCCGCCCTGGAACGGCACGTCGCGGCCAACGGCCCCAAGCGCGAGCCCAACCAGTGCGACGAGCGCGCCTGGGTCTACGACATCGGGGAGAACGGCGACTGCTCGGTCGACGACCTGATCGGCGACGGCACCGCCGACCTGGTCCGGGCCTTCCGCCGCCTGCCCACCGCCAAGGCGTCCTTCGCCACCAAGTTCGTCAACCCCGACCTGCTGCGGCTCGACCCGCAGGGCCGCACCCGCATCCGCTTCTCCGTCATGCCGCCCGACGACTCCAGGCACCTCGACATCCGCACCAGCCCGGTCCCCGAACGCCTCGCGGCCGCCGCCGACTTCCTCGACGCCGGCTACGAGGTGCACTTCAACCTCTCCCCGGTGGTCATCCGCCCGGGCTGGGAGCACGACTGGGGCGAACTGCTGCGGGCCATGGACGACACGCTCCCGGAGCGGGTCAAGGACCAGGCCGCCGCGGAGGTCATCATGCTCACCCACAACCGGGACCTGCACGAGGTCAACCTCGGCTGGCACCCCCGCGCGGAGGAGGTCCTGTGGCGCCCGGACCTCCAGCAGCCGAAACGCTCCGAGAACGGCGGCTGGAACGTGCGCTACCGCACCGGCGTCAAGGCCGCCGCCCTCGAGACGCTGCGCGAGCTGATCGGCGCCCGCGCCCCCTGGCTGCGGATCCGCTACGCCTTCTGACACACCGTCCGCACGCACCGGGCCCGGCGGCCCGGTGCGTGCGCGTGCGCGTGCGCGGGCGCTCAGAACCAGTCGGGGCGGGTGTCGGCCGCCGTCCGGTCCAGGCCGGTCAGCAGGTCGAACTGCGGTCCGGTGCGGGGGAGTTCGACGCGGAAGAAGTAGCGGGCGGCCTGCCGCTTGCCCTGGTGGAAGGCGTCCCCGCCGTCGGGGAGGGCGAGGAACTGCTCCAGCCAGATCCAGGCGACCACCACGTGTCCGACCGCCTCCAGGTAGAGGGAGGCGTTGGCCAGCGCGGTGTCCGGGTCGCCGCCCGCCCACAGGGCGGCGGTGGTGCGCTCGACCCGGGTGGCGGCGGCGGCCAACTCTGCGGCCAGGACGGCGGCTTCGCCCCCGGTGTCCGCGGCCCGGCGGACGGTGGCGCCGATGGTCTCCAGCAGCAGCCGCAGGCCCGCCCCGCCGCCCATGACGACCTTGCGGCCGAGCAGGTCGAGGCCCTGGATGCCGTGGGTGCCCTCGTGGATGGGGTTGAGCCGGTTGTCGCGGTAGAACTGCTCGACGTCGTACTCGCGGGTGTACCCGTAACCGCCGTGGACCTGGATGGCGAGGTCGTTGGCGGCCAGGCACCACTGCGAGGGCCAGCTCTTGGCGATCGGGGTCAGCACGTCGAGCAGCAGCCGGGCCCGGTCCCGTTCGGCCTGCTGCCCGGCGGTGCGCTCCTCGTCCAGCAGGCGGCTGCAGTACAGGCTCAGCGCGAGGCCACCCTCGACGTAGCTCTTCTGGGCCAGCAGCATCCGCCTGACGTCGGCGTGCTCGATGATCGGCACCTGCGGGGCGGCGGGGTCCTTGGCGCCGGGCGGACGCCCCTGGGTGCGGGTGCGGGCGTAGTCGAGGGCGTGCAGGTAGCCGGTGTAGCCGAGCGCGGCGGCGCCCAGGCCGACGCCGATCCGGGCCTCGTTCATCATGTGGAACATGTACGCCAGGCCGTGGTGCGGCTCGCCGACCAGGAAGCCGACCGCGCCCGGCGCGCCCGCCGGCGTGTGCCGTCCCTCGCCGAAGTTGAGGAGCGTGTTGGCCGTGCCCCGGTAGCCCATCTTGTGGTTCAGGCCCGCCAGGACCACGTCGTTGCGCTCGCCCGGTGAACCGTCCGGCGCCACCAGGTACTTGGGGACGACGAAGAGCGAGATGCCCTTCACGCCCGCCGGGCCGCCGGGGATCTTGGCGAGCACCAGGTGGACGATGTTCTCGCTCAGGTCGTGGTCGCCGCCGGAGATCCACATCTTGGTGCCGGTGATCCGGTACGTGCCGTCGGGCTGCGGCACCGCCCGGGTGGTGATGTCGGTCAGCGAGGAGCCCGCCTGCGGCTCGGAGAGGCACATGGTGCCGAAGAAGCGGCCCTCGACCATGGGCCGCACGTAGGTGTCGACCTGCTCCGCGCTGCCGTGGGCCAGCAGCAGGTTGGCGTTGGCCACCGTCAGGAACGGGTAGGCCGCGGTGCCGACGTTGGCCGCCTGGAACCAGGCCGTGCAGGCGTGGGCGACCACCTGCGGCAGCTGCTGCCCGCCCACCGCGTGGTCCATCGCCGCACCGACCAGACCGGACTCGGCGAAGACCCGCAGCGCCCGCCCGACCTCCGGGATGATGTGCACCCGCTCGCCGTCGAAGGTCGGTTCCTGGGCGTCGTTCTTCTTGTTGTGCGGGGCGAAGTGCTCGGCCGCGATCCGCGCACTGAGGTCGAGCACCGCGTCGATCGTGTCCCGGTCGTGCTCGGCGTAGCGCTCGCGCGCGGTCAGGGCGGTGACGTCCAGCCAGTCGTGCAGCAGGAAGTCCAGGTCGCGGCGGGACAGCAGGAGGGAGGCCATGGCGGGTGCGTCCAATCGGGCGGCCGGTCTGCGGGCAGGCCCCATTCTCCGCCGTGCCCGCGCGCGGACGCGGGCGGGGTCGACCGGGCACCGTCCGCGACGACCCGGGCGCCCCGGAGCCCCCCGCCCCCGCCCGGGGCGGGCGGCTCCGGCCGTTCCGGGCCCCGCACGGCTTCGGCCCGACGTGCGGGCGCGCTCCCGCCCCCGTTCTCCACCGGAACCCGGCGGCGCGCGGAGACCGGCGGGCGGAGAACGGCGGACGTGCGGCCCAGGGACGCGGTCAGGTGGCGAGCAGGTCGGTGAGGTCGTCGGCGTGCTCTTCCTCCTCCTCGAGGATGGATTCGATGAGCCGGCGGGTGGTGGGGTCGTGCTCGCCGAGCCAGCGGGCGATCTCCTGGTAGGTGGAGATGACGATGCGCTCGGCGAGCAGGTTGTCCTCCAGCATCGTCTTGAGGTCCGTCTCGCCGGGAGTGGTGTAGTCGGTGTGGGCGCGTCGGACGAGGGTGGCGGGGTCGAAGTCGGGCTCGCCGCCGAGCTGGGAGATCCGTTCGGCGGCGCGCAGGGCGTGCTGCATCTCCTCGGCGGCGTGTTCGGTGAACTCGGCCGCGACCTGCGCGCGATCGATGCCGGTGGCCGAGATCGCGTGCCGGGTGTAGCGCAGCCAGCACACCACCTCGGTGGCGACCACGTCGTTCAGGACGGCGATCACCTTCGCGGCGTCCAGGCCGTAGGTGGCCGTCAGGGCGCCGTCGGACATCTTCTGCCGGGCTTCGTCCCGGATCCGGGTCACGTCGATGACGAAATCGTCGCCAGCCATGCGGTACTCCCAGGTGGTGGGGGGTGAGAACGGTTCTCCCACCGATTCCCGCAGCCGGCGGCGGCGACACGGACGGGCCCGCGACACCACCGGTCTGCACCAGCGCGAGCACGCGGACGCCCGGTCCGGGCGGGGCGCGTCAGCGGGCGAGGGAGTCGAGGCCGCGCAGGAAGTCGCCGAAGCCGCCGGGGGCGCGGGGGTCGCGTCGTGCGGAGGTGGTGACGGGGGTGTCGGGGGTCCGTTTGACGCGGTGGCCGGCGGCCTCCAGGGCCGCGACCAGGGCGCGGTCCTCGCCGACGGGCAGAGGTGCGAAACCGCCGACCGCGCGGTAGGCGTCGGCACGGACGGCGAGGTTGGCCCCGTGGACGTGGCGGTGGCCCCCGGCGCCCGCCGGGTGCCGGTAGTGCCGCCGGAAGGCCCCGGCGGTGGCCTGCCGGTGGCCGGTCCAGTCCGTGACGCGGACGGTGCCGACGACCGCGTGCCATCCGAGAGCCGCGTGGTCGAGCTGGCGGGCGAGCCACTCGGACGGCACCCGGGAGTCCGCGTCGGTGTGGGCCAGCCACACCCCGGCCGGGGCGAGGGCGGACCCGGTGGCGAGGGCGAGGTCCACGGCCCGTTCGCTGCCCGCCGCGCGGGCCGCCCCGACGTTGCCGGCCGCCAGCTCCAGCACCTGCGCGCCGTACCGGCGGGCCACGTCCGCGGTGGCGTCCGTGCAGGCGTCCGCCACCACGACCACCCGGTGCGGCAGCGCCCGTACCCGAGGGTGGCGCAGCGCCCGGTGCAGTGCGGTCAGGCAGCTGCCGAGCAGCCCCTCCTCGTCGCGGGCGGGGACGACGACGGCCACCGCGCGGATCACGTCAGGCCCTCGGCGGCGGCGACGGACAGGCCGGCGGCCGGGGTGCCGGGCCGGTCCGGGCGGACGAAGACGTCCA
The DNA here is from genome assembly GCF_044769485.1 of Kitasatospora sp. NPDC090308. Lineage (NCBI taxonomy): Bacteria > Bacillati > Actinomycetota > Actinomycetes > Kitasatosporales > Streptomycetaceae > Kitasatospora > Kitasatospora sp. NPDC090308. The sequence goes on along the minus strand of NZ_JBIVXY010000007.1, from coordinate 51,764 downwards.
GCAGGAAGTCCGGTTCGGCGTGCGCGGCGATCCGCACGAGGGCCGGGTGGGCGCGGGCCTGTCCGTGGACGGCCTCGGCGCTGCGGGCGTGGTCCGGGACGGGGTGGCGCCAGTGGACCAGCAGGAGCGTGCCGCCGGGCTCCAACGCGTGCACGGCCCGCTCCAGGACGTCCGCGGCGTCGGCGGCGGTGAAGTAGTACAGCAGCTCGGACAGGACGACGAGGTCGAAGGCGCCGTCGGGCCAGTCGTCCGGCAGCCGGCGGTGCTCCACCCGCACGTGCGGCGCCCGCGCGAGGCGGGCCCGGGCCCGGGCCACGGCGCGCTCCTCCCGGTCGCACGCGAGCAGGGCGTCGCAGCGTTCGGCCAGCAGCGCGGACAGGACGCCGACCGAGCAGCCCGGCTCGAACGCGCTGCGGTAGCGCGGCTCGGGGAGCGCCGCGAGGGTCAGGGCGTACTTCCGCCGCTCGTACCAGCGCTCGGCCAGCCGCCAGGGGTCGTCCTGCTCGGCGTACATGCCGGCGAAGTAGGCGGCGGGGGTGGCGGCGCCGGTCGGGCGCCCTGCCGCGGGGCGAGGGGGGGTGGTCATCGCCAGATCACCTCGAAGTCGCGCTGGAAGTGGGCGAGTTCGTCCGGGGGCAGGATCGCCCCGTCGCCCGGTCCGTCGCCGAGCGGCTCGATCTGGCTGCGGAAGCACCGCAGTGCCGCGCGCTTGCGGGCCCGGGCGGCCGGGGGCAGCGCGATGCGCGCCGCCCGGCTCCAGGGCAGCCGCGGATCGCCCGGCACCGCCCAGTGCCACGCCCACACCGGGTACTCCCACACCGGAACCCCCCGCGCGGCCCCGGCCGCCAGCGCCGCGCGTCCCGCGGCTTCGTGGTCCGGGTGCAGGTCCGCGCCGAACGGCGCCACGCACAGGTCGCAGTCCGCGAGCAGCCCGGTCAGCTCGGCGGCCAGCGCCGGTTCGTGGCGGGCCACGCCGCTGTCGGGCAGCCCCAGCCGCACCGCCGGCACGTCCGCCCCCAACTCGCGTGTCGCCCGGCGCAGTTCCCGGGCGCGCACGGCTGCCAGGTCGCGGGCCGCGGCAGTGGTGCTGTGCGGATGGGACGCCTCGCCGTCGGTGACGGACACCAGGCGCACCTGGACACCGGCCGCGGCGAGGACGGCGATCGTGCCGCCGAAGCCGAGGACCTCGTCGTCGGGGTGCGCCGCCACGATCAGGACGACGGGCGGGCCGTCCGGACGGGCGGGCAGGCAGGCGAGCGGGTCGACGGCGGGGAGGCGGTGCAGCGGCGCCCACGCCCGCCAGTCCTGCTCCGGCGTCCCGGGCGCCTGGATCGGGTCGGCCGCGGCCCGCCGCCCGGGGCCGGGAGCCGCCGTCGGGACCGGACGGTCCGTCATCCGTCCTCCCACTCCAGGCGGGCGTCGCGGGCCGCCGCGCCGAGACCGGCCAGATCGCGCTCCGCGTGGTGCTGGCGCAGGTAGACGGTCAGGTCGGCGACGGCCTGCGCGTGCACGGCGTCGTGGCCCAGCGGGGCGGCGCCCAGCGACCGGCCGACCCGGGCCAGCACGTCCCCGGCGGCGTGCTCGACGGCGGCCCGCACCCGCATCGTGCGGCGGCGCGAGGTACCGGCCGCGTCGAGGGGGTCGGCGTCGACGGCGGCGGCCGCGCCCTCCAGCAGGGCGTCCACGGTGGCGAGGTGCGCGTCGACGGCACCGAGATGGGCCAGGGCGTGCGGGCCCAGGTCCCACTTGCGCGCGGCCTCCAGCAGCGTGCGGGCGACCGCTCGGGCCCCGCCGTGCCAGCAGGCGGCGACGCCGATCCCGCCGTGGTGGAAACCGGGGCGCTCCAGGTACGCGCCCGGCTCACCGACCGGGACGGCCCGGACGTCCTCCAGCACCACGTCCAGCGTGTCGCTGCCCGCCATGCCCGGCCCGGGCCAGCTGTCCGGCAGCGGGACGAGACCCGGCTGCGCCACCTCGACGGCGAACAGCCGCCGCCGCTCCCCGTCGCGGGCGGTCACCAGCGCGTGGGTGCACACCCGGGCCCCCGAGCAGAACGGCTTCACCCCGGACAACCGCCAGCCGTCCGAACCGCGGCGCGCCTCCAGGCGGTACCCCGGCGGCTCGGCCGCCCACACCCCCCAGCGCGACCCCGCTCCGCCGTCCAGCGCGAACTCCGAACTCCGGGCCCCGAGTTCGGCGAGGATCGCGACGGCGTCCGCATGGCCCTCACCGAGCCGGGCCAGGGACAGGTCCTGCTGCGCCCACCGGGTCAGCGCCGCCCAGCGCTCCGCGGTCCGCCCGGCACCGGGCAGCGGAAGGTCCAACTCCCCGTCGGCCGCCATCCGGGTGAACGCCTCGGCGATCGTCCGGCGGTGGCCCGCCGTGGCGCAGACCTCCCCGGCGGACCCGTCCGGGGCGCGGCCGTGCACGGTGGTGCTCACGGACTGCCGGCCCGGTCGGACGGGTGGGGGCCCTGCTGCCGCGGCACCCGGACGGGCCAGGGCGGCAGGGTGGAAGGCCGGAAGGACGGTCCAGCGAACACGTTGAGCTCCTCACCATCGCACCGGACGATTCGACGGCCGCCCGGCATCGCCCCCGACTCTGCCTCCCGCACCGGACGCCCGCACCCCGACCGCGCTCCCGGCCCGCCCCCGCCGGAGGACTCCCGGCGTCCGGCCGCCCGCGTCGACCACCTGCGTCGACCACCCGCTGACCAGCCCCGGCGGACCCTGCGGCCGCAGGGAGGAGGCGCCCACCCACGGGTGAAGGCCCTCCGCTCGACGGCCCGATCCTCCCGGACGTCGTCGACGCGCCCCTCGTGCCGGTCCGGCTCGATCCGGTCCCGACTCCGTTCCCGCGGTGCCTGACCGGGCACCGCGGACGGTCCGCGCCCGGGCCGTTCACGTCTCATCACGCCCGGAGGGTACGGGCCGGGCCGGGGGAGGCGGCCGGGGGAGGTGCGGCCGTCCGCTGCGGGGCTCTTCCGCCGAGGTGCCTGGGTCAGGGGCGCAGGGCGGTGGCGACGGCGTGGGCGAGGGGAGTGGTGGGGCGGCCGGTGAGGCGGGAGAGGTCGCCGCTGCGGGTGGCGCATTCGCCGTCGGCGACGTTCAGGTCGAGGGCGGCGACGGCGTGGGCGATCGGCTGGGGCAGGCCCGTGGCGGTGAGGAGTTCCTCGTAGTGGTCGGCGGTCACCGGCCGGTAGACGACGCTGGTGCCGGACTGCCGGGAGATTTCTTCGGCGAGTTCGGCGAAGCTCCACGCGGTGTCGCCGCCGAGTTCGTAGCTGGCGCCTTCGTGGCCGGTGCCGGTCAGGACGGCGGCAGCCGCGGCGGCGTAGTCGGCGCGCGAGGCGGAGGCGACGCGGCCCTGTCCGGCGGCGCGGACGATCGCGCCGGTGCGCAGGGCGGGGGCCACGGCGTCGGTGGCCATCTCGTGGTAGAGGCCGTTGCGCAGCAGGGTGTGGGGCAGGCCGCGGGCGCGCAGGGCGGCCTCGGTCCTGCGGTGGTTGACGGAGACGGGGCCGCTGATGGTGCCCAGCAGGCTGGTGTAGGCGAGCAGGGCGACGTCGGCCCGGGCGGCGGCGTCGATGACGACCTGGTGCTGGGCGACGATGTCGCGGTGGAACTCGTTGCCGGAGATCAGCAGCACCTTGTCGCCGGCCCGGAGGAGACCGTCGAAGGAGGCGGGGTCGTTGTAGTCGCCGAGTACGACAGTGACGCCCCGCCCGGCGAGGTCGGCCGCCTTGCCGGGGGTGCGGACCACGGCGGTGATCTCGCGGGCGGGTACGGTGCGCAGGAGTTCGGCGACGGTCAGGCGGCCGAGCCGGCCGTTGGCGCCGGTGACGACGATGCTCATGGTGCGGGGTTCCTCCCCTGTACGGGCGGGTGGGCGGCTGCGGTGCGCGGAACGGGGACGCGACGGCGGCCCGTGGGCCGCGCTTCGCCGGCGTGGGGGCGCTGGTCGGCGGTGCGGCCCGCCAGGGGCCGGGCGGTGGGGCCGGCGACTCATGACCATGGTCATCGACCAGCGGCTCACCGCCTCGGAGGCGTCGGTGCGCCTCTCGTAGTCGCGGGCCAGACGGCGCGAGTGCACCAGCCACGCGAATGTCCTCTCCACCAGCCGCCTTTTCGCCAGCACCACGAAGCCCGTCGTGTCATCCGTCCGCCTGATCACGGTCAGCGCGATCCGCAGCACGTCACGGGCGATGTCGACCAGGCGTCCGGTGTAGCCGCCGTCGGCCCACACCAGCGAGATCCGCCAGTGCCGCATCCGCAGCCGCTCCAGGAGCGTCCGGCCGTCCTCGCGGTCAGTGACGGATGCGGCGGTGACCATCACGGCCAGCAGCAGCCCGACGGTGTCCACGACGATGTGCCTCTTGCGGCCGTTCACCTTCTTCCCGCCGTCGAACCCCCGGCTCGTGGCCGGCACCGACGCCGCCGCCTTCACCGGCTGGGCGTCGATGATCCCGGCGGTCGGCTCCGGATCACGGCCCGCTGCCTCGCGGGCCCGCTCCCGCAGCCTGTCGCGGAACTCGCCGACCAGGCCCTTGTCCCGCCAGCGCCGGAAGAACGCGTAGACGCGGTCCCAGGCGGGGAAGTCCGCGGGCACCGCCCTCCAGGCGATGCCGCCCGCGACCAGGTAGCGCACCGCGTCGACCAACTGCCGGTGGCAGTAGCCCTCCGGCCGCCCACCCCTTCCCTCCAGCCAGGCGGGCACCGGCATCGCGTCCCGCACGACGGCCCATTCCGCGTCGCTCATGTCCGAGGGGTACCTCGGTCGCCTGTGCGGGCGGTCCCCGGCGTTCCCGAACCGGTGAGCGAGGCAATCACACGACAGGGAACGGAGTTGGACGACAGCGGCACGGACACGGAAGACTGCAGCACCAGGGGCCTCCTGTTGCTCGGCTGGATTCGACACCCACGAGCTGCACGGACCCCGCCTTCATGCCCAGCCGACCAGAAGATCACCCGACCGGGTCGGCAACGTCGAACTCACGCCCACGAAGTTCGATGGAGCAACGGCTGGTAAGGCACGTAGTCGGGCCTCCGGTGAGTGCTGTCCTGTGCCACCAACCTTGCTCGATTGCCGCTGAAGTTGGACTACTGCCCGGTTCGTGTTGTCGAACCTTGACCGCCCTGGTCGGACCGGCTCTGAACTTCCCCGGCACTTGGGGGCATTCCGCGCTTCCCACCCGGATGGCCGGCACCGGATGCATTTGACAAGAGCACGCAACAGCCTGGAGCCATGAGGAACACAACGGGACGAAGGATAGCCTTCAGTGGCGTATCGGTGATCGCCGCGCTCGCCATCGGCGCCTCAAGTGCCGGCTGTTCCAGTAGCAAGACCGAGTCGAGCGGCGCTTCGAACAGCGCGCCAGCGGCGACCACCTCATCTGCGGCGGCGAGCACCAGCAGTACGGCAGCGGCGGCGAGCTCAAGCGCAGCAGCGACGACGGAGGCGGCTTCTCTCAAGGCTTTCGTCGCCAGCTCGTCGAGCGCAACCTCCGCAATGAAAACCGCAGTTGCCGACCATGTCGCGAAAGTCGATGCCTCTGACGGCCAGGTGAACATCTACACCGACCTGACCGGTGATATCACGTCCAGCGACACCGGCACGGCCAAGCTGATCGTCTCAGCCGCAACTGACTGGGCAACGCAGAAGCACAAGCCCATTACTGCGGGAGCAGGTTTGATCACGGTCTACAACCAGAGCGGTACCATCCTCTCGAACGGCAACTACTGACCCTGAACTCCACCCGCGACGGCAGCCCCGCAATTCCGGCGCTGCTGACACGGCTGACGTGCTGTTCGATGTGGTGGCCGGGGAGACGTGCCTGCGGCCGGGGTGCGGGAAGCCGGTGCCGGCTGCGGAGCCCGGCAAGCGCGGGCGCCGCCCGGAGTTCCGGATCAGTGAGCCTTCTCAGCTGCCACCCGGTGGGTGAGGCCGCCTCTGCCGTTGACGGTTGCCCGGACCGGCGTGATCTTCGTCGCTCGTGTCGCCTGCAACCGTGGCCCCGCCACCCGCTCGGTGGTCGATCCGAAAGGGCTCAGTGCTTGGTCCAGTCCCGGCCGCGCGCAGTCGGTCATGTCCTCGACGGTCGTGCAGCGGTCCTTCTTCGGCAGCCGGCCGCACTTGGACCAACTCGCCGATCAGCGTGTCGAGTCGACGGCATCGAAGGCCGGTGGGGAGGTGAGGGGACGAAGCCGTGCGGCCAAGGTGTCGCGTCACAACAACACCCAATCCGTATGGCCCTCTTCATGCCACTCCGTGTTCAACGGCCGTGACAGAGGGGGCATCAACTCGCCCGCTGCCTCTTCCGGCCGGGGTGACGTGGGCGGACGAGGGCATCGAGCCCGCCCACAGCTGCGCGGGATATGGGCCGGGCCGCGGCGCAACCGCTCTCCCGCGCACCACCAGGACAACTGCCCGTCCGCATCCCGCGGATGCATGCCCAGGCCGTGTTCAGCGCACAGGGGCCACGCCTGTCGCAGACGCTCGACGACGGTCTCCTGCGTGGCATCGGCGATGATGGCCAGCACAGAAGCAGGGTCGTCCGCCGGCCCTGGATGCAGGTGATTGCCGTGCCACTCGCCGTTGGCCAGCGCGACGTGGACGTTCTCCGGCCCGTCCCCATCGTCAGGCGGAAGGGCCAGCAGCTGCAGGGGGTCCTGCTCGGGAAGGGTCGCCGCCACGTCCCGATTCAGGAGGGCGAGAGCCTGATCCCATGTGGGGTACTCGCCTGGCGAGACGCGCCGGGGCTCGGAGCGGTCGAAAAGGGTGTGCATGGACACCATGCTCCGTCATGCTGCGACGGCTGTCACGACGGCTCCGTCGCGGCGAGCGCTCGCTTGGCGGAGCATGCCGGGCAGGCCCGCGTCGAAGCCCGCCGCGGCGGCATCGCCGTCCCACCCAGACCCAATCCGCCGAACTGCTGGGCCAGATCGTCTCCTGCGTCGCGGCCGACGAGACCGCGCACGCGGCCCGGCTGCTCGACTCCCTCGGCCCCGACCCCACCGCCGAGCAGCCGGTCACCACCTCGCACGCCGCGGGACTGGCCATCCTCCTCCTCGGCGCCTGGTCCACCAGCCCCGCGGGCGTCCCGGCCGGCCTGCTCGCGGCCACCGCCCTGCCCGCCGGCCACTGGCGGGGCGAGCGCGCCGCCACCGACGTCCTGGCCCTCGTCCGCAAAGGCCGCGCCCACCGCTCTGTCCAGAAGCTCATCGTCCATCCCGGCGGCTGCCACGTCACCGCCGGCACCGCGTTCGCCCTGGCCGCCGCCGTCCTCACCTGGGCCCAGCGCACCAGCACCCCGCCCGCCGACATCGCCCAGGCGCAGATCGGTTGACCGGCCACCGACCCCGCGCTCAACGCGAGGACCGCCCGCACCCGACGAGGGGGACCCGCCAGGTGAACGCCATCACCGAAGCCCTGTAACCGCTGCACGAACTCGCCGTCGACCTGGCGGCCGAAGACATCGAGAAGGGGGCCGGCCGGTCCAGCGACTTCGAGAGCTTCGGCGCGGTCCGCTCCGACCTGCTCGAAGCCCACCAGCACCGGCGCCGTACCCCAGGTGCAGGGAGTGCAGCCCGGCTACCACGGTGACGCGGAGTTGCGCCTGCCCCCCGCAGGAAGCCCAGGACACCGTCACGCTCGCCGAACTGGTCCGCGACTTCAACGAGGTGACACGCCTTCGCCTGCGCGTGGTCACCTCCGGCAGCCTCAACCTTCCGCAGAGCGAAGCCGGGGCGCTGGACGCGGCCGCCACGGAGATCAACGCCCTGGTCCGCGACATCCTGCATTACCTCGGCCTCGCAGTCACCGGCGGGACCGGCGGCGGCTTACCCGGCCGGGGAGCTGTTCCGCAACGCCCAGGCAGCTCTGGCGCCCCTGCTGGACCGCCCCCGCGCCTTGGAGGCGAGCGCCGCATCGCTGGAAGGCCGGCGCCAGGACCTGACCGTCGCGCACCGCCTGCCGGAGCACCCCCCTCGCGACAAGGGAAGTTTCCGCGGCTTCGCTCCCGTGTGCCGGTGCCGGGCACGAGAAGATGGGCGACATGGAGAATGAGGTACCGCTGCCCGGCGGGCGGATCACTCCCGACGTCGTCCGGGTCGGCCGCACCATTCGGCGACCGGCCACCGCGTCGTCAGCGTTCGTCGCCCAGTTGCTCGGTGAACTTCAGCGGCAGGGCTTCACCGGTGCCCCACGCCATCTCGGGTTCAACGAGGCCGACCGCCAGATCCTCAGCCACCTCCCGGGTCGAGCGCCCGCCCGCTTCCAGCGCTGGACCGACCCGCAGGTGAGCGCCGCCGGCGCCCTGCTCCGCGCCTTCCACGAGGCGACGCGCGGCAGTGTCCTGGCCGACCGGCACCCCGTGGTCTGCCATCACGACCCGGGACCGGACAACACGGTCTTCTCCGACGACGGCGTCCCGGTCGCGTTCATCGACTTCGACCCTGCCGCCCCCGGCGATCCCCTCGAAGGCCTCGGCCACATGCTAGGCAAGCGGAACGTGTGTCCGAGTGCTCTGTGTCTCAGAGGGCGGCAGGCACGACACCTGTCGTGCGCGCCTGCCGCGTGGTGGACTTTCAGCCCCGCGGTGCGACGCGGATACGGTTCCCGTCAGGATCGGCTGCGAGGAAGGTCAGCCCGAACCCCAGATCATGAGGCTCGTGCAGGATCGTGACGCCCTTGGACTGCCACTGCTTGAAGATCGCGTTGATCTCGTCGGGCCCACCACCGGGAACGGCCAGGCACACCTCACTGGTGCGTGGGACGTCCGCTGACAGATCCTCGAACTGACCGGACCACACAGCGAGGTCAGCGCCCGGCCCGAGGTCGAAGGTGATGTATCCCGGAGTCTCGAACGACGGCCTCATGTCGAGGAGGTCGCCGTAGAAACGAGCTGCGGCGGGCGCGTCGTTCACATAGACGATGGACACGACGGATGTGGTCATTGGGAAGTTCCTTCTTGCAGGTCGTAGATACGCGTCCACCAGCCTGACCGGGATATGCGCCACATCGTGTCCTAATTCCTCGCAGACTTGGGGTGTGACCCCAGACCGCTTCTTCTCCCTGATGCTGCTCCTCGAATCGAGGGACGGTGCGACCACGCAGGAACTCGCCTCGGCGCTCGGGGTGTCCCTTCGCACCATCACCCGGGACCTGAACTGGCTCCGCGACGCCGGTCTGCCGGTGACCGCGCAACGGGGCCGCCTCGGCGGCGTGACCCTGCTGCCCGGGGCCGGGCTCGACCTCATGCGACTCACGCCGGGCGAGCGTGATCACCTCTCGCTCACCGGGCTGGACGACAAGCAACGTGCGGAACTCGACGCATCGGTCGAAAGCCGGCGCGCGCTCTCCAAGATCGTCGCCACACAGTCACGTCGAGGACACGATCTCCTGCCGCTCACAGACGTCGTGCACGTGGACAGCCGTCCCTGGCTCCGGACACGGGCTTCCGGCACGACTCCGGCTTCGCTGATCGGCACAGTGCGGCGAGGTCGCCGGCTACGGATCGAGTACGACAGCCCACGCGAGTCATGCCCACGCGACCTGGTCGTGGATCCCTACGGGCTGTTCGCCAAGGCCGGCATCTGGTATCTCGTCGCCGACCGTGCTCGAGTGCCACGGATGTACCGACTCGAGCGGATCACGGCGTGGAAAGAAGTCGACCAGCCACGACGGATCCGCGAGAACCAGACCCTGGTCACCGTCGCTGCAGCGCTCGTTGATCAGTGGGAACACAACCATGCGATAGAGGTCAGCGCCACCATCGATCAGACCCAGTTCGAGCGAGCGCAACGGATCTTTGGCCAACGACTCGTCCAAGACGACCATGAAGAATCCGCCACCGGCCGCAAGGTGACGATCCGCTTCCTGCACCTGGAGGACGTGCGAGCACTCCTGCCGTTCGGCAGCGCCATCACTGTCCACGGCCCCACCGAAGCCAGGGCTCACCTCCGCGACCTCGCCACCAATCTCGCGCTCCACTATGAACTCGTAACACGATCTTGGTGATCGTTACTGGTGGGGTGTGACCGATGTGACGATTCGTCCGTCCGTGATGGTGTGCGCAAGAAGCCGTGGATCGTGGACGACGAGCTGTGGGCCGGGATCGAGCCGCTTCTGCCGGCCTGGCCGCAGCGGTCGCCGGGTCCGCGTCCGGTGGACGACCGGCTGTACCTGCAGGGCATCCTGTTTCGTGCTGTACACCGGCATCAGCTGATAGCAGACCGGGGTGTTCGAGGCCCTGCACCGCATGCTCCTGGCCGAGTTGAACGCGGCAGGGCTGATCGACTGGACGCGCGCGTGCGTGGACGCCTCCCCCGTACGCGCCAAAAAGAGGGCGAGGAGACCGGCCCGTCGCCGGTCGACCGCCGCAAGACCGGCAGCAAGCACCACCTGATCAGCGACGGCGGAGGCATCCCGTTCCATGTGATCACCACCGCCGCCAACGTCAACGACGTCACCCGGACCCTCGACCTGGTCGACGGCATCCCACCGGTCGCCGGCCGGGTCGCCCACCCACGCAAACGTCCCGACGCCCTGCTCGGCGACAGGGGCTACGACAGCAACCCCAACCGCCGGCAACTGCGCAAATGCCGGATCCTGCCCGTCATCTCCCGCCGCGGCGAGCCAGACATCATCGGCCTCGGCAAGCTTCGCTACGTCGTCGAGCAGACCTTCGCCCAGCTCCACAACGCCTTCGTCCCACTCGCCTGCGGACTCATCTGCTGGCGACGTCTCGACAAGTCGGCACCGTGAGGGTCTGTACGGTGACCGGTGTCTCTCCTGATCAAGGAAGAGCACCTGATGAGCGACGTGACTGCCTCGGTTGAGGCGGTTGAAGAAGTCCGGGGGTCTGTACAGCCAGCGGTGTAACTCGGGTGGTGTGAGTTACCGGCGGCCGACGGAGAGTCGGCCGTCGAAGGCGATGTCGAAGGCCTGGAGGGCGGGCTTCCAGCGCATGGTCCAGCGTTTCCGGCCGGTACCGGTGGGGTCGAGGCTCATGACGGCCATGTAGACGCACTTCAATGCGGCGGCCTCGTTCGGGAAGTGCCCGCGGGCACGGACGGCCTTGCGGATGCGTGCGTTGACCGACTCGATCGCGTTGGTCGTGCAGACGACCCGCCGGATCTCCGTGTCGAACTGCAGGAACGGCACGAACTCGGCCCAGGCGTTCTCCCACAGCCGCACGATCGCCGGGTACTTGGCGCCCCACTCCTCCTGGAACTCCAGGAACCGGTCCTCGGCGGCCTTCGCGGTCGGTGCGGTGTAGATCGGCTTGAGCGCGCGGGCGATCTTGTCCCAGTCCTGGCGGGCCGCGTATCGAAACGACGCCCGCATGAGGTGGACCACGCAGGTCTGCGTGATCGCCTGCGGCCAGACCGTGCCGATGGCGTCGGGCAAGCCCTTCAGCCCGTCGCAGACGACCATGCACACGTCCTCGACACCCCGATTGCGGATCTCGGTGAGTACCTGGAGCCAGTACTTTGCGCCCTCGCCACCGTCGCCGGCCCACAGGCCGAGAACGTCGCGGGTGCCGTCGACGGTGACCGCCAGGGCCACGTAGATCGGCCGGTTCGCGACCTGACCGTCGCGAACCTTCACGTGCACGCAGTCGATGAAGATCACCGGGTAGACCGGGTCCAGGGGCCGGTTCTGCCATTCGGACATCCCGTCCATGACCTTGTCGGTGATGGTCGAGATCGTCGACTTGGACACGCTCGCGCCGTAGACCTCGGCCAGGTGGGCGGAGATGTCACCGTGCGTCAGACCCCGTGCGAACAGGGACAGCACCATCTCGTCCACGCCCGTCAGACGCCGTTGCCGCTTCCTGACGATCCGCGGCTCGAAGCTGCCGTCGCGGTCGCGGGGCACGTCGATCTCGACCGGACCGACGTCGGTCAGCACCGTCTTCGAGCGGACGCCGTTGCGGGAGTTCCCGCTGCCCGCTCCGGCCGGGGCGTGCTTTTCGTAGCCGAGGTGGTCGGTGATCTCGCCCTCCAGGGCGAACTCCAGTACGCGCTTGGTCAGCTGCTGCAGCAGTCCGCCCTCGCCGGTCAACTGCAGGCCGCTTGCGCGGGCCCGATCGACCAGCTGCCCGATCAACTGGTCGTCCAGCAGATCCGCCGACAGTTCCACCGGCCGAACCTCTTCAACCGCCTCGACCGAGGCGATCACGTCGCTCATCAGGTGTTCTTCCTTGATCGGGAGTTACACCGATGACCGTACAGACCCGTGCTGATCGACGGCCACGACATCGAGGCAGCGGCGAATGTGCCGGTGCTGCCGCCCGCGCGGCCAGGAAGCTAACCGGTCGGGCGGCTGGCGACGGGTTCGTCCCTCGAGCGCTGTCGCCGCCGACTCGCGGGGTAGGCCTGAGGACCTCGGGACCTGGGGGCCAACTATCGCTCCAGTGGCCAGCTGTCGGCTCTGTCGCACATCTGGTGGTAACGGAACGTTACCTGAGCGGACGACGGCGCGAGTTCCGAGAATCTGAAGGTCAGCCGGGTTGATGGTCATGTCTGGGAGCATTCTGTAGCCGCTATGTTGGAGCGGTCCAACCGGGCTTCCGTGTGCCATCCGGCGAGCCGCTACTTCCAAACGGCCCGCCGACCTGCGGCTGTCACCTACTGTAAAGTTGGCCACGCTCTGCTACCACCGGGTATGCGACAGAGCCGCTGGCTGTACAGACCCGCAGACCCCGCTCACCCGGCCGGGTGAGCGGGCAGCCGCGTCGCTGTTGCTGTCAGCTGGTGTAGAGAGCGTTGATCTGGTCGGCGGTAAGGACGTATGGATAGGTGCGAACGTCGCTCGCGGAGCCGGTGACCTGGCTGTCGACCGGATAGTCGGCTGTTGCGGCGGCGCCGATGGTGGTGGCGTGGGTGGCGTTCCACGGATTGGGGTTGGTGCTGCCGCCAACGAATTTGCCGTTGACGTAGAGCGACATGGTGCGGTTTGGGGCGTCGTAGGTGGCTACGAGGTACGTCCACTTACCGATTTCAGGCGGGGTAGAGGCGGTGGCGGCGTAGTAGGTCGCGGTCGCGATGTCGTCTGTGGAGGGGGAGACGAAGGCCCAGGCGTTGAAGGCTCTCGAGTACTGAAGGTAGTAGGACCCGCGGGCGTTGCCGTTTTGGGTGACGAAGGTCTGGTAGTTGTTGAGGTTGCTGATCTTTGCCCAGACCGAGACGGAGTAGCTCTGGCTGGTGTCGACCGATGGGTTGGTCGTCTTGAAGTAGGAGCTGCCGTTCAGGGTGGATGCCCCGTTGGTAGCGCCCTTGTGGTCGGCTTCGTAGGTGATGCTGCCGTTGATCGTGGCGGGGTTGATGCTGCTGGTGTCTGTGGCGGTGCCGTTGTTGGTGCTGGCCCCGCTCAGTTGCCACTGGTCGGCACCCCCAGTCGTGCTCAGGACGATGTTCGGCGCGGCAGCGCCCTGGTAGACACCGGGCGAGACCGTGGCCGTGGTCGGGGCGCCGGTCCAGATTTGAATGCGATGGTCGGTGGTGATGCCCCAGAGGGTGGGGTGGCCCGTGCCGGTAAGGTCTCCGTCGGACCCGACAGTGGGCCAGGTGGCGGCGGTGATGCCGGTTCCGATGACTGTGCTGGTGGCGATGCCGGTGATGGTCGGGTAGTTGACCGGTACCCCGATGGGGGGTGTGACGGTGATGGTCCCGGTGTTGAAGGTGTATCCGCGTAGTTCGCCGTTGCCGGCGTTGCGCCTCCACAGGCCGGGGTGGCCCTGGCCGGCCCAGTCTCCGGGGGAGATGAGGTTCCAGCCCTTCCAACCGGTGGCGGCGATCTTGGTGGGGGAGCCGAAGGTGGCGTCGCCGACTGCCGGGTAGAACCACAGGGCGCCATTGCCATCGGGGCTGGTCTCAACGGTGAACAGGCCGGTGCGGTTGAGGAAGTTCTTGCTGGTGTCGAGGTTGGTCGTGCTCGGGTCGCCGCTGGCGGCGATTTCCAGTGTGGTCGCCCAGTCGGTCGGATTGTAGCCGCTACAGTCGGTGATGGCTGAGTCGCAGGCTGGCTTGTTTAGCATGCTGCGTTTGTCGAAGACGCCCGGGATCCCGGTGCTGCCAGGATTCCAGTACACATACAGGTTTTTACTGCCGGGCTTGTGGACGATCAGGTCGTCGACGTTCTTGCCGCCGCTGAGGCTGCCGCGGTGGGTGGTCTGGTAGTTGGCCCATGAGTCGCCGGCGGAGTTGGTTCCCCCGTCGGTCGGCGGGGTGGTGGCGGGCTTGGCGGCGAGGGTGGTGGCGGGCTTGGTGGCCAGCGGGTTGCCCGGGACGGTGAAGGCGCGCAGGTTGCCGCCAGTGTCCGGGGCGACGATGTCTGCCGCGGTGTCGCCGGTAACGTCACCGAAGACCGGGGACGGGCCGTTGGGGTTCCAGGGGGCGTAGAAGGCGTACTGCGCGACGCCGGAGGGGTTACCGGCGTTGTCCTCTGCCTGGATGTAGAGGATGTTGGTGCCCCAGTGGGTGGCGGTGATGTTGGGGATCTGGCCTCCGGTGGGCATTGCGGTGCCGCATTGCCAGGCTGCGCCAGCGAGTTGCGGGTCCCAGCCCCAGCGCAGGCAGGCGAGGCCGGAGGTGTGGAGGCCGGACGGGTTGGAGTCGGTGACGGTGACCGGGACGGCACCGCTCTGGCCCGCGTAGATCTTCGGGGTCTGGCCGTTGCCGGACGGTGGGAACTGCTTGGTGGTGTCGGCCGCTATGGGCGGGAACGACACGGTGGGCGCAGTCAGGTCGACCTTGAAGTAGCACGTCGGAGTGGGCTGGGACCACGGTGTGCCGGGCAACTGGTCGGTGGCCATGATGCTGTAGCCGTAGGAGTGGCCGTCCATGATCACGTTGCCGGGGACGGAGAAGCTCGCGGTGCCGCCGTTGGGGGTGAGGGCTGAGTACCCCAAGGCGACATCGGGTACGCCCTGTTGCTGGTAGTCCCAGATGTGGTTCCAGGTGTAGAGCTGGCCCTGGGTAGTGCTGGAGACGGTGGCGTTGAGTTGGACCGCGCCGTTCTGGTTGGTGCCGGCTCCGAGCCAGGCCCAGTCGTTGGAGTTGCCGTCACCGCAGGCCTGTGTGGTCTGCGAGGGGGTCACTGTCTTCGGCAGTGGCCACACACCCTGGCCGGTCGGCGTCGAGGGCGTGCGGTCGTATTCGATGTACAGCGAGGGGCGGTAGTCGAGACGTTTGAAGGCGTACTGGTTGCCCTCGTCGCCGTAGAGGCCGAAGGTCAGCTGTCCGTTGTTGGTGTACTGCTGGAGCGTGCCGGTGATGTCGTATGAGAACGGCACGTTGTTGTAGCAACCGGAGTGCCCGGAACCGCCGATGGTTACCCGGCCGAGCGGACCTCCCATTTCCCAGGGCTTCTTGTTCCATGTGGTATCACCGGCGATAGCGCTGGTGAGGTAGAGATCCACCGGGTAGGAGTTGGTGCAGGACCAGTCGGCCGACACGTACTCCTGCAGGTTCATCGTCGCGTAGTGGACGACGGCTCCGCTTATCGGGGTGATGTCGAACTGGAAGAACGAGCGATATGTGTCGGAGGGGCTGCAGCTGCCTCCGTTGGGGTAGTACGCGCACAAGCCGACACCTGGGTGGTCGGAGTCGGCGCTGCCGGAGCGATTCCAGTTGGAGGTGCCCGGGTGGGCCGACTGGATCCATGTCCACGAGCTGTTCGACTGGTTCCACGGCACCCATGCCGGATCGATGTAGAACGGCGCGGTGCCATGCGCGATCAGGTCTTGATCGAGTGTCAGGTCGATGCCGTCCTGACCGGCCGTCACCGGCATCGCCGACACCTTGGCAGAGCTGCCGGGGCCTGACGCGTCGCTGCGCTCCCGTGCCTGCCGTGGATCTGCCCCCGTGTCTTGCGTCAGGGCTTGTGCCTTCGGTGCCGCGGTGGCGATGGTGCTGTCCCACATCTGCGGGGTCGGCGCTGTCCAACGGGCCCGGCCGTCGCTGCCCCTGGCCGCCAGGTTGCCGCCCTGGTCGGCCTCCACCGTCACCCCGTCGACGACGGTGCCGAAATGCAGGTCCTTCACTGCCGGATCTGCCGCGGCCGCCTGCGTCTTCAGCACTAGTACGGTCGTCAGACCGCCGGCCTTGGTCGCGGTCACCTTCAGGTCGGTGTCCGATGCCACCGACGAGTACAGCAGGCTGTCCCCGTCGATGTTGGGGGCCGGCAGCTTGAACGGGGTGGTGAGCGCCAGCTTCTTGCCGTCCGAGCTGATCATCGTCGCCAGCGGGCCGTCACCGCCCTTGGACAGCACCAGCGAAGACGCGGACGCCCGTGGTGAGTACGTCCCGTCTGCATTCGCAGCAAGGGCTGCGTCCAGCACCGCCCACGAGCCGTCTTTCTTGGTCCGCTGCTGTTCTGCGTGGTTGGTCAGGGCGAGGTGGCCGTCCGGTGTCGCCGCCGTCTCGCTGAACTCTGTCGTCAACGACTCGATCGGCACGTTCTTGCCGGTGGCCTTCGCCTGGGCGAATGCGGTGTCGGTCTCGTTCGCAGGCGGGCGCTCCTGTGCGCGTGCTGCTGTGGCGGCGTCGATTTCCGTCTGCGATGGAAAGGCTGACGGGCTGTCGGCGAAGGCCACCGGAGTGGCAAGAGCCGCGACGGCGGCGATGGCCACGGCTGCGGTCGCCACCCGGCATGAAGCACCGTGATAACGGCGTCTAGGCAAAGGAATCCCCTCGGGGTGTGGAAGGCCTCAATGCATGCGTGCAGAGGCCAGAGCAACGCTCACCAGCTCTCCCGGAAGGAATCAAGTGAATAAGCAGTCGGCGCGCCTGAATTGAGCAGAGGTGTACCGATATCGCTCTAGAGTGAGATGCGTCACTACATCGAAAATCCGGGAAACGCCACACTCGAGGCCATCGGATCGCTACTATCCGCCAGTCCTCGCCACAGATGCGAGGCACTGTGATGTCAAATCAGGAGGGGATTTTACCTTGTCTTTTATGTCGGGGGTGGGCGCTTCTCCCGGTGCTATGCAGAGGGCAAAGCGGAGATTGGCGACAATTACCGCTGCCGCCGTGATCGGATCACTGCTTGCACCCGTATCGGTAGCCGCTGCAACAGCGGCAGGACCGGACTATTCGCGAAAGTGGTCGCCGCCCAACACGGCGCTACCGAGGACACCGTCGGTGAAGGGTCAGAAGGCTTCACCGGTCGCGGTCGCCAAGCCTGAGCACCCGGTGCCGCCTGTGTGGCAGCCTTCGAAGATCTCGCATCAGGTTCAGGGCGGTCACGCATCCGTGCAGTTGGGCGCAGCGCCTGGTGCGCGGGCGCTGGCAGTGGGTGAGAGACCGGCCGCCGGTGGGGACGTCGGGGCCTCGGGCTTGCCGGTGTCGCTGGCCCCACTGGCGGGTTCGGCCGTTACTGGGCAGACGGTCCAGGTCGACGTCTCAGACGCCAAGTCCACCGCCGCCGCCGGTATATCCGGTCTCGCGGTGACGTTGTCGCGCTCCGCTGAGGGTGAGGCTGGCGCGGTCCGGTTGTCAGTCGACACGTCAGACCTCGACGCGTTGTACGGCGCGGACTGGGCGTCGCGCGCACGTCTGGTGCTGTTGCCGAACTGCGCGGTGACAGCGCCTCAGACCGCCGGCTGTCTGAAACAGACGCCGCTGCCCTCGTCGAGCTATGACCCCGCGACGAAGAAGATCACCGCCGACGTCACGCTGCCCGCCAGCGGCGGAACGGCGCACACCAGCATTCAGGCCCTGACGGACACGGCAGTGGCCGGGTCGACCACGGTCGGCCTCGTGTCCGGCTCCTCCGGTGGCGCCGGGACGTACTCCGCTACCAGCCTGAGCCCGTCGCAGGACTGGGCCGCAGGCGGCTCGTCGGGCGCCTTCACCTACGGCTACCCAATCCAGGCCCCGCCGGCGCTGGCCGGCTCCGCGCCGCAGGTAGGGCTCTCCTACGACTCGTCGTCGGTGGACGGCAAGACCTCCTCGACGAACGCGCAGGCATCCTGGATCGGCGACGGCTGGGACTACCAGCCGGGCTTCGTGGAACGCTCGTTCCAACCATGTTCGAAAGACGGCATCACCGACTCCGGTGACAAATGCTGGGCAGGCGCGAACCTGACCATGTCACTGGCCGGCCACTCGGGCGAACTGGTCCCCGACGACTCCTCCTGCCAAAGCGGTGCGCCCGCAACGACGGAGCAGTCGAACTGCACCTGGCGGATCAAGGGCGACGACGGCACGAAGGTGCAGTTCCTCACCGGTGCCACCAACGGTGCCTGGAACGGCTCATACATCAAGGTCACCGACACCACCGGCACGGTCTACTTCTTCGGCTTGAATCACCTGCCCGACACCAACGGCAATCCGACCACGGTGGGCCCTGACAGCGGATCGGCCTGGACCCTTCCGGTGTACTCGCCCAACTCCGGCGACCCGTGCTACGACCAGGCAAAGGGAAAGGGGTCCTGGTGCCAGACGGCCTGGCGCTGGAACCTCGACTACGTCGTGGACCCGCACGGCATCCTGACCACCTACAGCTACACGCCCGAGACCAACTCCTACGCCCGCGGCGGCGGTCAGAACGGCGGAACCGGAACCAACACCTCCTACACCCGTGCCGGTGTGCTCGCCTCGATCGGCTACGGACAACTGCTGTCCGACCAGGTGAGCGCCAACGGCTCCTACAAGCCGGCGGCGCAGATCCTTTTCGGGGTCACCGAACGCTGCGTCACCTCGGCTTCAGCGTGCGACCCGGCCAACCGGACTGCCGCGAACGCCTCGAACTGGCCCGACGTCCCGTTGGACGAGCAGTGCGCCCAGGCCAGCTCCTGCACCAACTACGGGCCGACGTTCTGGACCACCAAGTGGTTGGACACCGTCACCACCCAGGTCCGGGTCAACGGTGTCTACCAGACGGTCGACTCGTACGCGCTGAACCACATATTCGTCAATGTGCAGAACCCGACGGAGAACACCAAGGTGCCGTGGCTGGCCAGCGTCAAGCGGACTGCCCAGGACACCCAGGCCACCGGCGGCCCGGTTCCCCTTCCGCCGGTGCTGTTCACCTCAATGCTTCTGCGCAACCGTGTTGACGGCAGCAGCCTCGTGCCCGCGCCACCCGCGTACAACAGGCCGCGAATCCAGCTCATCACCACTGAGACCGGCGGCACCATCGGTGTGGACTACAAGCCTGCCGAGTGCTCCCGGACTGGCAGCACCATGCCGAGCACTGCCGACAGTGACACTCTGTCCTGCTACAACGTCAAGTGGTACCCGCCTGGCTCGATGGCCGGAGCGTCCCCGGTCGACGACTGGTTCCTGAAGTACCCGGTCCGCACGGTGACCGTCACCCCGGGCATTGCAGGCTCGATCCCGATGACGACCACCTACACGTACGGCAAGGCGGCCTGGCACCGCAACGACTCGCCACTGACCGACAACCAGGTTCGCACGTGGGACCAGTTCCGCGGCTACGCCTCTGTCACCACCGTCTCCGGCAACGGCAACGACGGAATCCAGTCACAGGTAGCAACAAGCTACTACCAGGGTATGGACGGTGACCTGCTCAACAGCGGTACCACCCGCGGCGCGCGGGTAGCAGGCCCGATGAGCGGCCAGGTGACCGACTCGGACTGGCTGTCCGGCAAGCCCTTGGAGTCCGACACTTACAACCAGGCCAACGGCACCATCGTCGCGTACACGCTGAGCACCAGCTCCGGCCCGATCGTCACGGCGACCCACAGCCGGGGCGCGATGCCTGCGCTGAAGGCCCGCTACGCGGCCACCAGCGCGACCTCGACATCGAAGGCGCTGAAGGCCGACGGCAGCAGCTGGCGAACTACCACCAACACTGCGACCACGGACCCCGCGCACGGCAACCGTGTCACCACTTCGCTGAACAGCGCCGACGGCCTCCCTGACATCTGCACTCGCACCAACTACGCTGTCGGCTCCGACCCGCAGATCCTCGGCCTGCCAGCGGAGTCGATCACACTCAACGGCGCGAACGCCTGCAGTGCAGCGCCCACCCCTGCCAACACCAGTTCCTGGAATCGGACGTACTACGACGGCCAGCCTTGGGGCCAGCTAGACAAGGCACACAACCCCACGTCGCTTCTCACGCTCGATCACTTCGACAGCACCGGCGCCGCGCAGTTCACCGCCACCACGGCCGTATTCGACAACTACGGTCGGCCCTCAAGTGTCACCGACCCGAACAACACCGACAAGGCGCATCCAAACGGCACCACTGTCACCACCTCCTACTCGGCGCCGCAGGTTGGCGAACTACCGAACAGCACAAGCGTCACCACCCCGGCCCCGGACGGCTCCAGCGACGTAAGCACCGGCCGGACCACGACCACCGCCCTCGACAGCGCACGCGGAATGCCCACCGTGGTGACCGACCCGAACGGGCGTACCACCACGCAGGCGCATGACGCGCTCGGCCGCCTGACCGCTCTTTGGCTGCCCGGCCGGGCCACGAACCTGAGCCCCAACCAGAAGTTCGCCTACGCCATCCCGGAAGTCGCCAACGGCAACATCGTACCCTCGACAGCCACCACCTCCACGATCCGCTCCGACGGCTCCTACTCCGTCGCCATCCAGATCATGGACGGCCTGGGGCGCACTGTTCAGACACAGTCCACCCCTGCGAGCTCCGCCTATAACGGACGCATGATCGCCGACACGGCCTACGACTCCCAGGGCCATGTGACCCGCTCCAACGCCAGCTGGTACAACAACGACACCGCGCCGGACACCACGCTGTACCAGACCACCACCCAGCAAGTACCGGCTCAGACCCACACCGTCTACGACGGTCTCGGGCGCCCGGTAACCAGCCAGTTCATCGCCTACGGAACCTCCCAGAGCACCACAACCACGGCATACCCGGGCGCGGACCGCACCGACGTGACACCGCCCACCGGCGCCTGGCCCACCTCCGTCGTCACCGACGCGCGGGGAAACACCATGCAGCTGTGGCAGTACCGCACCGCCACCGCCACCGGAAACCCGGCCGATGCCGACATCACCGGCTACACCTACACCGCCGAAGGCAGACTGGCCACGCAGAAGGACGCGGCCGGCAACACCTGGACCCACAGCTACGACCTGCGCGGCCGCGAGACCGCGACCGCCGACCCCGACACCGGAAACAGCACCCGAACCTACGACGCAGCCGGCCGCCTGTCCACCGTCACCGACGCCCGCAACCAGACCACCGCCTACACCTACGACATCCTCGGCCGTGTCACCGGCTCCTACGCCGGCACCGTCAGCACGGCCAGCCAGTTGACCGCCTTCACCTACGACACCGTTCTCCACGGTCAGCCCGCCGCCTCCACCCGCTACGTCGGCGGGGCTGACAGCGGCACGGCCTACACCACTTCCGTACAGGCGTACGACACCGCCTACCACGCCACCAAAACGACCACCACGATCCCGGGCACCGAGGTCAACCGGGGAGGCACGCCCTTCACCTACACCTACCAGGCCATCTACGACCCGATCACCGGCGCACTGCAGTCCGACGACCGTTCCGCCGTCGGAGACATTGCCGAAGAGACCGTCAACTACACCTACGACACCCACGGTTCACTCACGACCTTCGGCGCATTCGGCGGTGCCACCTACGATCTGTCGAACGACTACGACGCCTACGGCCACAACATCCGCTCCACGATGAACCCGTGGGGCACCCAGATCGTCGTCACCAACACCTACGACGAGCCGACAGGTCGACGGCTCCAGCAGTTCGTCGACAAGCAGACTGCCAGCACCGGTTTGGTCCAGCAGAACACCTACACCTACAACCCCGCTGGCCAGATCACCGCGGTCCGCAGCATCCCGGACAACCAGCCCTCCTCCACCGACCTGCAGTGCTTCAGCTACGACTACCTCGGCCGACTCATCACTGCCTGGACCGACACCGGCGCGCTAACCCAGACCGCACAGCCCACCGTCGGCGGCATCGGCGCCTGCAGCAACTCCACACCGACCAGCGGCACTACTGCACCGGCCCTCACCACCGTCGGCGGACCCGCCGCCTACTGGCAGGACTACACCTACGATCCGGAGGGCAACCGCAAGTCTCTCACCCAGCACGATCCAGGCGGGGACACAACCAAGAATGCCATCACCTCTCCGACCTTCAACGCCGCCGGAAGCGTCAACTCGGGCAATGGCAACGGTGGTCCGCACGCCACTACCAGCACCGCCACGAAGGTCAACGGCGCCACCACGGCCTACGGCACGACGACCTACGACGCCGCAGGCAACACGACAATGCAGTACGCCAGCAACGCAGGGATGACCGAGCTCAACTGGACCGCCGAAGGCAAGCTCGACACTGCCAAGCTGCCCGTTCAGATCCAGGGCATCGGCGGCAAATGCCTTTACATGCACAGTGGCTCCAGCGCAGACGGCACCGTTCCCGAGATCAGCGCCTGCAGCTCCACCGGTGCCCAGAAGTTCGCCACCGGCGGCAACCGCCTGCGCATCAACAACAAGTGCCTGACCGCGATGGGCACCACTACCGGCTCCGCGATCCAGCTCCAGCCCTGCAACGGAACCGGCGCGCAGACCTGGACGGTGCAGCAGAACGGCACGATCCTCAACGTCGGCACAAACCTCTGCCTGACCGTCCCCGGCGACGTCACCACCAGCGGCACCGCAACCGTCGTCGCCACCTGTGGTACAACCGTCCCGTCCGGACAGAAATGGGCCGTCCCCAACAACAACACCACCTACATCTACGACGCCTCAGGCAACCAACTCATCCGCCACGACCCCGGCAAAACCACCATCACCCTCGGCGGCGACGAGCTTCTCTACGACACCACCACCAAGACGTCCACCGGAGTCCGCTACTACCAGATCCCCGGCGGCATCACCTTGGTCCGCCAGGGCGGTAAATCCACGTACCAGCTCGGCGACAACCACGGCACGGGCACTCTCGCCCTCGACGGCACCACCCTTGCCGAGACCCGTCGTCTGACCGACCCCTTCGGTAACCCCCGCGGCACCCAGCCCACCGGCTGGGCAGGCGATCACGGCTACGTCGGCGGCACCAAAGACGACGCCACCGGCCTCACCAACCTCGGCGCCCGCGAGTACCAGCCCACCACCGGACGCTTCCTCAGCCCCGACCCGCTGATGACCCCCGCCAACCCCCAACAGTGGAATGGCTACGCCTACAGCAACAACGACCCCGTCAACCTCAGCGACCCCACCGGCATGTGCCCTCGCGACCTCTGCGACGGCTACGGCCAGAACCCCGCACCAGCCGCACCTCCGGCGCCTGACCCTGACCAGGACCCAGTCACCGTTCTCCTGAACACCCCGGCACTCGGTCACTCACTGCCCAGCAATACCTACAACTACATCACAGGTTCCGGGCACAACTACCACGGTTCCCAGGCATACACGATCGGCGAGGCCCTGCAGTGGGCATCGGAGAGCGAGGACGGCTGGTACTTCCTCTGCAACATGTCCGGCCACGACTACAAGGAGTGCCGGAAAGATCCCTTCAACGGAAACGACCACGTCGGCGAAGTGAGGACGACCGACTTGCTCAAGGCCGGAGCAATCGGCGTTGGCATCGGCATCGCCAGTGCAGTAGCCGCTGTCGTCGTTACCGCAGCCGTCGAAGCCGGAGCCAGCGTCGCAACCACTTGCGCTGCCGCTGCAATGGCCTGTGCGACCGGCATCATCGGAGGAATCGGCGACGCCATGGCCGGCGGCAGTCAGGCAGCCGAAGTCGCCGCCGGGGTCTCTGGAGCGGCCGCGGTCGCAACGGTCCTCAAGAACTTCTTCGGACGCCAGCTCGGCGAAGCCGTCGACGCAACAGTAGCGGCGCGTGCAGGTTGCCTGACACACAACAGCTTCCCCGCAGGCACCGAAGTCCTGATGGGCGACGGCACCACCAAACCCATCCAGGACATCCAGGTCGGCGACACAGTCATGACCACCGACCCACAAACAGGGGAGACCCAGCCCGAACCCGTCATCGCCACCATCACCACTCCTGACGACAAGGAATTCACCACCCTCACCCTCGCCACCGAAGCCGACCCCAGCACCCCTCCTATCACCGTCACCTCCACCCAACACCACCCATTCTGGGACACCACCACCAACCAGTGGACCAACGCCGCAGACCTCAAACCCGGCGAAAAGCTCCACACCGATGACGGCACCAACCTCACCATCACCACCGTCACCAACTACCGCACCGCCCCCACCACTGCCTACAACCTGACCATCGCCAGCCTCCACACGTACTATGTACTGGCAGGAAATACGCCAGTGCTCGTGCACAATTCGGACGGCCCTTGCGGCACCCATCTCGCACTCGGGCTAACGAAGGAGACGGCAAGCGGCGCAAACCTGGCGCAATTCGCTGGGGAGCAGGGGGCGGTGATATGGAAGGACCCTCAGTTTGCGGATCTATTTCCCAATGGCTCCTGGAGTGACACCGCACTTCGATCCATGATCGACAGGGTCGTTTCGGGGGGTGGCAAGATTAGCTTTAATCTTCAAGGCGTACAGGATGTTGAAGGAGTAATCGCCGGAAGAACGGCGCCTGGATTGCCGACATCAATTGAGCTGCAACATATTTGCGGTAGCACGGGAGTGCGAGCGGCGACCACATTCCTCAACGGGTCGGCGCCATGCTAGCGATTGGGAAGGATCTAATAGTGACCACAGAAGGTCCGGAGTCCGACTGGAGATATCTACTCGATACGCACAAGCCGCCGCATAGCGAAAACGACTGGTTTGGTCCGCTTTTTTGGCCGCTTCTGCGGGCGGCTGCAGAAATGTCGACTCTTCGCGGGGTGTTTCCTAGTACCTCTGTAAATAGTCTTGTAGTGTTTCGTAATGATGAGGCATGGAAAGCCCCGGAGTGGGATCAGTGGCCAGCTGTCTCGGTTGGATCTGATGGGTCGTACACCGTGCGCTCGAAAGCATGGTCCCGTGGCGCTCGGGAACTCTTGGTTACACGGGATCCAGGAGAAGCCGCCAGGTTTCTTGAAGGACTTATCGAAAGAATTACGAGGGAGTCCGGCTAAAATCTAAACTGTCAATAGGCTGGGATGGGCCGTGCGCGATGCGACGGTCCATCCCAGCTTATTTGGCGCGTCGATGATGTGTCCCGGGCCCCGTGGAGTCGTGTTGCGTGGTTCTACTCAGGTTGAACTCACCTTGTCGTAGGCGCTGAGAGCTGTCGATCCGTGGGTATGCCCTCGTCGTGCGATACGCGCAGGGGGCGGGTTCACTGCCCAGGAACAGCAGCGCCGGGAGCGGGTGCGGCTTGATGCCGCTGAGCGGTTCGAGCGTGGTGACGGCAACAGAATGATCGCGGCTGACCTGAGAGTCACGGTGCGATCGGTCGAGCGGTGGCGCCGGGCCTGGCGGGAAGGCGGCGCGGTGGCTCTGGAATCGAGCGGACCGCAGTCGCCGCCGCGACTGGGCGAGCGACAGTTCGCTCAGCGGCGTGGGGGTGAGCAATGCTCAGGACTTGTGGATCGGTGCGGGGAGGGACGCGGAGGGCGTACCTTCCCGAATGATCCTTTGAAGGTCTGCGAGTAAGGGCTGTCCCGTAAGCGGCTGGACGAGGCGGAGGCATCGACTGGTGGTCAGCCGAAGAGCAGGTCGACGTCCTTCTCGATGCAGACCTGCAGGACGACTACGAGTTGGCGGACATCTTCGATGCGACGCTGCCAGATGGGATCACCCGGGTCGTGTGCCATCGCTGCGATCTCGTTGAGACGGGGCAGGATCGAAGCGCACTGCGCCGGCGTGAGATCGGGGCCGTCACAGTCCGAGTGGTCGAGAAGCGGTGCCAGCGTCGTGGAGACGTCACTCCAGGCACGCGTCCCTCCGAAGCCGCGCATCCCGTCAAGGGCGATGCCCTCGATGTCCGCCAGCCACTCCTGGAACATCCCGAAGCCCGTGTAGGATCAGCAGATGTCCGGGCTGTCCGTGTTGCCGTCTCCGGGAAACAGCACAAGCCCCACCACGTACTCCTCGTCGGTCGAACACACAGGATCGGCCACCGGCGGGGAAGGCCGCAACTGAGATGATCATCGCGTGGCTGGTGTGATCACGGCGTCGGAGCCGTCATGGATAGGCCCGTTCACCGAGCTGGGCCCGCGCGACTTTCGGAAGCTGGTCACGATGCTCCGCCGCGAGGGCGTCGACACGGTGCGCCGGGGCCGCCCGTGGAGCCTGCCGTTGGAGGACCGGGTCCTGCTGGTCGCCGCCTACTGGCGTACGAACCTGACACTGAGGCAGCTCGCGCCATTGTTCGGGGTGTCCAAGTCGGCGGCCGGCAGGATCATCGACCACGTCGGGCCCCTGCTCGCACTCAAACCCCGGCGCCGGTTCCGCGAGGGCACCGTGCTGATCGTCGACGGCACCCTGGTCCCCACCCGCGACCACACGATCGCCGAGCAGTCGAAGAACTACCGGTACTCCACCAACCACCAGGTCGTCGTCGATGCCCACACCCGGCTCGTCGTCGCTGTCGGCAAGCCCCTGCCAGGCAACCGCAACGACTGCAAGGCATGGGAGGAGTCCGGGGCGAAGGCCGCCGTCGGCAGGACGACGACCATCGCCGACGGCGGCTATCCGGGCACGGGACTCGTGATCCCGCACCGCAGGCCACACGGCGGCGAGCTTACCGAGTGGCAGACCGAACACAACCGGGAGCACAAGCAGGTCCGCGCCCGCGTCGAGCACGTCTTCGCCCGGATGAAGACCTGGAAGATCCTTCGCGACTGCCGCCTCAAGGGCGATGGCGTCCACCACGCCATGCTCGGCATCGCCCGCCTCCACAACCTCATCCAGGCCGCATAGGAGACGCCCGCCCAGAGACGGACCAGCTTGCCGCGGTCCATCGGAGATCAATTACGGGACAGCCCTTAGGCTCGCGCCATGTCTGACGATCTCGGCTTCACATGCTCCAGCTGCGGTGAGTATCACGCAGAGGTTCCCATGGGCTACTCAACCATGGCACCCGACGTCTGGGACCCCGGCTTCAAGACTGATGCGGACAGCATGCTGTCGCCTGACCAGTGCATCATCAAGGGCCAGCACTTCTTCGTCAGGGGCTTGATCGAGATACCGGTGATCGGCAGCGGTGACGTCTTCTCCTGGGGTGTCTGGGTCTCTTTGAGCAGGGACAACTTCGCGCGCGCTTGAAGTGTGGAACACGGAGGGACGGGAGGCAGAGGAGCCGTACTTCGGCTGGCTCAGTACCGAGCTCGCGCTCTACTCGCCCAGCACCATCAACCTGAAGACCAACGCCCACACGCGACCGGTGGGCAAGCGCCCCTTCATCGAGTTGGAGCCCACTGGCCACCCGCTCGCTGTGGAGCAGCATGCCGGGATCACGCGAGACCGCGTGCGTGAGATCGCCATGACCGTGCTGTACTCGGCCTGACCGTCGGCGAGTTCCAGCCGGACCTCGCCGACAACGCCGTTGCGGGACACCGGCCCGCTTGCCGGTCGAAGGGGCACCAGCGGTCAAACTTCGTTGAGACGCGTCAAACTAACTTGAGACGGGTCACCCGCCTGCTGACCTTTGACGGGTGACCTTGACCGTTTGCCAAGCGACCTTGACCGATGCCGGGTTTCTGCCACCTGATCTTGACCGGTGTGAGAGCTGTGCCAGCAGGGCGCCGACTTCTGGTGCACGGGCAGGGATAATCCCTGGGTGAAGACCTGGATAGACGACCTCCCGAAGGTGCCCTTTGCCTACCGCGAACTCCCGCCGGGCGGTGAGTGGATGACTCGCGAGGAGGCCGCTTCCTGCCTGGGGATCGGCGAGTTCCACCTCAACTCGCTGATGGGCAACACCCGCCGCATCGATCCAGTCTGTACGACCGACAGGAAGCTGGTCCTTACCCGCACCAGTGTGGAAGCAGAGAAGCACTGGCGCGCCAGCGCCTCCCGCTGGCGCAAAGTCCTGCGCCTGTTCAAGGACATCGCTCGTTCGTTCTGACGTCTGGCCCCGACCACCCGAGGGCGACCGGCCGGTCAAAGTCACCTGACAATCGGTCAAGGTCACCTGTCGAAGGTCACCTGCTGACCCGTCTCATCGAAATTTGACGAGTCTCAGCGAAGTTTGACGGTGGGCTGGTTGTCTCGGCGAAGTTTGACCGACCACGTCGTGTACGCGGTCCTGGTTGCCTGCCCTCCGGCACTGTCCGGCGGACCTTTGCGACAAGGCTGTTCGCGTCCGGCACCAACATGGTCACGAGAGCTGTCCGCCGGGTCGCAGGTGGGTCATGCTCCAGTGTGTCGGAGCGGGTAAGCGGAGGGCAGTTGCCGATGAGGATCAGACGGCCGGGAAGAGTGGCGGGGGTGGCGATCGCATTCGCCTTCCTCCTGGGCGCCGAACTCTTGGTGCAGGTCGAGGGGGCGATCTGGGAGAACAAGCTGATGTTCTCGGCCGTGCCCCTGTTCGGGGGATACGTGCTGTGGCGGCTCTGGCTGGTGCCCTACGTCGAGTTCGGCGACAAGGCCCTTCGGGTGAACAACAGCTACGCCCTGCACGAGGTCCCCTACGGGATGATCGAGGGCGTCGAGGGAAACCTGGCGATCGTCCTCGAAGTGCGCTCCCGATCCGCCCTCCAGGTAAGGGCGTTCGACCCTTCGCCCTTTGGGCGGAGGCGCACGCAGACGGTGCGGGAGGAGATACGTCAACGGGCTGGCGCGGTCGGGCGCAACCCCGAGGCGAGGATCGCAACGACGTACACCTTCGGGGCCGCAGAGTTCATTCCGGTCCTGGCCATGGTGGCCCTCCTCGCTGGAAGGCTCTTCTTCTGACCCCGCGCCTACTCCAACGAACCACCGTTGTGATACTGCAGGCCGCGGTCAAACTTCGCTGAGACGGCGTCAAAGTTCGGTGAGACAGGTCAGCTGCGCCGCTTCCGATGACGCTTCCGACGGCGGTTCCGATGGCGCTTTCGATGGCGGTTCCGGTGGCGCTTCCCCTCTCCGGTCGCCGAGTCGGGTCCCTGCCCAGGTCGAGGGGTTGGTGAAGGCCGCCCCGCGGTCTGACATCCCTGTCCCTGGCCCCTCTTCCTGCTGTGGTGGTGGGTGGTGGTGGCGTCGGACGGGATCGGCGGCGCTGCGCGGGCTGTTTCTGGGCGCCTGCGGCTGGCCGACGGCGCCGGGCGGGCCGCCGGGCACGGGGTCGCGGGCCCGGCCGGGCTGGTTGCCTCTGAGGTTGCTCCTGGGGTTGCTCCTGGGGTTGCGTCTGAGGTTGTCTCAGCCCTGCCGCCTGGCAGGGTGTCCGTGCAGCTCAGGGGCTGTTTGTCCATCGCCGGGCCGTGCCGACAACTTCTCCCTGGGCACCTCCGGGCCCGGGTGAAGTTCCCGGGGCGGAGTTCGGCGGCGCAGCGGGCGGCGGGCACCAGGCGAAGCGCGGGGTCGGTCATCCTGGTGCCGCGCTCCGCGCCGGGGGAGTTGTCCGCCTGCCGCCCGGCCGGGCGGGCCGGCACGGCGGCCATGAGGGCCGTCCCCGGTCGCTGCGCGGGCCTCGGGGCGGGCGGCGCTGCCCCGGGCCGCTGGCTGCCGACCCGGCCGGCCCCGGCCTGCCGGTGGCGGCCTGGCCGTCGAGCGCGCCGACCGGAGCCGGTTTTCCAGCGGCCCGGCCGGCTCATCGGGTGCCGGGGCCGGTTCGGTCGGGGCAGCGGCGCAGGTCCCGACCCAGGTCCCGGCCTGGGGCCTGGCCTGGGTCCTGACGCCGGTCCCCCGAGTCCGACGCAGGACCGGCGAACGTGCAGCTCACAGGCCCGTCCAAGGCTCCCGGAAATTCCGACATCCCTGTCCCGGCCCCTCTTCCTGCTGTGGTGGTGGGTGGGCGGTGGTGCCGGACGGGACGGACGGGCGCTGCGCGAGCCTTCCCCGGCGGCCCGGCCGGGCCGGGGCGCGACGTCGGCCAGGCCGCCGGGCACCCGCGCCCGCGGGCTCGTTGCACCCGTCGGCCGGCCCCGGGGGCGGTTTCGTATCCGGTTTCGTCTCTGGTTTCGTACCTGGTTTCGTCTCTGGTTTCGTTTCCGAGCACCCCCGTCCCGCCGCGCCCGGCCTGTTTTCGCAGTCAGGCCCGGTTAGTTCGGCCCGGCCGGTGCCGGCTTACCCCTGGGAGCCCCCGACCCGGCCGACGAAGGAGGAAGGGAAGGGTGGTGGGCGGCGGCACTCGGGGTTCGGGGGGCGCTGCGCTGGGCTGTTCTTCTTTCTCCTCGACCGGGCGGCCGGGCCGGTGGCCGGGCGGTGACCGGGCGGGGCCCGGGTCGCTTGGCGGGCCGGCAGCTCACTTCGTGACTGGTCCGTCCGGGCTGTCGCGGGCCCTTGTTGCGCCCTCGTTGGAGAGGGCGCGACAGGGGCCGCTGCCGCGCCCTGCGGCCTGCATCAACCCCCCTCGGCCCCCGTCCGCGGCCCATCGCGGCAGCACCGCCGGGACACCGCCCACTACCTGGGCCCACTACCTGGGCCCACTACCTGGGCCCGCCGCTGTGGCAGGCTGTCCGCGTGTCAGCCATGGAACCCCGCCATCCCCTGCGCGTCACCGCTGTGCCCGCTCCCGGCTCGGTCCGTGTCCTGGGCCTGGCCGGCGAGATGGACTACGACAGCCGCGACCAGTTGCGCCGGGCTCTGGCCGCCGCGCTCGAAGAGGACCCGTCCCTGCTGGTGCTCGACCTCTCCGGCCTGGACTTCTGCGACTCCAGCGCCCTGGACGAGCTGTTCAGGGCCCGGCACGACAAGCCCGGCGTGCCCATCGTGCTGGCGGCCCCGCGTCCTCAGGTGAGGCGCCTGTTCGACCTCACCGGAATAGGCCAAGTGTTCGTGATCGCCGAGAGCGTCGCCGCCGCCATCGAGCACCACGGCCTGACCGGCACCGGGCAGGGCTGAACCGCACCGCCCGCCGCCCGGCCCATTGCGACAGCAGTACCGGAACAGCCCCCGCCCGGGCCCGCCCGCGGGCCCGCCACCGCTGACGGTTAGGGTCGCTGTCCGGAGCGCTGCGAGGTCATCGACGCGTTCCGGTGCTGCGCCCCGGCCGGCGGCATGGGAGTGGTGCCCGGTCGGGGTGCATGCACTGCCGGGCACGGGTCATACGGGCGGTGCGGAACCCTCGCCCAGTCCTGTGGGCGCATCCGATCCTCCAGATCCGGGTTCCGCGCCGACGCCGTCCCTGCGGTGACCGGCCGCGCTTCGAGCACGCGGCCGGGGCCGACGCAGCAGGGGCGGCGTCGGCACGCCCGGCCCGGTCCGGCCTGCCCGGCCTGCGACTGGTTGATGGAGAGTGACTTCACCGACGGCGAGTACGTCGAGGCCGACCACCACTGCGCAGGCGACCGATAGCTCACCACGGGGGCGGCTCACCAGGCCGTCCCCACCGTCATCCCGCCGGCCTTGGGTGGTCGGTTGCTTCGGCGGTGCGTGCCCCGGCCGCTGCCGGGGCCGTGCGGGTGTCCGGCGCCCCGGCCCTGGGCCGCATCGGGCGCCGTCCGGGGCGGTGGTGGCCGGGGCTGCTTTCCGTGGCCGGGGGCGGCCCGCCGTGCCGGCCTCTGGCCGCCTTGGCCGCCGTTCCCGGCGCGGGTCACTCGTCCTGGTCAGCCCACGGCATCCGGCCGGACGGGCCCACCAGGGTGGTGCGGTGGCCGGCGAAGCGAGCCACCGCCCGCTCCAGCCGCCTGGGGTGGACGTCGACGTACTCTCCGTCCCGGGTGAAGCGGCACAGGATGAAGCCGCCGCCGAGGCCCGCCATCCGCTGGAACGCACTGCTGAGCGCGCCTTCCCTCGAGGGCCACAGGACGACACGGCCCTTGCCCACCTGGACGCTGCGCACGAGGGCCCAGCCGATGGCGGGCCTTCGTCGGCCGCGGCCGGTGACCGTGATGCCGTCGGTGTCCATCCGCAGGGTGAACCGGTCCAGGCACGGCCCCTGAAGGAGGAGGAAGCCGATCGTCACCTCGGCCTGCAGCACGCACAGCGCGAGGAAAACGGCAGCTGCCCCGTGCGCGAGGCCGCCGAGGCCGCTGAGCCACCGGCCGGCGGTGAGGACGAGCAGGTCGATGCCGGCCAGAACGGCGATGGTCCGGGCGCCGTTGTACCTCCCTTGCAGCACCAGCGCCTCGGCGTCGTCCCGCAGCACGCCGTCGTCGCAGTGGAGGTCCGGGCTCCAGCGGTGCCCGGCGAAGCGCTCGAGGGCTTCGTCGATCCGGTCGGCCGGGCCCCGGAGGCGGCGCAGTGGCAGTCGGAGCGCAGGCGGGTTGTCGGACGACTCCGTGGTGCGGATCACCAGGTGGCCGGGGCGGTTCTCCCAGTCGTGGGATCGCTCGCACCCGACGGATCGGACACAGCTCCAGGGCCAGAACCGTGCGTCGGCCCTGCGGCCGGCGCCCACGCGCAGGCCGGTCGCGTCGATGCGCAGGTCGGCGGGGACGACCTTCTTGACGAGGCTGGTCACCGGGAGGGCACTGCCGAGGGACAGCAGCAGGGCCGGGGGCAGCGCGCCCCACGTCCCGGCCGCCACCAGGCAGCCGACGAGCCCGAGGGGCAGCACGAGCAGTCCCGCGATCCCGAGGACGGCGATGGGTGCGGCGGGGCGGGTGTAGTGGGCGGGCCGTCTGCCGGCCACCGGTCGGCCCGCGGGCGGGAGCCAGCGGTTGCCCGCCGCCGTCCGCAGCGCGGAGTCGAGCTGGGCGATCACCGACCCGCTGAATCCGAACAGCGGGGTGAGCCGTACCTGGTGGCCGTCTCCGGCCCGCCGGTTGTAGCGGCGGAGCGGATTGCGTCCCGGGCCGTGCGCGCCGGGTTCGAGGGTCAGCCACAGATCGCGCCTGCGGCCGCCGGGCCGGCGGGTGCGGATCTGGACCTGCGCCACCGATGTCCACGCGTACGCGGCGACAGTGAGCGTCGCGCTGCCGATCCGCACGCCGTCGGGGCCGACGTACACCTCGATCTTGTGGCGCAGCACGGCCACCAACGCCAGGAAGCCGTATGCAAAGGTGACTTGGAACGTCAGCAGCGGGGACGGGTGCGCGACCCGGGCGGCCTGCACGTAGGCGGGGACGCCGAAGGCGAAGCCGGTGCAGAGCAGCGTCCAGGTCCGCCACAGGGCCAGTACGGACCCGCGCTGGACGAATTTGTCCTCGCCGGCTCCGGTCTCTTTGTCGCCGTCCCGCGGTGTTGGCGTCGGGGAGGGTGATGCCGAGGACGGCGGGGCCGCGCGGTTGACGGTCAGGGCGATGGCGTTGCCCATCTCGGTATTGAGCTGGCGCGGTGGCGGCCGTCTGGCCGCGGTCAGCCGTCTCCTGACCTCGGGGAACACCTCGCCCAGGGTCAGCGGGTCGCCGGCGCCCGGGATCCCTTCCCCGAGGACGGACAGCAGCGTTCCGGTGAAGGCGGTGTAGGTGGCCCCCGGCGGTGCCAGGGCGGCCTGGTCCGCGTGGGCCGAGGCCATCACGTACGTACCCTCGATGTCCAGGTCCGGTGACGGCGCGCCCATCCGGGTCCGCACGGCCAGTCCGCTGAAGCAGCAGTCCAGGATCAGGACGCGCTTGCGCGCGCGGCTGTTGTACAACGCCCGCCGTAGGAGCTCAAATGGCAGCGCCGTGACCTCAGGGTAGTCCTCCTGCGAGCTGGACACTGTGAGGTAGAGATCGTCCAGTCTCCCGTCCGAAGGCCGCAGTCCATGCCCGGCGTAGTACACCAGGAGCAGGTCCTCGGCGGTGCCGGCGCCCTCCTCGATGGACCTCAGCATCGAGCGCGAGTCGGCCGGGTCCTCGACCACGACGACTTCTTCGGCGCGCAGCGCGGCGCCGTGGCCACCGGTCAGCATCGCGTGCAGGGCCCGCACGTTCGCCCGCACCGAGGGCAGGTCGGCGAGGGCGGCCTGCTGGTAGGAGGCGGTCCCGATGATGACGGCCGCGCTGCGCGGCCGACCTCCCGCATTCATCGCGGCCCGGTCTCCTCGAGCAGCGCACGGAGCTGGCGCCTCGCCTCGTCGGGATCGTCGGAGCTGACCGTCACCCGCCGGTGGTCAGCCGTGGTGACTTCGATGGTCGTGCGGCTACGCCGACGCCCCGCCAGCCAGCCCCAGAGCCCGGTCACCAGCGCCGGTCCGGTGCCGTCGAGCAAGATGTGCAGGGCCTCCGCGCCCGCCCCCATCTCACCCGGGCCGGGACGGCCGCGCACCACCTCGCACCGCCCGCGGAACTCCGGCTGCTCGGTCAGCCAGTCCAGCAGCGACGCCAGGTCCTCTATGCTCTTCGAGCGGACGAACACTCCCACCGTTCCCCCCGGGATCCGGACTCCCCTTCCGTGTTCGAAATGATGCCGCAGGGGTGACCCGGTCCGCCAGGGCGGGGATGCGCACTCGGCCCGACCACCAGGCCGCAGCCGCACCCCAGTTGGCCGCCTTGCACGAACCGCGCACCGCCCTGAGCCGGTGCGGCCGGCCCGGTGACCGCGAGTCTTTCGAGCACGCGCTGGTGGTGCTGTGCCGCTGCCGCGATCGGGTACCACGGCCTGACCGGTGGCGGGCAGGGCTGAACCGCACCGCCCGCCCTGTGTCCCTCTGGCGCGGGCGGTGCTGCCTGGGGCCGTGCCCGCCCAGCTGTCGGCCGGTCAGGTGCTTTGCCCTGCGCGGATGGCGGCTGTCAGTGTGTGGGCGAGGGTGTCGAGTTCGGGTGGGTAGTAGCCGAGGACGGTGTCGGGCATGGCGGCGGCCAGCGCGCGCACCGCCACCACCGTGACCTTCTCGGCGGCGGTCAGCTCGGGCAGGGTCTGCCGGCCTTTCCCCTCGCCGCGGTCGTAGTCGTAGGCCGGGCCGATCACCGACGGTGCCAGCAGCCGGGAGCGGTGCGGCCCGTCCAGGGCCTCCCCGTCCCCGCCGGGCACGATCGCCTCGGCGGCGCTCGTGAGGGCCCGGGCGTGGGCCTGTTCGGTCTGCCTTCCGGCCGGGGTGCGCACCCAGCACGCGGCCTGCCGCCCGGTCTCGGCGGCCCGCTGGAGCGCGTGCCGCTCCCGCTCATCCGGCTCGTACGGGGTGTCCTGGTGGTCGAGGCGCAGGGCCTGGCGCTGTTCCTCGTCGGAGTGTGGGGCGAGACTGACCGGGCCGGGGGCGGGGAGAGAGCCCATGCCTTCCCAACTCCTGTCCGGCCCGGCCGGTCACGCCGTCCGTCCGGTCCGTCGGGGCTGCGGTCCGCCGGCCCGTTCGCTCTGGTGCGTGCGGGCCGCCCCGGCTTGTGTGGGCGGGGCCGGGGCAGTGTGCGGGGTGCGGTGCCGGCGCCCGTCGTTCACCGCGAAGGGAGCGGGGGCGTCGGCACCGGGAGGGAGAGTCCGCTGTCTGGGCTGGCTCATCCCGCCGGCCCGTGCGGTGCGCGGTCCGACAGGAAGGACCGTATACGCGGCCGATGTCCGCCCCGCATGTGACACGCACGCCGTACCGGCTGTCTCCCGGTCTGCGCCGCTGCTGGTGCGCGCCGGGTCTGACCGGCGTCTGGTGCCTGGTTCGGGCTGTGGGCGTGGTGGGCGGGTCTCCGGTTCGGGTCGGGGGATTGGTCCGCTCTCCTGGGCAGGGCTGGCCTGGTGCGGGATAGCGGGGTGGACTGGTCGGCCGGGTCGGGCTGCTCGGGTAGTCCACCCAGGCCCGGCCCGGCCGCCGAGGATGCCGGGAAGGGGCTGTGAAGGCCTGTCATGAGCCCTGCGGGGCATGGACGTGGCCGCTGCCCCTGGGGCATGCTGGCGCTCACGTGGGCGCGCGGGCGGCGGGGGCCGCAGGACCAGGTCGTGGCGGCGCTGATGAGCGCGTTCTTCGACAAGCTGACCAGGGAGCAGCGGGCCGATCCGCGGGAGGTGGCCAGGTGCTACGCCACCGACCTGGCGTGGCACCGCAGCCGGCTGCTGGCCGGCAAGCAGGACAGCCGCTCGCCCTACTACGTCGGTCTGTCCGCCGGCGCCGCGGACTTCACCCAGGTCACCAAGCGGGTCACGCTGGTCACCGACACCATGCTGCTGACCGAGCACCGCGGAGCCGCCCACGATCTGGGCTTGCGTTCCGCGTTCCCGCACGCGCCCGGCAATGCCCCGGCCATGGTCCGGGCCGCGCGGGAGCGGTACGGGGTCGTCTCCGAGGACCTGGCCGCGCTCGGCCGCTGGCTGCTGGACGCCGAACCCCTGCTGCGCACCGGCCTGGCCTGGTTCTGCCCGCAGTACGTCACGGGCCGGGCCCTGCTCCATTTCCGTTCGGAGCAGTTGCCGATCGGGCCGGTGGAGGTGGCCGACTACCTGGTCGAGCACGGTCGCGCGGTGGACCTGTCCTCGGCGAAGCCGCTGGCGAGCCGGGTGGTGCGGCCGGTGCTGGAGATCGACCTGCCGTTCCTGGACGGCCTGAGCCTGGCCGACTTCGCCAAGGTGACGCGCGAGGAGTTCGACTCCTACCGCCTGTTCCGCGACTTCATGCGAGCCCGCCTGCTGGAACTCGACAGCGCCCTGGAAGCCGAGGACTCCCAGGTGCAGCTCGAACGCCTCGCCCTGGCCATTCGCGGAGAGATCGAGACGGCCCGCACGAGCTTGAGCACCGCCTCCCGCACTCAGGCACTCACCCGCGCCGGAGCCGTAGTGACCTCCACCAGCGCGCTCCTGGCCGCGGTGCGCCCCGACGCGCTCGCGGGCGCTCTCGCCACCACGGGAACCGCCGCGAGCGGCCTGGCCGGCCTGTGGCCCACCATCCAGGCGTACGCGGACCGTAGTCGTGGCCGACAGGACAAGTGGCACTACGTATGGGTCTTGCAGCGCAAGGCGCGCTGAGCGCGCTGCGGCGAACCGGTCGGTGCGCGACACCTTGGGCTTCGCTGCGGCCGCCGCCCGCGCCGCCGCCAGCTCCCCGCCCATCCTTGATGCCGAGTGCCAGTACCAGGTGCTGCTGCTCCTGGTCGAGCTCGGCGAAGCCCGCCCGCTGCGCCCGCACCAATCGCCCGAGCTGCTCGCCCCCGAAGTCGGTCTCCACGTCCAAGCCGGCCCAGTCGACCTGGCCATCCGACTCCAGCCACCGCTGCCGCGCCATCGCATACGAGTGCTGTCAAGTGATCGGCCGGCGCGGGCACCGCCACGGATCGATCTCCTCCAGCGCCGCCCTGGGCTCGGGGGCGCCGCCGTGGTTCACGGGTGTCAGAGCCAGCCTTGTTGGGCGGCTTTGATGCCGGCTTCGAAGCGGCTGGTGGCGCCCAGGCGTTCCATGATGGAGGCCATGTGGCGGCCGGCGGTGCGGGAGGAGAATCCGAGGCGCTGGCCTGCGGCGTCGTCGGTGAGGCCGGTGCCGAGCAGGCGCAGGAGTTCGCGTTCGGTGGCGGTGAGGCCGGTGGCGGGGTCCTCGGGAGCGGGGGAGCCGAAGGGGACGGCGGTGTTCCAGGCCTGGTCGAACAGGTCGGTCAGGGAGTGCAGGAGGCCGGGTTCGGTGACGTGCAGGGCGCCTTTGCGGTTGTCTCCGGGGTCGATGGGGACGAGGGCTTCGCGGCGGTCGACGATGACGATGCGCTGGGGGACGGTGGGGGAGGTACGCACTTCGCCGCCGTGGCTGTGCAGCCAGTGGGCGTAGGTGACGGTGTGGGGCTGGTGGCGGGTGGAGTCCTGGTAGAGGGTGCGGATGGCGATGCCGCGGGCGAGCGCCGCGGCGTCGTTGGGCCGGGAGGCGTCGAGGTCCTCGGGGCGCTGGTTGCCGGGTTGGATGCTGATGACTTCGCGGGTGGTGTCGCGGCCCATGCGTTCCAGGCGGTGCAAGATGGCGTCCATGCCGAGCAGCCGCTCTCCGTGCCCGGCGCGGTGCTCGGCGCGGTCGGCGACCATGCGGGTGACGGCGGCGCGGGAGGCGGCCAGGGTGGCCTGGCGTTCGGCGAGTTCGGCTTCCTGGCAGGCCAGCAGGTCGGCGAGGCCGACCGACGGATCGACGGCGCGCATCCGGCCGGGGTGTTCGGCGGAGGCGCGCACCAGCATGAGGTTGCCGAGTTCGTCCAGGCAGCCGTGCACCTCGTTCTCGCCGATTTCGCAGTGGGCGGCGATCTCGGCGATGCCGTCGGCGGGTCGGTCGAGCAGTGCCCGGTAGACCCGGCCGGCCGTGGCCGTGAGTCCCAGAGCCTCCAGCATGGTCCCCCTCATGTGGTGGTTCGCGGGTGATGTCGTGTGCGGTGGCATACGAAGCGTCACGCATCCTGGCAGACCGGCCCGTTCGATCACAAGATCGATTCTGTACCTTATGGGGCATCCGCAGGCCTATGCCCAAAGAGTGCCCGACCTCAATTCATGATGTGGACATGGCGTCGTGTCTGGTGTCGGACAGTCCGGTTGGCGACATCCGGAACCCCTTCCGGCGGGGTTCCGGAGCGGCGAAAGTAGAGCTCGCCGCCAGGGAGAACGACAACCGGGCGGCGACCGGAAGAGGGTCGACCGCGGGACTCCTCCACCGGACCGGCCACCTGATCCCCCGTCACGTCCGAAGGAAGACCACCATGACCAGCACCCGCATCGCCAAGACCGCCGCGGTCCTCGCCGTCTCGCTCGGCGCCCTGCTCCTGACCCCGGTCACCGCCTCCGCCACCGACACGGCCGCGGTCCCCACCACCCCCGCCCCGCCCGCCACCGTCACCACCGACAGCCTGGGCTGGGGCGGCTGACCGCGGGTGGACGTCGTCTACGCCTCGCTGCACCGCAAGGACACCGCCGGCCGGCCCCGAGACGGGGAAGCGGAAGAGATCCAGGCGGTCCTGTGGGCGCACGCCCGGCCCACCGACGCCGTCCAACACATCACCGTCCGCTGCGAGTCGGAACGGGTCGATCTACTGCTCTACCTGCTGACCCGCCCCACCACCGACGCCGCACCCGCCACCGGGCACCCCGCAGCCCCGGCCGAGGCCACAGCGAAGGACTCGCTGGCCGTCGCACACAGCCTGATCACCCGCAGCCACCGGGCATCGCCGATGCTGCAACGGCGCTACCAGCCGCCGACCCCGCCCACTGCGTGCTGACCTCCCGTTCCACACCACCCCGCGGCCGCATTCCAGGGGCCCGCACACCGTTCTTCCCGGCGCCGCCGTACCACCGTCCTTCCGACGGACACCCGCTGCCCGCTTGAACCCCGCCTCACCGGCCCGTGCCGACCCCGGCTGCCGACCACGCAGCGCCCGGTGTTCACGCTCCGGCTGTTCCTGCAGGGCAGCCGTCCGCCGACACCCCCGCCCCGCCCGCCACCGTCAACCACCGACAGCCTGGGCTGGGGCGGCTGACCGCGGATGGACGTCGTCTACGCCTCACTGCACCGCAAAGACACCACCCCACACACCCCAGCCAGCAAGGCGGACGAGGTGCCGGCGCCCCTGTGGCGCACGCCCGGCCAGCCGACGCCCTCCGGCACATCACCGTCCGCTGCGAGACAGACCGGATCGACCTGCTGATCTACCGCGCCGCCCCGAACTCCCGCGCACCGACCCGCAGGCCGTCCTGCGCTAACTGCTCACCCGCGCCCCGCATGCCTCGCCACCGCTGCGCCGGCGCTACCTCCGAGACACCGACAGACACCCGCTCTCGCCCTGAACCGATCTCCCCGGCGACACCCCGCCCCGGTGCGCAACCGCCGCGGCCCACGTGCTGCGCCGGCCACCGGCATACAGGCGCCCGGGCCCTCGGCCGTCTCGCGGCCCTACAGCCCCCTGCGTCACCTGCCCGCCGCCCACCAGCGTCTGCTGGACCGCCGCCATCCCACAACGCCCGCCCGGGTGCCCTGACCGCTGTTCCTGCAGGACAGCCGTCCACCAGCACCACCGAGCCTTCTCGCGTGCCCGGCACGCCACATCGCCACCCGAACCGTTCCGAGGAGAACTCCGCCATGCCTTCCTCCTGCAGCTCCAAGCTCGTTGGCGTCGCCCTGGCCGCCGCGATCGCCGCCTCCGGCGCCGTCGCCACCACGGCGCTCACGGTAGCCACCGCGGCCACCGCCCAGGCCGCGTCCTCGGTCGGCGGCCAGATCACCCGCTCCGAGGTCCTGGCCCGCGCCAAGTCCTGGGTGGACCAAGCCGTCCCGTACTCCCAGGTCAGCTATCACACCGACGGCAGCGGCACCCTGTACCGGCAGGACTGCTCCGGCTTCGTCTCCATGGCCTGGCACATCAACACCTCCGGCACCAACAGCGGCTTCACCACCAACTCCGCCGTCAACTACTCCACCCGGCTCGCCGGCCTGGACAGCCTCAAGCCCGGCGACACCCTCAACAACATCAACACCCACATGGTGCTGTTCGTTGGCTGGAACGACTCGGGCCACACCTCCGCCACCATCTACGAGGAACCCAACTCCGACTCCACCGCCCGCTCCCGCGTCATGACCCGCTCCGATATGACCAGCGGCGGCTTCCTCCCCTACCGCTACAACAACATCGTCGACGACCCGTCCGCTCCGGTGTACAGCGGTGATGTGCCGGTGTCGGGGAAGTGG
Organism: Kitasatospora sp. NPDC090308; assembly: GCF_044769485.1. Taxonomy (NCBI): domain Bacteria; kingdom Bacillati; phylum Actinomycetota; class Actinomycetes; order Kitasatosporales; family Streptomycetaceae; genus Kitasatospora; species Kitasatospora sp. NPDC090308. Next base: position 11,282 of record NZ_JBIVXY010000007.1, on the reverse strand, counting down.
GGCGGGTCGGCGTCGACGATCGGCGTGTTCCGGGACGGTGTGTGGGCGCTGCGGAACTCGAACTCGGCGGGCAGCGCGGACGTGGTCGCGGGGTTCGGTAAGGCCGGCGACGTGCCGATCACGGGGGACTGGGACGGGTTGGGGCACGACCAGCTCGGTGTCTACCGGCCCAGCACCCGCGAGTTCGTGCTGCGGCACGACGACGCGAGCTCGAACTCGCTGGTGTTCGGCAACGCCGGGGACGTGCCGGTGCCGGGGATGTGGGACCACAACGGCCACGCCCAGATGGCGGTCTACCGGCCCAGCACCGCGACGTTCACCGTCCGCCACGACGACGGCACTACCACCAGCGCTCCTCTGGGCAACCCGGGCGACACCCCGATCGTCGGCGACTGGGACGGCGTGGGCCACACCCAGATGGGCGTCTTCCGCGCCGGCACCAACCCGGGCGACGCCAACACCTTCGCCCTGCGCCACGACGACGGCACCGTGACCACCGCCACCTACGGCGAGAAGGGCGACCTGCCCGTCGTCGGCGACTGGAGTGCCAAGGGCCGCACCACCTTCGGCGTCTACCGGCCCGGCACCGCGACCTTCGCCCTCTCCAACGCCTACACGTCCACCGCCGACTACGTCTTCAAGTTCGGCAACGGCGGCACCTGGTCCTGACCCCGCCACACCCGGCAGCCCAGCACCTGGCCGAGCAGCAGCGCGACCAGGGCTGGGCCGTCTCACCCACCCCGACACCGGCCTCACCTACAGCGCCCACTTCGACCGTGTCGAAGACGCCCCCGCCGCCCTCGCCGCCCTTGCCGACGCCGAGGCCGTCAATGCTCGCCTTCCTACGGCCCAAGCGGCACAAGGCCAGCTCAACAGGCCGGTCCGCATACCGGAACGCCCCATCCAGGACAGCCACTTAGCTTGCCGTTTAACGTTCGGCTTCGAACGGCCGGGTGGGATGGCCTGCGGTTCCGGGCCATCCCAGCGCAGTGAACCGCTCTTCCGGCATGATCAGTGCATGGAGCGAGTTGTTGATCTTGACGAGGCTGTCCTTGAGGTCGAACGGCGGAGCGGCCGTTGGGAGGCTGCCGGGCTCACCGTGGAACCGGTCACCTGGCCCTTCGAGGACTGCAGCGACCTCCCCAGTTCCGTGCCGTCTCGAAGCACTCTGAAGCGGCTGCCTGAGTTGGACGCTGCCGGCCATTGGATGTGGCGGGGCGGCATCTCGTGGTCGCGAAGGCGGCGATGCTGCCGATCCGGCCGACAGTGAGCCTACTGGCCTCCAGGTCTGCCGGGCAGTTGAGGTCCCGCTTGAGGTCCGCTTCGCGCAGTTCGTTGCCCTCGTCGTGGAAGTAGCGGGTCAGCACGGTTTCTCCCCTTCGCCTGGCCCGGCCGAGTGCGGTTCGGCACGAGAGCACCCGCCCTGTTGCCGCACGGGAGATCCCTCGCCCGCGCGGGAATCAGCCCAGGCGCCGGCGCTCGCCCGTGGCGGCGGAGTCCTTGATCGCGTCCAGCAGGCGGTGGGTACGGACCGCGGTGGCGAAGGAGGGGTCGAAGGGCTCGCCGGTGCGTATGGCGTGGGCGAGGTCGGCGTAGACACGGTGGACGTTGCACGCCGGGGCAGGGGCGGCGGCGAGGGCCGGGAGGTAGCGCGACGGAAGCACTAGCGTCTCGGCGGGAGCACCGTTCGCCTTGGCGAGGGTGAGGACGAACTCCGGGCCCACCAGCGAGTCGTCGGTGGAGTGCAGTACAAGCCGGCCGGCCCGGCCGTGCACCTCGATACGGAAGCCGTCGCCGCGCGGGCCGCCCGTCATCAAGTGGACGGAGGCGGCGGCGCCGGAATCCAGCAGGCCCGACACCACGATCTGGTCCGGCGAGGTGACCGTGAGCGGCTCGCCGGTCTCCTGGAGGGTGATGGCGCCGATCCGGGTCGTCAGGGTCGCGGAGAGTTCGGCGAAGCCGCCCACGATCGAGCCGTACATGTCGAGCGAGTGGCCGCCGACGACCGCGAGGTGGTTGACGCCCTTGGTGGCGTCGAACAGCGCCGCGTACCGCTGCGACCAGACCTCGGATGAGGCGATCGAGTAGCTGAGCGAGCTGGAGAGAACCTCGCCGACCGTGCCCTTGGCGACCAGGTCGCGCAGGTGGCGGACCATCGGGTGGTGCCGGGACTGCAGGCCGACCGCGGCCTGCACCCCGGCCGCCTCCGCACCGGCCCGGAGCCGCTCGGCGGTCCCTGCGTCCAGGGCCAGCGGCCACTCGCTGTACACGTGCTTGCCGGCCGCGATCGCCGCGTCCACCAGGCCTTCCCGCTGGGGCAGTTGGACAGCGATGGTGACCAGGTCGACCTCGGGGTGCTCCATCAGCGTCCGGGCGTCGGCGAAGGCGTGCCGGGCGCCCCAGACACCGGCTGCCGCGTCGGCCGACTGCTGGCTCGTGCCGGCGACCGCGACGATCTCGTAGTCGTCCTTGGAGGCCGCTAGGGCGGGCAGGTGGATCGCACGTCCCCAGCCGCGTTCGGCGTGCGCCCCGACAACCCCGACCCGAATCCTGTCCGCCATGGTGGAACCCCTTGCTCCGCGTTCGTACGACCCGTCTTGTTGCCGGGATCATGGTCTGCGATCATGCCCCGAATGCGGAAGGAGGCACTTTCATGTCCCAGAGGAACACCGGTGTGACCATCGAGGTCAGCGCATTGAGGGAGTGCGAAACTCCTTCCGCCCAGGCAGCCTGCTCGGTGCTCGACGTCCTCGGCAGGGTCAGCGGGAAGTGGAGCATCGCCATCCTGCTGGTGACCACCCAGGGCCCGGCCCGCTTCACCGAGTTGGAGCGCCAGGTCAGGGGCATTAGCCGCCGGATGCTGACTCTCACCCTGCGCAAGCTGGAGCGCGATGGCCTGCTGTCCCGGACCGTCTACCCGACGGTGCCGCCGAAGGTCGAGTACACGGCGACTCCGATGGCGCGCGAGCTGTACGCCTCCCTGGTCGAACTGGCCGGCTGGGCCGAGCGGCACGTCGAGGCGATCGACCGGGCCCGCCTCGACTACGACGTCGCACTCGCCGCCGCCGGGCGAGACGCGACGTAGGGTCCTGCACATTGCGGCGACTGCCCGGCGCGATCCGAAAGATACGCCCTGGCTGTCATGCCGGTCGGTGGTGGATTGCGGTTTCGGGTGACAGGTAGCGTCCTGCCACGTCCTGCCTGGGTGGGCAGGACGATGACGTTCGAGAGCCAGGGCTCCGACGCGGTCCGGGCCCGGGACATCCACCTCAACCTTAGCAGCGACCGGCTCGGCGCCCTGGTCCGCGCCGAGGATGAGAGCGAGGTACGCGAGGTGATCCGCCTGGCCCTCGCCGAGCACTTCAACCAAGGCACCTACGGCACCATCCGGCCCGAGGACTTCACCTTCGCCACCAGTCCTACCGTCTGCTTGTCGCCTTGGGTGGTCGGCGCAGGGTGCGTCCGGATGCGGTGCTGGAGGCTCCGGAGGTCGGGGTGTCGGTGTTGATGGTGGAGGTGGACCGTTCCACGATGTCCTCGGCGTGGGTGGCGGCGAAGTTCGCCGGCTACCGCGAGCTGTTCCGGACCAGGACGCGGGACAACGACCCGGCGCTGGCCGGGGAGACGGCGGCGGCGGGGCCCACGGGCCCGGTGCGGTGGCTGAGTACGCGTACTCATGCCCTTCGTCGGCGTGTCTGCCATGGTGCTGCCATGACGGATGCGCCGCACGTGCCTGCTCGCCCGCGCAGGCGGCCGTGGTCGAGCCGGACGGCTCTGGTGCCGGACCTGTGTGTCGGCTTCGCGCTGTTCGTCGTCGAGGCGATCGGCTTCGCCTGGAACACCTTCATCTACGGCGTGGGTGTGTGGGAGGCGCGTGACAGCGCCGTGGAGGACGCGGCGCTCCTGCGGGAGATCGCCTGGACATGGCGCCTGCTCGTCACCGCCCTGGTCCTCGCGGCTCTCGCGCTCATCGCCCGCGCGCGGTGGACGGCGGTACTCCAAGTCCTGGCCGCCGCGGGCTTGGCGGTGGTGCTTGCCTTGTCCCAGCACAGCTACGACCGCACTCATCCAGTGCCCGGCCCGACCCCGGAGCCCGGGTACTCGCCCTGCTACAGCGGCAGCGGCACCTGCTTGTGAGCCCGGCGCCCGGCCGTTGCGCCCGAGCCGCTGCCGCCGCTGCGGGTCGTGCTGTCCACCGGCCAACTGTGCCGCCACGGTACCGGCCCCCCTATCGCCTGCCCGGTCGCCGTCCCGTCCCGGCCGCCCGGTCCGCCCGCCCCGCCTCGCCGTCCCCGCCCGCCTGCCGGTCCGTTCACCGGCCCGGCGGCCCACCGTCCGGTCCGCCCGGCGGTTCGCCCGCCTGTTCACCCGGCCGCTGGCCCGGTGTGGTGGGTGGTGGGGGCTATGGGTGGTCCGCGCGTGGCGGTGGGGGCCGCCCTGGGCTGGCGGGCGGGGGTGGACGACCGGGTCGGGAGTCGGCGCCTGGTCGTCCACTGGCCCGGTGGTCCGCTCCGGCCTGCCCGCCTGCCCGCCTGCCTGTCCGGCCTGCTCGTCCTGCTCGGCTCGTCCGGTCCCGTTCGACCGGCGGCTCGTGGGGCGATGGTGTCTGCGGCCCGGGTGCCGCTGTGCTGTCCTCTTCTCCGACGGGGCGGTCCGCCTGTTTGCGGGGTTTCCCCATCCGTTCGTTCGTCGGCGTCGAAGGGTTCCTGCCCGGTGATGTTGACTGCCTGGTGTCAACCGTGTTCCGGGCGGGTGGGGGAGAGGAACGGCGTGGAGATGTTCGGCGGCCTGCACGGGCGGCCCTGGCCCGAGCTGATGCCCGACCAGAGCCCCGTTCTGGTCGTCCCCTCCGACCCCGGGCGGCCGGTGCTCGCTGCGGACGGCTGGGCCGACCGCGACAGCGCCCTGAGCCGGAGCGCCGATGCGCACCCCGGCTGGTGCGCCGACCTCGAGGGCCACCACCTGGTTGTTTGCCGCACCGGCGGGGCGCTCTGGTTCGAGGGCGAGGTGGCCGCCACCCGTGAGTGGCGCCGCCGCGTGCGCGACCGCCGCCGTCTGCTGCTGGTCACTGGCCCGTTCACCAGCGTCTTCGACTTCCGGCCCGCCGCCGCCTCGGGCCGGCTGTTCTTCCTCAGCACCGCGGTCCGGCTCCTGGGCGACCTCTGACCCGATGCCCCCGGCCTCCGCCTCGCCCGCATCGCAACCCTGGCCCCCTGGCCCGACTCCGTACCGTCTCGAGGCGCCCTGGAGGTGGCTGTCTGAGTCAGGCCTGCTGGCCGTCTTGGGGTGTGTCGGGTGCCGGGGGTGTAGTCGACCAGTAGTGGGTCGACTTCGATTTCGAGGACCTCGATCCAACTGCTGGGTGCGGCCCACCATCGGGTGCCGGGTGCCGGGTGCCGGGTGCCGGGTGCCGGGGTGCCGGATGGCGGGGGCGAGCTGGCGCACCAGCACCCCGTGGGCGTCCTCGTCGATGTACTGGCAGGTCTCGATCCAGGCTGGGTCCTACGGATCGAGCCGGACCCTGCTGCCCATGGTTTCCCCTCTCCTCAGTCCCGTACGGCGTCCGCGTGCACGGGGTCTTGCCGTCGGCCTCTTCTTGCTGGTGGGTGGTCGGTTTCCTGCCCGGAGGGGCCGGGTGGGTGAAGTCGGTGTGTGGGCCGGGTGTCGTGCTGTCGGTGGGGTGGTTGTGGGCCTGCGGTGTGGTTGATGGCCCGGTGGAGTGGCCGAGTGACGAGGCGGCGGCCCGCAAGACCGTACACAGGGGTGCGAATCCTCTCTCCACCTCGACCGGTGGCGGGCCGCGGGCTGTGCGGCCCGCCACCGCCGCGTCTGCATGGGCAGGCGCTCCGCCGTGACCGGTCCCGGGGTCACGCGGCTGTGACGCTCGCCGCCCGCCCGTCAGGATGAACCCAACGGTCGGTCGGGCGGGGTGGCCGGCGGGTCAGCTGAGGGGGTGCCGGTACTCCTGGCGTACTTGGGCGGAGACCGCGCCGCCTTGGTCGAGTTCTGATCGTCTTGCCGCCTGGGCTCTGAGCAGCGTTCCCGCGCCCGCTCCGAGCAGTAGTGGCAGCGTGTACAACATCGTGCTTATGAATGCCAGGACCGGGATCAAGGCGGCGAGTGCTCGATGCGGGTCCGTCAAGGCGGCGAGCAGGAAAAGCGCCATGACTCCCGCCCCGGCTGCCACCGACAGCGCCGCTCGCGCGCGTTCGCGTTCGAGGAAGACTCCCAGGAAGAGGCCTGGAACCGAGCCGCAAGCGAACGCCCCGGTTCCTTTCCACAGGAGTGTGCCCACCATGGCAAGCGCCAGCCAGCCGGCCGCCCCCGCCCATGTGAGCCCCGCCCGCCGCTTCTCATCCGTAAACGAATTTTTCACTTCCGCTCCCCGCACCCGCAGTTGAGGATGGCATCGTGCCATAGAGCCGAAGTGCGGGTACTGAGCTCCTGGACGTCGGGGTCCGCCACCGTTCGCCATGCCGCCTCCATGCAGGCCGCCGGTTCGGCCGGGATCACCGACGCCAGCGGCGCGGTGAAGACGGAGGCCGACGAGAAGATCGAGGCGTCCTCGTTCCGCACCATCTGGCGCGTCCTGCGCGCCTTGGCCGCCCACGACGCCCAGGTCGTCGGCCGGATCACCGAGCTGCGCACCAAGCGGGCCGGGGAGAAGGACCAGTACCTCACCACCTCCGAGGCCGGTGAGGAGTCAGGCGAGGCCGCCGACGACGGGCAGCCGGACCTGGAATCGCCGGTGGAGTGGCTGCGGATCAACGCCCGCCGCCACGCCGCCCGGATCCTGCAGACGGTGAAGCTGCGGGCGTTCAACCCGCGCGCTTCGGAGTGGCAGCGCATGTTCGAGACGGCCGTCGCCTTCCACAGCGGGTACCGCCACCTCGACCCCGCCGACAGGGCCCGGGACGGCGCGCTGATCTCGTGGCTGGACCGCCAGCGCTACCTGCGCGGCGCCGGCATCCTTTCCCCGGTCCGCGTCCACGAACTCGACCAGCTCGGCATGGTCTGGGACAAGCACGCCCGCTCGTGGGAGCGCGGCTACGCCCACGCCTGCGCCTGGGCTGAACCGCCCCGGGTTCGGTAGAGATCTCAGGTTGTGGCTGTGACCAGGGGTTTCGTGGTCGCCAGGTAGTAGTTGGCCTCGTACTCAACGGGCGGGACGTGGCCGATCTCACCGTGAAGTCGCCGGTGGTTGTACCAGTCGGTCCACTCGGCTGTGGCGAGCTCGACGTGGGAGAGGGTCTTCCAGGGCCGCTGGGGCTTGATCACCTCGGTCTTGTACAGTCCGATGGCGGGTTCCATCAGGGCGTTGTCGTAGGCGTCGCCGACGGATCCGATCGAGGCTGCGATGCCGGCGGCGTCCAGGTGCTCGGCGAGCGTGAAGGACGTGTATTGCGAGCCGGCGTCCGAATGATGGATCAACTCACCGGGCAGGGGCGGATGTTGGTCGCGGTCCCGTTGCCACAGTCCCATGTCCAGGGCGTCCAGGACGAGCCGGGTCTGTTTCGTGGTCGAGGCGGACCAGCCGACGATCCGGCGGGAGAAGATGTCCACGACGAAGGCGACGTAGACGACGCCCGAGAACGCGGCGACATGGGTGAAGTCGGCGACCCAGCACCGGTTGGGGGCCGCGGCGACGAAGTCCCGGTCAAGCAGGTCCGGTGCCCGTGGCGCAGTGGGGTCAGGGACCGTGGTGATCACCTTCTTGCCGCGGACGGTGCCGGTGATCCCCAGCTCGCGCATGAGACGCTCGACGGTGCAGCGGGCCACGGCGTGGCCCTGGCGGTTCAGGTGCCGCCAGATCTTCCTCGCGCCGTAGACACGGTAGTTGGCGTCGTATGCCTCCTGAATCATGATCTTCAGCTCGGTGTCTCGGACGGTGCGGGTCGAGGGCGCCTGCCAGCGTTTGTGGTGGGCGTAGTAGGTGGACGGGGCGATCTTGCACGAGTGCTCGATCAGAACACGGCAGATCGGCTCGACTCCGCCGAAGCGGTCCCGGTGCTCGTCGATGAACGCTACGAGCGCAGGTGTGGCCGGTCGAGATCGGCCGCGAAGAAACTCGCTGCGGCCTTCAGGATCTCGTTGGCCCGCTTCAGCTTGGCGTTCTCCTTCTTCAGTCGCTTCAGTTCGGCCGACTCCTCCGTCGTCGTCCCGGGCAGGGATCCGGCGTCGATCTCGTCCTGGCGGACCCACTTGCGCAGTGTCTCGGTCGTGCCGATGCCGAGTTTCTCGGCGACCGCCTTCATCGCGGCCCACTCGGTGTCGTAGTCGGGCCGCACCTCGGCGACCATGCGCACCGCACGACGGCGCAGCTCAAGCGGGTACTGGCAAGGACGTGCCATGACTCGATCCTCTCAAATGATCGAGTCCCTACCGAACCCGGAACGGTTCACCTCTGACAGGAGACCTTGACCGTTTGCCATTCGGTCTTGACCATCAGCAGGTGTCTGCCACCTGATCTTGACTGGTGAGGAAGCAACGGACATTGGTGCGCGAGCATACGGCGATGCCGTGCTGGCAGCGGTTCTGCCGGATCCGGGTCCGCGGGCGAAAACCCTGCAGGTCGGAGCGGGTAAGTATGCCAGAATCGCCTGCCATGGAGAGTTGGGATGGACTGACTGTCACCGAGCAGGTGCTGGTCCGGCGTGCTGTCGCCGACCATTCCCCGCGCGGCAGCGAGCGGCACGTCACGGCCGTGCTGCGCTGGGCGGCCTCGCCGGAGGAGCAGCCGCAGCGGGTGCCGGAGCTGGCGGAGGCGGTGCTCCGGTTGGTCGCGGGCGGGTGGTTGACGGTGCGCCGGGCCCTCGATACCAGGTTCGTCCAGGAGGACAGCCCGGAGGTGACGGGCACGGAACTGGAGCAACTGGTCGCCGACCCGCAGACGTGGGTGTGGCCGTGGGACGAGTGGTCCGGGTTGCCTGCCCTTTCCCTGCGGGCGACCGATGAGGGGCGCCGCCGCTGGGAGTCCCGGGCGTATGCTCCGGAGGCCCAGCCCACCGCCCATCAGGTGGACCTGACGGAGGACGAGCAGCGGGTCTGGGCGTGTGCGATGGAAGCGAGCGGCTGGTTGACCGGACCGTTTGGGATCCTCGGCGATCTGCCGTCCGGGCTGGAGGGCGAGGAACTGCGAGCGTACGTGGCGTTGGAGCTCGCGCCACTGGTCCGGCTCGTCCGCGAGGGAGCGATCGAGGTGCTGCACGTCGCGGAGCCCGCCGCCGAGGGCACCGTCGTCCCGCTGGAGGACCTGCTGGATGCCTTCAGCGACCGGGGGTTGCGCTGCGACGACCGTGACGACTGGGGCGTCGGGTTCACCTGCATCCTGATCCAGTCGCTGGCGAACGCGCTCCGTTAGCGTCCTGAGCCGGAAAATCGGCAGAGGTTCAGGAAGAACACCGAGGCCGAGCGGTCAAAGTCACTTGGCAATCGGTCAAGGTCGGCTGTCAGAGGACATCTGCTCCCCGGCCCGGCGGGCCGCCGGCCATCCCGCCCGGGCCGCGGCCGCCGCGTTGACGGTGTGCCGGGTGCGGTGTCGGGCAGCTGCTCCTGGCCGCCGTCCCCGGGGCCACCACCGCCGCTCACCGCCCACCGTCGCCCACCGCCTGCCGCCACGGCACGCCTGCCGTCCCGGGTCGGTGCCGCACGCCACCGGCCCGTACCGGCCCGTACCGGCCCGCTGCGGGGCTGTCAGGCCCCGGCCCCGGCTACCCGCCGGTGCGGCCGCCTGGCCGGCACCCCCGCGCGGCCGTAGGCCGCCCGCTCGACCGGGAAAACCAGGAGCAGGAGGTGGAGGACCAGGCGGTGGAAGAGCTGGGGGACCAGGCGGTGGTGGTACCCGGCTGCGCCCCGTCCCGCCGTCCGTCCTGCCCGGCGTCCTGCCCGGCGTTCCGCCCTGCTGGGTCTTCTCCTGTCCGGCCCCGTGCTGTGCGGCGTTGTGGGGGTTTTGGGGACCGGTCCCGGATTCCACTGTCCGCGCCGCTCCTGGATTTCGTTGACTTGCCGCCGGGCCGGGTGGTGCTGCGCCCGCGTGCGGTGTTCTGCGGTGTTCTCCGGTGGTCCTGGGTTTCGCAGCACGGGGCAGCGGCGGATAGCACTCCTTCCGGTGTCGGTCATTCCGCCCGCTGGACCGGCTCCGGTGGTTTCCGGAACCCACCCGGATTTCGCTGTCCCGAATTCCTGGGTTTCCCGGCCAAGTGGTCATCCGGGACGGCTCCGATAATTCGCCTGATTTCCTGTCGTGTTTCACTGCCGATCGGGTCGTGTTCGCTTTTCGGAGGCTGTCCCACCTGTCTCCGGATCGAGTGCCGAAATCACGTCTGCTTTCCCGCCCGCGACCCTGGCCGGTTTCCCTTGCGGGCGTTCTTCGGGGCGGCCCGATTCACCGCCCGCCGTCCCGCCACTGCCCGCCGCCCCGTCCTGCCCGCTGCCTCGCGGTCCCGGTGTGCTGCTGCTCCCCGGAGGGGGGCCGGCTCCAGGAGGTGGTTCCGGGGCGCGCCCCCGTGAGGGCGCCCACTGGGGTGTGCTGTCGCCGCCAGGGGGCCGCAGGCCTCCCTTCCGGCTCCCACCGTCCCGGGCACCGGTGCCGCGCCACCACCTGGCCCGGTGCCGCCCGGTCCCGACCGGTCCCGGCTGTGCCCGCCGTACCCCGGCCTGGGGGCCGTGGGCCACCGTCCCGGCCCCGCCTGCCGTCCCGGGCCTGCCGTAGGCCCAACCCCGCACCAGCTCCGCTGCCGGGCCGCCAAGCTCCACCCCCCCCCGCACGCCCACCTGTCTAGGACGGTGTTTTCTGGCCCAGGGGTGACGGCTGCAAGCGGCCCCACCGGGGAACGGTGAAAGTTGGCCCCGGCCTGTGTCCGTTCGCTTGGACTCTCGCTCTTCCTGGACGGCTCCGGGGCCTGTCATGATCGCCTTGCCCGGCGTGGTGCACGCTTCTGGAGAGACGAGAGATGCCATGTTCACTGCACTGCTGGTTGCCGTGCTGGTGCTCACCGTTGTGGGTGTTGCTTGCGTGGTCTGGGCCGACCGGGGTGGGCCGCGCTGGGTGCAGGGCGCGGCGTCAGTGACTCGGGCCGTGGGTGAGATGGTGCGTGAGAACGAGAAGAAGCGTTCTCGGAAGGCTCTGCGAGGCATGGGCGGCATCAAGGGAAACACCGGCGACGGAGGGAACAGCGGCGGCGACTAACGAGTTGGTGCGTGATTGCGGCGGAGATGTGCTGGCCTGATCTGGGGCCTTGTTCAGGCGGTGGCGGTGCGGTCGGAGACCAGTCCGGCGATGG